>JAZQJD010000001.1:0-20309 GCA_045541435.1 Acutalibacteraceae bacterium
GAACCCCCGACCTGCTGATTACAAATCAGCTGCTCTACCAACTGAGCTACACCAGCAACTTAATGCTTGACTACTATATCACAAAAGATTTTTATTGTCAAGAGAATTTTTTATTTTTTTGAAAAAGTTTTTTTAAAAGAAAAAATCCGCCGAGAAACAAACCCGACGGATAAAAAATTCAAAGCTTATTCTTCAGTTTTTTCTTCTGCAGCTTCTACATTTTCAAAAGGAACTTCCTGAGCGGGAGCAACAGGTGCCTCGGGAGCATAAGGTGCACCTGCGGGAGCAGCTGCAAAAACATACCCTGCGTCTGCAATTTTATTAAGGTCGCTCTGCATTAAGCAATAGTCAACTATGCCAAGACCGAGAAGACCAAGAACAAGATACAAGATTGAATTGTCTTTATGTTCAATTCCGCAAGCCTGGCAGCCTTCATTAAGCTTTCTTTCAGCGAGGAAGAAGCCAACGAAAGGCAAGAATAAAACAAGAAGAATCTCTACAAGACCATCATCATTAACATCTTTAACCTTAACTGCATCTCTTGCGATTTTAACTCCCCAAACGATACCGTAAATGCCGCAGGTTACAAGAGTCAAAAGTATACATTTAACTATATTTCTGTTTTCAAGTTGCATAATTACAACTCCTTTCTTTTGATTTGAGTTGATTATAACATAACATTTTTTCTAATTCAACAAAATTCTACAATTTTCGGTGGAAAATATTCATATTTTTGTGCAAAAACGGCAAACAAGTAATAAAATGGTGATTTTATCACCTTGCATTTATTCAACTTATATTATATTATCATTGTATTATGCGACAAAGGATGGTGTGACTATGGACCAAATAACAAAAAAACGTGTTATTCGTCTTGTTACATTCACTTTTCTTGCTTTGCTTGGTGCTTTTTTAATATATTTAATTTATCGTTTCACGGGAATCGGCTTTAAATGTCCCTTTTATGAAATAACAGGCTTCAGATGTGCAGGTTGCGGCAATACTCACGCACTCCAAAGCCTTTTACAGCTTGATATTTTCAAGTCTTTTTTCTATAATTATATTTATCCTCTTGAAATGTTCTACATTTTTTGGATATATTTAAACTCTGCAAAAAGCTATATAAAAAATGGTAAATTCAATTACAAGCCACCTTATCAAGTTCTTGATATTATAATTCTTATTATTGTTGTTTTTTGGATTCCGTTGAGAAATATTTTAGGTGTTTAAAAATGAAGATTAATTATCAAAAAATCCTCGACGAAGTAATTGAGGAAATAAAAAAAGAAAATACAAAGCCTACACTTTTGCTACACGCTTGCTGCGCTCCCTGTTCAAGTGCAGTGCTTGAATATTTACATGAGCATTTCAATATTACATTATTTTTTTATAATCCCAATATTTCCCCCGAAAGCGAATTCAACTACCGCCTTGAAGAGTTAAAAAGGCTTATTGTTGAAATGAATTTTAACGATATTGAGATAGTTGTTCCCGATTATGACAATAATGAGTTCGAAAAGCTTGCAAAAGGTCTTGAGGATTTGCCCGAGGGTGACAAAAGATGTAAAAAATGCTACCGCTTGCGTCTTATGAAAACCGCAGAATATGCCAAAGAAAAAAGCTTTGACTATTTCACCACTACCCTTTCCGTTAGTCCTTATAAAAATGCACAGTTACTTAACGAAATCGGCAACGAGCTCGAAAAAGAATATTGTGTAAACTACCTTTATTCTGACTTTAAAAAGAGGGAGGGCTACAAGCGTTCCTGTGAGCTTTCCAGAGAATATCACCTTTACAGACAAAACTACTGCGGTTGCATTTATTCAAAACAAATTGCAGAAAAAACTGAGGAGAAAAACAATGACTAATTTAACCCCTGAAAGAGTATTTTATTATTTCAAGCAAATAAGTGATGTGCCCCGCGGTTCAGGTAACTGTAGCGGTATGGCTCGTTATTGCAAAAACTTTGCAGTAAACCATAATTTAAAATATGTAAAAGACGATGCAGACAACGTTATTATTTTCAAAAATGGTACCCCGGGCTATGAAAACAGCGAGCCTGTTATTCTTCAAGGGCATACTGATATGGTCTGCCAGAAAACCGAGGAAGCTACTACTGATTTTATAAATCGTGGCATAGAGCTTTTTATTGATGGCGACTTTTTAAAGGCAAAGGGAACAACTCTTGGTGCAGATAACGGCATTGCGGTTGCAATGATTCTTGCAATTCTTGAAAGCGATAATATTCCCCACCCGCCCATCGAAGCAGTTTTTACCTCTGATGAAGAAATCGGTCTTATTGGTGCAGGAGAACTTGACATGAGTATTCTCCGTGCTAAAAAAATGATAAACCTTGACTCCGAAGAGGATGATACAGTTACAGTATCTTGTGCAGGTGGCTGTCATTTCCTTGCAAAAGCCTCCGTTAATTACCAAGAAAAAAATGGCACTAAAATTACAATTACCTTCAAGGGTCTTAAAGGCGGTCATTCGGGTGTTGAAATTAATAACAACCGAGTTAATGCCGATACTCTCGCAGGAAGATTTTTAAACCACGTTAAAAAATTCTGCGATTTTGACATAATCAACATTAATGGTGGCGATAAGGATAATGCCATTCCTAACAAATGCGTAATTGAGCTTTGCGTTGATGATATTGATTGGTTTGTCAAAGCTGCAGAAGAATATCTTAATGTTATCAAAGCGGAAATTTCTGACAGAGAAAATGGTTTTACTTTCACTTTTGATAAAGGCGAAAAGGCTTCCTATAAGGTTTTGACCGATGATATGAAAGAAAAGCTGATTTTCGCTTTAACCTGCGTTCCCAATGGTGTTCTTGAAATGAGTGCAGATATAGAAGGTCTTGTTCAGACCTCCTTGAACCTGGGTATTCTCAAAATTGAAAATGACGTTTTATCTCTTCATTTTGGTTTAAGAAGCAACAAAAAAACAGGTCTTTCTTTCCTCATAGAAAAGCTTACAGCCTTTTTCAACGCTATTAATTGGAAATCCGAAACCAATGGTCATTATCCCCCTTGGGAATATAACGAAAACTCACAGCTCCGTGAAATTTATAAAAATGCTTATAAAGACTATTTCGGAAAAGAGCCAAAGGTTGAAGCAATTCACGCAGGCCTTGAATGTGGTGTCTTTGCAGATGCAATAGATGGTATTGACTGCATTTCAATCGGTCCTGCTCTTTACGATGTTCACACGGTAAATGAAAAGCTAAGCATTTCTTCAACTGAAAATGTATATAACGTTCTCTTGAAAATATTGGAGAAATTGAAATAATTATTATATTGTAATTATAAATTTTTTATGATAAAATAAACCGATTATTATAGTGTAGGGGCAGATTCTTTGCGAAAAGCTCTTACAGATTGGAGAAAATATGGACAACAAAAACAATTTCAAGCCGTACATTCCGGCAGAGAAGGTAACTCCTGAAATTACAGTTACCTCCATTGTTATGGGTATTATTCTGGCGGTTGTTTTCGGTGCAGCAAACGCATACCTCGGTCTTCGAGTTGGTATGACTGTTTCTGCATCAATTCCTGCAGCAGTTATTGCTATGGGCGTTATCCGCATTATTATGCGCAGAAACTCTATTCTCGAAAGCAATGTAGTGCAAACCATCGGCTCTGCAGGTGAATCCCTTGCAGCAGGTGCTATTTTTACTCTTCCTGCTCTTTTCCTTTGGGCAGCAGAGGGCAAAATGGACAAGCCCGACCTTGTTGAAATCACTCTCATCGCCCTTATCGGCGGTCTTCTTGGTGTTTTCTTTATGATTCCCCTTCGTAACGCTCTTATTGTTAAAGAGCACGGCACACTTCCTTATCCCGAGGGAACTGCTTGTGCAGAGGTTCTTCTTGCAGGTGAAAAGGGCGGTGCAAATGCCGGAACTGTTTTTGCAGGTATGGGCTTTGCGGCACTTTTCAAATTCATCATTGACGGTCTTAAGCTTGTTTCCGGTGAAATTTCTTTCAGAGTTAAAGGCTTTGCAGGTGAAATTGGTACTCAGATTTACCCCGCTGTTATGAGCGTTGGTTATATCTGCGGTGCAAGAATTTCCTCTTATATGTTCGCAGGCGGTGTCGTAAGCTGGCTTGTTCTTATCCCTATGATTGTGCTTTTCGGTTCAGAAATGATTCTTTACCCCGGAACTGCACCCATTGGCGAGCTTTTTGCTGAGGGTGGTGCAAGTGCTATCTGGAGCACATATATCCGCTATATCGGTGCAGGTGCCCTTGCAGCAGGCGGTATTATAAGTCTTGTTAAATCTCTTCCTCTTATTGTTAAAACCTTTACCGGTGCTTTGAAGAGTATGAAGGGTGCCGGTGCTTCCTCAACAGAGCGTACTGCAAGAGATATCAACCTTAAAATAGTTATCGTTGCTATTCTTGTTCTTACTCTTCTTATTTGGCTTATTCCCGCAATTCCCGTATCGCTTCTTGGTGCATTTATCATTGTTATCTTCGGCTTCTTCTTTGCAACCGTTTCTTCAAGAATGGTTGGTCTTGTTGGTAGCAGTAACAACCCCGTTTCTGGTATGGCTATTGCAACACTTCTTATTGCAACTCTCATTCTTAAGCTTACAGGTGCAGACGGCGTTGACGGTATGTGCAGTGCTATTGCAATCGGTTCAATTATCTGTATTGTTTCCGCTATTGCAGGCGACACCTCCCAGGACCTTAAAACAGGTTACATTTTAGGAGCAACGCCTAAAAAACAGCAGACAGGTGAATTAGTCGGCGTTATTGCCTCTGCTCTTGCTATCGGTGGTACTCTTTATCTTTTAGACTCCGCTTGGGGATTTGGTTCAGACGAGCTTGGCGCTCCTCAAGCAACTCTTATGAAGCTTATTGTTGAGGGTGTTATGGGTGGCGATTTACCCTGGGTTCTCGTATTTATCGGTGTATTTATTGCAGTTGCGGTTGAAATTATCGGTATTCCCGTTCTCCCCTTCGCAATCGGTGTTTATCTCCCCGTTCAGCTTAATGCTTGTATTATGGTTGGCGGTCTTATCAGACTTGCTCTTGACAAAATTAAAGGCAAAAAAGCAGAACACAAAGAGGAAATCGTTAACGACGGTATTCTTTTCTGCTCAGGTATGATTGCAGGTGAAGGTCTTGTTGGTATTGTTCTTGCTCTCCTTGCTGTATTCGGTGTAGATAAGGCACTCAACCTTTCCGCAAAGCTTGGCATTCCCTCTGCAGTTTCCGACCTTGGCGGCTTACTTCTATTCGCTTTGATTATTCTCACAGTTCTTAAATTCACAATTTGGAAAAAGCGTGATAAAAAAGCATGAAAAAGAATATAAAAGAAGAAAATTATCTTGAAAAAAGGCCAATCTGCAAGAATGGTCTTAACTGGTCAAAGGATGAAAACGGCACTGTCACTCTGGAAATGGAAAACAAGGGTGTTGCTAACAGAATAATGCAAAAGCTTATTAAAAAGCCTAAAACCAGCTACATTCACCTTGACGAAATGGGTAGCTTTATATGGCCTCTTATGGATGGTGAAAAAGATATTTTTGAAATCGGCAAATTTGTTGAAGAGCATTTCGGTGAAAAGGCAAATCCCCTTTACGAAAGACTCTCTCAGTATTTCAAAACTTTAGAGAAATACAATTTTATAGAATACAAATAAAACAAATATCGGTTAAGAGAATAAATCTTTTAACCGATATTATTTTTTTATTGAAATAACTTCTCATTTTTAATATACTGAAATTATGAAAACGAGGTGGCAGTATGAACAATATTGAATTTTTTAAAAATGCAGGCTACGGAATGATGATGCATTTCGGGCTTTATTCTCTTCTTGGTGGAGAATACAAGGGTAAATTCGGTGATAATTATGCGGAATGGATTGGCTCTCATTTTGCAATTCCAATTAAAGAATATGAAAAATTAGCATCTGCATTTAACCCCATTTATTTTAATGCGGATGAAATTATAAAGCTTGCAAAGGAATGCGGTATGAAATACTTTGTTGTTACAACAAAGCACCATGACGGTTTTGCACTTTTTCATTCCAAGGTCGATAAATACAATGTTGTCGATGCAACTCCCTACGGCAGAGATATTATCGAAGACCTTGCAAATGCTTGTGCAAAATACGATGTAAAGCTTGGTTTTTACTATTCTCAAGACCTTGATTGGCACGAAAAGCACGGCGGCGGTTATCTTTCCAATCATATGGGTTGCTCAGGTGTTACCTGGGACAACAGTTGGGATTTCCCGAATCCAGAAGAAAAGAATTTCGATATTTGCTTTGAAAATAAAATTCTTCCTCAAATCAAAGAAATTATGTCAAATTACGGCGATATATTCCTCGCTTGGTTTGATGTTCCAATGACTTTAAGCGATAAGCAAAGCAAGATTATTTATGATACTGTTAAATCCTTACAGCCTGACTGCCTTATTAACTCCCGTTTGGGCAATGGTATGTATGACTATGTTTCCTTGGGTGATAACGAAATCCCTAAAACAAAAGATGAATGGGAAAAGCTCTCAAAAATTAACCCAGAAGAAGTGAACTATCAGAGTATTGACGGATTCAAGCCCAGCCCTTACGGTTTATATGAATCTGCCTGCACCCTCAATAATTCCTGGGGCTTTTCATACAGAGACCACAATTGGAAATCCCCTGAAGAGCTATATAAAAATAAAAAGCATTTAAACGAATTGGGTATTAACTATCTTGTTAATGTAGGTCCCGATCATCTTGGAAGAATCCCCGGTCCGTCCATTGAAATTCTAAAGAAAGCTGCAGAGTTTGAAAAAACACTGTGAGGAATAGCCAAGTGTTCGCAAGGACACTTGGCAGTTTTATTCGCCTTACGGCGAGTGATATTACTTCGCAGTGTTATTATGCTTCGCATAGTGTTATTGACCTTCGGTCAGTTTTGCGAATAAAACTATTGCTAAAGGCAATAATATCACTTTGCCATCAGGCAAAATATCACTTAAACTGTCCGAAAAAGAAAGGCACACTTCTAAGGTGAAAGTGCAAAAATGAGAGGCAACACGGTTTTATCCGCATTGCCTCTTTTTCTTTCCTTAGCAGGAATTCCCCATCACTCACAGTATTTTATTTTGTCCTTAATCCTTTCGGATAATGGTTTTTTGCTCTGCCGTTTGAAACCTTTGCTCCGCCTAAAGCACAGCCGTCAACCATAACAACCGCCCAACCGTTAGGGCAATTAACGGAAATTTCTTCTCCGTGAAGATATTTTTTGACCTCGTCACTTTCTGCGGTAAGCTCAATTTTTCGTTTAAAATCCTTACCCATTGCCATAAAAAACTGATGATGGGGCTGGATATAGTTCTTTTTTATTTCACCAATAGTAACACCAACAGAAAAAGCAGTAACATTTTTTACATCAAAATCGGCTGTGAAATAAATTGGTGTACCCTTATGCATCAAAACATTTTCTTTTTCGTATTCAGTTAATGTATCATTGAGAAAATCGAAAACTGTTTTGTCAATTTTATCGTTTTTCTTTTGTGTTCTGTCATAAGAGCCGTAATAATCATTTTTATTATGAAGAACTGCCATAAACTGACCTTCTCCCCTGTTTTTATGGGGATAAAATCTTCTGGCATATGAAATATTTTCGCACTTGCAACCCTCAAAGAAAATGCCGTCCTCGGTGTTTTCTTCCACAAGCTTTCGCACTCTAACTATTTCAAATTCAGGGTGGTCTGAAAGAAAACTATCAACCAACATTTCGTTTTCTTCAAGAGAAAATGTGCAGGTAGCATAAACAATATAACCACCGTTTTTAAGGCAGATTGCCGCATTTTCTAAAATTTCCTTTTGTCTTTCAGCACATTTTATAACATTCTCGGAACTCCATTCCTCAATAGCAATATCTTCCTTTCGGAACATACCCTCACCTGAGCAGGGAGCGTCAACCATAATTAAATCAAAGGTATCGGGAAAAACTTTTGCCAGCTTACCCGTATCAGTACAAGTGGTAACAGTATTTTTAAGCCCTAATCTTTCGATATTTCCCGTAAGGATTTTGCATCTTGATGGAATTATTTCATTGGAAACAAGAACACCCTTTTCTCCTAACTTGTTTCTTAGCTGACTGCTTTTTCCTCCCGGTGCGGAACACATATCTAAAACAGTCCACTCCGGATCAATTTCAACACATTCCGCAGGTGCCATAGCACCCGGCTCTTGAACATAAATCATTCCTGCGTGATGATATGGGTGATTTCCGATTTTATCATAATCAAAATAAAATCCGTTTTCCACATAGGGAATTTTTTCTTCTGAAAATGTATTAAGTTTCTTAAAATCTTCAATACTTATTTTATCGGTGTTAACTCTGAATGCTCTGACAGGGGCATCATTCACCGCTTTTTCATAGCTTTCATATTCTTCTCCCAAAAGTTTTTTCATTCTTTGGGAAAATTCAAAGGGCAAAATCTTCATTATTCTTCACCCAAATCCATTTCTGCATAAAGCATACACATACCTACTGTGGTTATTGCGGCAGTTTCTGTACGGAGTATTCTTTTACCCAGAGAAATTGTTTTTCCGCTTATTTCAACGGCAGCTTCAATTTCCTTTTCGTCAAAGCCACCCTCGGGACCGATAAATATACCAACACTCATGCCGCTTTTGATTCCCGAAAGAGCCTCCTTTGTAGCTTTCATTCCGTCCTTATTTTCATAAGGGACAAGGACAAAATCAAGCTCCTCTGCCATTTTTAAAGCATTTTTATAGGAAACAACTTCTTGGATTTCGGGAATGATACTCCTTTTACTTTGCTTTGCGGCACTTTCGGCAATAGCCTGCCAACGAATCTGCTTACTTTTCTTTTTCTTCTCCTCAATTTTAACAACGCATCTGCTCATTTCAACGGGAACAATGCTGTCAACGCCCAATTCAACGCATTTCTGGATTATCAGCTCCATTTTATCGCTTTTGGGAAGACCTTGAAAAAGAATAATTTTAATGGGCAGATTTGTGTCTTGATAATTTTCCTTTATTATCTTTGCAACAACTGCATCACTATTTATTGCTTCAATAAAGCATAAGTTGCTGACACCCTCTTCACTTACAAGAAAGCTATCGCCCTTCTGCATTCTTAAAACATTCGTAATATGGTTATAGTCAGCGTCGGTAATATAGTAGCAGTCGCCCACCCTTTTTTCTTTATCAACAAAAAAATTAAACATTTTGTCACCCTTGAAAATCAATATTGAAAACATTTTATCAAAAGCAGGGCCTTTTTTCAACTGTTAATGAATTAATCCTTTTTTCGCAACATATATATTTATGATATATGAGGAAAACAATAGAAAAATATGGAGGAATTTACAAAAAAGTCTTGATTTGTTCATAAATAAGAGGTATTATATATTTAGCACTCAACGACAGAGAGTGCTAAAACGAGGTTAATAACATTTTATATAGGAGGCAATACTATGACACTCAAACCCTTAGGCGACAGAGTTGTTCTTAAATTCTGCGAAGCAGAAGAAACCACTAAAGGCGGTATCATTCTCGCTGCCGCATCTCAAGAAAAACCCCAGACTGCAGAAATTCTTGCGGTTGGTCCCGGTGGAATTGTTGACGGTAAAGAAATCAAAATGGAAGTTAAAGTCGGCGACAAGGTAATTCTCAGCAAATATTCCGGCACAGAAGTTAAAATCGACGGCGAAACACTTATTGTTGTTCGTCAAGGCGATATTCTTGCTATTGTTGAATAATTTACGATTTTTTAGGAGGCTCTAATTATGGCTAAACAAATCATTTACGGCGAAGAAGCTCGCAGAGCTCTTCAAGCAGGTATCGATAAATTATGCGATACTGTTAAAATCACACTTGGTCCAAAGGGCAGAAACGTTGTCCTTGACAAAAAATACGGTGCACCCCTTATCACAAATGACGGTGTTACAATCGCAAAGGAAATCGAGCTTGACGACCCCTTTGAAAATATGGGTGCTCAGCTTGTTAAAGAGGTTTCCACAAAAACAAACGACGTTGCAGGAGACGGTACAACAACCGCAACTCTTCTTGCTCAAGCGCTTGTTCGCGAGGGTATGAAAAACGTTGTTGCCGGTGCTAACCCAATGGTGCTCAAAAGAGGCATCAAGCTTGCAGTTGACAATGTTGTTGAGACAATCAAGGCAAATTCAAAGCCCGTGGAAAATACAGACGACATTGCAAGAATTGCAACTGTTTCTTCCGCAGATGAAAACATCGGCTCTCTTATTGCAGAAGCAATGGAAAAGGTTACTGCTGACGGCGTTATCACAGTTGAAGAAAGCAAAACTGCTGAAACAAGCTGTGACGTTGTTGAGGGTATGCAGTTTGACAGAGGTTATATTTCTCCATACATGGTAACTGATACCGATAAAATGGAAGCAGTAATTGACGATCCCTTCATTCTTATTACAGATAAGAAAATCTCTAACATCCAGGAAATCCTTCCTCTTCTTGAACAGATTGTTCAAGCAGGTAAAAAGCTTGTTATTATCGCAGAGGATATTGAGGGCGAAGCCCTTGCAACTCTTCTTGTAAACAAGCTCCGTGGAACATTCACCTGCGTTGGTGTTAAAGCTCCCGGCTTTGGCGACAGAAGAAAGGAAATGCTTCGTGACATCGCTATCCTCACAGGCGGCGAGGTTATCACAGAAGAGCTTGGACTTGATCTTAAGGATGCAGCTATTACTCAGCTTGGCAGAGCTCGCCAGATTAAGATTTCTAAAGAAAACACTATCATTGTTGATGGTGCCGGCAATAACAACGAAATTGCCGCAAGAGTTCAGCAGATTAAAGCTCAGATTGAAACAACAACCTCTGACTTCGACAGAGAAAAGCTTCAAGAAAGACTTGCAAAGCTTTCAGGCGGTGTTGCTGTTATCCGAGTTGGTGCGGCAACAGAAACAGAAATGAAAGAAATGAAGCTTCGTATCGAGGATGCTCTTGCAGCAACAAAAGCCGCTGTTGAAGAGGGCTATGTTGCAGGCGGTGGTGTTGCTCTTCTCAACGCAATTCCTGCTCTTGATGCTTACATCTCTTCTCTTGAAGATGCAGATGTAAAAACAGGTGCAAAAATCGTTCGTAAGGCTATTGAAGAGCCCGTTCGTCAGATTGCGGCTAACGCAGGTCTTGAAGGCTCAGTTATTATTGACGGTATTCTTCGTTCCGAAAAAGTTGGTTATGGTTTCGACTTTGCAAAAGAAGAATACACAGATATGGCTAAAGCGGGTATTCTTGACCCCACTAAAGTTACCCGTTCAGCTCTTCAGAACGCTTCAAGTGTTGCAGCAATGGTTCTTACAACAGAGAGCCTTGTAACAGATAAACCCGACCCCGCAGCAGATGCAGCTAACGCAGCAGCAATGGCAGCAGCTCAGGGCGGCGGAATGTATTAAGCTTCAAAAACCCCTTGCTCGAAAAGAGCAAGGGGTTTTTAGATGCCAGATACCAGATTCCAGTTGCCAGAATTTTTTCGTTAGGTAATATATTCAAAAATCCCGCTTTCTTTTTTTACATAAATACAATTGAAAAACAATATTATAATCTGTTACAATGTCAATGTGAAACAAATTTTTCTTTCGGGAGTGTTATTATGAGTAACGAAACTAAAAGAACCTACATACCCTTTAATGAATGGAAAGAATCTTCAAAGCAAACAGAATACACAGAAAGAACACCTCTTTTGTCTTCTGACGGCACGCTTCTTGCAAAAGGCTGGGCAAGGCATAACGTGTTCGATTATGAGCGTTCATTCTCAAAACCCAATATGCGAAAAAAGGAATGGGATTTCTACCAGTTAGGCAACAAGGATTATTCTGTTCAAATCAGCTTTGCTAATATTTCTGTTGGTGGCTATGCAGCAGCTAAGCTTATTGATATTAAAAACGGACAGGTTCTTGCAGATGCTTTCGCACTTTTTATTGGGGGCGATAGCAAATATATCCTCCCTGCAAGAGGTGATGCACCCAACAGATTCAAAGCAAAGGTCGGCAAAGCAGAGCTGGATTTTGATACAAAAGAAAACAGCAGAATTCTTTATTTTAAAATGCCTGTTAAGGGTAAAATGGTTGAATGTAATTTTCAAATGGACATTATGCCCGGTCTTGAGAATATCACAACAGTTCTCCCCTTCCATGATGCACCTACAAAGTACTTTATGACAACCAAGCAAAACTGTATGCCATGCGGTGGCACCTTCAAATATGGTGACGAGGTTTGGGAGTTCTCAAAGGAAAACACATTCTGTGCACTTGACTGGGGCAGAGTTAACACGCCTCACAGAATGGTATGGTATTGGGGTAACGGCTCAACCTATTTAACCGATGAAGAGGGCAAAAAGCATATTTTCGGCTTTGAAATCACCTGGGCTATTGGTGATGAAAGTAATGCAACCGAAACCTGTCTTTTCTATGACGGCAAAGCTCACAAATTCGGTGCGGTTGATGTTGAAGTTTTCCCGAAGCCCGATAAATATATGAATCCCTGGAAATTTATTTCCGAGGATGGCAGATTCAATCTTACAATGACACCCTTCTTTGACCAGCACTCAGATATGAATGTTGGCGTTGCAAGAATGCACACCCATCAAGTACACGGTCTTTGGAACGGTGATGTAACCTTAGATGACGGAACAAAGCTCGAAATCAAAGATATGTATGCTTTCTGTGAATATGTGGAAAACAAATGGTAAAAAAAATGAAAAAAAGATTATTATCAATTATACTCGCTGTGATTTTAACTACACTTTGTGTTACCCCTGCATTTGCAACAGCACCGCAAAAGCCACCGTACCTTCTCAGCTTTTACACAGATAATATGCTCTTCAAACAAAAAGAAGAGGTTGTTATTGCAGGTACGAGTACAGAAAAAAAAGAGATATCTGTTGAACTTATCAACAGTAAAAAAGAAGTTGTTGCAAAGGCTTCCGAAAAAGTCGATAAAACCGGCAATTTTGAAGTTTCTTTCACTGCTCCCGAAGGCAGCTATGAAGAATACACTATTGTTGTAAAGGAAAACGGCAAGAAATTTTCAACACTGAAAAATGTTGTTTTCGGTGAATTGTGGTTGGCTTCAGGGCAAAGCAATATGCAATACCCCTTGGGTCAAGCAAAAGTCGGAAGAAAATGGATGGAAGAAAAAAAGCCCCTCTCTAAAAATCTGAGAGTGCTTATTACACCATTTTATCAAGAGCTTGACGGAACTAAAGAAATCCCCTCCTCACCTCTTAAAGATATTCCCGATTCCAAATGGATTACCGGTGAAAGTGAAGAAATTTACGGTATGAGTGCGGTAGCATATTTCTTTGCGGATAAGCTTCAAAAAGAAATTGATATGCCCGTTGGTGTTCTCAATATTTCTTTGGGTGGAACATCTATTGCCTCTTGGCTCTCAAGAGAAGCAATTAACTCTGACAAAAAGGTAAAGGATGACCTTATAGCCCGTGAAAGATATATCGAAAAGGATAAATGGCTTGATGATAACCGAAGTCTTTATCACGATATGACTGTGAACTATAACCTGAGAATTGAAGCACTTAAACATTTCAGATTATCGGGTATGGTTTGGTATCAAGGTGAAACCGATTTAATGTTTGGCTTAACCGATGAAAACTATGCAGCCGCCTTTTCTCTTTTGCAAAAATCCTATACGGAGCTTTTCTCTTACAAAAACGGATTATTGCCCATTGTATATACTCAGCTTGTTTCCTATAATTATGGTGATAACAATTATTTCCTTAACAGAAACATCGCTTTTACCAAAATGCAAAAACAGGAAAAGGATTCACGTGCGGTAGTTTCTGTTTATGATATACCTATAACATACCTTAAGGAAACCGGCTATATTCACCCCGAAAGCAAGAAAGAGGTCGGTGAAAGAATGACTGATGCCGCACTGGGTCTTGTTTACGGTAAAAGTGATACATATACTATTGCTACACCAAAGAAAACAAAAATTAAAGATAGTAGCATCTACGTAACATTCGAAAACATCGGTGACAAGCTCACTTCAAGCGGTGAAGTTTTAGAAGGCTTTGCAATATGCGGTGCAGACGGCATTTATGTTAAAGCAAATGCAGAAATAATTGATAAAGACACAGTGAGGATTTGGAGTGATTCTGTTAAAGAACCAAAATCCGCAGCCTATGCCTATTATTTAACTAACGGTAATGCTAATCTTTTCTCCTCATTAAACGGTAAAGCCCTTTTCCCTGTTTGCCCGTTTGTTACAGATAAAGCTATCGGTACGCATTATTGGGTGGAAAAAACTTGGGCAGAGTGCGAAAACGAAACCGTTTGGCACAATGAGGACGATACCTACACAGATTTTTATCCCACCTGGGATGCGGAGAATGCAGGTATTGAATTCAATAAAGAAGGTTTTATTGATATAAAAGGCTCTGCTTCAGAATTCTGTGTCAAGCCTGTTCTTACATTTGAAAATGCAAATGAAAAGAATAAGGTTTTCAGCTTCAAGGATGTTGATACGGATTACAGCACTTATGGTACCGTAACATTTTCTGTTATCAACAGAGGCACCGAGGACATCACCTTTTCCGGCTTGAAGCTATATAAAAGCTCTTTTACATGGTATTCTGCCGCTGTTTCCGAAACAAAAGGAAATTCCATGGTAATCCCTGCCGACAGCCAGTGGCACACCGTAACTCTTGACCTTAACAGACTTTATTTCAGAGGCAATGACTGCGGTATAGGTTACGGAAACGAAAAGCTCAAAGAGGTAAAGGAAATAAAATTCTGCTTCACCTCTCCCGAAGGTGCAGACGGTAATATCAGTTTAGATAATATTGAATTCACTGCCTATGCAACCTCCTCTGAAAAGCATCTTGACCCCGTAAAAGAAAATGCAGATAACATCTTCGAAAGAATCTCCTGCTTCTTCGTTAGCGGATTGGGAAAAATTTTTAATTAAAATAAACTAAAAATCAGGTGGTTAAATTTCCGAGGAATTTTAACCACCTGATATATTTTTAATTATTCGCCTTTAGCAGCAGCCTTACGTTCTGCCTTTTTCTTTCTTGTCTTATATGTGTTAAGCTCTTGAACACATTCATCGGGCAAATCGCAGTCGCCAACGGAAACCACCATTTTATTATAAAGCCCTTTGAAGTTTGAACCGCCTGTTGTAAGAATCTTGTTTTTCTTTGCATACTTGATGAATTCTGCCTTTTCCTCATCAGAAAGCTCGGGAGAATAAACCTCAATACCGTCAAGACCTGCTTTAACAAGCTCGTCCACAAGATTTTTATTTTTACAACGCTGGGGATTAGCAAGAATTGCTATACCGCCTGCTTCGTGAATCTGTTTAAGCACATCGAAAATATCTTCATATTCGGGGACATTATTGATGTTTCCTTCAACATCCGAAGAGAAAAGCTTTTTATAAAGGTCGCCGTAGATTCTGTCAGTATAGCCGACCTCCATAAGAGCCTGCATAATATGAATTTTGAAAATGTTTGTCGAACCCGATGCGCATTTAACAACGAACTCAGGTGTTATAGGATAACGCTGAGCAGCCTTAAGCATCATAATATGAGATGATTTTTTTCTGATAAGCGAACTACGGCGGCAAAGACCCTCCAGCCTGTCCGGGAAATCGGGCTTATAGCAAAGCATATGTATTTCTTGACCCGTAGTCTTGTCCGTTCCCGAAAGCTCAACGCCGGGAATAACAGTAACTCCGTGCCTTTCGCCGATAACCTTACCTCTTACCGTACCCGCAAGGCAGTCGTGGTCGGTAATGGCGATTGTTGAAACACCGCGTTTTTTAGCAAGTATAATTAAATCTTCAATACCGAGAGAGCCGTTAGACAATCGAGTATGGCAATGCAAATCCGCTGACAAAAAAATCCATCCTTTCGTACTTCCGCTAAGAGTGGGTAAAGCCTATCCGAATCAGATTTTGGGATAGTCTTTTCCACTCATATTTCGTTAAAATACTCGCCAATCCGTCAGGATTAGCTGCGTTTTTGCCTCATCTGAGTAAAAAATACTTAATCACAAAATTCTCCGACCTTAAACGGATGAGGTTTCGAGGAATTTTGGTCGCATTTGACTGCAGATAGGCTGACGCCTTTCAAAGGCAAATCGGACAAAAGTACCGAAACATCGCCGTTTAAGGCTGGTTCGGATAGGCTTTGCCCACTCTAACGAAATTCATTTCCACATTTACCTGAAAATTAATTGATATATCTGTTTTCTGCAGAGAAACAAAACAAAATTCTGCAAAACAGCACATATACCCCGAATATATCAATGGTATTATTTTACACCAAATTTTTAAAAAATGCAAGTGAATTTTCCCCCTCTTTTTTGTAAAAAAAGAAATATTTTTACAAATAATAATACATACAGTTTGCTTTTTTTATATGCGTGTGTTATTATTTTTAGGTAGATATCAATCAGGAGAAAAATATGTCAAAAACGGTTTTTGTAGCTATAAGCGGCGGTGTCGATTCTGCTGCTGCGGCAATACTTTTAAAAGAACGCGGGTTCAATGTCCGCGGCGTTACCTTACGCCTTAAGCCATATAATCTTGCGGATAAAGATATTGAAGATGCGAAGGCAGTTGCAGAAGCTCTAAACATTCCCCTTGATGTTCTCGATATGAGAGAAGAATTCAAAAAGGTTACAGATTATTTCTGTAATGAATATCTTGAGGGCAGAACCCCTAACCCCTGCGTTATGTGCAACCCCAACGTTAAACTGGGAAAGCTTTTAGAATACACCCTCGCTCAAGGCGGCGACCTTTTAGCAACAGGGCATTACGCAAATATAATTAAAGACAAAAACGGCATTTATTATATAAAGAGAAACCCCTCAAGCAAGGACCAAAGTTATTTCTTATGCGGTCTTAATCAGCATATTCTTTCTCACGTGATTTTCCCTATTGCTGATTTATCAAAGCCCGAAATTCGTCAGCTGGCCTCTGACAACAACATTCCTGTTGCTGAAAAGAAAGACAGTCAAGAGGTTTGCTTCATTCCCGATAACGATTATATTTCTTTCATCGAAAGAGAATTTAACCCCAAATCAACTCCCGGTGATTTTCTTTCCTCAACCGGTGAAAAATTGGGTACACATTCGGGAATTTACAAATATACAATCGGTCAGAGAAAAGGCTTAGGTGCTTTCGGAAAGCCCATGTATGTGCTTTCCATTGATGCTGAAAATAATGCTGTAATTATTGGCGACAATAACGAGCTTTTCAAAGAAGAAATATATATAAAAGATATTAATTTCTTATCGGGACAAGCACCGAGCAACGAATTTCAATGCGAAGTTAAAATCCGTTGTGCCGCAAGACCTGCAAAGGCAACTCTTACACTTTCGGGCGATACGGGAAAAATTATTTTCCGAGAGCCTCAAAGAGCCGCCGCACCGGGACAAACTGCTGCAATATATATTGACGACATCTTAATTGGCGGAGGTACAATATGCAATCCTTAAAAATGCTTTATAAAATCGGCAAAGGACCCTCAAGCTCACATACAATGGGTCCTCAATATGCCGCAGAATATATTAACGAGAACTATCCTAATGCCTCTTTCGTAAAGGTAATTCTTTACGGCTCACTTGCTCTCACAGGTGAGGGTCACGGCACAGATAAAGTTCTCAAGGAAACTATTTCTGCACCCAATGAAATTATACTTAATACAGAAGAAAAAGATTTACCCCACCCCAACACTCTCGATTTTATAGTTTACGATAACGATAAAAACGAAATCGCCAAGATAAGAGCTATGAGCATCGGTGGCGGTGAAATCAGAATAGAGGGAGTTCCTGCAGTTACTGCTCCTGAGGTTTACCCTCAGAAGAATTTTGACGAGATTAAAGAATACTGCCTTATGCACCATCTTCGTTTAAGCGATTATGTGGCAAATTATGAGGGCGAGGGTATTTTCGTTTTCCTTAAATCTGTTTGGGAACAAATGAAAATGACGGTCAGAGAGGGTCTTTCAATAGAGGGCATTCTCCCCGGCGGTCTTGAGGTTGAGAGAAAAGCAAAATATCTTTATGCTCAACGCCATATGGACGAAACTCCCGAAACCCGTGAAAACAGACTCGTTTGTGCTTATGCTTATGCGGCAAGCGAGCAGAACGCAGGCGGCGGAACAATTACAACCGCACCCACCTGCGGTGCTTCGGGTGTTCTCCCCGCAGTTCTTTTCTATATGCAGGAGAAAAAAGGCTTTACGGATTTTGAAATTGCAAAAGCACTCGCAGCAGCAGGAATTATAGGAAATGTTGTTAAGCAGAATGCTTCAATCAGCGGTGCAGAAGCAGGCTGCCAGGCAGAAATCGGAACAGCCTGTTCAATGGCAGCGGCAGCACTTGCGGAGCTTCATTTTATGGATTTAGACCAGATAGAATATGCTGCAGAAAATGCTATGGAGCATTATCTCGGTCTTACCTGCGACCCTGTTTGCGGACTTGTTCAGATACCTTGCATTGAAAGAAATGCAGTTGCAGCAATGAGAGCAATAAACGCTCTTTCACTTGCAAACTTCCTCACATCAACAAGAAAAGTTAAGTTTGATACCGTTGTTGAAACAATGTATCAGACCGGCAAAGACCTTAAGCATCACTATCGTGAAACAAGTGAAGGCGGTCTTGCAGTAAATTATCAGGCCTTGGATTAATATTCTCAAACTAAAATATTTTTAGGAGTTGAAAATATGGCAATGGAAAACACCGCTTCAACAGAAGTAATAAAACAGGAGCACCCCAATAAAATCGGCATACGCGAGGGTATTGGCTATATGCTTGGTGACGGCGGAAATCTTTTTCTGCTTACATACATTTCCTCTTATTTAAAGGTTTTCTATACTGATGTTTTAAAGCTTCCCACGGGTAAGGTTGCAAATCTTTTCCTTTTCACTCGTCTTTGGGATGCAATTAATGACCCTATGTGGGGTGCAATAGTTGCAAAAAAGAAGCCTAATAAAGACGGCAAATACAGACCCTATCTCAAATGGTTAGCAATTCCCCTTGCTCTTTCCCAGGTTTTATGCTTCATTGATGCCTCAGCATACACACAAAACCCCTTATTACTCCTTGTTTTCGCATACATTACATACATTGCTTTCGGTATGCTTTACACAGGTATGAATGTACCCTTTGGCTCTCTGGCATCAGTTATTACCGATGACCCTGACGGAAGAACTCTTCTTTCCACCTTCCGTACCATCGGTAGCGGTGTTGGCGGTGCTGCACCTGCTCTTTTAGCACCGTTCCTTATTTACACAACCGTTACTGCCGCAGACGGCTCAACCTATAACGTTGCAGACGGTCCCGGTATGTTCAGATTTGCTCTCGTAATGGGCGTTCTTTCAATTATATTCTATTATGCCTGCTTCGGTATGACAAAGGAGCGAGTTCCCTCAGAAGCAGAGCCTAAAGTAAATATGAAAGAAATATACGGCGGTATGCTTAAGAGCAAGCCTTTCGTTGTTCTCGCTCTTACAGGTATTCTCATAAGCGGTCAGCTTCAATTCGGCTCACTTAACCAATATCTTTACAAAAACTATTTCTGCGACACCTCTCTTTCCGTTATCGGAACAGTCGCTCAATACGCTCCCCTTGTTCTTATGCTTCCCTTCTCGGGAAAAATTGTTAAGAAATACGGTAAAAAAGAAATTTGCGGTGTTACATCTTTTATTGCAGCGGCGGCAGCAGTTGCCACATTCTTTATTAAACCCGCACCCGACCAGGCTTGGCTCTTCCTTGTAATGCAGTTTGTAATCGGCTTCGGTTATACCTTTGTTTCTATCACAAACTGGGCAGTAGTAGCAGATGTTATCGACTACCAGCTTTATAAAACAGGTATCAAAAACGAAAGTGCCGTTTATGCAGTTTACACCTTCTGCAGAAAGCTCGGTCAGACTGCCGCAGACTACGGCGGACTTATGCTTTTAGGCAAAATCGGCTACGAGGCGGAAACAATGTCAAATGCAGGTTATGTTGAGGGCATAAGCGAGGGCATTTTAACCGTTTGCACTCTCATCCCTGCAATCACATACACCCTCATATTCATCCTTTACAAATTCTTCTACCCACTCACAAAAGAAAGGCTTGAGCCGGTATATGAATATGTAAGGCAGAATAACGAAAATTTAGGCTCATAAAATTATTGGGGGCTGTAAAAAAAGCGCAGACCGTATAAAACCAGCTATAGCAAGGGGTTCTGCAGGTGAATAAAGCCTGTAGAACCCCTTAAAGAATATAAAAAACATAAAATTTATGAAAAAAATTATATTTTATACTACGAACAAACTTCGC
>JAZQJD010000002.1:0-204013 GCA_045541435.1 Acutalibacteraceae bacterium
CTACGATCCGACTTATAAGTTTGCAAATGATAAAGCCCACAACAAACCCAAACAAGCAAGATGTGAAAAGTCCTTTTACAGCTTTAATCCACTCTCCCATGTTTATACCCGAAAGTCCGCCGTTAATTGCAATAGCACTACCGGTCAGCCCTGCAATCAGAGCGTGGCTTTCGCTTGTTGGAATACCGAAATACCAAGCAAGCACCGCCCAGAAAACAATGCTGAATAATGCCGCAGAAAGTGCAACTGAAGCTGAATAGGCATCATTGCCGAAATCCACTATATTTGCAACAGTAACAGTAACAGAATTATTAACAGCACTCATAACCGCAACACCGAGGAAATTAAAGTTTGCAGACATTATGAGAGCTGATTTTAATTTCATGCACCTTGTAACTGTTACGGTAGAAATAGCATTTGGTGCATCGGTTAAGCCGTTTACAAATACCACCGCAAGTGTCAGAATTATTGATGTAAGAGTTAATGGTGAGATTTTTAATATTTCTATCATTGTTATATCTCCTGATATTTGCAAAATCATCTTTAGAAGGTAAATGATTTTATTATACGTGCCTTACGGCACTAGAACCCTCCACCACACCTAAACAAGTTTCGGTGTGGTCCCCCTCCCTTCGCCAGGGAGGTCTATTATGATATATTCAAAAAAATAAAATATATTAACCTAAAAATTCAATTGACATATAAAAACCTCTGTGGTAAACTAAATACGAAAAATTTATATGGAGGCTTATTCTCATGGAACATATCAAAACTATTGAAACACGCAATTTGTGCGAAAGTGCTAAAAACGGTGGTTGTGGCGAATGCCAGACTTCTTGCCAGTCTGCTTGCAAAACAAGCTGCGGTATTGCTAACCAGGAATGCGAAAGCGTTAAGGAAAGCAAATAATTAATTCAGAAAAAACGAAATGCCGCCGTTAACGGCGGCATTTTTCGTGAAGGGGATAGTACTATTATGATTCATCAATACAAGCAGGGTGGCTATAATATTGTGCTTGATGTCTGCTCAGGTTCAGTTCACGTGGTGGATGAAGTAGCTTATGACATTATTGCCATATTTGAGAACACCGCCAAAGAAGATGTATTGAAAGCTATTGAGGAAAAATACGCTAATCGAGAAGATATTACAAAGGCTGATATCGCTGAGTGTTATGCTCAGGTTGAGAGCTTAAAGGATTCCGGAAAGCTTTTTGCTCCCGATACATTCGAATCCATGGCAGGAGCTCTCAAGCAGAAAACGGCAGGAGTTGTAAAAGCACTTTGCCTTCATATTGCTCACACCTGCAACCTTAACTGTGCATACTGCTTCGCAAGCCAGGGAAAATATAACGGTGAAAGAGATGTTATGAGCTTTGAGGTAGGTAAGCGTGCCCTTGATTTTCTTATTGAAAACTCCGGCAGCCGCCACAACCTTGAGGTTGACTTTTTCGGCGGCGAGCCACTTATGAATTTTCAAGTTGTCAAAGACCTTGTAGCTTATGCCAGAAGCGTAGAAAAAGAGCATAATAAAAATTTCCGCTTCACACTTACAACAAATGGCGTTCTTGTTGACGATGATGTTATTGAATTTGCAAACAAAGAATGCAGTAATGTCGTTCTCAGCCTTGACGGACGAAAAGAAATTCACGACCGCTACAGAGTTGACTATGCAGGTAACGGAAGCTGGGACAAAATCGTTCCGAAATTCCAAAAATTTGTTGAAGCAAGGAACGGCAAAAATTACTATATGCGTGGTACTTTCACCCACGCTAACCCCGATTTTCTTAAGGATATTCAGCAAATGCTTGATTTAGGCTTCAGCGAATTAAGTATGGAGCCTGTTGTTTGTGCTCCGGGAGACCCTGCTGAACTGACAGAAGAAGATTTAGAGATTGTAATGAAGCAATATGAAGACCTTGCTGACTTAATGCTTCAAAGAGATAAACAGGGTAAGCCCTTCACCTTCTACCACTATATGATTGACCTTACAGGCGGTCCCTGCATTTATAAACGTATTTCCGGTTGCGGAAGCGGAACTGAATATATGGCAGTTACACCTTGGGGTGATTTGTACCCCTGCCATCAATTCGTAGGCGATGAAAAATTCAAGTTAGGTAACGTTTGGGACGGTGTTACAAACCGAGAAATACAAAGCCAATTTGCCGCTTGTAATGTTTATGCCCACCCCGAATGTAAGGATTGCTGGGCAAGACTTTACTGCTCGGGCGGTTGTGCTGCAAACGCTTACCACGCAACAGGTTCGGTTACGGGTGTATATGAAAGCGGTTGTAAGCTTTTCCGTAAACGTATGGAGTGTGCAATTATGGTTGCCATTGCAAGAGCTCTCGGTGAATAATTATGAATACACCCATTTGCGATTTTGTTAAAAAATACAGTAAAAGCTCCCCTGTGCGAATGCACATGCCCGGTCATAAAGGTGCTAATTTTCTCGGTTTTGAAAATTTAGATATAACAGAATTTCAAAGTGCAGATGATTTATATCACCCTACAGGCATAATTGCCGAAAGCGAAAAAAATGCTTCGGAGCTTTTCGGATGCCCTACTTATTATTGCACCGAAGGCTCCTCTCAGTGCATTCGGGCTATGATGCAGCTTATAACTCTTTATGCTAAAAAGCATAACAGAAAGCCTATCATTGCCGCAGGAAGAAATGCTCACAAAGCCTTCATAAGTGCAGTGGCACTTCTTGATTTCGATGTTATGTGGCTTTCGCCCGAGAAAAAAGACTCCTACCTTTCCTGCAACATAACCCCTTGCGAGCTTGATGAATTTCTCCGAACAAGCGAGATAAAGCCGATTGCAGTATATATCACCAGCCCCGATTATTTAGGAAAGCTTGCAGATATTAAAGGTATTGCTCAAGTATGCCACAAGCACAATGTACTTTTAGCTGTAGATAATGCTCACGGAGCATATCTGAAATTCCTTGAAAGCTCCCGTCACCCCATTGACCTTGGTGCAGATATATGCTGCGACTCCGCCCATAAAACTCTTCCTGTTGTTACGGGCGGTGCTTACCTGCATACAAGAAACGATATTTTCCCCTCAGAAGAGGTAAAACAGGCTCTGGCACTTTTTGGTTCAACAAGCCCCTCCTACCTTATTATGCAATCTCTCGATTACTGCAATTTATATCTTGAGGGTTACAAAGAATGTTTAAGCAGCTTTTTGCCATTGATAGCTGAATTTAAAAAGAATTTAGAGGCAATCGGTTTTTCTTTTTACGGTGACGAACCTATGAAGCTGACAATATATGCCCGTAAATACGGTTACACGGGAACAGAAATTGCAGAAACACTTGCCGAAAATAATATATTCTGCGAATTTTCCGACCCTGATTATATTGTACTTATGCCAACCCCCGAAACTACACGGCAAGAGTTTGAAAAATTAGAATCGGTTTTCAACAAAATCCCCCAAAAAGCTGCATTGAATATAAATGCACCTGAATTTGCAGAACCTCAAAAGGCCATGTCCGTAAGAGAAGCTATTCTATCACCATCACAGACTCTACCGGTAGAAAAATGTGAAAACGAAATACTTTCAGATATTACGGTGGGCTGTCCTCCCGCAGTACCGATTCTCATTTGCGGAGAAAGAATAACCAAAGAAGCTTTGAAATGCTTTGAATATTACGGAGTAACCGAATGCAGTGTAATAAATTCGGAATTCGGAATTCGTAATTAGTCGCCAGTCTCCAGTTGCCAGTCGCCAGTATGTAAAAGTATTGCGAAGCCTATCCCTCTTGCTCGCTTGCGAGGAGGAGGAGGAACCACGCAGTGGTGGGTGGTACAGAAAACGTTGATTGTGAAATTCGGAATGAAAGTGTTATATTTATATATTTTTCCAAAAAACTTAATAAAATCTAAAAAATATTGAAAAAACACTTGCAAAATGTGAAATGATATGATATTATATCTTTCGCTATCTGGGTGTGGCGCAGTTGGTAGCGCGCTTGACTGGGGGTCAAGAGGCCGGAAGTTCAAGTCTTCTCACTCAGACCAAAAAGGGCAGATAACCATCGGTTATCTGTTCTTTTTTTTGTTTCAATATAGTAAATGAAGACTTGAACTTCCACTCGCCGAAGGCGAACACAATCGGGTTAGCGAGCTTGCGAGCGTGAAGGGCAAAGCCCTTCAAGTCTTCTCACTCAGACCAAAACAAGAAATCAACTTTGGTTGGTGTCTTGTTTTTTGTTTTTAGTAATAAGAGAAGACTTGAACTTCTCATTGTAAAAAGCAAAAGCGTTGAATCAGTTTAGATTCAACGCTTTTTGTTTTATAAGTTTTTTGAATACTCTTGACCCCCAGTCAAGAGTATTTTTTTGTTTGTTATATCAAATCGATCGCAAAATCCACAAACTCGCAATCGCCTTTTATGTATTCGCCCTTCATAAAGTTACGGGCAACGAAAACGATTTTGTTATCATAAACCTCTGCATAATAACCCATTCCGCAGGGCTTGATGCCGAAGTTATTTTCTTTTCTGTAGCCTGGAACGCTCAATGAGCAAACATTATTTTCTTTATTGAGATATTCAAAGGTTTTTTCATAAATACCACCGTGAAGATGACCATTAATGAAGATAACATTTTTATATTTCTCCATAACTGCTCTCACTTGGTCGGACTGTTCACCCATATCTCCTGTTTTCCAGACCTCAGGAAGACCGTGGGTTTCAAGAAATGCCTGATGGCACATTACGAAAACGGGTTTGCCGTCCTTTGTTCCTCTTTTAAGCTCTTTATCAAGAAAATCAATCTGCGCTTGAGTTATATGCGCTTTTTCGAGAACTCGTTTTTCAGTACCGATAACAATAAATGTATAGCCATTTATATCGTATGAATAATAGCTTTTGCCATTGGTATTGATTTTAAGGTATTCATTCACCTTGTCCATTATGATTTTCTGGTTTTTGCCGTAGAAAAAGCGGACATCGTGATTACCCATTGTAACAAAATTATAGGGAATTACCTTCTGATTATCTGTAACTCTGAAAAATCTGTTATATTCCTTTTTCAAGCCATATTCGGCAATATCCCCTGCCATAAGGAAAGCATCAACTTTTTCCTTTGAATTACCGATATCCTCAAATACATTAGAGAGATTTTTCTCTGCAATTTCATTATCAACAAGATGAGTATCAGCGATTGTTGCAAAAGAAAGTCTTACATTTTCACTGTCCTTAAATGTAATAGGTTCATCCTTTGAAACCTCATACTGAACATCATATTTTGGGTTAACAGCCTTTAGCTGAGCCTCCCATTTAGTAATAAAAGTTTTTAATGACATATTCTATACCCACTTTATTCAATAATTCCTAAAAATCTGCCTAACCAATAAATGAAAATATAAGACATTCCGTTTTCGTAGGTTGTTCCGTTTCCGCCGTCAACCTTGAAAGGTCTCAGACCCAAAGTAGCAAAGGGTCTTTCGTCCCAAGCGAAAGGTACTTTTATATGAGGCTCCTCATACCATTGAAGAGGCTCATAGTCCATTTCAATATTTCTGCGGTTGCTGTTATACATTACTCTATTTTTCATATCACAAGGATAATCCTTAAGAGCCTTAACACAACTGTCAACATCGCAGGGAGCACCTGTAAAGCCCTTGTAAATAAAGGCATAATAGGGGTTGCCCTCTATTTTTTCATATTCATAATGGGAAGCAAGTCCCATAAGAAGATACTGACGGATTGCAGGGTCTTTTTCAACAAGCAAATATGAAAGAGTGTTGAGCATAGCAAGATTATCGTCAATATGACAGGAATGACCGTCCGCTTTTTTGTGGTAAGCGGCATTAATAAGGAAATGATGGTCTTTTATAAGGCTCTTGTATTTCTCGTTATACCTTTCGTTGCCCGACATATAGTAAGAAATCTTAAGAAAATTGAGCATTTCAAGAGAGTTAACGCCCTTTTCCCACATCCAAGCATTATCAAGGTTAAGTGCACTTTCATTCCAACAAGCCCAGGATGTAGGCTTACCGTCCTTATCAATAAGATAGCCGTCATTATCTAAAATATGGTCTGTTATATTGCATACAGCTTCTCGGATTTCTGTTTTTTCTTCCTCTGTTGCACATAAATCATAATAAAGATAGAAGCCTGCATAATGACCTGTCATTTCGTCACTGGAGGTTTCACCAAGCCATTCGTAGCTACCGTCGGAAGAACGATGCCATTCGTTACCGATACTATCAGATTCAAGGTTTGTTCCCCAATTTTCTTCACCGGGGAAACGCACTGCACGGGCAGTGAAGCCTTTGATTTCGGGAGCTCTTGTAAGGAAAAGCATTGCATCCTTTGTTCTTCTTGCGGCTTTAAGCACCTCTTCGTCCTTGGTAACTGCATACCACATTGCAAGACCTGCAAGATAGCAATGAGTCCAGAGTCCGTCATTATCGGTGGGGTGCGAGCAGTCTTTACCGTCAAGGGATTTTACCCAAGTAACAAAGCCGGGCTTACGTGGGAAATATTTTTCTGTGTTTTCAAAGAGTAATTGTGCTTTTTCTTCAAGTGTCATAAGCTTTTCGCTTGTTTTAACAACTCCGCCCTCAGAAGCTGTATAAATCGCACCATCTGCGGAAGCGAGTGCTGTTACTTTGGTATCAAAAGCATAGCGGGTTGCAGGCAAATACTTTGCAAGTCCGTTCCTAATATGCACCGCACCTGCATCTGTGCCAAGAAGGAAGCTACCGTCATCACAAACGCAGATTGAATAAACACTTTCGCCGGGTAAAACAGAAATTTCATTTTTTCCGTACCAACCGCTTTTATAGTCATAAATAAAAAGTCCTTCATCCGCACCAACAAGAAGATAGCCGGTTTTATCAAAAGCAATAACATTTATATGTATTTCGGGCATTGTGGAATATGCAGGGAAAATGCAACGCCAGGTTCTGCGTTTGCCCTCCATTCTCTGCAAGCAGGCTTTACTTGCAACGCAAACCTTTTCGCCTTGAACTGCAAGAGAAACTTCATCCTGGTCCATATTCTGAAGAGTAAAAAAGCCTTCCTTCTTCTCAACATGGAGAGAATGCTCTGTGAGAACATAAAGCTCATTCTCACCGCACAAATCAACAATAGGAAACTCAAATTCGGTAACTTTATTTGCACCATCTCTTGTTATTTCATAAAGAGCATTATCAAGAGAAGCAAAAGCCCTACCCTTTTTATCGCAATAAACCTTAGAGAAAACTCCATCAGAAAAAAGCTTGTTCCATTCACCGTCTTTAAAACGGCAAAGGCCCTTTTCCGAACAGGCATAAAGCTCTCCGTTTTCTGCTACTGCGATTGAAAAAATTTTTCCGGGGAGCTCAAAATGCTCTGTTATTCTCTGGGTATATTCACCTATTCTGAGTTTTTCCACGTATAACACTACCTTTGTAATTTGTCTACCAATATTTTAATATTTTAATTTTTCGTTAGCAGCTTTCATAACCTCGGGAGTAATTTTGATAATTTCACGGTCATAGGTAAGAAGACCGTTACATTCGTCCTCAACGTCACTTACCTCTGTATAAATAATTGCGGAAAGACCTTTGTTTACCATACAGTTGTAAATTCTGTTTTCATAGAGATTTTTAATTGCCTTATCAAAGCTTTCTTGGTTAAAATACTTCCTATAACCAAAGAATTTATCTTTATTGAAGGAATGGTCTTTAAACTGCATTGAATAGCCGCCGAACTCTGTAAGAGCAATGGGGCGTTCGTCATTTTTGTTGTATTTCGGGAAAAGGAAGGGTGTAAAATAGATATGGAAGCTGTTTACATCACCTGAACCGTGGTCAACCCAGCCGCTTGCATGGTCAACAAGGCGTGTGGGATCCTTTTCTTTATAGAATGCACAAGCCTTAACACTGTCAAACTGACCCCAACCCTCATTCATAGGAGTCCAGAGAGCGAGAGAGGTAACGTTATAAAGGAGCTCAATCATTTTTTCGGAATCCTCGTAGAATTCTCTTCTGCCCTCTTCATCCTGTCTTGCAAAATATCTGTAGTGCTTAGGTCCGTCGGAAACCTTACCGACATGCTTATTATTGAAAATCATTGAAAAAGCAGGTGCAGTACCGATAGCCATAAAGTTATATGCTCCGCCACCGTTAATCATATCCTGCCATACAATCATACCGAGTCTGTCGCAGTGGTAATACCAACGTAACGGCTCAATTTTGATATGCTTTCTCAAGGTATTAAAGCCTAAATCCTTCATTGTCTGAATATCATAAATAAGAGCTTCATCGGAGGGAGCAGTATACATACCATCACTCCAATAGCCCTGGTCAAGAAGACCATTGTAGAAATAAGGCTTATTATTAAGCATAAGTCTGGGTGTACCCTCTGCATCCTTACCTACACTGTATTTTCTCATACCGAAATAGCTGTCAACTCTGTCATTACCTGCGGCAATTTTAAGGTCATAAAGATAGGGGTTCTCAGGGCTCCAGAGCTCATAATCGGAAAGCTTGATTGTACCCTTGCCGTCAACCAGCTTAGCTGCACCCTTAACCTCGCCCTTATCCATAACAACTGCTGCCATTTCATCCTCGGGCTTGCCGTTATATTTTATTTCAATATTGATTTCATCGTTGTCAATATCGGGAGTAAGCTTAATATTTTCAATATAGCCCTCGCAAACCTCTTCAAGCCATACCGTTTGCCAGATACCTGACTGGGGTGTGTACCATATACCGCCACGCTTGAAGGTCTGCTTACCTCTTGCCTGATGACCCTCGGTTGTGGGGTCGGTTACAGTAAGTCTTAAATCATTTTCGCCATCAAGAATGAGGGTTGTAACATCGAAAGTAAAGGGAAGATAACCGCCCTTATGCTCACCGACAACGCTGTTATTAAGAGTCACAGTGCATTTATAGTCAACTGCGCCGAAATGAAGAAGAACACGGTGATTTGTTCTCTTGAAATTAAAGGTTTTCTGATAATAGAGAACATCGGTGGGTTGAACCATTTTTTCAACACCGCTTAAAATACATTCGGGGCTGAAGGGTACTGTGATTTTACCCTGGTATCCGTTGAATTTTTTAAATTCATCAAGGATTGCATAGTTCCATTCACCGTTAAGGTTAATGAAGCTGTCACGTTTCATCTGGGGTCTGGGATAATCGTTGAGGGGTAAATCCTTATTGAGAATTTTCCCCCATCTTGTTAATAATCTTTCCATAATATACTCCAAACTATAAAATTTTCTTGCATAGATGGTTATATAATATCATACAGACAGGTATTTTTCAATAATTTATCTCTTCATTTTTTACCAAACTATTACATTTTATCATTGACGAAACAAATTTTAGGTGATATAATTACCACGGATAAAATAAAATAAAAAGGTAGGGTAATTATGCAAGCAATTATCAATTTATTCCAGGAAATTGCCGCACTTCTTTTGTCATTCGTTATGCTGTTCGGTGGCGTTACAACTCCCGCAACAAGCGACCTTCTCAGAAACTTTTCTGATGATGTAAACATCGACTTTGTTTTAACAGGTGACACCCAGGTTTGCGACTATATGCCTGAACGTGAAGCAAATCTTATCTCTTTCTCTGAAGATATGATGAATTCTGACCTTGAGCTTGATGCATTCCTTATTGTAGGCGATATCGCTGAAAACGGTATGCAGGAAGAATATGACAGAATCACAGGTCACATTGCAGGCTATAATGCTAAAAACTTCATTATGTGCACAGGTAACCACGATATCCGTCTTCGTGATTTTGAGCAGTCAAAGGAACGTTTCCTTAACTTTATGAACGGTCTTAATGCTGAAGAAAATGCAAAGGATAATGTTTACTTCAAATACGAAGTTAACGGTTATACCTTCCTTTCAATCGCATCTGATAAAATGGAATTTGAAGAAGCTCATATTTCAAGAGAACAGCTTCAGTGGCTCAACATTGAGCTTAAAGAAGCTACTAAAGACGGCAAACCTGTATTCGTTCTTTGCCACCAGTCATTAGCTGAATCTCACGGTCTTCCTAACACATGGGGTTCTGCAAACAGCGGCGCAGGTGATGAAACTCTTCCCACTTATGAGAGAAAAGACGATTACGATTACACAGGTAGCATCGGTGAAAACAGCAACGATATCTATGACATCATTTCAAAATATGAAAACGTATTCTTCTTAACTGGTCACCTTCACACAGGCTTCGGTAAATACACTTACCAAACAATCAGCGAGGAAAACAACGTTCAAGGCGTTAATGTTCCCTCCGTTGGTATCGATAACAAGGACGGCGTTTACAACAACCCCGGTACAGGTCTTTTCGTTGAGGTTACAGATTCTCAGGTTATCTTCTATGCAAGAGACTTCAGAAACGGCAGATTCCTTACAACAGAAGATTGGTCAAAGGCTGTTATGGCATTTGATATTCAGTAATTTGAATTAACAATATTTATACCTCCTGCATAAAATATTGCAGGAGGTATATTTTTATGTTATCAGACATTGTTGCTTTATTTTTAGCAGTAGTTGGCGTTGTTTTTATTCTTTTTTCAATAATATTTAAGCTGATGGTATGGAAAGAAAGCGGTGTTGTTATATCAATCCCTTTGAATTCTGATGATAAAAATATATATGATAAAATAACAAATCTTTGGGAAATATGCTCGTTTTTAGGAATACAAAAGCAATGCACCATAGCTGTTGTAAACTACGGTGCATCTGAATTTTTTATTAATAAACTAAAAAACCATTTTTCTCAATATGATTTTCTTAAAATAATTGATAAGGAAAAACCAATTAAAGAGTTGCATACATAACTGCTTTAATAGTGTGCATTCTGTTTTCTGCTTCCTGGAAAACAACAGACTGTTCGCTTTCAAAAACGTCATCTGTAACTTCCATAGCGGAGCGGTTGAATTTTTCACACATTCTTTTACCGATTTCGGTTTTCTTATCGTGATATGCAGGGAGGCAATGCATAAATATTGCATTGTCACCTGCATTTTTCATTAATTCTGCGTTTACTTGATAGGGTGAAAGCTCATTAATTCTTTCTGCCCACACAAGCTCCGGCTCACCCATTGAAACCCACACATCAGTATAAATAACATCAGCATTTTTTGTAGCTTTCTTGGGGTCAACCTCAAATTTGAGAGTTGCTCCGCTTTGCTTTGCAAGCTTTTTACATTCATCAACAAGAGCACTGTCGGGGAAATATTTTTCGGGAGCACAAGCTGTAAAATTAAGTCCCATAATAGCGCAACCAACCATAAGAGAGTTGCCCATATTATATCTTGCATCACCCATATAAACAAAGTTTATTCCTTTGAGCTTGCCAAATCTTTCTTTTATTGTCAGAAAATCTGCAAGAATCTGTGTAGGATGGAATTCATTTGTAAGACCGTTCCATACAGGAACCTTGGAATACTTTGCCAGCTCTTCAACAATTTCCTGGCCGTAGCCACGATATTCAATTCCGTCATAAATAGAGCTGAGAACTCTTGCGGTATCTGCAATGCTCTCTTTTCTGCCTATCTGAGAAGCGTTTGGGTCAAGATATGTAACCCCCATACCCAAATCTCTTGCTGCAACCTCAAAGCTGCAACGGGTTCTTGTACTTGTTTTTTCAAATATAAGAGCAATATTTTTGCCTTTAAGCGTATCGTGAGGAATTCCGTTTTTCTTTTTCTTCTTAAGGTCTGCCGCAAGATTTATGAGGTATTCCATTTCCTCGCTTGTAAAATCAAGAAGCTTTAAAAAATCTCTGCCTTTTAAATTCATTTTTACACCTCGCAAGCCTTTTTTATAATATTTATTGCCTTTTCCAAATCCTCATAGGAAATATTAAGGGGTGGTAAAAGTCTTAATTTGTTTTTTGCTTTAATAGGAAGGACACCATTCTGCTGACAGTAAGAAAGAACTTCATTTACATCCTTTTCTGTTTCAATGCCAAGCATAAGTCCTAAACCGCTGATGCTTTTAACACCTTTACAATTTGAAAGTTCACCGATAATATACTTGCTTTTCTTTTCAACATCTGAAAGAAAAGCTTCGCTGAGCCTTTCTATAATGCTTATTGCACCTGCGCAGGAAACGAGATTTCCTCCAAAGGTCGAGCCGTGGGAACCGGGTGTATAAACATTTTCTGTTTTCTCAAAAAGCATTGTTGCACCTAAGGGAAGACCACCGCCGATACCCTTTGCAGTTGACACAATATCGGGATTAATTCCGTATTTCATATAGCCGTAAAGAGCACCTGTTCTGCCGTTACCGGTCTGCACCTCGTCAACAACAAGGAGAACATCATTTTCTTCCGCTAATTTTGCAAGACCTTTAACAAAGTCCTTTGAAAGCGGAACAACTCCACCCTCACCCTGCACGGTCTCAAACATAATTGCTGCAATTTTTTCTTCTTTTATATATTTCTCAATAGCTTCTAAGTCCCCTGCATCTGCATAAAGGAAGCCCTCTGTAAGAGGAAGAAAATCATTATGGAATGTTTCTTGTCCTGTTGCGGCAAGAGTTGTTATTGTTCTGCCATGGAAGCTATTATTGAGGGTTATGATTTTATAGCAATCGGCTCCCTTTTTCTCTGCGGCATATTTTCTTGCAGCTTTAATTGCACATTCATTTGCTTCTGCACCTGAGTTCGAGAAGAAAACCTTTTTTGCACCTGTTTTAGTGCAAAGAAGCTCTGCAAGCTTAGCACAAGGTGCGGTGTAATATAAATTTGAGGTATGCTGAAGCGTTGTAAGCTGTTCTGTTACTGCCTTAACCCATTCCTCGTCACCAACACCAAAAGCACTTACACCAATACCTGTACCCATATCAATATATTCTTTGCCGTCGCTGTCATAAAGGGAACTCCCCTTACCCGAAACCAATTCAATAGGGAAACGGGCGTAGGTATTGGCAACATAATTTTTATCAAGTTCTTTAATGTTCATTTATTCCACACCTTTAACTAATGTACCTGCACCCTCATCGGTAAGCAGCTCAAGAAGAAGTGCGTGAGGCACTCTGCCGTCAAGAATTGTTACTCTTCTTACACCCTTTTCTATAGCTTCAATGCAGCATTCAACCTTAGGAATCATTCCGCCGGAAATAACACCATCTGCGAACAACTGACGAGCTTCCTGGGTAGTAACTCTTTTAATAATTGAATCCGGGTCATTAACATCTCTTAAAATACCGGGAATATCAGTCATTGTGATAAGTCTTTCCGCTTTCATTGCACCTGCAATATATGAAGCGGCAGTATCAGCGTTGATGTTATAAACGTTACCATCTTTATCGCAGCCAACAGTTGAAACAACGGGAATATATTCTTTCTCAATAAGGTCAAGAATTGGCTGAACATTTACATTTGTAATTTCACCAACAAAGCCAAGTCTTTCATCCTTGACTTTAGCTTCAATAAGGTGAGCGTCAATACCCGAAATACCAACTGCATTACCGCCGAACTCACCTAAAAGGTTAACAAGCTGTTTGTTGATTTTACCTGCAAGAACCATCTGAACGATTTCTGCAGTTTCCTTATCTGTTACACGAAGTCCGTCAACAAACTCACTTTTCTTGCCCACTTTTTTAAGCATATCAGAAATTTCGGGACCGCCGCCATGAACAAGAACGGGCTTAACACCTATAAGCCATAAAAGAACCAAGTCCTCCATAACTTGAAGCTTAAGCTCTTCGCTTATCATTGCATTACCGCCGTATTTAACAACAATGATTTTATTGTGATATTTCTGAATATAGGGAAGTGCCTGAGTGATTATCTCTGCACGCTGAAGATTTGTAATATTCAAATTTTCCATTTTCTCACGTCCTGTAATCGCCGTTGATTTTTACATATTCGTATGTAAGGTCACAACCCCAGGCAGTTGAAGAGCCTTCACCGGAATTAAGACCAACATTTATAATAATTTCTTTTTCTAAAAGAATTTCTTTTGCTTTCTCTTCGGAGAACTCTATACCCGAACCATCCTTACAAACGGGAATAATACCTTTAGCAGATTCAAATGAAACATCAACCTTATTAACGTCAACAAGAGCACCGCTATAGCCTATTGCACAAAGCACTCTGCCCCAGTTAGCATCAGCACCGAACATCGCTGCCTTTGTAAGAGAAGAGCAGATAACGCTCTTTGCAACTGTTTTTGCTGTTTTTTCATCAGCAGCACCTGTTACTCTGCATTCAAGAAGCTTTGTTGCACCCTCACCGTCACCTGCAATCATTCTGCAAAGGTGAACGGTTACAGTATTAAGTGCTTTCATAAAGGTATCAAAAGCTTCGCCCTCTTCAGCGATTTCCTTGTTGCCTGCCATACCGTTTGCAAGAACGCAAACCATATCATTTGTTGAAGTATCACCGTCAACGCTAACCATATTAAAGGTATTCTGAATATCGGAAGAAAGTGCTTTCTGAAGCATTTCGGGAGCAATATTGACATCACTTGTAATGAAAACAAGCATTGTTGCCATATTGGGATGAATCATACCGCTACCTTTTGCAATACCACCGATTTTGCATTCTACTCCGCCGATTTCAAAGGAAACTGCAACCTCTTTTTTAACAGTATCGGTTGTCATAATACCCTCTGCGGCATATTCACTATTATTGTCACCGAGAGCCTCTTTAAGTGCAGGGAGCCCCTCTTTAATAGGTGTAATATCAAGTGGTTGACCTATAACACCCGTTGATGCAACAACAACATCTTCCTTGTTAATTCCAAGCTCCGCTGCAGTAAGCTCTGCCATTTTTTGAGCAACCTCTATACCGTCTGCATTACAGGTGTTAGCATTACCGCTGTTGCAGATAACCGCTTGTGCCTTGCCGTCCATAAGGTGCATTTTTGTTACTGCCAAAGGTGCACCTTTAACAAGGTTTGTTGTATATACTGCCGCAGCACTTGCTTTAACTTCGCTAAAAATCAAAGCAAGGTCACGCTTTGTTTTATTTTTTCTTATACCGCAATGGATACCACCTGCGGTAAAACCTTTTGCGGCACAAATACCGCCATTAATGAGTTTCATAATTATATCTCCAAGCCATTTGTATCGTCATTTCCGAGAACTATATTAAGACATTCCACTGCTGCACCCGAAGCACCTTTACCAAGGTTATCGTATCTTGCGGTGAGAATGATTCTGTCCTCATTTCCGAAAACGGAAATAAGCATACTGTCCTTTCCCGAAAGAAGTCCTGCAGAAATAAAGCCCTCTTCGCTTAAATTGTCTTCGAATTTAACCAAAGGTCCGTTATATTTATTCCTGTAAATTTCTTTGATTTTTTCTATATCAAAGCCCTTTTTTAAATCACTTTTAAATACGGGAACAGTCACTTCCATACCCGAATAGAAATCTGAAACAATGGGGCAGAATACAGGAGCATTTTTAAGTCCCGAAATCTTAACCATTTCTTTTAAATGCTTGTGGTTCTGTGTAAGCCCGTATTGACGGGGTGCACCTAAAAGCTCATCCGGTTCTTCCTCGTATTCGGCAATCATTTTCTTACCGCCACCGCTGTAGCCTGTAAGAGAAAAGCAGGAAAGATTTTCTGTGCCGTCAAGTGCCCCTGCCTCAATAAGAGGATAAATAAGGGAAATAAATCCGCTTGCATGGCATCCGGGAACGGCAATTCTTTTTGAAGCCTTAACTTTCTCTCTGTGTGAAGCGGAGAGTTCGGGGAAGCCATACGCCCATTCATCAAGAGTTCTGTGCGCAGTTGATGTATCAATTACAACTGTGTTTTCATTTTCTATAAGAGAAACTGACTCTCTTGCTGCCTCATCGGGTAAACAAAGAAATGCAATATCTGCACTGTTAAGTGCTTCCTTTCTGCACTCTCTGTCTTTTCTTTTTTCGTCAGAAAGGCTGATAAGCTCAATGCCCTCAAACTTTTCAAGTCTTTCATATATTCTTAAGCCTGTTGTTCCGGCTTTACCATCAATAAATACTTTCTTTGCCATTGATAAACTCCGTTACCTGTTCAATCTGTTTTTCTACTGATTTATAGCCCGTTGAACCTGCGGAAATTCTTTTTGAAATGCAGGTTTCAAGGGAAATTTCGTTATATAAATCCTCTTCGAAAAGGTCGCTGTGTGCTTTATATTCTTCGAGAGTAAGTGTATCAAGCACCTTATTCTTTTCAATGCACTCAGCAACAGTCTGACCTACAATTTTATATGCTGTTCTGAAAGGCATACCTTTTTTAACAAGATAATCTGCAAGGTCTGTTGCATTTATAAAGCCCTTCTGTGCTGCAGAATACATATTGTCTTTTAAAACTGTCATAGTTGCAATCATGGGAGCGAAAATGCTGAGGCATTTCTCAACTGTTTCAATACTGTCGAAAATCGCTTCCTTATCTTCCTGCATATCCTTGTTATAAGCAAGAGGAAGTCCCTTGAGAGATGTGAGAAGAGCGAAAAGGTCGCCGTAAACTCTACCCGTTTTACCACGTACCAGCTCTGCCATATCGGGATTTTTCTTTTGGGGCATAATGCTTGAACCTGTAGTATAAGCATCGTCAAGCTCAACAAACTTAAACTCCCATGAGGACCAAAGAATAACCTCTTCGGAAAATCTTGAAAGGTGCATCATAATAACGGAAAATGCACTCATAAGCTCAACGCAGAAATCTCTGTCAGAAACGCCGTCAATACTGTTCTGCATAATTCCGTAGAAGCCCAATTTCTCAGCTTCAAATTCTCTGTCTGTATCGTAGGTTGTACCGGAAAGAGCACAAGAGCCGAGAGGAGAATAATTCATTCTCTTAACTGCATCTTGAAGTCTTCCGCAGTCACGCATAAACATCTGGGCATAAGCGAGTAAATGGTGGGCAAATGTGATGGGCTGTGCTCTTTGAAGATGAGTATAACCGGGAAGAATTGCCTCTTGATTTTCAGCCGCTTTATCACGGATAACCTCAATAAGAGCATACAGTAAATCATTTACCTTTTCTGCTTCATCACGAAGGTAAAGTCTTATATCAACTGCCACCTGGTCGTTACGGCTTCTTGCAGTATGAAGACGCTTACCAACCTCACCCTTTCTCTGAGTAAGCTCACTTTCAATGAACATATGTATATCTTCAGCATCGCTGTCAAAGGTAAGCTTTCCGCTTTCGATATCTTCTAAAATACCCTCAAGACCGTCGACAATTTCCTCGCAGTCCTTTTCGGTAATTATGCCCTGTTTTGCAAGCATTCCTGCATGAGCTATTGAACCGCCTATATCCTGGCGGAACATTTTGCAGTCAAAGTGAAGAGATGAATTAAAATCATCCGCTTCCTTATCAAGAGCTTTTGTAAATCTGCCTGCCCACATTTTATCCATAATAATTTATACCCTTTCAAAAACCACTTTTGCACATTCTCCACTTTTCAGCATCGAATGTGCAAAGTATATAACTAATTCATTTTACAATTGCCGTACGCAGCACTCAACACTTTGCGTTTTGCGCTTTGCACTTTGCATTATTTATCGAGAGAATCAAGGCCTGCTTTTTCTCTCATATTTGCCATAACCTTGATGGGAAGACCATAAAGGTTAATGAAGCCTGCACTGTCCTTCTGGTCGTAAACCTCGTCCTCATCAAAGGTTGCCATATCAGCATCATAAAGTGAATAAGGAGAGCAAACGCCTGCATTAATCATATTACCTTTGTAAAGCTTGAGCTTAACATCACCTGTAACTGTTTCTTGAGTTGCATCAACGAAAGCAAGAATTGCTTTTGTAAGAGGTGTATACCACTGTGCATTGTAAGTAAGCTCTGCAAGCTTCTGAGCAACAAGTGCTTTATAATGAGCTGTTTCTTTATCAAGGCAGATTGTTTCAAGAACGCTATGTGCTTTATAAAGAATTGCTCCACCGGGAGTTTCATATACACCACGGCATTTCATACCAACAAGTCTGTTTTCAACGATATCAAGAAGACCGATACCGTTTGCGCCACCGAGCTCGTTAAGCTTTGTAACAAGCTCAACTGCACCCATTTCTACGCCGTCAACTGCTGTGGGAACACCTTTTTCAAAGTGAATTGTAACATAGGTGGGCTTGTCGGGAGCCATTTCGGGAGAAACGCCCATTTCCAAGAAACCTTCTTTATTGTAAAGAGGCTCGTTCATAGGGTCTTCAAGGTCAAGACCTTCGTGAGAAAGGTGCCAGATGTTTTTATCCTTTGAGTAGTTTGTTTCTCTGTTGATTTTAAGAGGAACATTATGAGCCTCAGCGTAAGCAATTTCTTCTTCTCTGGATTTGATGTCCCATTCTCTCCAGGGAGCGATGATGGGCATATTGGGAGCGATTGCTTTGATTGCAAGCTCAAATCTTACCTGGTCGTTACCCTTACCTGTGCAGCCGTGGCAGATAGCATCTGCACCTTCTGCAATAGCAATTTCAGCAATTCTTTTTGCAATGGGAGGACGAGCAAAAGCTGTTCCGAGAAGATACTCTTCATAAATTGCACCCGCTTTAACACCGGGGAAAACATAATCCTCAAGAAATTCTTTTGTAAGGTCTTCAATATAAATTTTTGAAGCACCTGTTGCGATTGCTTTTTCTTCGAGACCTTCAAGCTCGCTTGCCTGACCAACGTTACCGGAAACTGCAATAACCTCGCAGTTGTTGTAATTTTCCTTAAGCCATGGGATGATGATTGATGTATCAAGACCACCTGAGTAAGCAAGAACTACCTTCTTAATGTTTTTCTTATCCATTTTTATTTCCTCCAAATTGCAAGTTTTGCAAAAATATTCATTCGATATGCATAGTTATACACCTTTAACTCAAAAAAGTCAACTATTTTAAATAAATAATTTACTTTTTGTGTATTTTTGACCATTTGTTGTAAAAACCTTTATTTTATTTATGTTTTTTGTGTATTTTTCAGCACATTATCATAAAGCTGTTATTTATATTTATAATGTAATAATTATTATAAATCCAACATCTTTGTATATTTTTGCATATTATTCATTTTTTATGCATAAAACCAATACTAAAATCAAAATTATCCTCTTCATCTTCCTTATACCTGTCAAGGTCGGTTATCGCACCCTTACCCATCTTTTTAGGATAAGCCTTCCAGAACTGCAAAAGCTCTTCCGAATAACAATCTGATGATACTTCACCCCTCATCTCTGATGAGGAAGATATTGATATATTATACTTATCTTTTACATTATCATTTTCATTATCATTTTCATTATCATTATCATTATCGGGTTTATTGGGTTTTGAAAAAACCGACTGGGTTTTTTGGGTTTTTCCTTCACTCAATACCTCCTTGTTTTTAATTGCGTCGCAGACCCGAAACTTGCCACTTTCCACTTATATAATTGCGGACCGCAGGTCCCAAACCTCTTCACTCTTCACTTTTCACTCTTCACTCTTCACTCTTCACTCTTCACTAAAAAAGCACCGCTCTTTCGAGCGATGCTTTTTGATTAAAGAACATATATAATAATATCTCTTCTGCCCCATGTTCTGCACTGCGCCTCGGAATTCATATACAAGTCAACTGTCCAGTCAACATCGTAGATATAGCTGCCTGTGTCAGCAGCGATGCAGTAGCCATAAACATATCTGCCGTCTGCAGAAACGATATACATTTCTGTACCGTAGGGGATTTCCTTGGGGTCAACTGCAATATAGCCTGTTTGCGCCCTTTTACCTGTTGAGGTAATACCACCGGGAATGCAGTATGCAGTTGCCTGAGCATTGATAACTGATTTGTAGTTAGTGGGCAATCCGTTTGCACCGATTTTAAGGTAGGAAGGCTCAGCCATTTCGCTGATGGGTGTTCCAACGGGAAGACCTGTTGTAACAGCATTAACCTTTGTACCCACTTGAACAAGCTCTCTTTCAGGCTTTGCGAGAACCTTTTCAGATTTTTTAGTTGTTTTCTGAAGCTCACCGTTTACATAGCGTTCTTCATAAACAACTGCTTTTGTACCCTCTTTACCGCTTTCAAGAATTCTTGTGCGGTTTCTGTAAAGAGAATCAGAATAGGTATATTCTGTTTCGTAGGGAATTGCTTTCTCTTCTGTTCTCTCTCTTGTTTCAACTCTGAAAACAGAAATTTCCATTCCGTTTTTGAGCTCTTTATCGAGAGCAGGCTTTGCGAAATCCTCACCCTTCAATTCAACGCCGAGAACATTTAAAGCATCCTCAACTGTTTTGCCGGAAACCTTTTTTGTTGAGGTCTTTCCGTCAACTGTAAGAGTGATTTTATAAATATCATAGATTTCGATTGTCATACCGTCTTCTAAAAGTGTATCTGCAGAGTAGTTAAGAGCAGTACCCTTTTTAAGTGTAATTTCAGCTTCTTTGAGAGCATCCTTAACTGTGCCCAAAGCATAAACGGTATTTTTGGAGCCGTCAAAGCTTTTAATTGTAACCTTAACGCCTCTTCTTATGATGATGGTACTTCCGTCTTTACCGTCAAAATTAGCAAGGCTTACTTCATCAGCCTTTTCTTCGTTGATTTCAATCCCTTCATCTTCGAGAATTTCATCAGCGGTATTTTTTGAGGTCAAAACTTCGATTACCGAATTACCGTCGTAAATTGTAACGTTATACATTACAGGCGGTACGGCGAACGCTGTAGCTGAAACGAAGAATACAACCGCTAAAATCAAAAGAGCAACTCTTTTGAGCGGCGAATGAACAGACGTTTCGCCTATTTTTCTGACTGTCATGGTATAAATATCTCCTTAGACAAGCAGCTTTTCTGATTTATAATTAAGTTTATGGCATTTCTGCCGTAAAAAGCTGCCGTTGTAGGCGTTTTTATCAGCAATAAAAGGTTGAATTGTCACCGTTTCAGCCTTATATTACGGGTAAAAAAGCCGTAGTTATCCGATGGCATTTGGTATTATAACCAAGTTTTTTTAAAAGTCAAATAATTTAAAATGTGCTTTTTGTGGACTTTTCACAAAGGTTTTGAACACAAAAAAGTACATACCCCTACATTTTGTGGCGAATTTTAAGAGAACCACAAGCATTTTCCCAATTCTTTTGGCAAAAGTGCAGAAATTACAAACTGTAACTTTTAAGCCTAATTTTTACCAATTTCTTGTCAAATTGTAATTATTTGTTGACAGAAAACCCATTTTTAACCATAATATATATACTATATAATATAATGCTGACCGCAGGTCCCGACATTTTGCATTTTGCACTTTGCATTTCAAAGAGGTTCTCTATGACTATACTTATTCCAGACAATGTAAAAATAATACTCCAAAGGTTAAAAAACGCAGGGTTTGAAGGCTACTGTGTTGGCGGAGCCGTGCGTGACAGCATTATGGGAGTTACTCCGGGGGATTGGGATATTACAACCTCTGCCCGCCCCGAAGAAACGAGAGAGCTTTTTGGGGATTTCAGAACTGTTGATACAGGTCTTAAGCACGGAACTCTTACAGTAATTATTGGCAGAACACCCTATGAGGTTACAACTTTCAGAATAGACGGTGAATACGGTGACAACCGCCACCCCGAAAACGTAACATTTACAAGTAAAATCGGTGATGACCTTGCAAGAAGAGATTTCACAATAAACGCTCTCGCCTATAACGATGAAGACGGACTTGTGGATTTATACGGCGGACAGGATGATATATATAATAGTATAATAAGAACTGTTGGTGATGCAGACACCCGTTTTCAAGAAGACGGACTTCGGATTATGAGAGCCTTGAGATTTTCTGCAACCCTTGGTTTCGAAATCGAAGAGGAAACAAAAAAGGCAATTCACCAAAACAAAGAGCTTTTGAAAAACATTTCCGCTGAAAGACTTACTGTCGAACTGACAAAGCTTCTCTGCGGTAAAAATGCTTTTAATATTCTTATGGAATACCCCGATGTTCTTTCCGTATTCATTCCCGAAATCACCCCTGCTGTAAATTTCACTCAATACGGCAAAAAGCACGCCTATGATGTTTGGGAGCACATCTGCCATACTGTTGATACAATTCCTCAAGACAGAATATTGAGATTGACAATGCTTCTGCACGATTTAGGGAAGGTGCCCACTCATAAATTAAATGAAAAGGGCGACAGCACCTTTAAAAATCACGCCACAGTTGGTGGTGAAATGGCAAAAGAGATACTGACACGCCTTAAATTCGATAAAAAAACTATAAATCGAGTTTCATTCCTTGTGGGGTGCCACGATTTTGAGCCACCCGAAACAAAAATCGAGCTTAAGAAGCACCTTAAAACAAAAACTCCCGAGGATATCCGAACTCTTCTTGTTATCAAAAAGAGCGACAGAGGTGCTTTAAGCGAAAGCTACCGGGATATAAGTGAGGGTACGGCACAGACTTTAAAATGGCTCCAAGAAATCGAAAACAATAACGAATGCTGCACAATTTCACAGCTTGCAGTAAACGGCAAGGATTTGGAAAAGAAAGGTCTTAAAGGGGAAGAAATCGGAAATGCTCTTAATTCTCTTTTAGATGCAGTTATTGAAAACAAAGTGGAAAACACTAAAACCGATTTATTGACATATATATTATAATAGTATAGAATAAAGGTGTATGGACTTAAAAAGAAAGGGTGGTAAAATGCGTACTGCACATTCTCTCAACTTTGGTTGGAAATATTCTCCCGAATTTTCGGAGGATATGATAAAAGCTTCTTTTGACGACAGTAAATTTCAAACTGTAGATATTCCTCATACTAATAAAGAATTACCCTTGAATTATTTTGACGAAAAATGCTATCAATTTGTTAGCTGTTATCGTAAGAGCTTTGACATTGGTAAAAAAACAAAGGGTAAAAGATACATTCTTCATTTTGAAGGTGCAGCTCTTTATTCAAAGGTATATCTTAACGATGAATTTATCGGTGAATATAAGGGTGCATATAATCCCTTTTCCTTTGATATTACAGATAAGGTAAAAGCAAAGGGCAATTTACTTGTTGTTGAGCTTGACTCCACCGAAAGAAAAGAAATTCCGCCCTTTGGTAATGTTGTTGACTACCTTGTTTATGGCGGTATTTACAGAGAAGTCTGGCTTGAAGAGGTCAGCGAAACATATATTGACAATGCCTTTGTAAGAACTCTCAATGTGCTTCAGCCTAAAAAGGTCCTTGATATTGATGTGACTCTTTCCGAAAGTGCAAAGGGTCAGCTTACCTTTACTCTTTTTGACGGTGATGAAGTTATCGGCGAAAAGAAAACTGATTTCAGCGGAAGAGTTATTAACGCTAAATGGGCAATTTCTGATGTTGAGCTATGGGACACAGAAAATCCCAAGCTTTACACCCTCAAGGTTAAATTAGATGATAAAGACGAAGTTACTGTTCGCTTCGGTTTCAGAGAATGCAGATTCTTAACAGACGGCTTCTATCTCAATGGCAAGAAAATCAAAATCCGTGGTCTTAACCGTCATCAAAGCTACCCCTATGTTGGTTACGCTATGCCTAAAAACGTTCAGAAGGCAGATGCTGATTTACTTAAATACGAATTAGGTGTTAACCTTGTAAGAACCTCTCACTATCCCGACAGTGTTCATTTCCTTGACCGCTGCGATGAAATTGGTCTTCTTGTGTTCACAGAAATGCCCTCCTGGCAACATCTTGGTGAGGGTGAATGGAGAGATATCTGCCTTGATAATGTTCGCAGAATGGTTCTTCGTGACAGAAACCACCCCTGTGTAATTCTCTGGGGAGTTCGTGTTAACGAGGGTCTTGACTGTGACGAATTTTACACTCAAACAAACGCTCTTGCAAGAGCGCTTGATAACACCCGTCAGACTGGTGGCGTAAGAAATATGCCTATGAGCCACCTTCTTGAAGATGTTTACACAATGAATGACTTTATTCATTCAGGTAGCTTTATTAATCTTCTCCCCCCTGCCCTCGTTACAAAGAGCCTTACTGCTCCTTACCTTGTAACAGAGCATAACGGTCACATGTTCCCCACAAAGAGCTTTGATAAAGAGGGTGTAAGAGCTGAACACGCTCTCCGTCATACAAGAGTTCTTAACTCCGCTTACGGTAACCCAAGAACCAGCGGTGCTATCGGCTGGTGTATGGCAGACTATAACACACATAAGGACTTCGGCAGCGGTGACAGAATCTGCTACCACGGTGTTACAGATATGTTCCGTGTTCCCAAAATGGGTGCAGCAATTTACCGCTCCCAGCAGGATGACAAGCCCTTCCTTGAGGTGACATCTGCTATGGATATCGGTGAGCATCCCGGCGGAACAATCGGTGATGTATGGGTATTTACAAACTGCGATTATGTGAAGCTCTATAAAAACGGCAAATATACAAGCACAATTTACCCCGACAGCTCTAAATTCAAAAATCTTCCTCATCCTCCGATGATTGCTGCTGACTTTATCGGCGATTCCTTGGTAACAGATGATGGACTTGACCCCAAAGCTGCGGCACTTCTTACAGATACCCTTGTTGCCGCTCAGACAAAGCAGTGGAAATTGCCACCTTCAAAATTTGTTAAAGCAGGTGCCGCAATGGTTGTTGGCAAAATACCCTTTAACAGAATGTTTGATATTGTAACAAAATACATCGGCGGTTGGGGCAATGAGCAGATTACCTACGCTTTTGAAGGCTACAAGGACGGCGAATGTGTTGCGACAGTTGTAAGAACTGCTGTTACAGAGCTTCACCTTGATGTTAAAGCAGATTCCTATGTTCTCAAAGAAGAGGATACCTACGATGCAACAAGAATTGAAATCGTTGCAAAAGACCAGAACGGCAACAGAGTTCCCTTTGCTGACAGTTCTGTTAAGGTTACGGTTAAAGGTGCCGCAGAAATTATCGGACCCTCTGAATTCCCACTTATCGGTGGCGACAGAGCCTTCTGGATTCGTACAAACGGACAGAAAGGTGATATAACCGTTACCATTGATGCAAAATCAATCGGCAAGGTTAAACTTGACTTAAAGAGCGAATAATACTATAATAACTTGCAAACCGCCTCTCCCATTCGAGAGGCGGAAAACTCTAAATCATATATTAAGGAGAAAAAACGAAAATGAAACAGCCCTATTACATTACTACTGCGATTGCGTACACCTCAAGAAAACCCCATATCGGAAACTCTTATGAAATCGTGCTTTCCGATGCTTTGGCAAGGTTCAAACGAATGCAGGGCTATGACGTTTTCTTCCAGACAGGTACTGACGAGCACGGTCAGAAAATCGAGGAATATGCTGCAGAAGCAGGTATTTCCCCGAAAGAATATGTTGATAAGGTTGCAGGAGAAATCAAAGACATTTGCGATTGCCTTAACACAACCTATGATAAATTCATTCGTACAACTGATGAAGACCACGAAAAAGCAGTTCAGAAAATCTTTAAAGCACTTTATGATAAAGGTGATATTTACAAGAGCGAATATGAGGGTTGGTACTGCGTTCCCTGCGAAAGCTTCTTCACAGATTCTCAGCTCGTTGACGGCAAATGCCCCGACTGCGGAAGAGAAGTAAAGAAAGAAAAAGAAGAAACCTATTTCTTTAAATTAAGCAAATATCAGAAGCAGCTTGAAGAATATATTGAAGCAAATCCCAACTTCATTTATCCCGAAAGCCGTAAAAAAGAAATGATAAATAACTTTATCAAGCCGGGTCTTCAAGATTTGTGCGTTTCCCGTTCTACATTCAAGTGGGGCGTTCCTGTTCCCTTTGATGAAAAGCATGTTGTTTATGTTTGGATTGATGCACTTTCAAACTATATCACAAGCCTTGGCTATGATCCCGATGGCAGCGGTGAATTATACAAAAAATATTGGCCTGCTAATGTTCACATTATCGGTAAAGATATTTTACGTTTCCACACTATTTATTGGCCAATTATGCTTATGGCTCTCGGCGAGCCTCTTCCCAAGCAGGTATTCGGACACCCTTGGCTTCTTTCGGGTAATGACAAGATGTCAAAATCCCGTGGTAACGTTATTTATGCTGATGACCTTTGCAATCGCTTCGGTGTTGATGCAGTTCGTTATTATCTTCTTTCCGAAATGCCTCACGCACAGGACGGAACAATTACCTACGAAACAATCATAGAGCGTTTCAATTCCGACCTTGCAAACACTCTCGGAAACCTTGTTAACCGTACAGTTGCTATGAGCAACAAGTATTTTGACGGTGTTATTCAGTCACCCGACGCTACTGAAGATATTGACAACGAGCTTAAAGAAATGGCTCTCTCGACCTTAGGCGAGGTTACAAAGCTTCTTGACACCTATAAGGTAAGCGATGCACTTTCCAAGATTTTTGACCTTGCAAAGCGTTGCAATAAATATATTGATGAAACAATGCCATGGGCACTTGCAAAGGATGAAGAAAAGAAAGCAAGACTTGGTACAGTTCTTTATAACCTTATTGAAGGCATCCGCTTTATTGCAGTTCTTCTCCAGCCCTTTATGCCCGAAACAAGCGTTAAAATCCTTGAGCAAATCGGCACAGAGGTTAACACACTTGACTCTCTCGCAGAATTCGGTGCAGTTAAGGCTGGCGACAAGGTAGGCGTTGCAACTCCCCTTTTCTCCCGTCTTGATGTTGAAAAAACTCTTGCGGAAATTGAAGCCTCTCTTCCTCAGCCCGAAGCTGAAGAGGAAGAAAAGGAAATCATTGGTCTTGCTGAAATTCAGTATGATGATTTTGCAAAGGTTGAGCTTCGTGTTTGCGAAGTAATTGACTGCAAGCCCATCAAAAAAGCTAAAAAGCTTCTTGAATTAACTCTTAACGACGGCACAAAAGAGCCAAGAACAGTTGCTTCGGGTATTGCAAAATGGTACAAGTCCGAAGAGCTTATCGGCAAAAAGGTTATCGTTGTTGCAAACCTTGCTCCCAGAACTCTCTGCGGTGTTGAAAGCCACGGTATGATTCTTGCAGGTGAAATCACCGAAGACGATATTAAGGTTGCATTCGTTGACGGCCTTCCCGCAGGTACACAGTTGAGCTGATATATGTAATATGTATAACAACATTTTTGATTCACACGCACATTACACAGATAAGGCGTTTAATGACGACCGTGAAAATATGCTCGGCTCTCTCAAAGAGTCGGGCATTTGCGGTGTTATAAATTGCGGTGCGGATTTAGAAAGCTCTAAAGCAGCTTTGAAGCTTGCAGATAACTATGATTACATTTATTTCGCTTGCGGTGTTCATCCCGAAGAGGTTGAAAAGCTTCCCGAAAACTATATTGAAATCTTAAAAGAGCTTGCAAAGCATCCTAAATGCGTTGCCATAGGTGAAATCGGGCTTGATTACTATTGGCGACAAGACACAAAAGAAAAGCAAAAAGAGGTTTTTGAAAAACAAATTCTTCTTGCAAAAGAGCTGAATTTACCAATAATAGTTCACGACAGAGAAGCTCACGGTGATACTTTGGAAATTCTCAAAAAGCATAAACCCAAAGGTGTTTTGCATTGTTTCTCGGGTAGCGTTGAAACTGCAAAAGAGGTTTTAAAGCTGGGAATGTATATAGGCTTCGGCGGTGCATTGACCTTCAAAAACGCACGAAAAGCAGTTGAAGTGGCAGAAATGCTACCATTAGACAGATTACTGCTTGAAACAGATTGTCCCTATATGGCACCCGTTCCCATGAGAGGAAAAAGAAACGATTCAAGCCTTATTCCATACGTTGCAGAAAAAATGGCAGAAATAAAAAGCACCGACGCTCAGTCAGTGCTTGATATAGCAACAAAGAACACAAAAGAATTATTTAACATATAAAAAAGCAGTACAGCAAAACCTATTTCATTTTACTGTACTGTTTTATTTTATTTATTCACATAAACAATCTTTTTATTTTTCCCATCAAGAGTAGTGATACTGAAATTTGTGCTCAGGTAATCTGCCACTCCCTGCATCAGATCGGTTGATTCATCTTTAGTTGTTTTTCCTTTAATAATTATAGCAAAAACGTCCTCATCTGTGCTTCTGTATGCCTCAGCAACCTTTCTTACCGCACCATCTTCATCAACACTATTCAAGGTACAAGCAATAAATATTGCATCATCCTTACAGTCTGGAGCAAATTTCGGGAAAATATGTTTTTTAGTTTGCACCTTATCAGAAAATGCGAAACCGGAATATAAATCCTTGGTCCAATCATCTTCCAAAACTTCACTGGATGCCGTTGCATCAACATTGTACCATTTTCCGTCAAGAAAAGCTACATTCCATGTATGCCCTGTTTCATCCTTTGGCGGATTATCCATTTTTTCAAAATTCTTAATACCATTTATGCTGCAAAGAAGAGAAAACGCATTGGCAAAGCCATCGCAATTAGTTTTCTTTTTGCAAATAGCATCATAAAGATAATGTGTTCTCATAATCACTTTCTCTTTATTTTTGCTTTCGTCGTTTACATATTCCACATTTTCACCCAAATATGTATAAATTGCTTTAGCTTTATCAAATTCGGTCATATCTTCCGTAAAATCAAACTTGATTTTCTTTGCTTGCTTTATAGCCTTTTCTTTTTTAGCAACTCTCTCTTTTGTAAAATTATCTACGTTGATATATGAACCCTTTAAATCTCTTTCAACACGTCTGTACAAAAACTGATTTTCTATTGTATATGTGCATTCATCTTCCCCGCAAACAAGATTCTGCTCCATAATCGGAGTATCAAGTGTAAACATCTGAAGAATTTCCGTCAAAGAATAATTGCACTTATTAATTAAATCTTTTTCGAAAAACAAGTGTGTTATGTTATTTTCATAAGCGTATTTAAATGAATTATAAACAAATTTCTCTTGGGAATTTAACTTATCATAATATATTTCACTGCTATAGAAATTATTTTCAACTTCATAATCCCCTAACTCATCAACTTTGAGAAAATTCACATTGTCGTTATAAGTTTCTTCATTTGAAATTCCTACAAATTTAATATCATTCCACTCTTCAACTTGTTTGTCAATATACGCTTCGCAACCGCAATAACAACCGAAAAGAATAATTATTGCAATAACACCCTCTATAAGCTCTTTTTTTAAGCGTTTTTTCATTTTTTCAGACATTGCCATATCAACACAACCTCTAATTTATTAGACTTTATTATAGTTTACTAAAACTAATTGCTATTGTCAAACATAAATAACCCCGACGAGAAAATTTTCTCGTTGGGGTTATAGGTTTTATTCCACTATTTCAGAATCCGTTGGTACTTCGGGGTCCGCAGGCTGTTCGGGGTCTGTTGGTACTTCGGGTTCCGTTGGTGCTTCGGGTTCCGTTGGTGCTTCGGGTTCCGTTGGTGCTTCGGGTTCCGTTGGCACTTCGGGGTCCGTTGGCACTTCGGGGTCTGTTGGCACTTCGGGTTCTGCGGGCTGTTCGGGGTCTGTTGGTACTTCGGGTTCCGTTGGTTCTTCCGGTTCAACGGGTGTTTCCGGTTCCTCGGGAAGCTCCCAACAGAAATCAGAACCGATTTCATTTATTGCTTCGCCTCTTAACGGAGCAGTAACCTTGATTGTATATGTGTACTTAACGCCTTGAACTATTGTATCATCTTGATATCTTAAATCTTCACCTACAAGAATAAGACCCATAAACTCCCAATCAGAGTCTGCAGTTTTTCTCATAACCATATAATACTGACCGTTTTCAACTGCATCCCATACAATAGTTGCAACAGTTTTTTCTGTAACAGTTCCATCCTCTGCTGTTTCAGTAACAACGCCCTGCTTTACAACGATTCCTGTAACAGGCTCAACAGGAGTATAAATTTTAGCTGTTTTACCCTCTTCGTTATAGAAGCTGTCTCTGTCTGATGCAACTGCTTTAACGGTGTAATAATAAGTTATTTCAGCATCAACATCAACATCTGTGACGATGCAGGTTTCACCTTCAATTTCTGATGAGTTAACACTATCTATCTTTACCCATTCCTCATCAGCAGAATTTTTTCTGTAAATTTCATAGCCTTCTGCAAACTCTACAGGAGTAAACTCAACTGTGATATATGAACCATCCTCGCTATAGACAGGAACAACATCGAACTCAACCTCAACAAGAGGAGCGTGGGGGAATTTAGCACTTGCAATTTTTTCGGTAGAAACCTTGCCTGCTTTGCTTACCTTAATTGTATAAGTATATTCTGTACCGACAGCTATATCGAAGTCCTTATACTGTAAACCATCAACTAAGCCTAAAGAAACAGTATCTTCACCGATACTCTTGAAAAGCTCAACGCTTTCAACATCCTCATCAAGAGTCCAGTTAGCTATAATGTAGGGAAGGTCAGTTTCTGTAGCGGGGACAAATTCAGCAGCAAACTCTGTTGCTTCAACAAAGTTTTTCATTCCCACTTTGTCATAATCGCTCTTATAACCATCAGCTTCTGCAGCAACGGTATAATAGAAAGGTGTTACCTTTGCTTCTTCGGAAGTATCAACAAAGGAGTTGAGAGAATATGAACCTATGACTGCCCAATCTTCGTTTGCTGCTCTTCTGTAAACATAATAAGTATCTGCACCCTCAACTGCAGCCCAAGTGAGAGCAACTCCGCTGTCAGTAACCTCAACGCTTTCCATAACGGGTCTGTTAAGAGCAATGATGTAAACCGAGCTGTATCTGCTTATTGCAGAGCCGTTGACTGCTCTTACTGCATAGCGATATTTAAGGTTGTTTTCAACTGCTGTATCGAAATAGGTGGTATCTGTTACATTTTCTGCAATGCAATTAAAACCGCTTTCGCCCGGTGCTTGACGGTAAATATTATACCCTTCTGCACCCTTTATTGCTTTCCATGTTATTTTAACATTTACTAAACCATTCTCTGCCATAATGTTGCTAAGCTTTGCAGAAGGCTTTGTGAGGAACATATTTTTTATGCCGGTTTTGTTGTAGTAGCTTGTTGCACCATCATCAATCGCTCTGATGGTATAGCTATAGGTATAACCCGATTTTTTGGTGGTCTTATCAAGATAAGATTTCTTTGTTCCACCCTTAACGGTTGCGATTTCTTTCCATTCATCTGCTGAATTGATTTTTCTGAAAACCCTATAAGCAGATGCACCTTTAACGGTTGACCATGTAACCTTTGCATAATTATTTGAATCAAAAGAAACTGTGCCAAGCTTGGGCATAGCAAGATAATTTACCTTTAAGCCCTTGGAATTATATGCACCGCCATTATTCTTTGAAACTGCTTTAACTGTGTAAGTGTAGCTCTTACCCGAAACTGCGGTTTCATCGGTATAATATTTTTTAGTTGTTGTGCCAACCTTTTTCCAGCCGGAAGAGGTTTTTCTGTAAACATAATATTTTGTTGCAAAATCACTTGCATCGCTCCATGTGATTTTTGCACCGGTTGTATATGAATACACCTTCTTTAATTTAGGTGCTCTCATATAGTTGAAATCAAGTCCGTCAGAGTTGTATGTGCTCTTATTAGAACCATTAACTGCTCTAACGGAGAATGAGTAATCCCAATCGGTTTTAGTGGCAGTCTTATCAACATAAGTAACTGTTTTTTTGCCCTTAACAGTAGCAATTTTTTTCCATTCGGAGTTATTCAATGATCCGCCTTTGCGATAAATTTCATAGCTTGTTGCACCCGAAACTGCTTTCCAGGTAAGCTTTGCATAACCCGAAGAGGATGTGCCTGCCACATCCACAAGCTTGGGTGTTGCAAGATATGTTTTTGAAAGTCCTTTTTTATTATAAAGGCTTGTATAATCACCGTCATAGCATCTTACGGTATATGTATATTTTTTACCGCTTTTTACGGATTCATCTGTATAGGTATATGCACCTTTACCAAGTGTTTTGATTGTTTTCCACTTAGTTTCGCCCTCTGCTTTTCTGAAAACCTTATACTTAGTTGCAGTTGTCAAGGGAGTCCAGGTAACCTTCAAACCTTTTGAAGTGTTTTTCACAGAATTAAGCTCTACTGTTTTTTTGCTTAAACGGTCAATTTTAATCTTAAAGGTTTCAACAGAATCCGTATCGATAACATTACCGTCATCCCTTGAAATATAGGTATAGCATTTGCCGTAATATGTTCCGCTGGGAGTGCTTTTAAAGCTCCAAGAAATTGCCATTGGTCTGTTACCTTTGGAACCGAATTCACCCGACATACTTCTGATAAGCTGAGTGCAAGCCTTGTCGGAATAAATTTCAACAGCATAGTTTGCGTTACTTTTACCCTCGCTGATTCGCATAAAGTAAAGAGTTGCCTTATCTCCATAGAAAGAAAAGCTTGTCTTACGAGCTTCAAGCTTTGAATCTGTAGGAACAATCTGACCGTACTTGTTATCATAGGATGCCTCTTTATCAGCAGCAAAAGAAACAACTGCCATTGCACCTATCACAAGTAAAGTAACAAGAAGTGTCAACAACACCTTTGTTTTTGAACTTGTTTTTTTCATGGAATAACCTCCAATGGTTTTTATTGTTTTACATCTATTGTATTATAATATATAACCTTGCTTATTTCAATAACATTTTATGAAATAAATGTTACTAAAATTTCGACATTTTCCTCTTGTTCATTTTTTATTAAAACACCATTGATAACATTAATATACTGTTAACATCTTTTATCAACTCTAACCAAAAAAAAGAGCGTATTTTTGGATGTGCTTTTCTTGTTTTTTCATTGATTTTTACATGCATAGATGTTATTATATTCTATATAATTGGGTTAACTATGAGGTGTAAAATGGCTACTAATGAAACCCAGAGTCAGAACATTCAACTGTGCAAGGCTACATTTGATAAAATACCTAAAGAAAAGCGGGACAGAATTTTAAATGTTGCTATTAAGGAGTTTGCTGATAACGGATTTGAAAACACATCTATACAGCAAATCGCTAAAAAAGCAGGTATCAGTGTCGGCTCTATTTATAAATATTTCGAAAACAAAGAAACTATGTTTTCAATGGTAGTTCACGAAGGCTTGTCCTCTTTAGAAGAACTTTTGATAAGCTTGGCAGACTCATCAGAAGATATTATCGTGAAAGCGGAAACGATTATCCGGGAGTTATTGAAATATTCAAGAAAGAATCCCGAACTAATCAAGCTTTACTGTCAATTAACTACAAGCGACAATTCAGATTTTTTAAATGGAATCTCTCAAAGAATTGAAGCTGTTTCCGCTTCAATTTATACAGTAACTATCAGCAAAGCACAGGAAACCGGTGATGTCCGTAATGACATTAACCCCGCCTTTTTTGCATTTTTGCTTGATAATATTTTTATGATGCTCCAATTTTCAACTGCTTGCGACTACTATAAAGAAAGATTTTTTATTTACACCGGAAAGCAGGCAACCGAAAGCGATGATTTAATCGTCGAGCAAACCCTTAAATTCTTAAAAGCGGCATTTAACTTTAAATAATTTTTGAAAGGTGTACTTCTTATGAAAAAAGCTCTTAGTATATTTCTTATGGTATGCATATTCTTTTCAGCTTTCTCGCTGAATGCGTTTGCAGCTGTTACCAAGGAAGAAATTGTTTCATGCTACGATTTTAATGGTGACGGCAGCGTTAACCTTACCGACGCCAGAACTGTTTTACGAGTTTCTGCCGGTCTTGAACAACCCCGTGAAAACTTTGTCTATGACCTTGATGGCGATGGTTTTTCAACAATAGAAGATGTTAAACTGGTTCTTTGCATTGTTATGGGTGTTGATGTTGAAATAACAAGCGCCGATTTCAACCTTGCACTTTTCAAAAGCGAGCTTAACAATGTTAAAGCTGTTCGTCCCGGTTTTACTAAAACCGCAACAACTCAGTGCAAATCCATGATCGTAACAACAAGAAATGCTCCCGATGCATCCCTTAATGTTACAAATATGCCCTTCGACCAATACACAAACAAAACCTGTGATTATCTCGAAGATGCCTTAGGTGGCTTTGCAGGTGTGTTTATCCCTGCTGACCAAAAAGCAGAAATCAATGCAAGCATTGCAGCTATGAGAAAAGAAGCAAAAGAGTTGTACAACCCCAAAACCACCACAACAACTATTGCAAAACGTCGTAGCCACTTTGCTGCATTCCCTGTTAATAACCTTTCTAATTCCTGCTTCCTTACACTCTATGATATTAAGAGTATTGAATGCTATGAAGAAGATGGCTACATCATAAGAAAGGTTACAATGAATACCGACACTTATATCGGTGATGAATACCCAACAGGCTATGAAAATTCTACCCTCAGAAGACAGTCGGTATCATACGCAAAGGTATTTAATGTGCCCGACCTCAGCGAAAAAGAAAGTGGAAAAGAAACCTCCGTATTAAACAAGGTTACCTTCAAGGACGGCGTTATCATTTCAAAAATTGATAAGCTTTCAGGGATACCCGTAAGCGTTGATTATTCCTACACCTATATTGCAGATGTTTCCACAATCCCGGGCGTTGACAAGGACGGAAACAAATTGCTCGAAATGGACTCTGTAACTACTGCAACAGTTTCAGAAAACTTCGTTCTCAATCCTGTAACTACAAACTAAGGAGATTTATATAAAATGGAAAACATTAAAGTAACTATGGAAAACGGCGAAAGCTTTGTTATCGAGCTTTGTCCCCAGCAAGCACCAATCACCTGCGAAAACTTTTTGAAGCTGGTTAAAAGCGGTTTCTATAACGGTCTTACCTTCCACCGTGTAATTGACGGCTTTATGGCTCAGGGCGGCGACCCCGAGGGAACAGGCTGCGGCGGAAGCGACGAAAATATCAAAGGTGAGTTTGCAATGAATGGTGTAAATAACACCCTTTCCCACACTCGTGGTGTTATTTCTATGGCGCGTTCACAAAACCCCAACTCTGCAAGCAGTCAGTTCTTTATCTGCTATGGGGACTGCACCTTCCTTGACGGTCAGTATGCCGCATTCGGCAAAGTTATTGAAGGTATGGAAACTGTTGACAATTTCCTCAAAATAGACCGTAGAATGAGCTTCGGCGGAGAGCGCTCCACACCTGTTGAACCAATTGTTATGAAAACTGTTGAAGCGATATAAAAGTGCATAATGCAAAGCGCAAAGTGCAAAGTTATATAATAAGGTTATAATTTAATTTGTATAAAGGAGAATATGGAATGAATTCAAAAATCAACGGATTGCTTCATAAGCTTTACGGCACAACTCCAAATGACGGCAATCTCCAACCCAAAGAAGCTCTTGCTTACGGTATTGCAGGCTTCGGTCAGAACTTTATATGCACCATCATCGGTTCATATCTGACAATTTTCCTCACAGATGCACTTCTTTTCGGTGCAGAGGGTGTTACAATCGGTAATATTGCCGGTTCAATGGCTGTTGCATACCTTATGCTCGGCACTCGTATTTTTGACGCTTTCAATGACCCTATTATGGGCTCTATTGTTGACAAAACCCGTACAAAATGGGGTAAATGCAGGCCCTATCTTAAATGGATGGCTTTCCCCATCGCTATTATGACAATCGCTTGCTTCCTGCCCGTTTTCCAGGCAAAAGCACATTGGTCCTTTGTTGCTGTAGCAATTATTTATATTTTATGGTCAGTTGCTTACACAGTTGCAGACGTTCCTTATTGGGGCCTTTCAACCTGTATGACAAACGACACGGTTGTTCGAGGCAATCTTCTTACCGTTACCCGTCTTCTTTGCACATTGGGTGCAGGTATTGTTACTGTCTTCCTCCCAATTATCACAGGTGCTATTACAGCTAAATATAAATACCCCGATACAGCAGAGGGTATTAAGCAGATTATGGCTGATAAGGGCGTAGATGCTGAAGCTGCTAAAGCTTTTGTTGGCACTGTTATTGCAGGCCAGGAAATCGCAAACGCTGACACTCTTAAATGGACATATTTCATTGCTGCAGTTATTCTTGTTGTTGCTGCAATTCCGATGTTCTTCTACGGCTTCAAGCACACTAAAGAACGCTTTACAGCAGACGATAATCCTCCCAGCTTCGGTCACAACATCAAGCTTCTCTTCAAGAACAAAGAGCTTCTTCTTATTGTTCTCTCCGGTATCCTCGGCGGTGCAAGAATGGTTTATACATATACAGGTGGTCTTTACTTTGCAAAATATGTTCTTCAGAACGAAGGTATGTATAGCCTTATAACTCTTCTTGTTGTTCCCGGCGGACTTGTTGCATCAATTCTTGTTCCCTGGTTGAGTAAGAAATTCACAAAGAAATGGGGTTATATTGCAGTTCACATTTTCGGTGGTATTGTAATGGCAATTATGTATTTCGTTGGCTACGATGCTCCCTGGAAGCTTGTTATTGCTGCTATCGGGCTTGTTCTTCTCGGCATTCCCCAAGGTGTTAACAACATCATCACCTACGCTATGATTGGTGACACAGTTGACTACCTTGAATGGAAAACAGGTGAACGTGGCGAAGGTATCTGCTTCGCTATGCAGACACTTATCAACAAAATCGGTATGGCTGTTGGTGCTTTCATCGGTGTTATCTCCTTTGCTGCAGCAGGTATCAATGCTGAAACAGGCTTCATCTCTGCAGAAGGTAAACAGACACTCTGGAATATGCTTGTTCTTTCAGGTGTTATCAGTATGTTTGCTTGTGCAGTTCCTATGTTTTTCTATACTATTACAGAAAAACGCCAGGCAGAAATGGTTGCTGAGGTTGCAGCAAGAAAGAAATAAATCTAATATACATTTCAAACTCCTTAATGCAAAAATTTGCATTAAGGGGTTTGTTTATTTTAATCTCAAATAATTTATTGCATACTGTGTTTTTCTTTTGGGGTAAGCCTTTAAGCTCAAGCTTTCAACAACAAATAAGGCTTTTGAAAGCTTAAAATACGGAATCACATAAATAATGGGTATAACAAAGCCACAGCTTAAAAACCAAGCAAAAAACGAGCTTTCTAAAAGTACACTATCCCTAAGAAATCCATCAGTGAAATTTATACTTTTTTTAACGGCAGCTTTAGGACTTATATCTTTATTAAGACAAACATAATACGGTGCCGCATTATATCTGAAAAAGGCCACTCGCCACATAAACATGCAAAATGATAAAAGCAGTGACGAACCCGCTAACATAATATAAAAAACAACAGGTGAAATATTATCCCCAGTATATAAATAAAAAGCTAACCCATAGCACACAACACAGGGTAAAAGGAAATATAAAAGCCAGGCAAATTTCAGAAAGGTAAGCCTTGCATAAAGAGAAAAAGCTCTGAAGCTTTTTTCAAAGGTAAAAAAACTGAAAAGAAGCCCTGTTCTGCCCTTTCCCCCGGATGCTTTAATAAAATATAAAAACTGTTCGCCTATTTTCAATGCACAAATAAACAGAAATAAAATTGCCGTTACAAAGGCAATATCAAAAGAAACGACTGAATAAACAAAAGCATTATTGTAGCTATCAAGATATGAATTCAATATGCCACTTTTAAACAAATTGATAATACAATACAGCCATAACGCAAAGCTCCCTCGTCTTAAAACAAAGCTGAAAAGTGAAATAATAAACAATCTGAAAGTATCGCCTTTTATTATGGCTTTACCTTTAATTTTAATTTCCAAATTCATAAGCGTCACCAAAAAGAAAAATATATCTGTGCATTAATTTATACACAGATATATTTTTTACTGTTTTTTGGAGTTTTAATCACTGACGGCTGAGAATTCCTTTCATATTTTCTAAAACATAATAAGGAATACTCAAATCCCCTTTACCTGTTCCCATTGAAATATGGGGCTTCATTCCCCCATGGAAATCCGAACCGCCCGAAAGCGAAAGTGAAAGCTTTTCCGCCAAAGCTCTGTATTCGGCAATATGCCGGGGCGTATATTCGGGATAATAGCCCTCAATACCATTTAGCCCGGCACCTTTCAGCTGAATTAAAAGCTTTTCAAGCTGCTCCGTATCATAACCCGTCTGATTAAGATGAGCAAGGTAAGCAAGTCCACCTGCGGCACGAATTGATTTTACCGCTTCAACTGCAGAAAGCTCGTTTTTCTCCGCATACGCAGGTTTTCCGAGGCCGATATATTTATCAAAGCACTCTCTGACAGTTTCGCAATAGCCTTTTTCTACCATAAGCTTTGCAATATGAGCCCTGCCAACAAATTTACCGCCTGCAAGGGATAATGCCTCCTCGTGAGTAATATCAAAGCCTAAAGCTCTGAGTTTACTGCAAACCTCTTCCATTCGTCTTTTTCGGCTACCTTTAAGCTTTTCTATGGTTTTTAGTAATGTTTCGTTCTCCGGGTCTATAAAAAGGCCTATAATATGAGTTTCAGTTTTTTCTGCAGCAGAAAATTCAATACCCGGTATAAGCTCCATTCCGATTTCTTCTGCTCTCTTCTGAGCTTCTTTAATTCCGTCAACGCTATCATGGTCCGTGAGAGCAAAAGCAGAAAGACCGCATTTTTTTGCATGGGCCACAAGCTCTGACGGAGTAAATGTTCCATCAGAACAGGTTGAATGAGCATGAAAATCGACCGTTCTTTTATCGAAAACTACATTTCTTACTTCTTTCAAATCTGCCACAGTATAGGCATTATGCTCTTCCAGGAGTTTTCTTCCTTGATGACCGTAGGCAACAAGAACGCAGTCTATTCCTAAAGCGTTGGCAGTTTCAAGGTCATGAAGAGTATCTCCGATAAGAATGGCATCATTTCTGTTTATGCCCTTCAAATCAAAAAAGACCTTTGCTCTTTCGATTTTGCTTTCTGCAAGAGTATTATCTGCACCTAAAATCTCATCAAAATAAGAGAAAATGCCGAATTTTTTCACTAAATCAACAGTTTCACCAATAAAATTAGAGGTAATTATGTATTGGTGAGCACCATTTTCCTTTAACTCTTTTAATAAATCCTCTACCCCATCCGCAAGGGTCGTTTCTTCTAAATGACGGGCATAGTCAGAATGATACTGTCTTGAAATCTCGGTGAAATCCACTTCTTCAGGTGGTAATATTCTGTAATAGAAATTTATAATGGGGGTTTCAACATAATCATAATATTCTGTAAGATTAATCGGCTTCATACCTTTTCTTTCAAGCATATCGTTAACGCAGGAAAGAGCGTTATGAACATCATCAATAATTGTACCGTTAAAATCCCAGAAAATATGCTTATATCTCATTATATCACCGCCTTTAATACTAAAGTATTCTATCACACATCAAAGCAAATGGCAACTCAAAAAAGAGTTGCCGACGAAATCCCGATAATCACACCAAAAACGAAAACTGCTGTTATTTTTACAATGCTTTTTATTCGTTCATTTTTATATTTATAATGCCTTACAGGCGGTTTGCCCGCATTTTCTATTTCTTTTCTTGCACTTTCTCTGAGTCTACCCTCGCCCATTCCGCTATATTCAGGCTTCACAAAAAAAATTGCTTTTTCAAAAAATCCGTTCTGAGTTTCACTGATTTCCAGAACCTGTTTATTAACGCCTTTTATCATTTTTCTTTCTCCTTTTTTAAACATAACTACTCTTTTTTATGGTGTGATTTTATTTTGTCTTTTATACCATAAATTTTATTTTTTTCACCACCAAAAGTTTGGCTATTTTTTCACAAGCTGTAACATTTTTTTGCAAAAAAAGAATATAAAAATTTTACGATTTCAGTAAACATTTTTAGTATTTGGCAAAAATGACAAACTCAAAATTATACAATTTGTATATTCGTATTTCCTCGAAAAATTGTTCAAAACTGTGTTCAAAATGTTTATAACCCACCCTGTAAACCCTATATAACAATAGGTTTTCGACATTTTATACGCTTTTTTGACAAATTTTGTAATATTGTAAAATATACGATTTGTTGTACCAACTTTACAAATTATACAAAACGGAAACTGTTTTATAACCCCGAAAATAAATGTTCGTTGTTAAAAATACACAATCACAAAAGGCCACAAAACCAGCTTGAAAATACTGTTGAAAACGTAGAAAATATTAAATTTTCTGAAAACCCGTTGACAAAAAACTTTACTGTTTTTTTCAAATGTGGTAATCTTGATTCGGTGATAAAATGAACATTCAATCTATTGACGGAAATATTATTTTAACTGATGCGGAACACCTTAATATTTCGCTTTGTCTTGACTGTGGTCAAGCATTTAGATGGAAAGAAACCGAAAACGGTATCTGGCAGGGAGTTGCCTGTGATAAATTTCTTTCCTTAAAGCAGGAAAATAATAAAATCATTTTTTTCAACACAACAAAGGAAGATTTTGAAGCTTTTTGGATTAAATATTTTGATTTGGAAAGAGATTATGAAAAAATTATTTCCTCTTATGATGATAAAAATCTCATCACCGCTTGTAAAACCTATCCGGGAATACGAATTTTAAAGCAGGATGAGTGGGAAGCAATTTGCTCTTTTATAATCTCCGCCAACAACAATATTCCCCGAATAAAAGGCATAATTGACAGACTTTGCGAAAATTTCGGTGAAAAAATCGATGGCGGTTACTCTTTCCCCACTCCCGAAAAATTGGCGGTTCTTGAGGTAGAGGATTTGGCTGTTATTCGCTCCGGCTTCAGAGCTAAATATATTATTGATGCTGCAAGAAAAATCTCAAGCGGTGAAGTAAACTTAGAAAAAGTTAAAACAATGACTTTTGAGGATGCAAAAAATGAGCTTTTAAAAATAAAGGGCGTTGGCGAAAAGGTTGCTCAATGCGCCCTCCTTTACGGCTTCGGCAGAACAGAGGCTTTTCCCGTTGATGTATGGGTAAAAAGAATTGTTGCCGAGCTTTACCCCGAAGGTCTCCCCGAATGTATCAAAGGCACGGAAGGAATAGCTCAGCAATATCTTTTTCATTGGCGTAGAAATTTATAAAAGTTGCAAATTGAAAGTGGCAAGTGGCAAGTTTCGGGTCTGCGACGCAATTATAAAAAGAATTCAAGACACTTTTGTCCTGAATTCTTTTTATGCTTTCTGGCAGCCGGCGACTGGTGACCGGCAGCTAAATTGTTCTCAATATCTTCTCTCCAATCTCATTTATCACATCAAAATCCGTTGCTTTAATATAATAATCTTCAAGCTGATCATGGATATCTTTTGCGATGGAAAGCTTTCTGACCGCTTCATCAATCAATTCTCGCTTCGCTCTTTTCTGAAGAGCGAGCTTTTCTTTATTTGCATAAAAGCTTTCCTTATCATAAAAGCGTGTAGCATGAACAAGGCGTTCACCATCATCAATGGAATAATGATAGCTGTTCTGGGTAAAAATTGCGGTTTTAAGCTGCGGAATAATAATATGCTCGATTTTCATATTGGGAAACAATGGGCAATAGCATTGATAAACATCATAGCCCTGTTCTATGGCAAAATTACTTATATATTCCGCAATAAAGGGCGAAACAACAGAAAATTCATCCTCAATGGTGATAATCTTTTCCGATAAAGCAACAACGGTTTCGTATTTAACATCAATCCCCTCGGGTGAAACTGCACTTAAAAACCTTTTATTAATTCTTCCTTTTTTCTCATTGTTCTTTTCGGGAATTATTCTGTTAGCAAGTCGTTTAACATATCGCATAAGCTTTTCTTCATCAATAAATTCAGCACAAATTGCAGTGCTTTCCACCTCAATAGCAGATGCCACTCTCAAAAACTCAACTGTCTTTTTATGCTGAAGAGCATTTTCTTTCATAAGCTTTCCGATTTCTTGAATATGGGTATTAAGATATTTTCTGTCCCAGGCAACGCCTAAATCAATAATATGCTCACTTACACCCGGCATTTTCGGGTCAAAGGTGTGAGGAGCAGTACCGTCACATATAGAAAAATTAATTTCGGGAACTAACACCACATCAAGAGAGTTCGGGTCTGCACTGCAAAAGCCTCGCTCCACGTAATAGCCCTTTCTTTCCGCCTTTTCTGCAACCTTTCTCATAAGGGTAGATTTACCCGTACCGGGACCACCCTTTAATATAAAATGCTTCCCTTCTATGTATGGGTCATAAAGACTGTTATAAAGTGAGCAATACCCTGCTTTATTATTTGCACCAAAAAAGAATGATACAGGAAGAACTGTTTTTTTCAAAATATCAACTCCTATCGTGGTATACTATGAAATTTTCCAAATTTTGTTACTCTCTTCATTGACTTTTCATCTTAGTAAATATATACTATTTGTGTATGTAAACTTGTAATAAAACATTTACTGAAAAGAGGTTTTCTAATGTCAAGATATGAAGAAGCAAAGAAGATTTATTCTTCTTTTGGCGTTGATACGGAAAAAGCCCTCGATACCCTTAAGGATGTAACAATTTCTGTTCATTGCTGGCAGGGTGATGATGTTGTTGGCTTTGACAGTAAAGAAAGTCTTTCCGGCGGTATTCAGACAACCGGTAACTACCCCGGCAAAGCTACCACCCCCGAAGAGCTTATGGCAGACTTAGACAAGGCTTTTTCTCTCATTCCCGGCAAGAAAAAGCTTAATCTTCATGCAAGCTACGCAATTTTCTCTGACGGCGAATTCGCCGACAGAAACGCACTCGAACCCAAGCACTTCAAAAAATGGGTGGATTTTGCAAAAGAAAGAAATATGGGTATCGACTTTAACCCTACATATTTTTCTCATGCAATGGTTAAGGATGGTCTTACCCTTTCCTCACCTGATGAAGAGGTAAGAAAATTCTGGGTTGAGCACGGCAAGGCTTGTCTTAAAATCTCCGAATACTTTGCCGAGGAAACAGGTGTTCCATGCGTTATGAACATCTGGATTCCCGATGGCTATAAAGATATCCCTGCTGACAGACTTTCTCCGAGAGCAAGATTTAAAAAATCTCTTGATGAAATCCTCAGCACACCCTACGATAAATCAAAGGTTTATGTAACCCTTGAATCAAAGGTTTTCGGCATTGGTCTTGAAAGCTATACTGTCGGTTCTGCAGAATTCTGCCTTTCCTATTCTGCAAGCAAGGGCATAACTCCCCTTATGGGTAACGGCCACTATCATCCCACAGAATTAGTTTCCGATAAAATTTCCTCTCTTCTTCTCTTCAATGAGAAAATTGCTCTCCACGTTACAAGAGGTGTTCGTTGGGACTCTGACCACGTTGTTATTTTTGATGACGAAACAAAGGAAATTGCAAAGGAAATCGTTTCCCACGATGCACTTGACAGAGTGTTCATTGCAACAGACTATTTTGATGCTTCAATAAACAGAATTTCTGCTTGGGTAACAGGCGTAAGAAATGTTCAGAAAGCACTTCTCAATGCACTTCTTTTACCCACAGATAAAATGAAAGCTCTTCAGAAAGAAAGCTCATTCACAGAGCTTATGTGTCTACAGGAAGAAATGAAAACTGCTCCCTTCGGTGACATCTGGGCAGAATATCTCGCAAGAGAAAATGTTGAAAATGATTACTTTAAAGAAATCAAAGAATATGAAGAAAAGGTATTGGTGAAAAGAGTATGAAAGACATTTTAACAGCTCCCTTTGTGGAAGAAATGAAAAGAGCAACCGCTAATATGTACCGTCAGGGCTGGGACGAAAGGAACGGCGGTAACATCAGCTATATGCTCGAAGAGGAAGAAGTTGCAGAATACCTTGACCTTAACAATGTTATCCGCGAAATCCCCACAGGCTTTGACGCAACTTATCTTACAGGCAAAATCTTTATCGTTACAGGCACAGGCAAATACTTCAAAAATGTTGAGGTTGACCCCGAAACAAACCTTGGCATTATCCGTATCGCAAAGGACGGTACAACCGCAGAGCTTCTTTGGGGCTACAAAGATGGCGGTAAGTTCACATCCGAGCTTCCTGCTCACCTTATGAGCCATATTTCAAGACTTAAAGCTAACCCCGAAAACAGAGTTGTTATGCACTCTCATCCTACATACACTCTTGCAATGAACCATATCCACGAGCTTGACGAAAAGAAATTCACTCACACACTTTGGGAAATGTGTACTGAATGCATCGTTGTTTTCCCCGATGGTATCGGCGTTCTTCCCTGGATGGTTTGCGGTAACAATGAAATCGGTATTGCAACTGCAAAGAAAATGGAAGAATACAGACTTGTTATCTGGGGTCTTCACGGTATCTACGGTGCAGGTAAGGATATGGACGAAACCTTCGGACTTATCGAAACTGTTGAAAAAGCAGCTCAGCTTTATATGCTGGCAACTGCAAGCGGTAAGAGAATCAACACAATTACAGACGAAAATCTCTGGGCTATTGTTGAAAGATTTGCTCTCCAAGACCAGTGCAAAAAAGAGTTTTTAGACCTTTAATTTAATAAAAATACCCAAAATTTACAAAAAGATGTCCAATTATTACATTGGGCATCTTTTTTCTTTTGGTTTTTATATACTGTAATTGAAAGGAGAGGTAGATATGAAAACATTTGATAAAGAAGACGAGAGATTTAAAATATTTACCTATATAACGCTCTTTATTACAGGATTTTACTTTTTCGCACATATTTTATTTATGATTTCAGAAGCAGAATTGATTACTCCTTACGGTGAGTTTGAACATTCATTCTTCCTCGGACTTCTTTTAGTGGATATGGTTTCATGGTTTATATATGTACCCTTTGCCGGTATTATCATTGTGGTTCAAAGTCTTTATTTAATAGCAAGACTTGCAGATACCGAAAATATAAAAAAGTGGTTTTACCTGCCATCTTTTCTGAATATAGTTTTCGGTTGTTTCAGTATATATGGTGTTTTAGAGCTTATTAAAAGTGCAGTTTAGTTGATTGTTTTATAAAATGGTCCTGTAAAAGTGTTGCGAAGCTTATCCCTCTTTTTTGCTTGCAAAAAGGAGGGGGGACCATTCTTGAACATAGTTACCATTTGCAAAAAGTAAATTCCGGGTAAAAAATATATAATATTTGCATTGTGTTCGGACGGAATGGTGGGTGGTACCTTTTTATTACTTTCTATTGCTTTGTACCACCCACCACCCCGATTAAGTTAGTTTTATAAAACACAAACAAGCACGAAATACATCCACCAATAAATTTAAGTATGTTCATGGGCGGTCCCCCCTCCTTTTTCGTTTCACGAAAAAAGAGGGATAGCTTTGCGTTACTTTTATTTTATGTAAGCATATAAATCAATGCCATTATCAAAAGCTCATCAGCCTTTTCTTCCGATAAAAGCAAAATGAGTGATAACAAAAGTGCCTTATCGCTGTCTATATTCAAATCTCCGAAAACGCTTTTCATTTTATCTTCAAAGCTATTCTGAAATTTCGGTTGATTGTTGCTTTGTTCATTTTTGTATTCTTTTTTATTTTCTTTTTTTGTTTCTTCTTTCTCTCTCGGTTCATTTTCTGTTTTTGAAGAATTTGAGCCGTAATGCTTTAAATTTTCTAAATAATCGTTAGGCATAGGAACTCTTCGGGGTTCTTCTTTTTTTGCAGTTTGGTTATGCTGATTTTCTCCTCTTTCCCTTTCAAGTCCTGCACTTTGCCTTGCTCTTCTCTGCATATCCTCTGCTCTGCGGATTGCATCATTCTGCATTTTCATAAGGTCCTGGTATGAATAATCTGCCATTTACATTATTCCCCTTTCTCTTAAAAGAGGTAAAACGGACATCAATTTAACAAGCTTTGTTGCTTCATCAGCTTTTTTCTGCCGTTCCTCTGACAAAAGGGGCTTTAAAGCGTTTATAAAATCCAACCTCTCATCATGGGAATTAAAGGCTTGCAAAATCGGTAATATAGCAGAAAGCTGACTTAAATCAGGCATACCGAGTCCACCCAAACCGCCCATATTCTTCAATAAATCATCAAAATTAAATTGATTTTGTTCTTGTTTTTGCTCTGCTTGATTTTCTTGCTTGGGCGGTTCGTTTCCACCTACACCACCTAAAACCGATGCAGCAGTCTGCTTTAAATTTTCAATATCATCAGGCGTTAAGGAATTTAAAATGGCATTCAAGTCAAAATCAGCCATTGTTTTTTCCTCCGAAAAATTTATTAAAAATAGCTTTAGCTGCATCGCTGTTTAAAAGAGCTTTTGTTTTTTCTTCATCCTTAAGAAGATTTTTTACTGCATTCGCCTGCTCTTCACTTAAATTATTATTTATAAATTCATCCAAGCCCTCGTTGGTATCAAGATTTTTACTGTTTTTCGCTTTTTTCATCAACTCGTTTACATCAATTTTCTCATTATTGAAATTGCTCATTGAAATCCCCCACTTAAATGTTATATAATTACTACAATATATGAACAAAGGGGTTGATTATGTATGCGAATACTTGTACTTTCTGACTCTCACCGTCATAACATTAACCTTTTCTCCGCTATTGTAGAAGAACCAACTGCTGAGGTTGTTTATTTCTTAGGAGACGGTGCAAATGAATTTGAAGAAGCACAGCTTGTTTACGGCAGAGAACAAGCCTTTATCGGAGTAAGGGGGAATTGTGATTTATCTTCTTTCCTTCCCGATAGAGATATCCGTGTAATTTGCAATAAAAAAATCTTAGCAACTCACGGCTATATTCAGAATGTTAAATTCGGTTTAACGGATTTACAGCTTGAAGCAGTCAGCGAAAAATGTGACATTGTTCTTTACGGGCATACCCATATCCCATATAGCTCTTATAAAGACGGAATATATTTTTTCAATCCCGGTAGCTTGAGAGATGGTTGCTATGGGATTGTCGATATAACCCATAATGGCATTATTTGTATAAATAAAAAGCTGTAGGGCATTCGATAATTATTGACAATTTCGCTCTATACTGTTAAACTATTAACATATTTTTAAAAGGTAGTGATAAATATGGATTTCAAGTATTCAACCGCGCTGTATCTTATAGCGGGTGCAGTTATCCTTTTTGTCCTTGCCCAATCTGTTTTCTTCCTTGTTAAAGCATATAAGCAAGGTAGAGCCCTGGGCTTGGATAAATCAAAGCTGCGTAACGCTATTACTTCAAGTGCACTCTTTACTATTCCTTCCGCACTTTCCATTCTTGCAACAATTATTGCTCTTGTTCCCGCATTAGGTCCCGTTATCCCCTGGGTTCGCCTTTCTGTTATCGGTAACTTAATGTATGAAACAACTGCTGCAGAAGCTGCAATGGAAGCTTTCGGCCACGAAGGCGGTATGGCAGTTCCCGTTACTGATCCTGAGGTTTATGCAGGCGTCGCATGGGTTATGACCCTCGGTATCTGCTTTTCCCTCGTTATTCTCCCCTTTGTTGCAAAGCCTCTTCACAAAAAGCTCCTTCAGGCAGGCAAGAAAGAAGCTCCTAAAGCAGAAGCATCTGAAAATGCACCTGCAGACGCAAAGAAAAAGAGAAGTCTTAACGGCTTTATCAACGACTTTGCAACTCCCGCAATTTTCATTGGTCTTATAGGTGCATTCATCGCTCGTGCAATTATCGGTGCAGGTAAGCCCGAAACCTTTGGTGACGGTGCAGGTGTACTTTCAATAATCACGCTTGTTGTTGCTATTGTTGTTTCAATCGCACTTGAAATTCTTGCAAAGAAGCTCAAGCTCACCTGGTTAGAGCCTTTCGTTATGCCTATTGGTATGATAATCGCAATGGTTGCCGCAATCGTTTTCTTCAATGTTCTTCCCGAAGAAATCGCAACATTTGAATGGAGGGGTTAAAAATGGCTAAAAAGACAAATAAATCATATTTTGACCGAGTTCATTCCTGGGGCAGAATTTCAACTGTTACCGCACTTTGTGCACTTCTTATGTTCCCTATAGGCATTTGCCTTTACCTTAATGTTTTCCCGCCTATAAACGGTATTCTTGCAGGACTGCTTAAGCTTATTCCTACTTATTGGACAGTTGCAGTTGTTGAAGTTATTGTTTACACACCTATGCTTGGTGCAGGCGGTACATATCTTTCTTTCGTTACAGGTAACATCGCAAACCTTAAGCTTCCTTGTGCAATTAATGCTATGGAGGGTGCAGATGTTAAAGCAAACTCTGAAGAAGGCGAGGTTGTTTCAACAATCGCTATTGCAACATCCTCTATTGTTACAACAATTATTCTTGCAATAGGCGTTATTGCTTTTGCACCTGTTCTTCAACAATTCTCTGACAACGCTCTTCTTAAGCCCGCATTTGCACAGGTTCTCCCCGCACTTTTCGGTGCTCTTGGCGCAGGCTACTTTATCAAGCACTGGAGAATTTCATTCTTCCCTATTATCATTATGATAATCGTTCTTGTCTTCGCTCCCACAATGGGCGCAAGCACACTCCTTTTCGTAGGTATTATTGCTTCCGTAGGCGGTGCATTATTTATGTATAAAAAGGGTATGCTTGACAGAGTAAAATAAACAAATTAATATCCCGACATCTTTGTGAATTTCAAAGATGTCGGGATATTTTTTATCATCAATTAACTCTCAAGCCGCTTTCATAAGCACCTTGATATTTGCCGTTCATTGCAGCAACAGTGTAATAATACTTTGATTTCTTCTTAGCAGTTTTATCTTTATAAGAAAGGACATCGGTAACCTCTGCAATTATCTTGAACTCACCTGACGGCGTTCTTCTCATAATCACATACGAGGTTGCACCTGCAACACGCTTCCATTTAATAACATTTCCGCTATCCCATTTAAGAGAAACAAGCTCGGGAGCTCTCATATATAAGTGGGTACGCATATTATTACCCGAAACACCCTCGCCGTATTCATTAGCTGCTTCTACATAATAGGTGTAGAAATAGTTGCTTTCCTTCTCTGTTTTATCATAAAAGCTTGTTTTTGTTGTTGTGCCTATAAGCTTATAATCCTCAAAGGGTGATTCTCTGTATATATTATACTTTGTTGCACCATCAATTTTATTCCATTTGAGATATACGCTATTATCAATGCTTGATTTAATCGTAGTGATTTTAGGCTCTCCAAGGCAATAAGCAGTCACGCCTTTTGTATCAAAGCTACTGTACTGACCATCCTTTTCAACAACAAGTGAATAATTATATTTATTGCCTGTTGAAACATCAGTATCAATATATTCATTTGTATCAACACCCGAATAAACCAAATCCCACTGACCATCGGCATTTTTCTTAAAAAGCTTGTAATCCGTGGCATTTTCAATAGTGTCCCACTTAACACTAACTGTTTCTCCAACGCCAAAGGCAACCGCCTTTTTAACACCAAAAAGTGTAATTTTGTTTTTCGCTGAAAGAATACCGGCATTAGTTCCGTTCACAGCTTTTACTGCATAAATATAGGTTTCCCCATCTTTTTTAGAAGCTTTATCGGTGTATTCTAAAACATCACCGCCAACTGTTGCAATACGGGTGTATTTTTTGGCATCCTCAGTTTTTCTGTAGACTCTGTATTTCTTCGCACCCTTAACTGCTTCCCAGGAAATCTTAATTGTGTTATCTTCAAGAGTTTCGGGAGCATCAAAGAATTTCGGCGGTGCAAGGTAAATCAAATCAACACCGTTTTTGTTACGTTTACTGTAGCACTCTTCGTCAAATGCTCTTATAGTATAAATATATTTTTCACCTTTTACAGCAGTTTTATCTGTATATTCACGTTCTGTTACATCAGCAATTATTTCGTAATCCGTTCCCTCTTGCTTTCTGTAAACTCTGTAAAAATCTGCATAAGTAACCTTTTTCCACTTAATGTAGTTCCCCGAATAAAGAGCCTGTGCCTCTGTTATTTTAGGAGTAACGTTTGCAATTTTATTAAGATTAATCTGAAATTGGAATATACTGTCCTTATCAATTATAAGGTCGCCATCCTTCTGAATATATGTAAAAGTTAAACCATAATATATTCCGCTTTCAAGCTTTGAAAAATCAATGGTAAGGCTTCCTGTACTGTCAACCTTGGGGAAAGCACCGTTTTTATTTATAATAATATTCTGCCTTTCCTCGTCGGAATAAATAGTAAAGCCAAAATAAGTATTGTTTTTTCCCTTACTATCGAATTTAAAGGTTAAAGAGCCTTTATCAGTTTTTACATGGTAGTTTTCGCATTGAGTTTTATAATCATCCTCAACAGGAATCATTAAACCATATTTTCCGTTATATGATTTATATTTTGTTGCGGCTAAAGAAGATACAGACAGAGCTGATAACAAACATAATACCGCAAGGAAAATTGCAATAGATTTTTTCATTGTATTCATTTACTTTTCTCCTTTTCAAAATATTTATCTGCTTTTAAAATAATTGTCTGGGTTTTGGAGTCTTTAATTTCACCGTTCATAACCATATCAACCGCTTCACTCAAGGGCATTTTAAGAGTGTTAACGAACTCATCCTCATCAAGATGCTGTTCACCCTCTACTAAATCCGTTGCAATATACATATGGATTACTTCATCAATAAGAGCAGGTGTTGTATACAAATCACCAATCGGGAAAATGTTATTTGCAGTAAGTCCTGTTTCCTCGGAAAGCTCTCTGAGAGCTGCTTCCATAGGGTCCTCACCTTTTTCAAGCTTTCCTGCAGGAACCTCTAAGGTCACCTTATTCAGAGCATATCTGAACTGGTTAACAAACACAACCTGTCCATCATCAGTAAATGGCAAAACGCAAACAGCACCGGGGTGGCGTATCACCTCACGGATACCCTTGTTACCGTTTGGAAGAAGAATTTCATCTTTAAAAAGGTGAATTGCAACTCCGTCAAAAATTTCTTCCGAAGAAAGCTTCTTTTCTTCAAGCTTCATAATTACTACCTCTTAACAAGTTTTTACATAGTTATACAAATACATTATACTATAATTTTTTATCACTTTCAACCGAAATTTATCCAAGTTAAATTAGAAATTACAAATAAGGAATTAAAAATTTTGGGTCTGCGACGCTATTATAATCGGCTTGCCCCTCAATTTCTCATTTATAATTTCTAATTTTTAATTCTGCTTTACATATGCATTTACTCTTGACTAAAATTAAAAACTATTGTAAAATCTTCCTCGGTAAAATGGGCAATCGCGGATGTGATAAGAGTGGGTGTGCTCGGACCGAATATGTCTAAAACATCAGATTTTACAAGAATTTTATATTTTGGGAAGTTTAATACTTGGCAATTTTTTCTGTAACAAGGCAAAACTCGCAGGAAGGCTTTCTCCTTTCAAGAGTTTTAACGATGTTACAGGGAAAAGTGGCAGTATTAAACCATATGTGGTTCGAGCACACTCACTCTATTCATAGACGAGGAAAGTCCGGGCATCTCACGGCAGGGTAACTGCTAACGGCAGCCGAGGGAAACCTTAGGGAAAGTGCAACAGAGATATACCGCCGAATTTATTCGGTAAGGGTGGAAAGGCGAGGTAAGAGCTCACCGGGGCAATGGAGACATTGCTGCCATGTAAACCCTACCCGATGCAACACCGACTGGGGTCGCGCCGTGCAGCGAATTTTATTCGCAACCCCGAAGGGTGGCTAGAGCCATTTGGCAACAAATGGCGTAGATAGATGATTGCCTTAAACGACAGAACCCGGCTTATATTTTTACCCAACAAAAAAGAGATGGCGAAAACCATCTCTTTTTTCGTTGGGTTACATCTGCGGTAATTCATCAAGATGTGAATAATCGTTAAGGAATTTAAGTTTTGTTTTAATTACACCATTTTCTTTTATTGTCTGAACTAATGATACCCCTGTGTTAACATGGGAAAAATTGAAGTTTTCTTTCAAGGGAAAATCCAATGCTGCAAGAACAAGGTAGCTGTTAAATGTTCCGTGGGCGATTATGACAACTGTGCTTGGGAAGTCGTTTTCGACTTTGATTTTTTCTATTATTTCCTTTGCCCTGTTATATGCTTTTTCATCATCCTCCTCACCCAATGGTGTGCGAGGATTAATTTTTGCATCGGGGCAAAGCTTTTTTATTTCTTTATCGGGAAGACCTATGTAATCGGGTGCAGTTCCTTTTTCTAAAAGAAGAGAGTCAATAATAATCGGCGTATTCTTATGATATTCTCTTACTGCATTTGCAGTTTTAACTGCTCTTACCAAGGGGCTTACATAGAATTTATCAATATTTTCATTTTTAAACCGTTCTCCTAAAAGTGCAATTTGCCTTTCGCCCTTTGGAGTAAGGTCAGTTTCAGAAAAGCCGTCACCGTTTAAGTTTCCGAATGTTTCTCCATGACGGATGATATATAATTTCAAACAGTTCCCCTCCCTCAATACAGATTCAAATGCCAAAATCCTATCCCTCTTTTTTGCTTTAGCAAAAAGGGGCAACGAACACGACCGCGCCCTGTGGTCGATACAGGGAGTGTGAGTTGGCGTAGCGGTCAAAATTGTGCGAAGTGAATAACGAGCAAACAATTTTGGGCACCGCAAGAGGGCTGGGGACCGCGTTAGCGGTGGGTGGTACTCCCCTCACTTTGCATTTTCAAGTCTCCGGATTATGCTTTGCTAACTCTTCAATGTCTCTTTGCCTTCGCTCTTCTTCCATATTTTCATACATTTCATTCAAAAATGCTTTACGATTTTTTCTTATCATTATTTTGAGTTCTCTTTCAACCTCTTTAACATGGTAAATTCCACCTAAATTTATGAAGCCACCGGGAATTTCTATTCTTATCGAACCTGTTTTAATTATTCCCCAAAACGGATTACTGACCTTTATATTTCTGCATCTGTAAAATCCTCTATGATAACAAAGCTCAACATTTTCAAAATCTTCTTCCGAATGAGAGCTCCAAAGCTCCTCATATCTCAAGAGCGTAACGGGCTTACCTGTTCTGTAAATATAAAGCCCGTGGTCATCATATTCCATAATTGTTCTTGGGGTAAGTAAACGTTGCAGGAACACACCTAAAAACACAAGCAAATAAATACTGTAGCTTATAATACATTCCCATAACAATAAATCAAAGGAACTCATAGAAAATATATCCAAATCATTAATATGACCAAATCGGGTTTCAGAAGCGAGCTCCTCACTAATTTGAAAATTATATGCATATCTGTAATCCCAGGCGTGCCTGAAACCGCTTATTTTATATCTGTCAAGGAAAGTAAACATATAAATCCACCAAAGTGTATCTTTATCGGGCTCGATTGCTTCATTCAGAACCAAAATTGAGTACACTAAGGCAAACCCGCTTAAAAGTATAAAAACAGGTGCAACAAATAATATTCCGTTTGCCCTTCTGGCTAAAACCTTAACCTCAGAAACATCCATTTATCTCATCCTTAATGAATTTTCTATGCTTCTTCTTTTTGAAGAAATGATTTTATGAAGCTCATTTCTTACTTCTCTGGCATTTTTTATTCCGTGGACTCTCACTAATTCATCTTTACAGTTAATCACTATAATTCCTGTTGCAGATAAATCCCACGCAGCCCTCAGAATCCCCATAAATTCGCCAATACCGGTCACTCTTCTTAAAGCATCTAAAAAAGCATCAAGACTGCCATGCACCTGCAGATTTTCAACGCTTCTTACGTCTGTCCAAGGAATAATTTGTTTACCTTTCAAGCCTCTATTTATATATAAATTCATTGAATCATATTCAAGGATTTTACTTGGCAAAATGATTCTGCGGAAGAAACGCAAAACTGCCACAACAGCAACTATAAATCCTACTATATAAAATATCATAAAAGACAGGGGCAATCCGCTTTCACCCATCAGATAAAACTGTCTAAAAAAATGAAATAAAACCAAATACAAAGGTGTCAGAATAAATACCGCATTTTCTCTTTTGCCTAAAGTGGTTAAATTATTATCCATAAAAGCACCTCAATTCGCTTTCTTTAGAAAAATTCTATCAAATAATATGTATAATTACAAGATTAATAGCAAAAAAATCGTTAAAAACTATTGATACTTTTTTATTTTTCTGCGATAATATGATGTTGTATTATGATTTTTAGTATGGAGTAATTTTTTATGAACTACGACACAAATAAACTTGCAGAGCTTCTTTTTCCGAATGTAACGGAAACTATAGAAGACCTTGAAAAAAGATACCCCGAAAGAAATTTAAAAGAGGGTGCCCGTGTTACACGTTTCGCCCCCTCTCCCACAGGCTATCTTCATATCGGCGGGCTTTTCGGTGCACTTGTTGATGTGCTTACCGCAAAGGCTACGGGCGGTGTTGCCTATCTTCGTGTTGAAGATACCGACAAAAAACGTGAAATTGATGACGGCGTTTCTGCAATTATCAACGGCTTCGATTCTTTCGGCATTGATTTTGATGAGGGTGTTACAGGCTTCAATACAGAAAAAGGTGCTTATGGGCCTTACACTCAAAGCCAACGTGCAAGCATTTATCACGTTGTTGCAAAGGAATTGGTTCTCAAAGGTCTTGCTTACCCTTGCTTCTGTACTGCGGACGAGCTTTCCGAAATTCGTCAGGAGCAGGAAAAGGGCGATGCTCTTATCTGGGGCTACTTTGGAAAATGGGCAAAATGCCGTGACCTCAGTTTTGAAGAAATCGAAGAAAACATAAAGAACGGCAAGCCCTATGTTCTTCGTTTCCGTTCCGACGGACAGGAAGATAAAAGAATATTCTTTGACGATATAATCCGTGGTAAAATTGAAATGCCCGAAAATATTATTGACGAGGTTCTTCTGAAATCAGACGGTATTCCCACCTACCACTTTGCCCACGCTTGTGATGACCATTTTATGAGAACAACTCATGTTATTCGTGGTGAAGAATGGATTTCATCCGTTCCCAAGCACATCGCTCTTTTCAAGGCTTGCGGTTTTAAGGTTCCCAAATATGCTCATACTCCTCAAGTTATGAAAATCGACGAAGAGGACGGCACAAAACGTAAGCTTTCAAAGCGTAAAGACCCAGAGGCTGCAGTAAGCTACTTTGTTGAAGAGGGCTTCCCCAAGGAAAGCCTTATTGAATATCTTCTCACTCTTCTCAACTCAAACTTTGAAGATTGGAGAAGAGCGAACCCCAAAGAAGACGCTTTCTCCTTCCCCTTTAACCTTAAAAAAATGAGCCCAAGCGGTTGCCTTTTCGACCTTGTAAAGCTTAATGACGTAAGTAAAAATGTTATTTCCGTTATGAATGCACAAACTGTTTATGATTACATTTCAGCTTGGGCAGAGAAATATGATGAGGATTTCTTCAAGGTATTCACTGCAAATCCGGAAAAAGCAAAAGCAATGGTTAATATAGACAGAGAAAGCCCCAAGCCCCGTAAGGACATTGCAAAATGGAGCGAGGTTAAGGAATATTTCTCATATATGTTTGATGAATATTATGAAGCTTCTTTTGAGCTTCCCGAAAACATCAAAAAAGAGGATGCAAAGGCAATTCTTGAAAATTATCTCAAGGTTTATAATGCCGAGGACGATAAAGATATCTGGTTCTCAAAAATCAAAGACCTTTGCGAGCCCTTAGGCTTCACACCAAATGTTAAAGAATTCAAGAAAAATCCCGAGCTTTTCAAGGGTCACGTGGGCGATGTTTCAACAGTTATCCGCCTTGCAGTAACTTCAAGAAAAAACACTCCCGACCTTTGCTCAATTATGAGCCTTTTAGGCCAGGACGAAGTTAACGAAAGAATCAATAAAGTTATTTCAGCACTTTAAGGAGATATGCACAATGGAAGAAATTATTAACGAAACCGCGGGTAATTTTATCCACGATATTATTGACGAAGAATTAGCAACCGGTGTCAACACCAAGGTTCAGACCCGTTTCCCTCCCGAACCCAACGGTTATCTTCATATCGGTCATGCAAAAGCTATCTGCATTGACTTCACAACTGCTATGAAATACGGCGGTGTTTGTAACCTTCGTCTTGACGATACAAACCCCTCAAAAGAAGATATTGAATATGTTGAATCCATTAAGGAAGATATAGAATGGCTTGGCTTCAAATGGGAAAAATGCCTTTATGCTTCAAGCTATTTCGATTTTCTTTATGAATGTGCGATTAAGCTTATTAAAGACGGCAAGGCTTATGTTGATGACCTTTCCGCAGAAGAAATGAGAGAATACCGAGGAACTCTTACAGAGCCCGGCAAAAACAGCCCCTATCGTGACAGAAGCGTTGAGGAAAATCTTGACCTTTTCAAGAGAATGACTGATGGAGAATTCCCCGACGGTGCAAAGGTTCTCCGTGCGAAAATTGATATGGCATCACCCAATATGAACATGCGTGACCCTGCAATTTACAGAATTATGCATGTAAGCCACCACCAGACAGGTGACAAATGGTGCGTTTACCCGATTTATGACTTTGCCCATCCCCTTTCCGATGCTCGTGAGGGCGTTACCTATTCTCTTTGCTCTCTTGAATTTGAAAACCACAGGCCTCTTTACAACTGGTTTATTGAGCAGATTGGTTTTGAGGAACCACCCAGACAGATTGAATTCGCTCGTCTTAACCTTAACTATTGCATCACAAGCAAGAGAAGAAATATCCGCCTTGTAACAGATAACCTTGTAAGCGGTTGGGATGATCCCCGAATGGCTACTATATGCGGTATGAGAAGGCGTGGCTATCCCGCAAAAGCAATCCGCACCTTTATCGAAAAGGTTGGCGTTTCAAAGGCATACAGCGTTGTTGACTATGGTCTTCTTGAAGCTTGCGTAAGAGATGAGCTTAATGCTAACGCACCTCGTGCAATGGCTGTTCTTGACCCCCTTAAGGTAATTATTGATAACTACCCCGAGGGTCAGACAGAGGAATTAGAGGTTGATATTCATCCCGACAAGCCCGAGATGGGTAAGAGAAAGGTTACCTTCGGCAAGGAAATCTTTGTTGAAAGAACCGACTTTATGGCAGAGCCGGTTAAAAAATATTTCCGCCTTTTCCCCGGTAACGAGGTAAGACTTAAAGGTGCATATTTCATCACCTGCAACTCCTATGAAACCGATGAAAACGGTAATGTAACAGTTCTCCATTGTACCTATGACCCCGAAACAAAGGGCGGAAACGCTCCCGACGGAAGAAAGGTTAAAGGTACAATTCATTGGGCAGGTCCCAAGGCATTTAAAGCAGAGGTTCGCCTTTATGACAGACTTTTCAATGTTGAGGACCCTGCAGGTGTTCCCGACGATGAATTTGTTAACGCAATAAATCCCGAATCTCTTGTAGTTGTTAAGGATTGCCTTATTGAAGAAGGTATCAGAGATGCCAAAACTGCTGATGCATTCCAGTTTATGAGAAACGGCTATTTCTGCGTTGATAAAGATTCAACTGAGGAAAATCCCATTTTCAACAGAACTGTTCAGCTTAATTCCTCCTGGAAATAAAAAACCGAAAGGACGATTAAAAATGAAATACGTATATAAAATCGTTGCGGCATTAGGTTCATTGGCAATCATCCCCGTATTGCTTTTCACTAAAATCTTCTATTTCCATATGTCTTCACTTGCGGTGCAGATTCTTGCTTATCTTTCCCAAGCATCCGGTAACAGCACTATGAAAGAAATTTTAGCCCAAAATGGCGGAAAAGCACCTACAGGAATTGCTGATACATTCTCTTATTTCGATCTTTATGATATGTTTGCCGGCTTCAGCAGTAGCGGCGACAAATCCATTGCAGATTCTCTCGGCGGAATATTTACACCCGTAGTGCTTTTTGCTGTGGTATCATTGTTAGTTGTGATTTGTGCGTTTGTAACTGCAATCTTGGCAATCGCAACAAAAAATAATCGCAAGGTTATTTATTCAAGTATTGTGGGCATAGGCCTTTCATTTATGCTTCACCGCATTTTTGAAGACATTGCTTCCCCCGTCATTGATGGCACGGTAAGCCTTGCTACATTGCTTGATAGCACCTGGGCCGGCTTATTAGGTAACATTGACAATTTGGCCCTATCAACAAATTTCTGGTTTATTCCCGCAATTTTCGGAGCGATAATTCTCTGGACCGTGCTTTATAACTACACGCTCCCCGAAAACGAAAAAAGAGAAAGAAAATTAATGCTTGGAGAGGCGGATGACCAATGATTTACGATAAAGTTGAAAATATGAGCTTGTATTTTGACAAGCTCCCGGGCTTTGAAAAGGTTGAAGAAGCTTACAAAGAATTTTGCAAAGCACCCTTTGAAAACGGCAAAATCGAAATTGACGGTGAAAATGCCTGGTGCAATGTTTGCAAATATGATGTTAACCCCGATAATCCTTTAAAATATGAAGCCCACAAGGAATATGCTGATGTTCAGCTTATGTTCGATGGTGAAGAAAATATTGGTTGGGCAATTTTTGATGAATGCAACATAACCGAGGATTTCAAAGAAGGCTCAGATATTGCATTTATGGATGCACCCAACGGTCAGCTTCTTGCTTTGAGAAAAGGCTATTTCATGGTATTCTTTCCCCAGGATGCTCACGCACCCTGCAGAAAGAGTGAAAACTCCGATTTTGCTCACAAATTAGTTTTTAAAATTAAGTTATAAAAGCTAAAACCACTTTAGAATTTTTTTGAAATTCTAAAGTGGTTTTTTGTTATTTGTGCGGTAAGCTTATCACAAGGTTAAAAATTCCGTTTTCATATTTAACAAGCATATCGCCTTTATTTTTATCAACTGTTCTTTTAATGCTTTTAAGACCAAGGCCGTGATTTTCACTGTCTTTCTTTCTTGAAATATATGTTCCTGCTCTACGCTTTGGTGCTTCAGTTGAGGGATTTCTGACCGAAATAATCATTTCATTTTCCGTATCTTCAATTTTAACATCAATATATCTGTCACTAAAACCTTCGAATTTAACACAAGCCTCAACCGCATTATCAAGAGCGTTGCTGAGAATTGTGCAGATATCCATAGCAGAAATTTTTGTATTCTCCAAGGGTGAAACATCAAACTGAGTTGATATGCCGTTCTTTTGTGCATATAAAAGCTTTTCATTTAATACCGCATCAACTGCAGAATTTTTACTCATTGAAACATAGGTTGCTTCCTCAACTGCATCAGTCATTTTTTCAAGGTACGCTAAAAGCTCTTCCTTGGTACCGTTTTCTGCAACACCTTTAAGAACAAAAATGTGATTTTTTAAATCGTGTCTTAATTCTCTTGTTCTGTTATAGCTTTCTTCAATACGCTTGAAGGACTCCTTTTCAAGTCGCATCTGTGTATTGAGAAGGTCTGCGTTTCGTCTTATTTCAAGCTGATTTTGTAATTTTGAGAAAAGAGTGAAAACAAGAACATTTATAAAAACAAGACCAACGGTTGAAATAATAATATAAATATTTATATCTTCACCGGGAGCTAATAAATCTATGTAATACTGATAAACAGTAAGCGTACCAAGAGTTGTTACGGGAACTGTTAAAAGAAGAAGCCAATATCTTATGGGGACTGCTTTATTCTTTGATTTTGTAAACATACCCACAAGAATAATTATAACAAGCATAAATATGTTAGGCAGTTCGATTGAAAGAATTCTGTAAAAGAAGCTGTCTGTTTCAAGATAGGGTATTCTATCAAAAATTTTATCTATAAACAGAGAAAATGCAAAATAGGAAAGAAGCTTTGAAAGGGCAACAAAAAGCGAATAAACGATGCAAAAAAGTCCCTTTAATCGCTTTTTGCCGTCAAAAATTACAAGTGCAACCGCAAAAATCAGAAGCATCTGCACACCTGTTTTAATATTACCGCTTTGCCCTGTTTCCTGAAGTGCTAAAAGCACACCCGAGCTTACAACAAAGGCAATCCACTTTGGAAATTTACTTTTATATTTCTCATCAAAAAAGGCATTCATCAAGAGAAATGCAAACAGCATTTCAAGGGTTGATGAAAACAGCCTTATGAGATAGAACAAGGTTGTTTCAATAAATTCAAGCATTTTCAATCACCTTTTCGCCCAAAGATATGCGTTTTTAACGGCTGTGGCTTTACTTTTGCTGACGGGGAGAATTTCTCCGTTTAAAAGCTCTGCACTATCTTTGGAAACGCTTTTAATTTTTCGGGCATTAACAAAATAACTCTGATGAGTTCTTATAAAATCCTTACCCTCAAGGTCTTTTTCGACCTGGTCAAGCTTACCGTAGAAAGAGTATTCATCATTTTTTGTATGAACAATAAGAACTCTACGATTACTTTCAAAATAAAGAATATCGTTTAAAGGTATATTTTTAACTGCTGATGCAGTTTTCACTGTGTAAAAGCTATCATCAGATTTTGAAAGCTCCTTTAAGCATTCGCCAAAAATTCTGTCAAAGGCGTTAACAAGGTCGGTTTTAAGAATATATCTGAAAGCCTTAACCTCATAGCCCGAGAAAACATATTCTGCTGAAGAGGTAACAAAAACAATGAGAGCCTCAACGCCCGAATCACGAAGCTGCTTTGCGCAGTCAACTCCGTTAACTGTTTTCATTTTTATATCAAGAAAAATTATATCAAAATCATTGGGTGTTTCTTTACAATGGTCTATCAGCGGTGTCCCGTCATAGAACACCGCCAATTCAGCTTCTTCATCAACTTTTGCAAGATAATCTCTTGTTCGCTTTTCTATGTAATCGCAAACATTTTTCTCATCATCGCATATTGCAATTTTCAGCATATTCCCACCTCGGAGCTTGTGTTAGTTATAATATAGCATATATTATTTTATATTGCTACTGATTTTCAGACTTTTATCTTCAGCACCATATTCCCGGTCTGTATTAAGTTTTTTCTTTTATTCTTAAATAACACACCATTGATATAATCAAAGACAAAACAAATATTCCTAAACCCCAAAAGAACAAAGAAGCTTCCCCAAAAGCATTTGCAGCAGATGTGACAGGAACAGCAAATAGCATAAGAAAGTATCCGGTGTAACCAAGAGCTGATGCAAGCCAGTCAATATGGTTAACTAAATCCGTTCCCCATATCAATAATAACCCCAGAAGCATACAAACCATAGGAAGCGCTGCAAGAATATATGAGGTTTTGAAAAACATTTTAGCACCGTATTTTTTACTAAAGCAAGCAACCCCTATTAAAATTGCTGAAAAGACAAACGGGAATATTTTACTTAAAGCCGGATTCCCACCACCGATGTTAATGGTATCAGCCAAATAAATTTCACCTGAAAAAACCACGCCTAAAATCCACAACACGCTGAATATTCCTAATCCACAGAAGAATTGTCGGATTTCGCTTTTTCTGAATTTTTTAATCATAATCTCACCCCATTTATTTAATTTCATTCTTGTACAATTCTTTTTTTGGTTTTATTGATTTATATAATATAAGCGATATTATTATTGCCACAACCAAGAAAACGATTATAGTACTATTATCAATCCAACTGTCTAAATAGACAAAGTAAAATGAATTTACTCCATCAAAAAGCTCATAAGCCATTCTTCCGAAAGGATATAAAACCAAACCGATAGTTAAACCAACTATCCAGGTTAAAATATTTCCATCGTTACTGAATATTGCTGATATAATACTTGCTAATACCGGAATAGCCGTAGCTGATAATGCTGATATATACATTACTTTTAATGATTTTCTTTTACATATAATCGTAAACGCAAGCAAAACTACGGGAATAAGTATTACTGTTATCATTGGGACGATGCACGAAAAAATCAATTCGTCAGTATCTATATTTTCTGAACACCAAATATCCACAGAATATGTATTAAATAAAGCTCCAATACCCCATAACAGCATAATACTGAAAAATCCTATAACAAATTGAATATACGGATTAAGCTTTTTCATATAACTCCCCTCCTCTTTCTTTAATGTGGTCTCCAACAACCCAAGAAAACTATCATAAGAATAAGAGCTATAGCCACATAAGGCACAAAAAGAATTTGTATGTTTTTCTCTCTGTAGCATATAACTATGCACCATATAACTGCAACTGCCAAGAAACCTGCATTAATAATACCTGCAATATATAACATGCTGAATAAAAACAACACAATCTCTCTGATGCCTTCGAACATATTATAAAAAGATGTGTCCATTAAGACTTCGAAAACAAGAATTAAAGCACCTGAAACCGAAAGAGCTGCAAAATAAGCATAGGGCACAGCTAAAAAAGTTTTAAAGTTCTCTATAAGTTGATTTTCCTTTTTCTCCATAAACACACCCCCTTTAATTATTTAATATCTATTCTCAAACCATTTCAGTTAACATCATATTCTGCAAAAATGCGCTTACTGTAATTAAGCCGAGAGTTGCAAATAAACCGAAGTTAAAAATGTTTTTGTGGTTGTTTTCTTTAACTGCAAAAACTATGCTCACAATTACAAGAGCTGCCATTATGAACAAGGGTACAATTCCGAAGCCACTAAGGAAGCCGAAGAAAAGTCCTGCTCCGCCGAATATTAACTCTGCAAGCTCATATATAGCTGAACTGTTATTCCAGTGATAACTTAAAATAAGATTTGCAATCCCAACCAGAAGTGATACGCCAAACACTCCACCGAATATTTTGTATAATTTTTTTAATTTTTCAGATGTTCTTTTCTTTGTCATAATTAACATCTCCTTTCTTTGTCTGTATCATAACAAAAACAATAAAAAAATTGCCCAAAATGTAACTTTCGGGCAGTTTTTTGTAATTTTTGGACTGTTTTCTAAACTTGATATACTGAATTTACGCGAAGCCTATCCCTCTTTTTTCGTAAAACGAAAAAGGAGGGGGGACCGCCCTTGAGTATACTTTGATTTAACAAACAGTATATTTCGTGTCTATTGGTTGTTATAGCAATTTATTTAATCGGGGTGGTGGGTGGTACAAAGTAATGGAAAGCAATAGAAAAGTACCACCCACCATTCCGTGCGAACTGTATTCAAACAACAACACATCACCCGAAATATACACATTGGATTAATTTACCCAAAGAAGAATGGTCCCCCCTCCTTTTTGCTAAAGCAAAAAAGAGGGATAGGCTTCGCTTCATTTTTACATAATAGCACCTAAACTATTAATGTTATATGCTCTGTAACTTACATTCTATCTTATTATTCGTGTTTTTCCGTACCAGATATTCCAGACCTCTTCTTCATTGTTGGGTTGAGCATAGTCTGTGAGAAATGTGCAAGCAAGAGCTCCGCACGCCCAACCGAATTGCAGCTGCTTTTCGGGAGTATAACCTTTTAAGATTCCGTAAAGAAGACCACCAACAAAGGCATCGCCACCACCGATACGGTCCATTACGGCAATCTGTTTTGGTTCTATTGATTCCCAAACATCACCATTGAGCATAACCGCACCCCATAAATGACGGTTTGCGTGCAATACCTCACGAAGATTTGTTGCAAAAACAGTTGTTTGAGGGAATTTGGATTTCACTTGATTTATGGTTTCTTTAAACTGTTCAACAGGTGTCATATCGGTTTTATATTTGCTTAAATCAAATTCTGTTCCCAAGCACAAGCTGAAATCCGATTGATTGGCAATTATTATATCGGAAACAGCTGCAATTTTTTGAAAAGTCTGCCTTAACTCTTCCTCTCGGTTTTTCCAGAAGGATGCACGATAATTAAAATCAAAAGAAATTACCGTTCCGTATTTTTTTGCAATTTTTGCAAGCGCAAGGCAGAAATCACCCGTTTCCTTTGAAAGAGCGCAGATAAGTCCTGTCAGATGAAGTATGCCAACGCCATCCTCTTTAAAAAGCTTTTCCAAATCAAAGTCTTTTATATTAAGGGTTTTGCCTACCTCACCTGCTCTGTCGTTATGAACCCTTGGTCCTCTAAGACCGAAGCCGCTGTCGGCAATATTAAATTGATGACGATACCCCCAAGGTCCGCCCTGCTCCACATCCTTTCCCTCAAATTCCATATTTCGAGAGCGAAGATTTGCTTTTATAAAATGGGCAATAGGGCTGTCTTTTACAAAGGTTGTGAGAACCTTTACCGGAAGACCTAAATAAGAGCAGATTGATGCAACATTGGTTTCCGCCGAAGTTGCCTGCATATAAAAAACATCGGAGGAAAAAACAGTCTGCCTGTCAGGTGGCAAAAGCCGAACACCCATACTTGTGGGCACAACCAAAGCATATTTATAATCTTTTTTAATTTCTAACATTTATACTCCTCATTTATTAAGCTTCAAATTGAAAGTGGCAAGTGGCAAGTTTTGGGGCGCAGAAATGCGCCGTAATATAATTGCGTCACAGACCCAACACTTTGCGTTTTGCACTTTGCACTATGCATTATACGTTGTTGAAGCAGTATTTCCGCCTTTACCACTCCAATTTGTATGAAAGAATTTTCCTCTGGGGAAATCTGTTCTTTCATAGGTATGAGCACCGAAGAAATCCCTTTGTGCTTGAATAAGATTTGCAGGAAGCTTTTCCGAGCGATAACCGTCAAAATAGGTAAGCGCTGCAGTTAATGAGGGAGCATATACACCATTAAGCATACAAATTGCGCAGATTTTTCTGAGGCTTTCCATACCCTCAAGAACTTCGTTTTTAAAATAGCCGTCCAAAAGAAGATTTTTTAAATCGGCCTTTTTATCGAAAGCTTCTTTGATTTTATCTAAAAACACACTTCTGATAATACAGCCCCCACGCCACATGAGAGCGATTGCACCAAAATCTAAATTCCAATTATATTTTTCAGATGCAGTTTTCATAAGAGCGTAGCCTTGGGCATAGGAAATGATTTTTGCGCAGTAAAGCGCCTCTTCCATTCGTCCGATATACTCCCCCTTTTCGCCCTTGAAATCAACAAACGGTCCTGTAAGCTCTTTTGATGCTTCAACTCTCTCCTCTTTCATTGAGCTCAAATATCTTGCATATACTGCTTCGGTTATAAGGGTAAGAGGCACCCCTTCATCAAGAGCGGTTATACCTGTCCATTTACCCGTGCCCTTCTGCCCTGCAGAATCAAGTATTTTATCAACAAGAGGTGTTCCGTCCTCGTCCTTTACAATAAAAATCTTACTTGTGATATCAATAAGAAAGCTATTTAGCCTTCCTTTATTCCATTCAGAAAAAATTCTATGCATATCTTCCGCAGAAAGCTCTAAAATCACTTTCATAAAGTGATAAATTTCGCTTATTAATTGCATATCGCCATATTCAATGCCGTTATGAACCATTTTAACAAAATGTCCTGCACCGCCTGAACCTACCCAATCGCAACAAGGAGTGCCGTCCTCGGTTTTAGCACAAATTGCCTGAAAAATCGGTTTAACGCTACCCCAGGCAAGCTTTGAACCTCCGGGCATCATAGAGGGTCCGTTGAGAGCGCCCTCTTCTCCGCCCGATACGCCTGTACCGATATAAAGAAGACCCTTGCTTTCAATGTATTCTGTTCTTCTTTCGGTATCTTTGAAATGAGAATTACCGCCGTCAATGATAATATCGCCTTTATCGAGTAACGGAATAAGCTTTTCTATAACCTCGTCAACGGGTGCTCCTGCTCTTATCATCATCATTATTTTTCTTGGCTTTTCTGTTGCCTCAACCAATTCTTTCAAGTTGTGTGTTCCGATAAAATTTTTATTTTTTCCTCTGCCGTTTATGAATTTATCAACAATTTCAGTTTCTCTGTTGAAAACTGCTACTGTAAAGCCCTTACTTTCCATATTCATCGCAAGGTTTTCACCCATAACCGCAAGACCGATAAGTCCTATATCTGCTTTTTTCATTTTATTTTTTCCTTTCTTAAAGTGGAACGGATAAATCCGTTCCCTACATTTATAATTGCTGACCGCAGGTCCCGAAATTTGCCACTTGCCACTTTCAACTTGCCACTTATACTGTCCAAAGTCCAAGTGCCGGATTGCTTATATAATAAATTTCTTCACCATCAACCGTGTTATAGCCGTCTTTTAATTTTTCGGGGTTATATTTTTTTACTGCTTCATCATAAGGCATAAAATTAAACCCAACGCTCTCCACATCTTCTTTGGAAAGATGCTTCGTGCAATATGTGACTTTAAATTTTCCATCTGAAGAGCCGTGAATAAGATGTGCTGCGACGGACAAATTATTTTTTAATTCTTCCTCCGTTTTCACAAGCTCAAGAATCCTTTTTCTTCCCACATATCCGTATTTTCTTATAAGCCTGTCATTTTCATCGTCTTCTCCGAATTTTTTAACGTTGGGGGCAAGGACTATAAGCTCTCCACCCTCTGCCATTGCCATTCGGGTTCTGTAAACCGCTTTATTTCCGAGCCAGGTGCTTCTGAATTCTCTCGGGTCAAGATAAACCACTGCTTTTTTTATAGGCTTTTGCAGTTTATCCATATTCTTTTGTTGACTTTTTGTAACGGACATTTCAAAAAGCTCCCGACTTCTTCCGATATATATACCGTGAATGAGAGTTTCGTCTTTTTCGTTGGTGGTAGTAACCGTAAAAACATATAAAATGGGTATATCTTTTATAAAATTCTCTTCCGCATAGTCGAAAACCTTTCTCACAGGCGAAAAATCCCTGCCCATAATTCGTTCAAGTCCGTAAAAGGCACCCAACATATGAGAGGAATTAATCATACTGCTTCCGCCACAGCCAACGAAAATATTTTTAGAATAGTTTGCCATTCCCACAACCTCATGAGGTACAACCTGTCCGATGGAAATAATAAGGTCATAGGATTTATCTAAAAGTCTTTTATTTATTTCAACATCAATTTTCGTATTAACAAGACCCTCGGAAACACTTTTAACAAATCCACTTGGCACTTCACCTATTTTCACAACATCCTTACGCCAGTTATGAACAATAAGCTTTTCATACGGTATATCTTTCCCGAAAAAAACTTCACTCTCCTCTTTTGTAACAGGTCGGTGAGTTCCCAAAGCAGGCATAATATCAACAGTACATGTTTCTTTCAGCAGGTTATAATACATATTTGTGATTTTTCCTGCACCTGAATACATTCTTGTATAATCGGGTGGCAAAAGAAGAATTTTCTTAAGATTTTTGCCCTCAACCGACTTTTTAACAATTTCCGAAAGCCTTTTATCATCAATAACGCCCTCACTTTCAATGAACAAAATATCACCTCTTGTTAAATACTGTAAGCACCATTATTTTTAGGCTTTTTCGTTGAAAATATTACTTTTCTGTGTTAATATATTAAAAGAAATTTTTCGGAGGCGATTTTTATGAAAAAATTTATGGATAGGGATTTTCTTCTTTCCACCGAAACTGCTAAAAAGCTTTATGCCGCTTGTGAAAATACACCTATTTTCGACTGGCATTGTCATTTACAGCCTAAAGAAATTTATGAAAATAAAACTCCCGAGGATATTGCATATCTTTGGCTTGCAGGCGACCACTACAAATGGCGTGGCATGCGTTCCTGCGGTATAAGCGAAGAATATATCACAGGTGATAAATCACCCTATGAAAAATTCAAGGCATGGGCAAGTGCTATGCCCAACCTTATCGGCAACCCCCTTTACCATTGGACTCACCTTGAATTACAAAGATATTTTGATATTTACGAACCACTTTCACCTGCAACATGTGATGAAATATGGGAAAAAGCAAATGCAAAAATCAAAGCCGGTGGCTTCACTCCCCGCGAGCTTATTGAAAAAAGTAATGTTGCTTACGTTTGCACAACTGATGATGCTGCAGACACTCTTGAATATCACAAGCTTCTCCGGGAAGATAAATCTTTCAAATGCAAGGTTCTTCCTGCATTCCGTCCCGATAAGGCTCTCGGAATTGAGCTTGACGGCTATAACGATTGGGTAAAGGCCCTTGAAAATGTTATGGGTAAAGCAGTTCCCTCATTCACAGAGCTTAAAGCAGCTCTTCTTTCAAGAATTGAATTTTTCAAGGAAATGGGATGCAGAGCTTCCGACCATGCTTTTACTTATGTTCCCTATAAAAGAGCAGATGAGGACGAATTGAATGTTATATTCAAAAAACGCCTTGCAGGTGAAGAACTTGGGGCAGAAGAAATTGATAAATACAAAACAGAGCTTATGCTCTTCCTTGCAAATGAATATGCCCGTCTTGGTTGGGGTATGGAAATTCATATCGGCGCAATGAGAAATAACAACGGCGTTATGTTCAAAAAATTAGGACCCGATACAGGCTATGATTCAGTTGCTGATTATGAAATTGCGGTTAACCTTTCAAGACTTCTTGATGCAATGAATACTGAATATAAGCTTCCCAAAACAGTTCTCTTTACCCTTAATCCCAAGGATAACTACGTTCTCGGCACAATGCTTGGTAACTTCCAAAGCGACGAAGCAGAAAGTAAAATTCAGTTCGGCTCTGCTTGGTGGTTTAATGATAACTACGACGGTATGAGAACTCAGATGCAGACACTTATGAACTTAGGTGTTATTTCAAAATTTGTTGGTATGATTACAGACTCAAGAAGCTTCCTTTCATACCCTCGTCACGAATATTTCCGCAGAATTCTCTGCGAGCTTTTAGGTGACCTTGTTGAAGAGGGCAAATATCCTGATGACATTGAATTTTTAAGCAAGGTTGTCCAGGATGTTTCCTATAACAACGCTATTAAATACTTCGGCGTAGAATAAAAAACAAAGCCCCACGACAACATTTGTGGGGCTTATATAATAGGTGATACTATGATAGCTTTCAAACAAAACAACGAAATTACATACGATGATAAAGAACTGATGGAAGAAAACTCCTTTATAGGTGCAGAGATTGATAAATCCCCTCTCCCCATTTTCAACGAAATAAAGGATAAGCTTCCTCAACCTGTCTGGGAGAACCACAAGGACTACCTTGACTGCTATTGGAAGGTCTGGGAAATTGCTTTCGGAAATCTTCGTCAGCCTAAAGAAGATACAGGCTTTATAAAAAATTATATTGATGCGGCTTTCAATGGTTGCATTTTTATGTGGGATTCCGCATTTATGCTTATGTTCGGAAAATATGCGGACAGGATTTTCAAATTTCAAGAAACCTTTGATAATTTCTATTCCCATCAGCATATTGACGGTTTTATTTGCCGCCAAATTGAAGAGGAAACAGGCTTAGATATTTTCGCCCGTCACGACCCTGCTTCAACAGGCCCCGAGGTTATGACCTGGTGCGAATGGGAATATTATCTGAATTTCGGTGATAAAGAAAGACTCGCTCGTGTTTTCCCCTGCCTTGTGGCATATCATCAATGGATGCAGGAGCATTTCACTTGGCGTGACGGCACTTATTTTTCCTCCGGCTATGGTTGCGGTATGGACAACTGCCCAAGACTTGATGAAAAATACCACGTTTGCTACAGCCACGGACATATGATTTGGGTTGACGCTTGTATGCAGGAGCTTAACGCTTGCAACCTTCTCATAAAAATGGCAAAGGAGCTTGGCAGAGAGGATTTTATTCCTGCGCTCCAAGAGGAAAGCGACCATCTTTTTAAGGTTATAAATGAAAAGCTGTGGGACGAAAAAACTCAGTTTTATTACGACCTTAAAAATGACGATACCTTTAACGGTGTTAAGCATATAGGTGCTTTCTGGGCACTTCTTGCAAAATGCGTTCCGGAAGAAAGAAAGGAAAGCTTCATAGCTCACCTTAATAACGAAAACGAATTTAAAACTGACCACAGAGTTCCCACTCTTTCAAAGGACCATCCCGAATATGATAATCAAGGCGGTTATTGGTGCGGTTCAGTGTGGGCTCCAACAAACTATATGGTTTTAAAGGGTCTTGACTCTTATGGGAAATATGACCTTTCTTATGAAATTGCCTGCACTCACCTTGATGCTGCTGTCAGCGTATTCAAGGACACGGGAACAGTTTTTGAAAACTATGCCCCCGAAAAGAAAGACGGCAAATTTATGAAGGGCAACACTGCGTTACCCGATTTCGTTGGTTGGACAGGCCTTATTCCCATTTCCGTTATGTTCGAATATGTTTTCGGTATTAAGCCCGATGCTGCAAATAATAAAATTACCTGGCACATTAATCTTCTTGATAAACACGGAATTGAAAAATACCCCTTCGGCACAGAGGGTGAATTAACCCTTATCTGTGAAAAAAGAAATTCCCTCGATGAAAAACCCAACGTAACAGTAAAATCAAATGTACCTGTTACGGTTGAGGTTGTTTGGTAGAGAATAAAGAAATATTGGATATATAAATCAAAAGGTAGGATAGTATGTATATTTTAGTCGCCTTATTATCGGGTTTAATTATAGGAATTATTGATGCTATTATACGCAACAAAAACAAACCCATATTGTCAATTATCATAATAATACGTAATGCTTTTTTAAGTAATTTTTTTGGTCTTACAGTTTCTGAATTTATATGCAAAATAACAAATGAAGGCTCAATATATCCTCTTTCTGAGCATTCACTAAGATTCTACTTACTATATTCTGCAATTACACTTATCTGTGGGTTTATATTTATATTTTTCTCTTCTGTTTTTGGTGGTTATATTACTTTTGTACGAAATCAAGCCCGAAATAAAATCTCTAAAGGCACAAAACTTGCTACTGTTTTTGTAGCCTTAGGTGCTGCTGCTTTTACGGGAACATTATGGGGAAAAGATACCTTTGGAGATCTTGCCGCTGACCAACTTATAATTAATCTCATCACGCCAAAAGAAGGTACAAGTGATGAAATTATGAGCACCTTGTTTTCGGGCCCGGTTATACAAACAATAGCAATTACTTTTGTTTTTTCTCTCATTGCCTTTTCAGCAAGTGAAGTTTTTATAAAAATCAAAGAAAGAAACATAAAAATACTCTCGATTTTGGCAAAAAAAGTGGTCTGTATACTTCTGGCATTAACGATTTTTGTTGGTGGTTGTGCTTTCGGTATAAAAGAGTTTTATCTTGTAAACGTTTTAAAGATGTATTTTGTTCAATCAGATTTTATAGAAAACAACTTTGTAGACCCAAGAAATGTTAATCTGCAATTTCCCGAAACCAAAAGGAATCTTATACATATTTATCTTGAATCAATGGAAAATTCATATGCCACAACGGATATGGGCGGTTACATGGATGAAAATCTCATTGCACCCCTTACAAGTTTAGCAGAAGAAGGGTTCAGTTTTTCACATCTGGAAAACGGATTAGGCGGCCCTGTTTCTACAACCGGTTGTGTTTGGTCTGTTGCATCAATGGTCAATATGAATGCCGGTATACCTATGAAAGTGCCATCAGGTGGTAATGAGTATGGTTCTGCGGATAATTTTATGCCCGGCGCTATAACCCTTGGCGATATACTCGAATCCCAAGGCTACGAGCAAACCTTGATGTTTGGAGCCACTGCAAAATTTGGCGGATTAAACTTCTTTTATGAAAGTCATGGTAATTTTAATATTTTGGACTACGATGGCGTTAAAGAAAAAGGTTGGATTCCTAACGATTACAAGGTTTGGTGGGGATATGAGGACGACAAACTCTATGAGTTTGCCAAAAAAGAGTTAACACGATTATATGAAACGGGCAAACCATTTAATTTTGTAATGGAAACAGCTGACACTCATTTCCCTGATGGTTATGTAGGACCCCACACTCCAACACCACGAACAAATCAATATGCAAATGTTATTGCTTATAGTGCATCAGAAACAGAAAAATTTGTAAGGTGGATACAACAGCAACCATTCTATGAAAACACTACAATAGTTATTATTGGCGATCATTTAAGCATGGACGCAAAATTCTTTGAAAATTTTAATACAAACTATTTGAGAACCACCTTTAACCTTATTCTTAACCCTGCTCCAACAGTTTCAGATATACCTAAAGCAAGAATGCAAAATCGTTGGTGGTATAACGCGGATATGTTCCCAACAATTCTTGCAAGTATCGGTGTAAAAATAGAAGGCAACAGATTGGCTTTAGGTACAAATCTTTTTTCTGATACACCTACTTTATTTGAAGAAAACGGCGGTAAAGAAGGTTGGGAAAAAATCAGTGATGAATTTAACTATGGCAGTAGGTTTTATGCTCAAAATATTCTTACAGGTGACAACGCACCATTTGATACAAAAAACGTGAGCGAATATAAGAACTAACATAAACACCACACCGAAACGATTTTGTCGTTTCGGTGTGTTTATTTATTTTCTATACTTTTACAAAGAGTAGGCTTTACGAGGCAACCCACCACCATTCCGCCCGAACATAAAATAAAGGTAAGTATATTTACCAGAAATATACTTACCTAAACATTTATACATATTCAAGAATGGTCCCCCTCCCTATTTGCTAAAGCAAACAGGGATGATAGGCTTCGCAATACTTTTACATACTGTCAGATTTTATAATCGCTGACCGCAGGTCCCGAAACTTGCCACTTGCCATTTGCAACTTACAACTTAAAAAGAATGCTCAGCATTTTTTTTAAAACGAACAAAGTGAGTTTTATCCAGTGCCAGCATAATTACGGGAATTAAAACAAGCTGTGCAATTATTCCCGGAATTGCATTTATAAATGCGCTTGTTAAAAAGGCAGTGAGAGTGAAGCCGTCTGCACCAAGACCTAAAATTATTGTCATTACAACGCCCCACACAACCCTGCCTAAAACCATTGACATTATCAGACAACGATAGAGAGATTTAAGGCATTGCCATTTTGCATGAGAGAATAAAAAGCCTACGAAAAAGCCGTATGCCGCAAGCTCGAATGCCATAGCAAAGGCATTTGGGTACATAACCGGCATACCAAACAATACCGACCGTAAAAGTGGCAATATAAAGCCCACACCCAAGCCATATTTCCAACCGCAAATAAGACCGCACAGAATAACAGGGAAATGCATAGGCAAAAGCATATTGCCTATTTGCTGAATTTGTCCCGTGAGAAAAGGTAATACAAGTCCAACTGCCAGAAGCATTGCCGCAACAACTAAATTTTTCAATTCATTTTTCTTCATAAATTACCTCAAAAAGAAAGTTCAATTTTCTGATACACTATTCCCTCGCGTTCGTGAGTGTATGTAATATGAAGAGTATTTTCAACTGCTGTGATTGCAGGATAGCTGAATTCGTGGTCGCCCGTTGTTGCTTCACAAGAGAAGAACTCTGTGAAATTATTTCCACTATCTTCTGAATACATAAGAACGAGGGGAGCTCTATCGCCCCAGTTTTCAGAAATGGGGTTCATAATAAGGACCAAAATGCCGTTATCAAGCTTTACAACATCAATACCACTGTTGGGATTGGGCATACCTGTATCATAGGCCTTGCACCAGGTTTTTCCACCGTCCTTACTGTCACTTTTATAAATAGAACCCACACCTGTTCTCACAAGCATATGAAGGCCCTTTTCATCCTCCCACAAGGTAGGCTGAATCATATTAACAGGAAGAAGATTTTTCTTTGGTCTTAAAACAAAGTTGGAATGTTCAAAGGTAAGTCCGTCATCCTTGGAAATATCAACAAAGCACTTCCAATTTCTTTTTAAAGTTTCTTTTGAGGCAGGAGCAACAACTGTTCCGTCCGAAAGTCTGATAGCTTTATTTTTAACAGGACCTCTGCCACCGTCAAAATCGCCTTCAACAAGAACCTTGGGTTCAGAAAAGCTTTTACCTCCATCTTTAGAAATGCAGTAATATGTTACCCATTTCGGAATGGGTTTACCATATTTAAAATATAAAATTATTTCTCCGTTTTCTCTTAAGAAAAGAACAGGGTTCCAATGGGGGAGGCTTTCACCGTTAACTGCTATACTGTATGGCTCTGCCCATTTTTCATTTTTGCGGATGCTCACCCATATTTTAACATCGTCATTTCCCTCTCTTGTTCCGCCGAACCAAGCGGCAACAACTGTGCCGTCAGGCAAGGGTAAAACAGTTGATGCATGACAACTGTCTGTTACTGTTTTTGGTGGATAAATAAATTCATTCACTGTTCTTTTTGCTTCAATTTTCATCTTTCTCTTCCCTTTCTTCATCCATATAGTCAAAAGCATTCCACGCCTTATCTTCTTTTTTAGGCTCTTCATCAAAGCCTATATTCATAACTATTTTTTCATTGTCACTTAAAATTTTTCTTTTTAAAGGCTCTTGCTTTTCAACGATATATACTTGATCCCCGTATAAATCTGCTGTATTTCTGATAAAAGACGGGAAGCCCTCCTCTTTAGATAACGCTTTATATATGGGTCTGTTGATTATACACATAATGCAAGCCAACCATACCCTGCGTGACAAAATCAAAAAGCCGATAGCAAGTCCCGCTGACATAAAATTATTCATAACTGAACCAAGATACATCGCCACAACCACAAAAATCCCATAAGGTGCAAAGGCTTTACTTGTTTTCAAATAATTAAACATCATAATATAAAGAGGAATAAAAGCATATAAAAATACTCCTGCAAAGCTTCCCAAGCCTGCTCCCATAATGCTTACCATCATAAAAAACAAAGGTATAAAGAAATCCCTTTCAGCTTCCTTTATATAATGATTCCACTGATACATAAGACGCTTTTTCTCTTCAAATGACGAAGCCGGAATATCATTATGCAAAAATTTAATTTCCTTACCAAATATAGTAAATCCATATTTATACTCTATATTCTGTTCAATTTTTACTCTTCCTTGAGAATCATTTTTTTCATCATCCGGCTCAACCCATTTACTCTTATCCGAAACCTTTAAATCCTGCTCTCTGCGGAATTTTTCTGTGCGAATATCATTCTGAGTGTTAAAGGGATTATATGAAACCTGCACATTATCTGATTTGGGTTTCTCCTTAATATGCATTTTATCACCGTAAATATCTGCGGTGTTTGCAATAAAATTAGGAAAGCCCTTGCATTTTTTCAGTTCCTTGAAAACAGAGTTATAATTATGAATACATCTGTAGCTGTAAAAAACAGGAATAATTTGTATTATCAACACTACTGCAAAGCAAAATATTTCAAGCAACTTTTCCTTATTAAAGCCAAAGGACGCCCATGAGCAAGTAACAAGCAAGCCTATAATTATTGACACATAGGCAGAAAAATGCCATTTTTTACAAAACATTGCCCCCAAAAGAAATAGTGCACCACTTCCGAGGAAAATAAAATAGAATTCATTATGAAAAAGCTTCATAGAAACGGTTGCAAGAACCGATACAAGTGCTGCTATCAAAGAAAATTTTGATGCGTTATCACTTGTCGCACGCCAATCTGCAATCATATCTCTTTTTTGATGTATATTTGCAACCGGCACATACATTGTTTCCATACTGAGCTTCATTTCATCTACCTCCCTTTTAAGAAACTCATAGCGGTACGGATAAATCCGTACCCTACATTTGTCTAATAGCCTTTTCCCTCTTCATTCTTAGCAATAGAAACAATTCTGCTTGTACCAAGGCGGTCCGCTCCGAGGGAAAGGAATTTTTCGGCATCGTCAAGGGATGCAATTCCTCCTGCAGCTTTCATTTTAACATTTTCACCGATATTTTTTGAAAAAAGCTCAATATCTTCGAATGTTGCGCCCCCTGTTGAAAAGCCTGTTGAGGTTTTAATAAAATCTGCCCCTGCTTCTGTAACAAGCTGACACATTTTAACTTTTTCTTCATCGGTTAAAAGGCAGGTTTCAATAATAACCTTTAAAAGCTTACCGTTACAAGCCTTTTTGATTTCTTTTATTTCATTTAAAATATCGTCATATCTCTTATCTTTGAGCCAACCGATATTTATAACCATATCAATTTCATCTGCACCGTTTTTTACTGCATCTGCAGCTTCAAAAACCTTGCAGGCAGTTGTGTTATAACCATTGGGGAAACCAATAACAGTACAAATAGAAAGCTTATCGCCACAATAAGCTGCACATTCTTTAACATAGCTTGGAGGAATGCAAACGCTCGCAGTATTGAATTTAATTCCGTCATCGCAAATTGCTTTTATCTGCTCCTGGGTTGATTCCTGCTTTAAAAGTGTATGGTCAACATGAGTAAGGATATCTTTAAGTTCCATAATTTTGCCACCTTGAATTAGTTTTATATGGTAATTGTAGCATTTTTATCTAAAAAGGTAAACACTATTATTAAAATATCATAGTATTTAATAATTGATTTAAGAAAAATATTATGGTATTATTTAGAATGTATATTTATGATATTATGTAATAAGGTGATTTTTTGAAAAACTTACTTGTTATTTTCGGCGGTTGCTCAAGCGAATACGAGGTTTCTCTTCGTTCATCTGCTTCGGTTTTAAGAAATATCGATAGAGAGAAATATAATGTTCTCACCCTCGGTATCACAAAAGACGGCGAATGGTATTTCTATACAGGCGATATTGATTCCATTGAAAACAACTCCTGGTTCAATGATGATGACACCACCCCCGCTGTTCTTTCTCCCGATAAAAAAGATAAAGCACTTATTATTCTCAACGATATGGGAGCTTACGAAAAAATCGGTATTGATGTTATTTTCCCCGTTCTTCATGGTAAAAATGGCGAAGACGGAACAATTCAAGGTATTTTCGAGCTTGCAGGCATCCCCTATGTTGGTTGCACTCCTCTTGCAAGCGGTATGTGTATGGACAAAGCTGTTACAAATACCCTTGCAGATGCAGCAGGAATAAACGGTGCAAAATGGGTTGCATTTACTGAAACCGACTATAAAGACGGCAGAGTTAATTTTGATGTTATCGAACAAAAATTAGGCTACCCCATATTCGTTAAGCCTGCAAACGCAGGTTCTTCAGTAGGTATTTCAAAAGCACATAACCACCTTGAGCTCTTAAAGGCTCTTGATGTTGCTTTTGCTAACGACTATAAAGTTGTTCTTGAAGAAACACTTGTAGGCAGAGAAATTGAATGTGCGGTTATGGGTAACGACCAACCCGTTGCTTCCTGCATCGGTGAAATTCTCCCCACTGCAGAATTCTATGATTATGAAGCAAAATATATAGATAATTCAACAGGTCTTGCAATTCCTGCAGATTTACCTGTTGAAACAAGCGAAAAAGTCCGACAGGCAGCCGTTAATGCTTATCGAACAATGGGCTGCACAGGTCTTTCCAGAGTTGACTTCTTCTTAGCAGAAGACGGAACAATTTATCTCAACGAAATCAATACACTTCCCGGCTTCACATCCATTTCAATGTTCCCCAAGCTTTTCGGTCAAGTTGGTGTTGCATACTCAGACCTTATTGACAAGCTCATTGAATACGCTGAGGAAAGAATGAAATGAGAAAAGTTGAAATAGAGTTCGTCAGCGAACAGCAATACCACGACGACCGAGATAGCAGTAAGCTCAAAGCAACGGGGTTTATGGAGGAATTTGACGGAATAAAAGTCATTTCTTACACGGAGCCCGATGAAGAAATGGGCAAAAGTGAAACAGTTATAAAAATTATAAACAATAATTTCATTGAAATGAGAAGAAGCGGTGTTTATGAAACAACCTTTCTCATTGAAGAAGGTAAAACTCACTCCTGCCTTTACAAAACACCCTTTGGCGAAATGAATATGGAGATTGTGGCGCAAAGAGTCAACGCTCAGCTTCCCGATGTTTCCGGAAAAATTCTTCTTTGCTATCGCCTTGAAAGCAACGGAGAAATCATTGGTGAAAATAATCTTTTAATGAAAATAAATGAGGTTTAAAGATGTCAAAATTAGTTAAAATTGCAGAAGAGCAAATTATTTCTTCTGTTACAGCGGCAATCAAAAGCAATATTGCAGACGGCACATTTCTTGAAACAGAAATTCCAAATTTCAAAACAGAAATTCCTGCTGACAGAAAAAATGGTGACTACTCTGCAAACGGTGCATTTATGCTTTCAAAGGCACTTCGTATGCCTCCAAGAAAAATTGCTGAACATATTCTTGAAAAAATCGACCTTGAAAATACATTTTTCCAAAAATGTGAGGTTGCAGGACCAGGTTTCATCAACTTTTTCTTAAAGCCTGAATTTTATGCAGATATTCTTCTTGATATTGATGCTTGTGGCGATAACTACGGCAGAAGCGATTTCGGTAAGGGTAAGAAAATCAATGTTGAATTTGTTTCCGCAAACCCCACAGGACCTATGCACATGGGTAATGCACGTGGCGGTGCTTTAGGTGACTGCCTTGCTGCAGTTCTTGACTGGGCAGGCTATTATGTAGAAAGAGAATTCTATGTTAACGATGCAGGTAATCAGATTGATAAATTCGGTCTTTCTCTTTCTGTTCGTTATCAGCAGATTCTCAAGGGTGAAGATTTTATCGAGCTTCCCGAGGATAGCTACCACGGTGACGATATAAGAGTTCTTGCTCAGAGCTATATTGACGAAAAGGGCGACAATCTTCTTGAGGCTTCCGAAGAAGAAAGAAGAAAAGCACTTGTTGAATTCGCTCTTCCTAAAAACATAGCAACAATGAAAGCTGCAATGGCAAAATACAGAATAGATTATAATACCTGGTTTTCCGAGCTTTCTCTTCACAATGGCGGTGAACTCCGGGAAACTATTGATATTCTTAAAAATAACGGCTACACCTACGAAAAAGACGGTGCATTGTGGTACAAAAATATCGAAGTTCAGACTGCAATTCTCAAAAGAGAGGGCAAATCTCAAGAATATATCGACAATCTTGAGCTTAAAGACGATGTTCTTGTTCGTCAGAACGGCAACCCCACTTATTTTGCAGCAGATATTGCTTATCACAGAAACAAATTCGAAAAACGTGGCTTTGACACAGGTATTGATGTTTGGGGCGCAGACCACCACGGCCACGTTGCACGTATGAAGGGTGCAATGGAAGCAGTCGGCATCGACGGAAACAGACTTGATGTTGTTCTTATGCAGCTTGTTAACCTTATGAAAGACGGAAAGCCTATTAAAATGTCAAAGAGAACAGGTAAGGCAATTACACTCGTTGACCTTCTTGATGAAGTTCCCATTGATGCAGTTCGTTTCCTTTTCAATATGAGAGAAGCAGGCTCTGCAATGGATTTCGACCTTGACCTTGCAGTTGAGCAGTCCAACCAGAACCCCGTTTACTACTGCCAATATGCTCATGCAAGAATCTGCAGTATTTTAAGAAAGCTTGAAACAGAGGGCGTTAAAATCAGAAAGCCTGAAAAAGCAGAGCTTACTCTTCTGAAATCCGACGAGGAAACAGACCTTATTGCTCACCTTGCTTCACTTACAAATGTTATTATCTTTGCAGCTAATTCCTATGACCCTGCAAGAATTACTCACTATGCAACAGAGCTTGCAACGAAATTCCACCGTTTCTACAATGCACAGCGTGTTATGGTGGATGATGAATCACTTATGCAGGCAAGAATTTTCCTTTGTATGTGCGTAAGAAACACAATGAAAAACGTTCTTTCAATGCTCAAAATTGAAGCTCCTGAAAGTATGTAAAAGTTATGACCCTATCAAACAAAATCTTTGTTTGATAGGGTCATTTGTTATTTTATAAATATCGGATTTGTCCAGGCTTTTCTGCCTTCTTTATCAATTACTGTTGCTCGGATATATTCATATTCGTCCTTTAAATCTCCTTGCGCACTTGTAAGAAATTCACCATCTGCAACAATCTTTCTTCCCGGGTGCTTATCGCATTGGAAAATGATTCTTTCACATTCGCTTGTTTCAATATGAACAACATTATCATCATCTACATAGAAATCCTTGATAACAGGACCGCAAGAGGAATAAAACGCACCTTTTTCTAAAGAATTGAGAATATCTTTAACATTATTTTCGGCGTTAACCATTACCCAGCCTTTACAATGCTGGTGCATTTCGTGACCATCATCGGTAGCAACACCGAAAATTTTGATTCCCATGCCTAAAAGCTCATCCCAATACATACCGTTATCGGTATCCATATCGTCCTCAATAGCACAACCGCTGTTCCAGATTTCAAAAGCAAAATTGCCTTTTAATTTATCAAAATATCTTGGAGGAGTTGAGCTCCACTGAGGGTGGCAATAAATTGTGAGGTTATTCTTTTCGTGGGCTTCATCAAGATATTTCTGAAACTCTTCTTGATTAATTGCCTCACCTCTCGGCAGTCTTTCATCCTGCTTATAGCCGTTTGTTTCATCATCGGGACCTATAAACACTGTATGAAAGGTTCTGAAACCGTTTTCTCTTTCAAAAGTATTGTCATATTCTGTTCCGGGAATGATTGTTATATCAACATCCTCGGCAAAGTTATTGTAATTGTAAATTTTATGGTCGGTCAAAGCAAGAAAATCATAGCCATTTTCCTTATGAAGTCTTATAACCTCATCGGGATTTCCTTTACCGTCAGAACGGGTTGTGTGGCAATGAAGACCGCCTTTAAGCATTTTCTTTTGATTTATAAAAGCCTCTTGCCTTTTCATTTTATCACCTTATTTTTTAGTATCTTCAGTTGTTTTTCTTGCAACAAGCCAAGCGTTAGGAAGATAGCGTCCTGTGGGCATATCTCTTGCGCACGGCTTATTTATAACTTCGCCATCATAACCGATAACCGAGGAAGAGCCGCCGTCACAAGCGCCTGCGGTAACTGCACCATATTGCAAAAGAATATCTGCGCAGTCTTCCATTGTTGCACCGATTGAATGTCCGACCTGCCTGCCGTCTATAACAAGAAGTAAAACAACACCGTTTTGGCATTGCCCTACAACAGTTCTGGGCTGAAGTCCCCAGCCTGCAGAATCTTCAACAACCTTTTTGCCGTCAAGAATAAGAGTGGGCTTATATTGAAAACCATCACGAATATTATATTCTTCCCAATCTTCAATACCGCCTACAACAAGTCTGTCTTTTTTATCAAAGCCTACAAGAGTATATCGGGAATCATACCGGCCCCAATACTCACCCTTAGAAACACATTGACCTGCGATATCTCCGCCAAGGCTTACTCCGCCTTTATCAATAAAGCCCGATGCATTAACACCAACAACTGCATTTTCCTTTTCAAGATAATCGCAGATAAATTCACCTCTGGAACCCTTATAGTCAGTTGCTCCCAAGAATACTCTTGACGGGTCATCAACAAGCACAAGCTTTCCTACAAAATTGGATTTTTTTATTTCTAAAATTACTATATTCTCTTCAAGGTCGTTTGCAAAAACAGTATTACCGAATTTATCCTTTTCGCCCTCAACAAGATGCTCTTGTCCAAGAACATCGGAGCTTTTGTTTCCGTATATGTCGGTTACACTGATATCTTTAATATCAACCTGACCCGACATAACCTCATCAATAAGGCTATCAGGGAAAAACCAGGTTGCCAACCATTTATGCTGGTCAGTTGTCATGGCAGTTTCAATCCAGATATTCCTCCATTTAACAATAAAAGGAATATTGCCGAAAACAACAGTTACATAACCAACAACACCTAAAACTAAAACTATTGAAAAAATCAAAAGTGCTAAAACGCTTTTTTTTAACTTTTGCTTTGCGTTTGCATCATTTCCGTTTGCTTTTTTATTAGTCTTTTTCTTGTCGGGTCGCATTTCGCTCATACCATCTGCAATATTATCGATATTTACAAGCTCTTCTTCTCCCTTTCCTACCACAAAACCACCTCACAACCTAAAATTTCTAACATATTACAATCATTATAACACAAAACGACGGCGAATACCACTATTCACCGTCATTTTACAAATTATTTACTATTTGTGATTCAATCTTACCTGTTATCAATATATCTGCAAGCCGCAAGAGCTGCAACCGCACCGTCAGCAGAAGCAGTTGTAATCTGACGAATGCTCTTCTGACGGCAGTCACCTGCAACGAAAACACCACTTGTTTTTGTTACGCAGGATTCATCCGAATCGAAATAACCATTTCCGTCAAGTGCTGCACACTCAGAAAAGGCTGCATTTTTAGGTTCGAGGCCGATTGCAACAAAAAGTCCGTCAAGAGAAAGCTCTGTCTCTCCGTCCTTTGTATTAAGAACTACGCCCGAAAGTTCGTTTTCACCTTTAAGTTCTGCAACAGTTGCTTCCATAATGAATTCAACATTATCTTTACCTTCAAGAATATCAACAAGCTTCTTTTCGCCTGTAAGGTAAGGAAGGTTCTGAAGAACATACACTTTTTCGCAAAGGTCGGAAAGAAGGACAGCTTCCTGCAAAGCAGAGTTTCCGCCACCAACAACGCCAACGGTCTGACCTTTAAAGAATGCACCATCACAAACGGCACAATAAGAAACACCGTTGCCTACAAGCTGATTTTCGTTGGGAAGACCTAACTGTCTGTGACGAACACCAACTGCAATAATAACAGCCTTTGCCTCAAACGCTTTATTGCCTGCAAAAACAGTTTTATGAGCACCCTGGTCTGCAATTCCTGTTACCTTTTCCATTTCAACCTCTGCACCCATAGAAAGCACCTGGTCAAGAAGCTTATCCGCAAATTCATTACCACTCATTTCGGGAATTCCGGGGTAGTTTTCAATTTTAGGTGAAAAGGTTACTTGACCGCCAAAGGTTGACTGCTCAATAACAAGAACAGATTTTGATGCTCTGAGAGCATAAAGTGCCGCAGTAAGTCCCGCAGGACCGGCACCGATAACTATAATATCATACATAAAAATAACTCCTATGCAAAAGTGGCAAGTTGGAAGTGGCAAGTGGCAAGTTTCGGGGCGAAGCCGATTATAAAAAATTCGACTGATTTTTACAATGCCGTGCGTAGCACCCGAAATTCCGAATTCCACATTCCGAACTCCGCATTTAAAAATTACCGCCCGTTAGGACGGTAATTTTTACTTTGAATTAAAGTGATTCGATAAATGTTTTAATTGCAGGAAGGTCTGCGATTTTTTCTGCAACATCGCCCTTATAGATAACAAGTGTGGGAGCCTGCTTGAGAGCCAATTCTGTTGCAAGCTCTACATTATCTTCAACGAAAAGCTTTTCGTATGCAATTCCTGCTTTTTCAAGAAGCTGAGCAGCTATTTTGCATTTGGGGCAAGTCTTTGTTGCGAAAAGAACAAATTTTGCGTCTTTATCTGCTGCAACTGATTTTTCTTCACAGCCGCAAGCACAATGAGCGTGGTCAACTGTTCTATCTTCTTTTTTAAGGCTTGAATTGAAAATATCGTAAACTTTTCTGTCTTTGAATTCCTGAGCTTTACCATCATTGAAGTTCTGAACAGGACGGTAGTAGCCTGTGATACGGCTGTAAACCTCTGTATCGTTACCGCAATCGGGGCAGCTATATTCCTCACCTGCAATATAACCGTGGTTACAGCAAACAGAATATGTGGGAGAAATTGAGTAATAAGGAAGTCTGTAATTATCTGCAATTTTTCTTACGATATCTGCAGCCGCTTTCCAATCGGGAAGCTTTTCACCAAGGAATGCGTGGAAAACAGTACCGGATGTATAAAGAGTATGAAGCTCATCCTGTGCATCAAGTGCCTCAAAAATGTCTGCTGTATAACCAACGGGAAGGTGTGAAGAGTTGGTATAGTAGGGAGTGCCGTTTTCGTTAGCTGTGATAATTGCAGGATAGTGCTTCTTATCGTGCTTTGCAAAACGATATGTTGTAGATTCAGCAGGAGTTGCTTCAAGGTTATAAAGGTCTCCGTAAAGCTCCTGGTAGTCTGAAAGTCTTTCTCTCATATGGTTGAGAACATCCTTTGCAAACTCTTGAGTTTCCTTGTTTGTCATATCCTTACGAAGCCATTTTGCATTAAGACCAACCTCGTTCATACCGATAAGGCCGATTGTTGAGAAGTGGTTGTTAAATGTTCCGAGATATCTCTTTGTGTAAGGATAAAGACCTTCATCAAGAAGCTTTGTGATAATTTCTCTTTTAACCTTAAGTGAACGAGCAGCAATATCCATAAGCTTATCAAGTCTTCTGTAGAAATCCTCAACATCCTCTGCAAGATATGCAATTCTGGGAAGGTTGATTGTTACAACACCGATAGAACCTGTGCTTTCACCGCTACCAAAGAAGCCACCGCTCTTTTTGCGAAGCTCACGAAGGTCAAGACGAAGTCTGCAGCACATTGAACGAACATCACTGGGCTCCATATCGGAGTTAACATAGTTTGAGAAATAGGGAGTACCGTATTTTGCTGTCATTTCAAAAAGAAGCTTGTTGTTCTCTGTTTCAGACCAGTCAAAATCTCTTGTGATTGAATATGTGGGAATGGGATACTGGAAGCCACGGCCGTGAGCGTCGCCTTCAATCATAATTTCTATGAAAGCCTTGTTAACCATATCCATTTCTTTCTTACAATCGCCGTAAGTGAAATCCATTTCCTTACCGCCAACAATAGCGGGCATATCTTTAAGGTCAGCAGGAACTGTCCAGTCAAGAGTAATGTTTGAGAATGGTGCCTGAGTACCCCAACGAGAAGGTGTATTTACACCGAAAATAAATGATTCAAGGCATTTTTTAACCTGCTTATAATCAAGGTTGTCAACCTTAACAAAGGGAGCAAGATATGTGTCAAAGGATGAGAAAGCCTGAGCACCTGCCCATTCATTCTGCATAATACCAAGGAAGTTTACCATTTGGTTGCAAAGAGTTGCAAGGTGACTTGCGGGAGCAGATGTAATCTTACCGGGAACACCGCCGAGGCCTTCTTGAATAAGCTGTTTAAGTGACCAACCTGCACAGTAACCTGTAAGCATTGAAAGGTCGTGGATGTGAAGATCACCGCTGCGATGAGCATTAGCAACCTCTTCATCATAAACTTCAGAAAGCCAGTAGTTAGCAGTAATCGCACCGGAGTTAGAAAGAATAAGACCACCAACTGAATAAGTAACTGTGGAATTTTCTTTAACACGCCAGTCTGTAACCTTAACATAGCTGTCAACAAGCTCCTTATAATCAAGGATTGTCGATTTCATATTACGGATTTTTTCACGATTTTTTCTATAAAGAATATATGCCTTTGCAACATCCGCATAGCCTGCTTGAACAAGAACAGATTCAACACTGTCCTGAACATCCTCAACTGCAACAAGATTGTTGCTGATTTTGGGTTCAAAGTTTGCTGTAACCTTGAGAGCAAGGAAATCGATGATATTATCATTATACTGTTTGTTACATGCTTCAAAAGCCTGTTTGATAGCAATAGCAATTTTTTCAATATTAAAATCTGCAATTTTGCCGTCACGTTTAATTACTTGATACATAGTTCTCCCTCTTTCATATTTTATTATTTTTTAAGCTTGCTTCGGAGCGCATACTTCACCCCGAAAGCGACCGTAAATGATAATAGCAGATATATAGCATTTTGTCAACAGATAAAACACAATATCTTGTGTTTATTTTCGGGAACTTTCCGAGAAAACACAAGATATTGTCGCTGTTTTGTGAAAATATAGTAAATATTCACAGTTATTCACTTGTCTTTTTGTGTAATATTTTGTCGATATTCCAAAAAAGAAAAATGATACCACTACATATTGTGTCAGACATCAATATGTTGTGGTATATATTGGATTATTCTGATTGTTAAATTCCTCTGATACGGGCATTCGGAATATATTTTTTTGCTTTTTCAAGCATTTCATACATAGTCGCCTTACTTACACCCTTGCAAGAACCATCTATAAGCATACCGGAATCTACAAAATTCTGCAAAAAATAATGCTCAGTGCCTTGAATCCATTCCGCAAGCTTTTCAATATCATCAACAGTGTGAAAATTCTCTGTAATAGTGGTTCTGAATTCATATTCTATACCACTTTTTTTTAGCAATTCTATGCTTTTTTCAACAGGTGTAATATCAAATTTCTCTATACCAACAGTTTCAGCATATTTCTCGGGGCAATTTTTAATGTCCATAGCAACATAATCCACAAGACCTAACTGAAGAATCCCGTCAAGCTTTTCGGGAAAGCAACCATTTGTATCAAGCTTCACGGCAATCCCCGTTTCCTTAAGCTCGTATAAAAACCGTTCTATGTCCTTCTGCAAAAGCGGTTCTCCACCCGTTACGGCAACGCCATCGAGAACTTTTTTTCTTTTCTCGAGATGGGTAAAAATTTCCTCTTCTGTGAAATAATCATCATCCATTTCAGTAACCAATAAAGCGTTGTGACAGAAAGGACAACGCAGATTACATCCACCCGTAAAAACAGTACAGGCGGTTCTTCCGGGAAAATCTAATAAAGTAAGCTTCTGAAAGCCTTTAATCAACATTTTTATCACCGATAAAATTATACCTGTCAAAATATATTTCGTCAACCTTATTTTCATCATCAAAAAAATGGCTTTTTTCATCCAAAATTGCCCAAACCCCAATATTTATACAATTTATATAATAATTTAACTGTATTTTGTGTATTTACATTTGGAAATAACTGTGTTATAATATCGGTACATATATAAAGATATTTTGGAGGAAATTATCATGAAAACAAAAAAAGCTCTCGCTGTTCTTTTAGCAGTGGTTATGCTTGTAATGCCTTTAGCAGTTTCATCTTTCGCTGCAACTGCAAGCGGCATAATAGCAGGACCGGTAAAAACAGCTTACAATGATTCCGAATATTTCAACCCTGTCGGTATCGTTGTTGCATACGAAGGCGACATTGTTGCCTACACTCCCGGAGACATTAACTTCCGCTTTGAACCTGCTCTTGATGAGCTTGTAACAGTTGAAACAAAAGAAGTAGTTGTTTTTTACGACAACGTAGCTATCGGTACTGTTGCAATTACTGTTGACCATATTCTCGGCGAGCTCGTTGCAATCGACAACGGTCACGGAAAGTTCTGCTTAGGCTGCGGTCAGCTTCACGAATTTGAGGCACACGATGTTCCCGAATATATCCCCAATGATGATGGCGGTTTCTTCGTTTTGCAGACTGAAACAGGTATTTGTTCAGTTTGTAACGCTGAAGTAACTCGCACTATCCCCGGTTCAGACAGATTCCTTGGTGCATTTGATTCTGAAAGCTTAACAGAACTTGAAGCAGAAATCATTGGTTACATTTATTCTATCTTAGTTACCTTGATCCAGTCAATTCTTAGCATTTCTTAATTAAGGAGGAGCACAATTATTATGAAAAGTAAAAAAATTCTTTCTGTTTTACTTGCGATTGTTATGATTGCTTCAGTAATGAGTATTTCAGTTTTTGCTGAAGAAGCTCCCGTTGTGTATGACGCTTCAGCTTCTTATACTCTTAACAAAAAAGCCACTATAGATCCTTCTGCATTCTCAGCAACCCTTAACTTAAACTTTTCAAAAATTTCTGCTCTCGATGGCGGAACTCCCGATGTTACAGCAGAAATGGTTGCAGTTATAGCTGAATACAAGGCTTCAGAGGAAGAAACTCTTTCCGCTGACCATATTACAGATCCAGATGCATTCTTTGCAATTTTTACTCGTTACAAAGAGGATCTTGCTAAAGTTAATGAGCATAACGACAACCTTGCAGAAGGCCAGTCACCTATGGCCGACCCCAACCCTGTTACCATTACTGTTAACTCAAAGATTATTGTTTCCGATCCCAAAGCTTTTGGTATTCTTGAATACACAATCGACGTTGTAGGCTTTTCTGAGCCTTTAACAGTTGGTCTTGGTCCTGTTGACGATTTGCTTTCAAGCGTAGCTCTCCCCGTTAACATTTCCATTCCCGGTAATGTTCCCGAATTCCCCGCTGTTTCATCTGTAACTGTTTCCGGCAGACCTAATAAAATCGAATATACAGACGCTGAAAAATTCGATGCAACAGGTCTTGTTCTTGACATCACTACAACAAACGGAGAAGCAGGCACCTTCACATATTCCGAGGAAACTGCTCATATGTTCTTCTGCACACCCACAAGCAACGAAAAATTAACTTGCTATGACACTGAGGTTGTTATTGCATTTAACGGTTCTCAGATTTGCAAGGTTCCGATCATCGTTGAGCATCAGTGGTCTCCGGATTACGTAAGCATCACAACCGATAAGTATCTTGAAAACAAACCCGGTTATCACGCTATAGTTTGCGAAGGTTGCGGCGAAACTCATGATGCCCAGCCCCATTGGGTAGAAGATGAAGAAGCATGGACAGCAAACGGCGATCAAAGCTTCCTTTCAAATGGTACAGAATCAAATATGTGTGCAGGCTGTGGCACAACTCTTGTAAGAGATGCACATGGTTCTGCAGATTACAACGATGCTCTTGCTGATTACCATTTCATCAGAGTTATTCTTGATTACATTAATATGCTCCTCAGCATTATTAATGGTACAATGAGATAATTTCCCTCCCTTCAATAAACCAACCGCTACTCTTTTGAGTAGCGGTTTTATTTTTTGCTTTTTATAACCCTTTTTTCAAAATTTTTAAAACTGTTGACAAATTCTTAATATTGTGCTATTTTATAACTGTAATAGTTGTGATATCACAGTTGCACTAAATACAGGAGGTGATGAAGTGATTATTATTGATCAGAGAAGTAGAACACCGATTTTTGAGCAAATTAAAGAACAGATTATTAATTTAATTAATATCGGTGAACTTAAGCCCCACGATAAATTACCCTCAATACGCCAGTTGGCATCGGATTTGGAGCTGAATGTCAACACTGTTAAACGAGCTTTTCAAGAATTGGAAAGTGAGCGAGTTACCTATTCTCTCCCCGGAAAAGGTGTTTTCGTTAGTGAAAATGCCGTTGCCAACCAAATTGTTTTGGAAAATGCAGAAGCGGAGTTGAACCGTATATTAGCTTCATCAAAGGCAAAAGGCGTATCTCTTGACAGAGTTATTGCTCTGGCAAAAATTATTTACGAAAAGGGTGATAACGATGATTGAAATTAAATCTGTAACAAAAAGCTACGGTGATTATGTAGCTATTGATAATATTAGCATCACTGTTGAAAACTCTTCCGTTTTAGGTCTTGCAGGCTTTAACGGAAGCGGTAAGACCACATTATTAAATGTATGCGCAGGAATATTTAAAGCTGATAAAGGTTCTGTTTTGTTAGATGGTAAAGATTCTTTTGATAATGATTTCGAAAGAGCCAATCTTTTCTATCTTTCCGATAATTTTTATTTTCCTGTTGCTTCATCCATAAAATCTGCAGCAAAATTTTACGCAAATTACTTCCCCAATTTTGATTTCAAAATTTTAAATTCTGTTTTAGAAATCTTCGGACTTGATATTAAGAAAAATGTGAGAAGTCTTTCAAAGGGTATGACAAAGCAGGCAGCTCTTGCTATCGCCTTTGCCGCAAAACCTAAATATCTTCTTATCGACGAAACCTTTGATGGTCTTGACCCTCATAAAAAAGAGCTTTTAAGAAAGCTTTTATTGGAATACATTAACGATACAGGAGCTTCTGTTATTATCAGCTCCCACGATTTAGGAGAAATCTCGGGAGTTTGCGACCATATTGCGATTATTAACGGAAAGAACGTTATTCTCAACTGTGCCATTGAAGATGTAAGTGAGCATTTCAGAAGAGTTAAAATGATATTCTCTCAGCCTGTAACAGAAAGCACATTTAAAGGTATTAATTACCGTAAAATCAAGCTTTCAGGCAGAGCCGTATCTATGGTAGTTTTCGGTGACGTTCAGAGCGAAATTCAAAAGCTCAATAAGCTTGGTGCAGAAAGCATAGAAACTAATCTACTTACATTGGAAGAAGTATTTTCAGAGGAAACGGAGGCAGTGACTGATAATGAAAAAATCAAAACAATTTTCAAATAAATTAATAGCGAGAAAAGATTTAATAAACAGCATTTCTGCCCTTTCTGCCTTTATAATAGTTATATTCGGAATTTTAATGTTCCTTATGGTGCTCAGTCCCGAGCAGGATAAAATGGCCGGAAAAACAACCTTTTATATTGAACAATATTTGCACTCATCAGACACACCTTCTTTATACCATTTCTGTTGCGAACACGAAAATGTTTTTCTTTTCGCTATAATAGGTGGTTTAGCTTTAGGTATTTCCCAGTTTGAATTTTTGCACAGAAAGAAATATTGTTCCACACTTTTGAGCTTCAGTATAAAAAGGAACAAGCTCTTTTTAAACCGTTTGATTATACCATTAGCATTGGCTATCTTTTGCATTATGCTCCCCTATGCTATTGCCTTAAAACTAAATATAGAGGTTTTTGGTTTTAAGGCTGATATGTTCCCCTGGTTCTTTTTTGAGCTTATAAGAGTTATCAGAGTATTCATTACATCTTATGCAATATCAATTATTGCTTGTATGTTCACAGGAAGAACTATTGAATCGGTTGCAGGAGCAGTGTCCATAGCATTTTTACCTTTAGCAGCTGCAACTTTAACAGATATAATTTTTGACTTATCTCTCTTCGGATATGCCGGCCCCTACTACTCACACACTACTGATGTTTTAGTAAAAGCAGACCCAATATTTATATCTTCTCTTATGTTTTCAAGAGGGTTTGACAGAGCCCATCCTATAAACACACCCTTAGATTCAGATGCAATTATTCAGATAGTCTTTTCAATAATATGGATTTTAATCAGCGTTGCAGTAATAGCTTTTGCTAACCGTTATTTCTGCAAAAAATTCAAACCCGAAAGCTCCGGCTTCAAGGGTAACAATAAAGGTATGTCAATAATTATTTCCTTTACCGCTCCCCTTTTCCTTTCTGCCATAGCTATTGATTATTTTCAGAATCAGTTTTCTCCCATAGTCTCTAATAGCGTAGCCTTATTAGTAATTGTATTAGGCATAGCTTTTGGTTTCATAGCATCAATTATCAGTGGACTTGTAATTCACCTCACCCACAAAAAGCTAAAAATCTCGCTAATTGGCGGATTAGCATTGGGCGGCACTATCGGTATAGTAACAATTTTAGGTATTACAGGTATATTCGGAACATATCACAATGCACCAAAAGCCGAAGAAATATCCAAAATAGAAATAACAGCACCGTTCAATGATTTTTTCCCTAATCTTAACGGGGAACCTTATTTCATACGCCAATACATTTGCGAATCGACCACCGCTTTAGTTATAACCGAAGAAAATGACATAGAAACCATTCTTGAACTACATAAAAAAGCCTCAAAAAAGAGTGAAGATACAACTGCTTCCAGATTCGAAATCGTATATACACTTAATGATGGCTCAAAAATTATCAGAAATTACGAAAAGCTCAGTTGCGATGCAACGGAAGAAATACTCAGGCTATGGGACACAAAAGCCGCAAAAGAACTGTATAAGAACTGTCTTTTCCCCAAAATAAATGGTACTGAAAACCTTGATATTTCTCCACGTTACAGCATAATGGGTTGTGAACATCCCTATATTATGGATTACTATGACAACGATGCTTTTATACTCATTAAAACAAGAGATGGTGAAATAAAATCCGTACTTGATGAAATTACCGAAGCTGATTTCATCAAACTGAAAAATGCAATTTATGAAGATATTTGTAAGATAAACTCTTCAGAATGGTTTACTCCTAAAGAAGCTCAAATCGGTACACTTTCCTTTAGCTTTGCATCTTATCAAAACAATTACGCACCAAACGAAGCAAAATGTTTAAATTTCTATATTAACCCCAATATGAAAAACACAGTAAAAGCACTAAAAGACCTTGACCTTTACAAGCATTTTGAATGTAAAAAAGAAATAGAAGAGGTTTTGGTTGGTGATATCAGAGATTATTCCGTTTGGGAAAATCAAACCTTAAGTGAAAGCAAAAATGCTGAAATCCACCAGCCATTCTTCACATCCGGCTCTGACGGATTTATAGCTATTTGCTTCAATACCGAAGAAGCGGGTTACACTAAGCCACCTGTAAAGGAAGTAACAGATAAGCTTCAGATTAAAACCTTAACAGAAAAAGGATATATTGCTTACAACATAATGAACAATGGTAAAATTATTTTCGTAAAATACACAGACGGAACATATTCATCCTATGTAATCCCTTACGAAAAATAAGAGGTGATACTATGAATAAACTTGTTAAAATTACAATTTCAGTTATAGTCGCTCTGTTTTTAGTAGTCGGTGGTTATTTTCTCATATATCTACCCAACTATTACGATATTGTAGTTGGTATTACAAAACCAGTTGAAGATGACGGACAGTATTTAGAGGATTTTATAATACATTATTCTCATATGCCCGAAAATAAAGTACCCTTGGCAGAAGAGCTTACCAATACTAAAAACGATTTCAGAAAGAATTTCTATGATGAGCATAAGGAAGATGATTATCATATCGAAATTGAATTTTCCTTTGAAAAAGGCAAAACAATCGTCACCTACAAAGGTACAATAACCGATAAGGAAACCGGAGTTAAAGAGCCTTTTGAAAAAGAGTTCGTTTATGATTTCATTCTGACAAAAAAAGTTCAATAACAAATGGAGGTGCGTTTCTCATGAAAAGAAAATTGTTAGCAGTTGTTCTTGCATTGGTTATTACAATATCAGTTGTAGGTGCTTGGTATTACACCTCTTACCCAACCATCAGTGTCGGAAAAATGGTAGCTTCAAGCAGTGATAAATTCGAAAAAGAATTTCATAGTGAGCATTTAAGCATTGTTACAGCAGTAGCTGGTTTTTTACCTGATTCTCCACTGCAAAGGAGAAAAATTGATGAAGTTATGAAATGGAACGACCTTATAGTACTTGAACTTACAGAACATAGTAAAGAGGGCGGTTCAGCCTATAATATCGTGCTTTCCGGTGAGATAGAAAACGGTAAAACAACCTTACGATATGAGGGCTATATTATTAAAAAAGATGGTAAAAGAATAGACTATAAGCAGGAAAAAACCTTTGATTTTGTTCTTTGCTCGGAAAAAAGATTTTTTACTGACAAACTTTAATTATTAAAAAAGCTGTTGGATTTTTACGAGAAAAATCCAACAGCTTTTATTTATTCTGTATATTCAGTTATTTCGAGAACCTCACCTGCAACACCGGTTTCAAGGGCTTCAACGCCTTTAAGCTTCTTTTGAATAATATCATTTCTGTGACGGGCTTCATCAAGAGATTTTCCTGCCTCATCAATTTTCTTTCTTGCTTTTTCAAGCACATTACCGAAGGTTTCGTATTGTGTCTTTGCTGCACCTAAAAGCTTTCTTACTTCATCCGCTTTCTCATTAATTGCCATAGCCTTAAAGCCCATCGCAAAGGAATTGAGAAGAGCTGTTATTGTAGAAGGACCTGCAATCATAACATTCTGAGCTTGTAATTTTTCTGCAATACCGCTTTTTGATGATGCAATTTCTGCATAAAGACCTTCAGTTGCAAGATAAAGCACTGCAAAAGGCGTTGTCTGAGGAACAACAATATATTTCTTTATATCCTTTGCCTCTGCGAGAACTCTGTCTTCAAGAGCCTTTCTTGCTGCCTGCAAGCCATCGGGATCTGCTCTGTCTGCCGCATCGCAAACACGAACATAGTCTTCCAATGGAAATTTAGAGTCTATTGGTAAGAAAATATCTTCTCCGTTTTTATCACTATTTGGGAAACGAATAGCAAATTCAACGTGTTCACTATTATTTTTCGGTGAATAGTTTTTAACATAAAGACCGGGAATTGTCTGGTCAAGAATCGCTTCAAGCTGAACCTCTGCCCAGGTACCTCTTGCTTTAACGTTAGTAAGGATTCTGTTAAGAGATGTAACATTTGTTGTAACGCCTTGGGAAAGCTCTTTCATTTCACCGAGAGATTTATAAACATTCTCAAGCTGTTCGGAAACAGTTTTAAAGGAAGAATTAAGACGGGTTGAAAGAGTAGCAGTAAGCTTTTCGTCAACCGTCACCCTCATTTCCTCAAGCTTCTTTTCGTTGCTCTCCTGCATTTTGGAAATGGATTCACCTATTACCTTTGACTGCCTTTCAGAGCTTTGAATATTCTGCTCTTGTATAGATTTCAAGGATGCGGAAATTTTTTCGGTCAAGTCAATTCTGCTCTGATAATTTTCTTTAAGCATCTGACTTAACTTATCTTCAATTTTACTAAGAGAAGCAGTTGTTTCCTCACGGGATTCTTTCCCAGCTCTCGCCATTTCCTCACGATTGCGACGAAACTCTTCATAAATTGCATCATTATTCTTATTCTTCTTTAAAGAAAGAACAAGAACGATGCAAACGATTGAAAGTGCAACAGTTAATGCACCGAATAAAATTATTAATATTTCTAAATTCATAAAACACCTTGTAAAAATGCAAAATGCAAAGTGCAAAATGCAAAATAGCGGAATTGTAAGACGAAGCTGTACAAAGGTACTGCAATATGAGGAATTTATTTATCTTCCCAGTTCTTTGCACGCTCTACTGCCTTATGCCAACCCTTGAGCATATCGTCTCTTGTCTGTCCGTCAACTGTCGGAACAAATATTCTGTCAACCTCACGGACACGCTCGATTTCATCAAAATCTTCCCAGAAGCCAACTGCAAGACCTGCCATATATGCAGCACCGAGAGCTGTTGTTTCAACAAGCTTGGGTCTGTTCACCTTTGAAGATGTAAGGTTTGCCTGTATCTGAAGAAGAATATTACTTACAGATGCACCGCCGTCAACTCGCATTTCGCTCATTAAAATTCCACTGTCTTTAGACATAGCATCAACAAGGTCAGTAACCTGGAAAGCTATGCTTTCAAGAACCGCTCTTGCAAAATGAGCTCTGTTAGCACCACGGGTTAGGCCCATAATGCAGCCTCTTGCATACATATCCCAATAGGGTGCACCAAGACCTGTAAACGCAGGAACAAGATAAACACCGTTAGAATCCTTAACGCTTTCCGCAAGAAAATCACATTCGCTGGGCTCGGAGATAAGACGCAATTCATCACGAAGCCATTTTATAACTGAGCCTGCATTGAAAGCACTACCTTCAAGGTCATAAGTAACTTTACCGTTAATACCCCAAGCGATACCTTCAATAAGATTGTTCTTGGAGTGAATACGTTTTTCACCGGTATTCATAAGCAGGAAGCAACCCGTACCGTATGTATTCTTAGTCTGACCTGCTTTAAAACATGCTTGACCAAAAAGAGCTGCCTGCTGATCTCCGATAGCACCGGAAATGGGAATACCTGCTAATGATTTAAGTCCGGGAACATCCTCAGAAACATAACCATAAAGAGAACTGCTCTCTCTTACCTCGGGAAGAATACTCATAGGAATACCAAGCTCGTTACATAGCTTTTCATCCCAACAGAGCTTTTCAATATCAAAAAGCATTGTTCTTGCGGCGTTACTATAATCGGTAATATGCACCTGCTTATTTGTTAAATTCCAAATAAGCCAGGTTTCAACAGTGCCGAAAAGAAGCTTCCCGTCCATAGCAAGCGTTCTTGCTTCCGGAACATTGTCAAGAATCCATTTGATTTTTGTTGCACTGAAATAAGCATCAATAAGAAGACCTGTTTTGTCCTTTACATAGTCTTCAAGTCCACTCTCTTTGAGCTTTTCGCAAATTGCCGCAGTTCTTCTGCACTGCCACACTATCGCATTATACACAGGCTTGCCTGTATCTTTGTCCCAAAGAATCGTTGTTTCTCTCTGGTTGGTAATACCAATAGCTGCAATTTCCTTGGGGTCTATTTTTCCGTATTCAATAGCCGCAGAAAGTGAACGAAGCTGTGAATCAAGGATTTCATAAGGGTTATGCTCTACCCAACCTGAATTGGGGTAAATTTGTTCAAATTCATATTGTGCTTTTGAAACAATTCTGCCTTTTTTATCAAAAACTATTGTTCTTGAGCTTGTTGTGCCCTGGTCAAGAGCGAGAACATATTTTTTCATATCAAATCCCCCGCAAAAAATCATATTTTATTTAGATGGCCATTGGAAATCTTCATATTTTATTAAATGGTCTTTTTCAAATTCAATACCTTTAAGCTTTGCAGCACTCAATGAGCCTATACCGAAATTAGTCTGAGCCACATAAACCTTAGACTGATATGAAGCTGTGTAGGATAAAACGTTGCTTGTTGCAACATCAACCACGATTGTAAGAACACAGTTTTTAAATTCACGAAGCATTGAAGTCTTTCCGGAGCTTGCTTGCATAAGCTTCATTAATGTTGTATTTTGCTCTGCTATCATATCAGATGTCTTAAACACCTTTGCATAGGCAGATTGATTAGCCATTTCTATTTCGGTATCGGGAAGAGCTATCTCAACTGTCATTTGACCTAAATTCATATCATAGGAAGCTCTTGAACCGAAAACATCATAAACAGAAAGGTTAGCTACATAGCTTTCGTCCTCTACTGATATTAATGAAAAATCATCGCTACCAAAGGGAATAACTGTACTTTCATTTTCCTTATCGTCTTCAGTAAGGCTTTCCTCAACCATATCAGCAATGCCCTCTGCACTGGCGTTACCTAAAACAGGAAGCTCTACTTCTTTAATGTTAAAATGAGTAAGATTATCTGATTCTGTTTTTGTTATGGTTGCCGCAACATATTGCCTTTCTTCGCTCTCCACAACTTTGATTTTATTTAAACAGTAATTGAAATAATTAACAAGAGCTTCTTCATCACCACTAAACAAGCCGTTATCTTCAAAGCCTTTGAATGCACCTGAGGGCTGAAGAGTTGCAAGACCTGCGGCACCGCGAAGAATCTGACGGGCATCAAAAATGGTAACATAGCCATCAAAATTTACATCGGTGCGGGCTAACTGCGCTTCATCCTCTAAAAGAAGCAAGCCCGATGCTAATTCAAGAGCTTTACGAGCATCATTTGTATCAACTACTCCATCTCCGTTAACATCACCATAAAGTATTTCCTCTGTATATGCAGCATTTGCAACAAAACCGAGTGACATTACTGAAAACAAAAGTGAAACAACCGTTAAAACAGTAATAAATCTTTTAAACATCAGCTTTTCTCCTTTATCTGATAGCTTCTAAAATATCTTTTACAGACCCTAAAACATATTCGGGTCTTACATCGCTTTTTTCATAATCTTCCATAGTAGTTTCACCGGAAAGAACGAGAACGGAGGTTACACCTGCATTTATACCTGTTTTAACATCGGTATAAATTCTGTCACCAACCATTGCAATTTGCTCATACGGAACATTCTCTCTCTTTGCAAGAATATCAATCATTGTTCTGTCGGGCTTTCCTAAGAAAATCGGTCTTCTTTTAACCGCATTTTCAAACATATCTGCAAAGCTTCCGCAATCGGGAAGATATCTGCCGCCTTCGATGGGGCAAACCATATCAATATTAGTTGCGTAATAATCTGCTCCGTCATCAAGAAGGTCACAAACTATGCGGATTTTTTTATAATCAAGCTCAGTATCATAGCCTAAAAGAACAGTATCTGCACCTATACCATCCTCGCTAATATTAACACCATATTTTTTAAGCTCGGTTTTGAGGGACTCTGTTCCGCAAACATAAACTAAAGAATCTTTTTTATTTTCCTGCAAGAACATTCCCGCTGCCATACCCGATGTAAAAACATTTTCTTTTTCACAGGGAAAATCCAACGAACGCATTTTTTCAACATAGTCCATAGCATTTTTCGAGGAATTATTTGTAAGAAAAATAAAGTTCTTTCCTTGCTTTTTAAGAGTTTCAAGGAACTCCTTTGCACCGTCAATGGGGTCATAGCCTAAATTAACCGTACCATCCATATCAAGCAAATATAATGTTATATCTTTTAAATCTGCCATAATCTTACCTACCGTATAATCTGTTTAATTCTTTTAATTCCTGTTTGTTTATTAAATTGAGTTGGTCTTTTGTTATTCTGTAAAGCCAGTTACCCTCTGCTCTGCCGGGAACATTAAGTCGGGTATCGTTACCATAACCCAATAAATCTTGGACAGGAAAAATTGCAAGACCTGCATTACTAGCCATTATAGTTCTGATTATTGCTCTGCAACCCTTTTCATTCCATTGATTTTCATCGCACATGCAATAATGCATAATCTCATTTTTTTGGTCGATTGGTGTTTCCCACAAATAGCCCAAAAGAGTATTATTATCGTGAGTACCTGAATAAGCTACGCAATTATTTATGTAGTTATGGGGCTTATGAGGTGTTTCACCACCGAAAAAGCCAAACTGGAAAACTCTCATTCCCGGAAAACCGCTTTCTTCAACAAGCTCTATAACCTCTTTTGTTATATCGCCCAAATCCTCTGCAATTATGAGCTTGTCATCTGAAACGCTCTTTATTGCATTTATCAGCTTCATTCCCGGACCTTTTATCCATTTGCCGTCTTTAGCGGTTTTCGCATCGCCTTTAACTGCCCAGAAGCTTTCAAAGGCTCTGAAATGGTCAATTCTTATACCGTCAAAAAGCTCAAGATAAGAAGAAGCTCTGTCTTTCCACCATTTGAAATTTTCTTTTTCCATAGCTGACCAATTATAAAGAGGATTGCCCCAAAGCTGACCGTCTTCGGCAAAATAATCCGGAGGAACACCCGCAACATCGGTCATTCTGTTATTGTCGTCAATAAGGAATAAGCCTTTGTTAAAATACACATCGGAAGAATCAAAGGAAACATAAATCGGCACATCTCCTATGATTTTTATGTTCTTTTCGTTAGCATATTTCTTAATTTCCGCCCATTGAGTGAAAAACTCGTATTGAATAAATTGCCAACCAAATTCTATTACTTCATCAAAGCTTTCATTTTCCCATAAAGTCCACTCTTTATTCTCATTAGCTTCCTTAAGAGCCATAAAGATACAAAAATCCTTAAGGTGCTTGTTACCTTGGATAAAATCATTTATCTCTGCTTTTTGTTCTTCGTTAACTCTTTGGGATGCCGTAATTAAGAGCTTTACCCTTTCTTTGCTCAACCTTTCAAACTCACAAGAGTAAGGGGTGTTCTGACGGGCAGCTTCCAGCTCTGTTTCCGTCAATAAATCTTTTTTATGGAGCTTTTCTAAATCTACAAAATACGGATTACCCGCAAAGGTTGAATAGGATTTGTACGGTGAATTGCATTCATCAACAAGACCGAAAGGAAGAACCTGCCAATAAGAAAAACCACAATCCGAAAGAAAATCTATAAATTCCTTTGCAGAGTCGCCAAAGCCACCGCAAGAATAGTCACCCCAAAGGGACGATATATGTAAAAGCACACCGCTTTTTCGTTCCATTAAAAATCACCGCTAACAAGACATAATTATATATAATATAGTATAACATATTATATTGTTTTTTGTAAATAGACAAAGCATTAAAAGAATGTGAACAAAAAGAAAAACCTCCGACCGAAGTCGGAGGGTATTTCATTCAATTAAGCAGCTTCTGCGGTTGAAGCAACAAGGTCAATGAAAGCATTTACAAATGCTGAACCTGCTGTATCGCAGATAACATTGATTTCTTCGTTCTCTGTGAACATTGAGTGATATTCATTATCTCTGAGAACATAGCCTGCCTGATCGTTGCAAAGGCCAAATACCATTACGTTTTCACAGGTTGTGAAGTTTTTAAGAGGTTCATAACCCCATTCTTCACCTGACCAGGAAGCATCACCGGATTCGGGACCGCCGTAAACAAGAGCGGGTTCGAACTCACCGGGACAAATGAAGATAGCAACGCTGTTACCAAGCTCCATATAACCGATTTCTGTAATCATCTGATAATCATCTTCTGTTTTAACGATAACAGGATTAAGAACATCTTCACGAGCAGCAAGTGTAAGAATTTCGTTTGTAACATCAAGACGAACCTCTGCCATCTTTATATTAAGCACGGGATCAAGGGCAACATCATTATCAATAGCCATAACTCTGTCTGCAACTGCTTCACCGTATGCAACCATTCTGTCAACACCATCAATATCCTCGGGAAGATTAAGTGTATCGCAATCAGTTGTAATAGCAAGCTCAGCACCTTGAACATAAACTACATTTGCGCCTGTTTCCATCTTGATTTTTCTTTCGATGTAATAGGGGAAGTCTGCAGTAAGCTCATCGGGACCTGCACCAAGCATTGTGCAGTGGATACCTGCTTCAAGAACCCAAGTTTCCTGGGTTCCGTCATCGGGAACGAAACGGAGTCTGTTGATGTTGGGGTCATAAGAAATAGGCTCACGTTTATCATGAATAAGTTCACCGATATCTGCATAGCCGTATGAAAGCTCACCGGGCTTCATAGATTTAACTGCTCTCTTCATAGCAAGAACTGTTTTTGTGAAAAGATTTTCCATAAATTCCTGGTTCTTTTCAACCTTAAGGTCTTCAATAATACCGCCTGCAGCAGCATTACCTGTGTTGAAAAGAAGTGCTTGAGCGAGAGGAACGTTCATACCGAGAGTGTCGATACAGGAATGCTGATGGAGAACAGAAACATTGATAGCAACAACATTGTTTTCTGCTGCAAATTCTTCCATTCTTTCGCGGATAATCTGAACATCACCACGGGAGAAGCCGAAGCCGTCAATAACAGCTTGAATAACAACACCGCTAACACCGTCAGTTACTGCATAAACCCGAACTCTCTGATCATCAATAACTCTTACGGGAACACGGCCTGCGATGGGCTCAAGTGTACCTGCAAGGAAATAGTCACCGCTTGTAGCATCGATGCCATCAAGAAGAGATGCACCTGCATAACCCATTTCCCATTTAGCACCGTCAGCAACTTCAGTATCGAAGGTTTCTTCGCCGGTGTAGAAATGTTCGGGAACATACTCGTCTTGACCTACCCATTGGTCATCATATCCCGGCCAGAACTGGTTCAGATATGTAAGAACAAAAGCAATAAGTTTATCAATAATTTGGTTGAAAAAGTTTTCGATGTTGAAGTTTTCAAGTGAGATATCTGCTGCACTAACAGGAACTGCAACTACCGAAAAAGCAATAATAAGTGACAGAATAACTGCCAATACCTTTTTAGACATAGGTACTCCTCCTTATATTATATACATTACGATTATAAATCTTTTTTCACAAATAATCAATATATATTTATGCGGTTGTATTTTCTTTGGTATTTTTAGACAATTCTTCCTCTATCATTTTGTTGATATTGTTCTTGCCCATATGTCTATAGGGCTTCTTTCTCAATATCAGATACATTACAACTGCGCCTATTGCATTACAGATCGCATCTTCCATAGTATCCATAATAGCAAATCGAGCTTCAAAACGCTCTGCATCAAGAGGTATAAGTCTGAAAATATTTTCTATTCCTCCCGCCTCTTTAATTGCGAGCTCAAGGTTCCAGTGCTGAGCATCTCCGCCAAACCACTGGTCGAAAGAGAATTCACACAACTCCCAACCTGCTGCAAAAACAAATGCAATACCAAAAGCACCGAGAGTAATATACTTCGCAGGAACAACAACCTTATCTCTCAACTGCATTGCACAAATAAGCTCATAGCTGATAAACACCGCTTCCATACAACCGAATACATGGAGAGCCTTATCATAAGCAGGAATTATGTAATAGAAATTAAGGAACGCACCACCAAAGGAAGCAAGGAAAAATCCGAGGATGGTAATATTCTGAAAATATGCGGAAAAATAACGAGGAAATGTTTTTGCAGGGAATGCCTGGCATATTTCAAAAGCAAACATACCCAAAAGGTTTGCAGCCATCTGCATAGGCTGATACATCCCTAATTCATCCGCCTCAACAAGACGGAGAATAATTCCGCCAATCATTAAAATTCTTAAAGTCCACCAATATACAAGCTCCCAAGGCTTGCACATACCGATAACTCTCTTAAAATAACCTTTACCCATATCTTTTCTCCTAATTTGGAATAGTTTGTTAGTCAATAATAACAAAACATCAATGTTTTATTTTTCTTTTTCGGAAAATAAAAGTTAAGAATACCCTAAATATCCTATTTTTTTACTTCCGTTTATCAAATTTACTAATTTATGTTGAAAATTTCACAAATAGAATGTATAATGTAAGATGGATTTGAATGGTGATAAGGTGTGATTTGTGTGGCAAAACGTGAAGGATATATTTCCTGGGATGAATTTTTTATGGGTGCAGCTATGCTTTGTGCTGAAAGAAGCAAAGACCCTAATACTCAAGTCGGCGCTTGCATCGTAAACGATGAAAACAGAATTTTGTCCGTTGGCTACAACGGCTTTCCTGCAGGTTGTGGCGATGATATTTTCCCTTGGGACAGAAGCGGTGATGACCCTTATGACACAAAATATCTCTATGTTTGCCATGCAGAGCTTAACGCAATTCTCAACTGCCGTGGCAGAAGTCTTGCCGGAAGCAGAATTTACGTTGCTCTTTTCCCCTGCAACGAATGTGCAAAAGCAATAATCCAGAGCGGAATCAAAGAGGTTATTTACCTTTCTGATAAATATGCCGAAACATCCTCAACAAGAGCATCAAAAAGAATGTTTGATGCAGCAGGTGTTAAATACACAAAGCTTATCCCCACAAAAAAAGAGCTTGTTCTCAATTTAAGAGAAGAGGACATATAATCGGCTTTGCCCCGATAATTTTGCATTTTGTATTCTGCATTTTGCATTAATCGGTAAAAGATAGTTTATAAAAAATTTAATTATATAGGAGTGTTTAAAATGCCTTTAGTAAACGCAAAAGACATGCTCACAAAAGCAAAAGCCGGCCAATATGCAGTTGGTCAGTTCAACATCAACAACCTTGAATGGACAAAGTCCATTCTTCTTACAGCACAGGAAATGAATTCACCTGTTATTCTCGGTGTTTCCGAAGGTGCAGGCAAATATATGTGCGGTTTCAAAACAGTTGCTGATATGGTTAAAGCAATGATTGAAGACCTTAACATTACTGTTCCCGTTGCTCTTCATCTTGACCACGGTTCATACGAAGGTGCAAAGGCTTGTATCGAAGCTGGCTTTTCATCAATTATGTTTGATGGTTCTCACTACCCCATTGATGAAAACATTGCAAAAACAAAAGAACTTGTTGAAACTTGCGAAAAATTAGGTCTTTCCCTTGAAGCTGAAGTTGGTTCTATCGGCGGCGAAGAGGATGGTGTTGTTGGTGCAGGTGAATGTGCTGACCCCGACGAATGCAAAATGGTTGCAGATCTTGGTGTTACAATGCTTGCAGCGGGTATCGGTAACATCCACGGTAAATACCCTGAAAACTGGGCAGGTCTTTCATTTGATACTCTTGCAGCAATTCAAGAAAAAACAGGTACAATGCCTCTCGTTCTTCACGGTGGTACAGGTATCCCCGCTGATATGATTAAGAAAGCTATTTCTCTCGGCGTTTCCAAAATCAATGTTAATACAGAATGTCAGCTCGCATTCCAGGATGCTACAAGAAAATACATTGAAGCAGGTAAAGACCTTCAGGGTAAAGGCTTCGACCCCAGAAAGCTTCTTGCTCCCGGTTGCGAAGCTATTAAAGAAACTGTTCGTGAAAAAATCGAACTTTTCGGTTCAAAGGATAAAGCTTAATTATGAGCGATAAAAAGAAGCGGAATTTAATAATTGTTCTGTGTGCTCTTGCAGTAGTTATAGCTATTGCAGCAATAGCCTTTAACCCTTTCGGCAAAAAGGCTACCGGCAATTCCGATTCACCAAACATCAGCGATGCTACTGTTCTCACTCAAACCACAACCCAAATCAGTACAGCAGAGTCTTCTGAAGCTACTGAAACCTCTGTTCCTTCAACAGAAACAACCTTTGTTGTTCCATCATCCACCGACCCGATAATTAACCCCAATAAAAATTATACCCTTTTTATTGACAAGTCTGTTTTTGAGTCAAATGAAAATGATGATGGTATAACTACTCTTACCGCAAAAGACAACGGCAATGTTAAAATGACCATAACTCCCGTCAGAGAAATGAGTTATAAACAGTGCTGTACTGCTACTGAAAAGAATCATAAAAAGTTAAGCAGCTCCGCCGCACTTAAAATCGAAAACACGAATACAGTCTATCGCTCACAGACAGGCGACAGCGATAGTGACATCATCACAACTGTATATTGCGTTGACGATAAAAAAGGCGGTTGCATAGTGATTGAGTGCAGAACACCCGTTAATGCAACCAAATATATGGAAACTATTGAAATCATGCTTTCAATGTTTAAAGTATTCTGAAAAATCTCTCCTTCGGGAGAGATTTTTATTTTTATTTTCCTTGATTTTATATATAATATATGATACCATTATAATGTATGGTTATGATTTAATTTCATCATTTATCAATCGCAGAATGAATGGAGTTTTTTAAATATGTATCAAAAGGTATTCAAGCGTTTTTTTGATATAATTCTTGCTATCGGCGGCATAATTGTGCTCACCATTCCTATGTTATTCATTGCTGTTGCAATCAAGGTAGACTCTAAAGGTCCTGTTTTTTTCAAGCAAAAAAGAGTGGGTATCAATAAAACACATTTCTATATTCTTAAATTCAGAACAATGTATTCAGATACACCAAAAGATGTTCCTACCGCAGATTTGAATGACCCTGGTAAATGGATAACAAAAATCGGAAAAATTCTCAGAAAAACAAGTCTTGATGAAATCCCTCAATTATTCAACATACTTGCAGGGCAAATGAGTATTATAGGTCCTCGACCTGCTTTATGGAATCAATTTGATTTAATTCAAGAGCGAGATAAATATGGTGCCAATAATGTTCGCCCCGGGCTTACCGGATGGGCACAAATAAACGGTCGGGATGAACTTGCAATAGAAGAAAAAGCTTGCCTTGATGGTGAGTATGTACAAAATATGAGCCTCATATTCGACTGCAAATGTTTCTTAAAAACTATAAAAAGCGTCATAAAAAGCGAAGGCTTTGTTGAAGGTAACGAAAAAACAAAAAAAGATTAAATGAGGATACATTACTATGTCACTTAAGCTTATGTATATAACTAACAATCCTGCTATTGCTTTAACAGCAGAGAAAAATGGCGTTGACCAAATTTTTGTTGACCTTGAAACATTAGGCAAAGAAGAACGCCAAAAAAATATGAATACGGTTAAATCTCACCACACAATTAATGATGTCGCAGCTTTATCCAAGGTTCTTCATAAATCAGAACTGATGGTTAGAATAAATCCCTGGAACGAAAACTCAGAAGAAGAAATAGAACAAGTTATTGCCAGTGGTGCTGACAGAATAATGTTGCCTATGTGGAAAAGCCCTAATGTTGCAAACAAATTTTTAAAGGCTGTAAATAACAGAGTTGCTACCACCTTATTACTTGAAACGAAGGAAGCCGCTGACTGCATAGATGAAGTTCTGAACAATCCCTTGTTAGACGAAATACATATCGGACTCAATGATTTACACTTGAGCTATGGTTTGGATTTTATGTTTCAGTTGCTTTCCAACGGAACCGTGGAAAATCTTTGCAAAAAGATGCAAGCCAAACAGATGAAGTATGGTTTCGGTGGTATTGCAGGTATCGGGGAGGGTGCAATACCCGCAGAAAGAATCATTACCGAGCATTATCGCCTTGGCTCTCAAAGAGCTATTTTGTCCAGAAGCTTTTGTGATGTAGACAAAGAAGTCGATTTGAAAAAGATTGAAAAAATATTTGCAGTAAATATTAAAAAAATACGCGAATTTGAAAACAATCTTAGCAAATATACCGACAGTGACTTTGAAAAAAATAAACTCGAAACTTATGCACTCATAAATGACTACGCTAACTCTGTAAAAAAGGATTCAAATAATGAAAATTGATAAAAATACATTATTGTTGATAAAAAAAGAATATGGGGATGCATTTTATCTTTTAGACTCAAAGCAATTTGCAGAAAACTTTACCGAACTTAAAAATGCCTTCAAAAGCATTTACCCTAATTTCAATATTGCATATTCGTATAAAACAAATTATACGCCAAAATTATGCAAGGTTATCAAGGATTTAGGCGGATATGCTGAAGTTGTTTCAGAAATGGAGCTTGAGCTTGCACTTAAAGTAGGTAATCCACCTAATAAAATCATTTGGAACGGTCCTATCAAGAATAATTGTGCTATGGCAGAATTCCTTCTGTCCGGAGGAACAGTTAACATTGACTCAATTGATGAAGCCGGAGAAATTCAAAAAATAGCCCTTCATCATCCTCAAACCACTCTAAATGTTGGTATTCGCTGCAATTATGATGTTAATGACGGAGTAATATCAAGGTTTGGGTTTGATGTGGGAGCCGAGGACTTCAAAAACGCACTAAATATCATAGCCTCAACCGATAATATAAAACTCAAAAATTTCCATTGTCATTTTGCTAAAAGGCAAATAGACTTCTGGCCCGACAGGGCACAGGGAATGCTCAACATATTACAAGATTTTAAAATCACACCTGATAGAATCGATATCGGCGGCGGCTTATTCGGTAAAATGCCTGATAGCTTAAAAGCACAGTTCACAAATGAAATTCCTTTTTATGAAGACTATGCAAAAGCGGCTGCAGGTTTGTTCGCTGACTTTTTCAAAAACGCTGAAAAAAAGCCCGAGCTTATCATTGAACCCGGTTCAGCTTTGGTCGGCGATTGCATGAAATTTGTTGCAACCGTAAAAACAATAAAAAATATCCGTGGCAAATATTTTGCTACAGTATTAGGAAGCCAGAAAAATATAAGCATGTCCGGTGTTAACCCACCCATCGAGGTAATAAATCTTTCAAATGAAGGAAATAATTATGAAAACCTTGATATTGTAGGTTTCACCTGCATAGAGGGCGATGTCTTATATCACAATTACAACGGTACTCTGGCAACTGAAGATATGGTAGTTATAGGAAATTGCGGCTCATATTCCATAGTTATGAAACCGCCCTTTATCCTCCCCAACTTTCCTGTTCTTGACATTTCTCACGGTGAGATAGAGTTAATAAAAAAGAAAGAAACCTTTGAGGACTTATTCCATACATTTGTATTTTAAGAGGATTATATGTGGTATTTAATTAATAAATTCATAAAGCGTGCTTTTGATCTTATCACTTGTTCGGTTGCTCTTATTTTTTTGATGCCCTTATTGATTATATTGGCAATTATGATTAAATGCGACAGTGACGGACCTGCATTATTCATACAAGAACGCCGCACTAAAAACGGAAAAATTTTTAAAATGTATAAATTCCGTTCAATGATTACAAATGCCGAAGCTATGGATGCGGGGCTTTTCAATTATGAGAATGACCCTCGAGTAACTAAAGTAGGAAGATTTCTTCGTGATACAAGTCTCGATGAGCTTCCTCAACTCTGGAATGTTATAAAGGGTGATATTTCCATTGTAGGTCCGAGACCTTGCGTTACATACGAATTAGGCGATTTTGAAACACTGAACAAAAAATATAAAAAACGTTTTGAAGTCAAGGGTGGTATAACAGGTCTTGCTCAAATTCAAGGAAGAAATGAAAACTCCTGGGATGAAAAAGTAACTTATGACAATTTATATATTGATAAATTCAAAAAACAAGGCGTATGGATTGACTTTGTAATTCTCATAACAACTGTCATAAAAGTTTTTAAAAAGCAGGATATTTACGAAGAGAAAGCCAACGACAACATGAACGCGGCAGATGCAGCAAAGTTTGCGGAAGAAGAAATCATCCGAATTGCGCATTTACCCGATGAAGAAACTACTACGATATAGGGGTATAAAAATGAAAACTGATGTTGCAAACAGATTCATTTGGTACAAAGGCGAAATATTAAATGTTAATGATGCAAAAATAAATATTCTTGCACCTACAGCACAATTTGGACTTAATGTGTTTGAAGGCATACCTTGTTATTGGGACACTGACGAAAACCAATTATATGCTTTTAGACTTGATGACCATTATGACCGTCTGCTAAACAGTGCAAAGCTCCTTCAGATTAATTGTCCTTATTCAAAAGGCGAATTAAAACAAGCATTTATTGATGTTATCAAAGCTAACGAATACGATGAAAATATTTCTGTGCGTCAGACTTTGTTTGTTGATGGTTTTGGTTCTTGGAGCTCAGAAGAACCTGTTGATATGTTTATAGCTCCGATTCCAAAAGGGAAAACGAGCTCTGAATATAATAAAAAGGGACTTAATTGTTGCATTTCCTCATGGCAAAGAATATCTGATTCTGTTTTATCACCGCGAATCAAATGCGGCGCTAACTATATGAACAGCCGTGTTGGTCAACGAGAGGCCTTGCGCAACGGATATGATACCTGCATCTTTTTAAACAATAATGGTAAAATTGCAGAGGGGCCGGGTTCTTGTTTTTTCCTCGTTTCAAAAGGCGTACTTATAACCCCTCGTCTAACAGACAGCGTTTTAGAAAGCATTACAAGAGACACCATTATAAAGCTTGCTGAAGAAAATGGTATTTCTGTAACAGAACGAACAATAGACAGAACCGAGCTCTACACTTGTGATGAAGCATTCCTTTGCGGTTCAGCAATGGAAATAACACCTATTCTTTCTATTGACAGATACCCTGTGGGTAATGGTGAAACCGGTCCTGTTACCAATGCACTACAGAAACTGTATATAGATGCCACACATGGCAGAAACCCAAAGCACAAAAATTGGGTAACGCCAATATATTGAGGTGAAATTTAAATGAAAAAATTACTAATTACTTCAACTGATGTAATGATGTATCAATTTTTATTACCGCATGCCCTTTATTTATCAACTCAAGGCTATCAAGTGGATGTTGCTTGCTCTTTTGCTGAAGGTTACAAAAACGAAGGGTACCATGAATATATTGCTAAGCACCTCCCCGAAAACTCTAATTTTTATTCAGTTAACCTTGAACGAAGTCCTTTCGCTACAACTAACATTAAAGGCTTCAAGCAATTATCTGAGATTATAAACAATAAAAAATATGATTTAATCTGGACCAACGAACCTGTAATGGGTGTTTTAACCCGTTTAGCTGCATATAAAGCAAGAAAAAAATACGGAACGAAGCTTATGTATCTTGCCCATGGATATCATTTTTATGAGGGTGCTCCGAAAAAAAACTGGATTGCATATCCGATTGAAAAAGTAATGTCTTATTTTTGTGACAGTATGTGTATGATAAATTGGGAAGATTACCATTTTACACAAAAACATTTTCCGTACAAGCCGGTTTTCCATATTGACGGAATTGGTCTTGATACTCAAAAATTCAAAAATGTGCAGGTTGATAAATCCCGGAAACGAAAAGACTTAGGCTTTACAGATGATGATATCCTTCTCTTATCTGTTGGCGAACTTCAAACAAGAAAAAACCATGAACCTGTTATAAGGGCAGTTGCACAAATTGACAACCCTAAGGTGAAATATATTATTTGCGGTCGTGGAGAACTGGAAGACCACTTCAGACAATTAGCCAAAGACTTAAACATTGAAGACAGGTTATTCTTATTGGGTCACCGATATGATATAGGTGAAATTCTGAAAAGCGTTGATATTTTCATTCATCCATCATTACGAGAAGGTTTGGGTATAGCAGTTATAGAAGCTATGTCTGCAGGCTTGCCTTTGATTACATCAAATGTTCAAGGTATGAAAGACTACGTAATAAATGAACAAACCGGATATGTTGTGCCTACATTTGATATTTCAGAATATAAAAAAGCTATTGAGAAATTAATCGTTTCTCCCGATTACAGAAAAGAAATCGGAGAAAACAATATTAATTTCGCATTAAAATATGACTTTGAAAACAGTAAAGTTCAAGTTTTAAATATATTGAACGAAATGGAGAATTTTTAAATGCTAAATAAAATTCTTGAATATATGCGTCAGAGTGTTCAGCACTATAATCCCAACAAATATTGGAAAATGAGGAATTATATTCAGAATAATCCAAACGGGAACAAAATAAAAATCTTGATATACTCTTTCAGAATAAAGCGCATGGATGCTTTCAGCAATGCTTCCACCGGAATAAAAATAGGTGAAGGCAGCGCATATTTTGAAACACGTCCTCGTCTTCCCCATGGTTTATATGGTATTATTATAGCTCCGGGAGCATATATAGGGAAAAATGCAACTATTTTCCATCAAGTAACTATAGGTAACGATTACAAGGATATAACGCATTGTCCTCACATTGGTGACAACGTTACAATTTATCCCGGCGCAAAAATCGTCGGAAAAATCACAATAGGCAATAATGTTACCATAGGTGCAAATGCTGTTGTTAACAAGGATGTGCCTGATAACACATTAGTAGTAGTAAATCAACCACGACTTATAGAAAGGAAAAAATAATGAAAATACTTTGGGTTGTTAATTTCATTTTTCCCGATGTAGCTGATGAACTTAAAATCCCTCGCAATATAAGCGGTGGTTGGTTGCTTGATTTATCGAAGCAGCTTGCATCAAGAGAAAACATTGATTTAACTATAGTAAGTATGTTTCAAGGCTCTGACTTGAAAAAATATGATATTAACGGAATAAAATACTACTTAATTCCCGGCGGTGGAAAAAAGGCGCAGTTTTATTCTAAATCACTTATCAAATATTGGGAGATTATTGATGCAGAAGTAAAACCGGATATTGTTCACCTGCACGGCACTGAGTTTACTCACGGTGAAGTATATTTGGATAATTTCAAGCACAGAAAATTTCTTTTAACTTTACAGGGTATGCTTGGACCTATTTCCCGAGAAGCAACTGCTTACATTCCTCTCAGAGTTAAACTATTTGGTTCCACTTTAAAAGAACTTTTGCATTTTAACGGGATGCTTAATGTGCAAATGCTATTCAAAAAAAATTCAAAACATGAGAAATCCATCATAAAAAAAGTTAATTATGTTACAGGCAGAACCTTTTGGGATGAATGTTTGGCTAAAAGTATAAATCCCAACGCCAGATATTTCAGATGCTTTTTCAATCTTAGAGAAGCTTTTTACAATTCTGATAAATGGAATGTAGAAACTTGTGAAAGGAACAGAATTTACGGTGGTACTGCAGCACAGCTTTCCTATAAAGGCGGTCATATTCTGATACGAGCTTTTAACGAAGTTTTAAAGGATATTCCTAATGCAAAGCTTGTTCTTATTTTATCTTTAGATAAAAACGGTAACCCAATCCCTAAAAATGGTTATCAGAAATATGTTCTTAATTTAATAAATGATTTGGGAATCCGTGAAAATATTGAATTCCTCCCGCCGCAAAATGAAGCAAATGTTGTTACCCAGATGCTCAGAGCAAATTGTATGGTTGTTGCTTCCTCTATGGAAAATGCCTCTTCCACACTCAGAGAAGGTATGCACCTGGGAGTTCCCTGTATAGCATCTTACAGGGGCGGTATGACATACTTAATAAACGATGAGGTTGATGGTTACTTCTATGACTTCCCTGAATATGAATATTTAGCGGGAAGAATTTGTCAGATATTAAAAGATGATAATTTAGCATCTGCGTTTTCAAAGAGCGCCATAGCTAAAGCTGAAATCTGGCATAACAGAGAGAAAAATACAAACGATTACATAGATATTTATCATAAAATCTATGAGGAGCAGATATAAATGTTACCTTATATTATACTTTTTGCTTTTATTGCATTTGTCTATTTCACTATTTCTATTAAATCCAATAAAAATAGTTTAACTGACAAAAACAGCAACGATTTAAAGAAATTTTTATATATCACCTTTTTTGCTTTGATTATTTTCACCGGTCTCAGAGCGCTATCTGTAGGTCCCGACACTCGTAACTATTTCTTGCACTTCAACCGAGTAGGAAACAATATTGTTTATGCCCTGGACCAGCGTTTTGAAAGAGGATATACATTATTAGTTGAATTGGTTTGCTTGTTTACCGATAACTACACTGTTTTCTTTACCATAGTTGCAATTCTGGTTAATATACCAATTATGTTATATATCAGAAAATATTCTTCTGATTGCTTTTTATCATTAATTTTATATATTACTATTGGCTCTTTTACTTTCCAGCTTACAGGGTTAAGGCAGGCTCTTGCTATGTCAATTTGTGCATTAGCAATAACCTTTGCCATTGAAAGAAAGCTGTTTCACTTTATAGGTTTTGTTGTTTTAGCGACCCTGTTCCACAAATCTGCATTTCTGTTTCTCCCTGTATATTTGCTGGGTGCAAAAAGTGTTAAAAGAAAAAAGCTTTTGCTTTTTGCAGTAGCAGCTGCCATTCTCTTTCTATCCGGAGAAATTGTTATACAATTTGCCACAATACTTGACTATCAGGACTATGTGGGAGAAAGTGGCGTTGAAGATGGCGGCGGTTGGACATATATTGCAATTATGGGTATTACTCTGCTAAGCTATTTATTAACAAAAGGCAAAAAAGAAAAGGTTCTTGAAGAAAATTCGAAGAATTCAGACAGTTTTTTCTTTGCTATGGTAATTTTTGCTTTAGCAACATACCTTGTGCGTTATGATTTCCGTATTGCTGAAAGAATAAGCAACTATTACCGAATGGGCATAATTATTCTTTTACCTAACGCACTCACAAAAATCAACGACCCCACCATGAGATTGTTGGCAAAGCTTGCTTGTGGTGCTCTTGCTATTGCGCTATTCTTCTATTGGTTGATAGGCAGTAAATATTTATACATTCCCTTCTGGATGTATCAAGGAGTTTAATATGGAAAAAGCATTATTTGATGTTCCTGTTCTGTTAATATTTTTCAATCGTCCCGAAACCTTTGAAAAGGTATTTGAAAAGGTGCGAGAAGCCAGACCCACAAAGCTTTTTCTCGCTTGTGACGGTGCCAGAGAAAACAAACCCAACGACATTGAACAAATTGAAAAATGCAAAAAAATTGCTGAAAATATAGATTGGGAATGCGAAGTCCACAAAAGATACCTCGATAAAAATGTCGGATGCGGAATTGGTCCTTTTTCTGCTATAGACTGGGCTTTGAGTCTTGAGGACAAAATTGTTATATTGGAAGATGACTGCGTACCCGAAGCCACATTTTTCCCGTATATGGCAGAGCTTCTTGAAAAATATAAAGATGATGAAAGAATAGGTATAATTTCGGGATACAATCATTTCAAAAAATGGGAATGCGGAAACTCCAGCTATTTCTTCACAAAAACAGGTGCTACACTCGGTTGGGGTACCTGGAGAAGAGTATGGCAGAATTATGACTACACAATAAACAGCTTTGATGACGAATACTGTCAGAAACTTCTGAGAAATGATATAGGCTTTAAAAGAGCCGCTCAGAGACGCCTTGCTAACTGGAAACTGACAAGGGACAAGCTTAATGCAGGAGAAAATATATCCTGGTGGGATCATCAGTTTGGCTTTTTAAAATATGCACAATCTCTTCTTATGATTGTCCCCCATCACAATATGATATATAACATCGGAGTCGGAGCGAATTCTACCCATGCCCAACATATACAAAGAACAAAATGGAAAATCGGTGATGTTTGTTTTATGCCAACTGCACCTATGACTTTCCCTTTGAAGCATCCGAAATATGTTATTTGTGACCGAGAATACGACATAAGCTATTTCAAAAAGATAGCTTATCCAAATAAATTCAAAAGACTTTTCAACAAACTGAAAAGAGTAGCAATGAGGTTTTTCTGATGAGAAAACAGTATCATGCAGTTGATGCATTCAAGTTTTTTTGTGCTTTTCTTATTATTGTATTGCACACATCCCCATTTTTATCATATAGCAAAATTATCAATTTCGGCTTTCGTCAGATAATAACAACCATTGCTGTCCCCTGCTTTTTTATCATCAGTGGTTTTTTATTTGCCGAAAAAATGCAGCAGCTTTCTGTCATCGATAAAAAGACATATATAAAAAAATATTTGGGTCGTATAGCGACGATTTATGCTATATGGTCTGTTATATATTTAGGTTTCAATATACGCCAATGGATAACAGAGGGCTTTCGTTCTGAATTTCTTTTATATTATGTAAGAGATTTCTTTTTTGAAGGAAGCTATGCAACTATATGGTTTTTACCTGCTCTCTTCTTTTCCATTCTGATTGTGTATCTTTTACATAAAAAGCTCTCCTACAAATCCATGCTTTTTATAAGTGGATTTATTTACATTTTCACACTTTTGGGTACTTCTTACTACGATATCAGCTTAAAAATACCCTTTTTAGCGCGTTTTTACGATTCATACTACACTGTTTTTGAAACTATGAAAAACGGCGTATTTTTTGGTTTTATATTCGTTAATCTGGGTGGAATACTTGCTGAGTATAAGGATTCAATTAAAATCACACAAAAAAAGAATATTATTCTTATTGGAATATTCTGGGCTTTCTTAGCCGGAGAACAATTTATTCGTCAATTTTTCTCAGAATCGAAAAGCTGCGACACGGTGATAATGCTCATTCCCTTGTGTTTCTTATTATGCTACTTGTTTATAAGCTTAGAATTAAAAAACCATTCAGTTTATTCAAAGCTTCGCAAATACAGTATGTGTATGTTTTTATGCCAGAGAATTCCTATGTCTATAATAGATATATGGTTTTCAGACAGCGTTATATACACAAATTCAATAGCATATTTCCTAATCGTTTTCATCGCAACTATGCTGATTTCAACAATAATAATTCAAGGCTCTAAAAAAGTAAAGATACTGAAATATTTGTATTAATTATATTATACTGGAGAAATTATGCTTTTAAGATTAAAAAATAAATGCAAAAAACTTGCATTATTGTTAAAACCTAAAATCAGACTTAAAGATAATACTGTTGTTATCAACAAAAACACATGGAGTAGTTTTAATGCTTCATCTTTTAATAATGCTTCTATAAACTTTGTAGAGATATCTGATTTCCGACAACTTAGTGCTAAAGACTACGATAAAATCCAAGCCATCGTCGGAGGTATCTCTAACCCTGCATACTTAAAACATTTAAAAAATCTTGCCTGGTTTCAACTTGCATCCCATGGTCACAATGGTTATGAAAATAAGGCTTTATATGCGAACTCCAACATAACTGTTACCAATTTAACTAATGTTTTTTCTAAACCAATGGCAGAATATGCGATTACTGCGTATTATTTATTTCATTGCTATTCATTTAGAAAAAAAATCAATCCAAATATACTTCCTTCGTATGTACCCGCAATGGGAAATGATGTAACGGTAATGATATACGGATTGGGAAATATCGGTAAAGAAGTTGCAACATTATGCAAAAAACAAGGTTGGACAGTCTGGGGTGTAAAAAGACACCTCTCCTCGCAACTGGAGTGCGTTGATGAACTATTCGATTTTGAAAACTCAATAAGAAAACTGGCAGAAGTGAATTATGTAATAAACATTTTACCGGAAACAAAAGAAACTCAAGCTGTTTTCAACAAGGACTTCTTCAAGCACATGAGAAATGACGGCATTTTTGCAAATCTCGGAAGAGCTTCTGCAGTCGTTGATATAGATTTGGATAATGCTGTAAAAAACCGAGTAATCGGTGGTGCGGTGCTTGATGCCTCCTCTGATTACAAATTCAAACATCCCAATGTAATTAAGACAGGCCATACAAGCAGTGTATCCTTTGAAACTAAGAAATTCTTCGACGATTTCTTCACTCAACAGCTGAATGCATATATTAATTCCGGTGTTGAAAGTCTTGATAACATTATTACTATCAAATAAACATAATCTATAACCTTTCTGTTACTGAAAAGAGGTGGGCTGAAAACATGCAAATAAGCCACAAAAAATTTGGTGTGCTTTTTTCTTATACTACAATTTTTGCAAACTTGCTTGTTAATTTGTTTTTTATACCTTACTTAATAAACTCCGTTGGTGAGGCTGATTACGGTATATATAAAATTGCTTCCTCTTTTTCAAGCCAGCTTGCCATAATAAACTTCGGTATAGGAACCGTTGTGGCAAGAGGTATTGCTAAATATAATGTTCTCAATGATAAAGACGCAAAAAGCAATTTCCTTTTTATGAATGGCATTATTTCCGCTATAATTTCAGCCGGAATGCTGTTAATCGGCGTTATAATGTACTTTTCAATGGATTTTCTTTTTCAAGATTCCTTGACAACAGCAGAGCTTGCATTAGCCAAAAAAGTTTTTATCATTTCTATTATTTCTACAGCTATTTCAGTTTCAAAAGATTTGTTCACCGGAATAATAAATGGTAACGAAAAATTCGGTGTAACAGGTTTTTTAAAGATTTTCAGAATTATTGTCAGAATAACCGTAATGGTCGTGATGATAAAGCTCCGGTTTGGTGTTTTATCAATAGCTCTCGCAGAGCTTTCAGCTTCGGTTGGAATAATCTTAATTGAAGCTTTGTATTCTTTGATTAACTTAAGAGAAAAAATAAAGTATATTAAGTGGAACAGGGCCGAATTTTTTGAAATTCTGGGATTTGCTTTAGCGTTATGCCTTCAAGCGATTGTAAACCAGGTTAATATGACTCTTGATTCAACAATTCTGGGAGCAGTCTTAACAGAAAATGTTGGAGTAACTGTAACAATTTATTCCGTTGCTCTGATTATATTATCAAATTTCGGCAGTATCTGTGATAATATAAGCTCTGTTTTCACCCCTCAAACCACCAAACTCGTCTATTCAAATGCACCCGTAGAGGATTTATTAAACCTTGTAATAAAAATAGGAAGAATCCAAATGATGATTGGTTCATGTCTGGTGGGACTTTTTGTTCTTTTCGGAAAAGAATTTCTTAATTTATGGATGGGAGAAAATTTCGAAAAAGCATACATACCCGCAATAATACTGATTGTACCCACACTACTTCCCCTTGTTCAAAGTGTTACTAACGCTATTTTGGATGCCAAAGGAAAAAGAATGTTCAAATCTTTAGTTTTATTTGGTTCTGCAATAATAAATGTTGTTTTATCTGTAATTTTCATTAAACAAATCGGTTTTATTGGTGCTGCTATCGGAACATGCTTATCTATATTGATAGGACAAGGCATCATAATGAATATTTATTATCATAAGGTTCTCAAATTAAACGTATTCAAGATGTTTAAAGGCATCCTTGATAAAACCTTACCCGTATTTATAGGTATAACCTTATTGTTTATTCCTATTTCTGTATATGCGCCCTATTCTATCCCATTATTTGTAGTTAAATGCGGTGCTTATGTAGGTATTTTGTTCCTTGCTTTATATTTTATTGCAATGCGTGAAAATGAAAAACAATTATTCAAATCTGTTTTCAATATATTAAAACGATTAAAAAACAAAATAAAATCTTAATTTATTAGGAGAAAATCATATGAAAGCAATTGTATTAGCCGCCGGCTATGGTAAACGCCTCAAACCTATTACTGACACAATCCCCAAATGCTTGGTTGAAATCAACAAAAAAGCTCTTTTAGAGAATATACTTGACCATCTGAACGAAATGGGCGTTACTAAAACCTGGATTGTTACAGGTTATCTCGCATCAAAGGTTGAAGAGAAAATCGGTAATCGCTACAAAAATATGGATATAGAATACGTTGAGAACTCAGAATACACAATTACCAACAACATTTATTCTCTCTACCTTGCTTTAAAAAAGGTGGATGATGATATTATTCTTTCTGAATGTGACCTATATTACGAAAAGGAAATTTTCGAAAGACTTTTAGAAAAGAAAAGAGATTGCACAATACTCACAAGCAAATATAACCCTAATACAATGGATGGTACTGTTATAGTAAATGACAAAAACGGTGATGCTTTTCAGATGCATATTAACAAACATCAGCAACGAACTGATAATTTTAATTATGATGTTGCTTATAAAACTGTTAATGTGTATTGGATGAAAAAAGAATTTGCAGTTGATAAGCTTCTCCCCTTTATTGAAATGTATATGAATAAATACGATAAAAACAGCTATTATGAATTAGTAATCGGCTCACTTATGTATTTTGGCAATGATTCTTTCGATATGATTGAAGTTGATGAAAGTTCATGGGCAGAAGTTGATGATATTGAAGATTTGAAGCGTGCACAGGAAAGGTTTGGTAAATAAAATGAAATATTCAATGAAAGATGTTACCGCATCTTACACACCCGAAAAGAGAAAAGATACATCTTTATGGGCAAGGGTTTTTAGCCGTCCCCTATCTTTCCCTGTTACATATATTCTGATAAATCTTGGTGTTTCAGCCAATGCAATATCAGTAATTTCTATTTTTGTTGCTCTTGCTGCTTGCATTTTACTTGCTTGCGGAAGCACGCTTTCCTGGATTGGTGTTTTTGTTTTCCTTTTTTGGGATGTTATGGACTGCGTTGATGGAAATATTGCAAGAGTCAAAAAAACCGCATCCTTAAAAGGAGAATACATGGATGCAATCAGTGGTTATACTGCTCCTGCTTTTATATACCTTTCTTTAGGCATTGCTGCATACAATGAACCCGGTTATTTGAATTTTCTTGGTCATTGGATAATCGTTGTTGGTGCTGTTGCTTCTCTTTCTGACCTACTTTCAAGAATTATCTATCAGAAATTTCTTGTTACTCAAATGAAATTAAACAGCAATAAACCCACCGAAAACAATATTGAAGAAGAGCGTAAAAGTGGTCTGAAACGAATTATCGATGTTTTAATGAAAAATCTAACCTATTCTTCATTATTTATGCCTTTACTTGTTATTGCGAAATTCACCCACTGCTTTGATATTTTAGCTGTTTTATATTGTTTATATTCTGTTTTTGTTCTTATCGGAAGTTATGTAATGTTCATCCGTAAAGCTTTGAGAGACTTTGAGTAGAGCGAGGTTTAAATAAATTATATGAATTATAATCCTCTTGTTACAATTGTGATTCCTGTTTATAACGGAGCAAATTTTGTTGCCCAGGCTATTGAAAGTGCCCTTAACCAGACTTATAAAAACCTGGAAATTTTAGTTATAAATGATGGCTCTCCTGACAATAGTGAGGAAATTATAATGCCATACACTGATAGGGTTACATATATAAAAAAAGAAAATGGTGGCGTATCTACTGTATTAAATACAGCCATAGAAAAAATGAATGGTCAATGGCTTTCCTGGCTTTCGCACGATGATTTATACACACCTGAAAAAATCTCCAAGCAGGTTATGAAGCTAAACGAATTAATAGCTGTTAATGGTGAGGAAAACATCGAGACATTCGTTCTTTCATGCCAGGATAAGCGTATTGATGAAAACGGAAGCTTTCTCCCCAGAGGCGGAACCGTTCATCCCGAATACTCTGATAATTACGAGCTTATTGCAAAAGAAGTTGCCAACTATACAATAGGCGGTTGCACAGTTTTAGCCTCAAGAAGAGCATATAAATCGGTGGGTGGTTTTGACGAAAAAAACAGAACCATTTCCGATGCTGACATGTGGTTTAAACTTATGAGTAATGGTTTTACTTTTGTTTTTGATAATGAACCGCTTGTTTTATCGAGGTATCATAAAAATATGGTGTCAGTGAAAAGAAGTGACCTTGTAGAAATTGAAAAAGATAATTTTTACACCAAAACCATTAAACATATTGCACCTAAAATAAAAAACAATTTATTGTTTGATATCGCTATTTCTATGGAAAGACTTTCTCTTCCGGAAGCAACCAAAACCGCCTTCTCTCTCTATAACGGTGATAAAAAGAAACTGAAGCTTGCTCTTTTTAATGCAAAGCTTTTGAAAAATATACGAAAAATCTTAAGAACCATATATAGAAAAATTAAATGGGGATAAGCTATGAACTTGACTTTTGAATATTGTGGAACTATAAAATTCGCTTTGCTGTTCGGCCTTAAAAACGTACTCAAAGAGACCGTAAGATTGATATTACGACAATTCCTCAATATGAAGCTCAATAAAATTTTAATATGCAAAGTAAACGACGAAATTGTTGGATATGGTGCTGTTATCAAAGCCTCTGAAAAATTTTCTTTTGCAGAAAACAGCGATTTTATATTAGGACCGTACTGGGTAAATCCAAATTTCAGAAATCAAGGTATTGGTGCGAAAATCGTTGAAAAACTGACACACGATTCGAAATCAAATGTGTTTGCATATATCTGCAAAACAAACAAACCTTCAATTATCGCTATGCAAAATGCAGGATACACAGTTATCGGCTACATGGAAAAGGTTGACGGGAAATATATTCTCACACAAGATTCAGATAAAGAAAATGCTTTGGTAGTGGTCAAATACAAAAAAGTTGAATAAAAAAGTGTCTGCTTAAGTCTTTGCCGGACTTAAGCAGACACTTATTATTATAAATAAAATTCCTTGTACCACTCTGCAAATTTTCGTAAGCCATCTCGTAATGGGGTTGCGGGCTTAAACCCAAAATCTCTTTCGAGGGCGGATGTATCTGCAAAAGTCACAGGCACATCACCGGGCTGCATAGGAACAAGCTCTTTATGAGCGTCAAAGTCATAATCCTCAGGTAAAACTCCTGCTCTTATTAATTCTTGTTGAAGAATATCAACAAAATCCAACAAGTTTTCGGGACTGCTGTTACCAATATTATAAACTCTGTATGGCGGTATGGGCAAACCGTCCTCGCCGTTTTCTTTTTCAGGTGCGCAGGTCATTACTCTCTTTACACCCTCAACAATATCATCAACGAATGTGAAATCTCTTTTACAGTTTCCGTAATTGAAAATCTGAATTGTTTCGCCTTTAATAAGCTTATTAGTAAATCCAAAATATGCCATATCAGGTCTTCCGGCGGGGCCATAAACTGTAAAAAACCTCAAGCCCGTTGAGGGAATGTTGTATAACTTTGAATATGAATGAGCCATAAGCTCATTTGATTTTTTCGTTGCCGCATAAAGTGATACGGGATTATCCACCTTATCATCTGTTGAATAGGGCACTTTTTTATTTGTTCCGTATACACTTGATGAAGAAGCATACACAAGATGCTCCACAGGATAATTTCTGCAGGCTTCAAGAATATTATAAAAGCCTATAAGATTACTTTCAATATATGCATCGGGATTTGTTATAGAATATCTTACACCTGCCTGAGCTGCAAGGTTAACAACAACATCAAACTTATACTGCTCAAACAAATTATTGACAAGCTCTTTATCTGCAATATTACCTTTAACAAATTCCCATTTTGATTCAGATTTTCCCGAAACAACTTTTTCTATTTCTTTAAGGCGATATTCCTTTATTGAAACATCGTAATAATCATTTACGCTATCCAATCCAACTATATTAATTACTTCGGTAGTGTTTAAAAGCTCCATAACAAGATTAGAGCCTATAAAGCCTGCCGCACCCGTTACAAGAACGGTCTTTTTTTCAAGATTCACATTTGGTATCAGCATATACCTTTATACTCCTTTTTTACCTGCTCGTAGCTTTCAAGATTGCCTATATCGTATCTTTTACCAGGCATTTCCATAGCATAAACCGTTGACTGACCGCAAAGCCAAGCTATATAACTTCCGGGAGCATCAACACCGCAACCATCTTCTATGCCTTTTTCTACTAACTTTGCACCTGCTTTAGTGTAATAATAGAAAGGTGGACAACACCAGTTGCTCTCCGGCTCAGAGGGTTTTTCAATCATTCTCAAAACTTTATCGGTTTCATCAACTGTAACAACACCGCATTTACAAAGCTTTTCTTTTTTCTCTTCAAAATATCGCATAATGCAGGAGGCATTCTTTCCTTTTGAATACTCAATAAATTTTGTAAGGCTGAAATCTAAAACATTATCCCCTGCAATAACAAGCATATCATCATCAAGAGAAAGCTTTTCAATAGCAAATTGTATGTCTTTAACTGCGCCCAAGCGAGTTTCATTACTGCTTGTACCATCATCAATTACAGTTACTTTTTGTTCCTTGTTTTTTGCCCAGTCTTCAAAATGCTCAGCAAATTTATGATTTGATATAACAACATATTCATCTACAATGCCCTTTGTATCAATATCATCAACAAGCCAATCAAGAATTGTTTTTTCTCCTACCTTTAATAGAGGTTTTGGGAAATTTTCAGTTAAAGGATACAAGCGGGTTGCATAACCCGCAGCTAAAATTAAACATTTCATAATTTTACTCCATCCGCACTTTCACAGATATGAATTGAAAACTTTTCTTCAAGTTGCGAAAATTCTTTAATATATTCCTTTGTAACTTTTTCTTTAATTTTTTCTTCAAAGCTCGGGTCGATAAGTGCCATACAGCAGCCCTTAAAGCCTGCACCGCTGAATCTTCCGCCATAGACACCATCAGTTCGAGTCATAATTTCATAAAGCGTTTTTAACTCAGGCGAACCTGTTTCCCAATTATAAATAGAAGATTTGCCACTTTCAAATGAAAGTTTTCCGTATTCTTCTATATTACCCTTGCGCCAAGCCTCAGCACCTTTTTCAACTCGTTGAAACTCAGCGTACCAATGCTCTGCTCTTTTTGCAAAGTTTTCGGGAAGTCTTTCTTTATATTGAACAAAAACTTCATAAGGCACATCACGCAAATACGTTTCATTATACTTACCATAACTCATTCCCGAATATGCCTTAAGAGCGTAAGCCGCTGAACGAGCTTCATCAACTCTCATATTGAATTTTGAACCTGCCAGAGTTCTTTCAACACCGCTGAAAAATATTGCTATTTTATAGGGCTTCATATTGGGATGTGTGGGTATGAGTTCATAAGAATCATCCAATGTATCAAGATACAAAAGGTGATCCTTTTTAGAATAAATTTCGCAGGATTGGTCAAGCTTACCGCAAGAAACGCCCACATATTTATTCTCTGCCGCCAATGCAATTTCAATAACTTCACTCTGTTGAAGATGAAGGTTATTCACTTGACAAAGAGCAGAAAGAAATGCAATTATAACCGCCGCAGAGGAAGAGAGACCCCCTATGGGCAAGGTTCCCTCTATAACACCGCAAAGACCTACATTCAAATTATATCGCTTGCCTAATTCAATCGTTGCACCACGAAGATAATCTGCCCAATCAAACTGCTTTGTTTCCGGAACAGATTTGATGTGGAACTGTGCTCTTTTTTCAAACTGCAATGAAACAAGCTCAACAACGCCGTTTTGCTTTGATTTAAATGCAATATGGATGCCTTTATCAATGGCAAGACCTGTAATTTTACCTAAATTATGGTCAACATGAGCTCCAATGGGACAAACTCTGTAGGGACAAAAAGCTATTGCATCCGGCTCTACTCTATAAATAGATGTGAATGTATTTATACAATTCAAGTTTATATTCACTTAAAACTTTCTCCAAACCATTTTATTTACAACGCCTGTATAGCTCTGAATAAGCTTAACAACCTTTGTTGAAACATTTTCTTCAACATAAGTAGGAACCGGTATACCGTAATCACTATTTTCGTTCATATCAACTGCTGTTTCAACCGCTTGAACAAGTGATTTTTCGTCAATGCCTGCAAGAACAAAGCACGCTTTGTCAAGAGCTTCGGGACGCTCTGTGCTTGTTCTTATACAAACTGCAGGAAAAGGCTTGCCAACTGATGTAAAGAAGCTTGATTCTTCGGGAAGAGTTCCGCTATCTGAAACAACTGCGAAAGCATTCATCTGAAGATTATTGTAATCGTGGAAACCAAGAGGCTCGTGACGGATAACTCTTTTATCTAACTCAAAGCCACTTTCTTCAAGTCTTTTCTTTGAACGAGGGTGGCAAGAATAAAGAATCGGCATATCATATTTTTCTGCAATTTTATTAATGGCATTGAAAAGTGATAAGAAATTCTTTTCCGTATCGATATTCTCTTCTCTGTGAGCAGAAAGGAGAATATATTTTTTCTTTTGAAGACCCAATTTATTAAGGATATCTGATTTTTCAATATCTTCTAAATTTTCGTGTAAAACCTCTGCCATGGGTGAACCCGTTACATAGGTTCTCTCTTTAGGAAGACCGCATTCGTGAAGATATCTTCTTGCGTGCTCACTATAAGCAAGGTTAACATCGGAAATAATATCAACAATTCTTCTGTTTGTTTCTTCGGGGAGGCACTCATCCTTGCAACGATTTCCCGCTTCCATATGGAAAATTGGAATATGAAGTCTTTTTGCAGAAATTGCAGAAAGGCAGGAGTTTGTGTCACCTAAAATAAGAAGTGCGTCGGGCTTAATCTGATTCATAAGCTTATACGAACAATTAATAATATTACCAACGGTTGCACCAAGATCATCACCAACTGCATCCATATAAACCTCAGGGTTTTCTAATTTTAAATCCTTGAAGAAAACACCGTTAAGATTATAGTCATAGTTCTGTCCTGTATGTGCAAGAATACAGTCAAAATATTTACGACATTTATTTATAACCGCCGCAAGTCTTATAATCTCCGGTCGAGTCCCAACAATTATAAGAAGCTTAAGCTTACCGTTATTTTTAAAAGAAACATCTGAATAATCTAATTTAATATCCATTTTTGTAATCCTTTCGTTTATATTGAAAGATACTAAAGAAGTTTGAGAAAAAATTGTTCACAGTGCAGTTTTTTGTGAGCGGTGCTGTATGAATACTGCCCCGAGCAAAAGGCTGTACTGTGGGCAATTTTAGCCAAACTTATACCTCCAAGAAGAAAGTATCGGGTTTATCCGAGTCAAACTGCTCATTAGCCCACATAACCGTAACCAAATCCTCTGTATCAGAAAGGTTAATTATATTATGGGTGTAACCTGGAAGCATATGAACTGCTTCAATTTTTTCACCACTTACTTCAAAGTTAAGAACCTCATCAGTACCAACTTTTCTTTGCTGAATAAGACCTTTACCGGAAACAACAATAAAGAATTCCCACTTAGTGTTGTGCCAATGCTGACCTTTAGTAATACCCGGTTTTGAAATATTTACGCTGACCTGTCCGCATTTTTCTGATTTTATAAGCTCTGTAAAGCTCCCTCTTGGGTCAACATTCATTTTCAATGGAAAAGAAACCTTTTCTTTAGGAAGATAGGAAAGATAGGTTGAATAAAGCTTCTTTGCAAATGAATTATAGGGGATTTCCGGCATCAACAAATTTGATGGTTGATTTTTAAAATCATTAAGCAAATCAACAATTTCACCTAAAGTAACTTTATGTGTTATTGGGCAGTAACAGAATTTTCCGTCTGCATTTGCAACCTCGTCAAGTCCGTCAAATTCGCAACGATGAGGCATTCCTCTCAAAATTGCAAACATCTCATCTACAAGGTCATCGATATAGAGAAGCGTCAATTCAATCGCTCTGTCATTAACCCGGATAGGTAAATCGTTTGCAATATTATTGCAGAATGTGGCTACTGCACTATTGTAATTAGGTCTGCACCATTTGCCGAAAAGGTTAGGAAAACGGTAGACATACACCGTTGCACCTGTTTCCTCAGAATAACTGAAGAATAAATCCTCCCCCGCTTTTTTGCTCTTGCCATAATCGCCTTCTGCATATCTGCCGATAAGAGTTGCCTGCAAGGAGCTTGAAAGCATAACAGGACAGGTATTATTATATTTTTTTAAGGTATCAAGAAGAGTTGAAGCAAAGCCGAAATTGCCCTCCATAAATTCCTCTTGATTCTGGGGACGATTCACCCCTGCAAGATTGAAAACAAAATCTGCTTCCTTGCAGTATACATCAAGAAGATTTTGGTCAGTATCAATATCGAATTCAAAAATTTCGATATTACTGTCAATGCCTCTTGTTCTATCCTTACCCTCTTGAACATTTTTAAGTGCAGCACAAAGATTTTTACCGACAAAGCCCTTTGCACCCGTAACAAGAATTTTCATTTATTTTTTCTCCCAAGCATCAAGTTCATCTCTGATATATTGAAGTGAAAGAAGCTTTTCTTTTACCTGTTCAACATTAAGAAGATCGGTATTGTTCGAATTAAACTCACTGAGCTTTGCACGTTCTGTGTCGCCCTCTTTGAAATATTTATCATAGTTAAGTCCACGTTTATCGCTGGGTACACGATAGAAGTCGCCCATATCAATAGCGTTTGCACATTCTTCATTTGTAAGAAGAGTTTCATACATTTTCTCACCATGACGAATACCTATAACCTTAATTTCTGTTTCAGGGTTGAAAAGCTCCGTAACAGCCTTTGCAAGAGTTTCAATCGTGCAAGCAGGTGCTTTCTGAACGAGAATATCTCCTGTTACGCCGTTTTCAAATGCGAAAAGAACAAGGTCAACCGCTTCGTCAAGTGACATAATGAAACGTGTCATTGAGGGTTCGGTAATTGTAATAGGCTTGCCCTGCTTAATCTGGTCAATCCAGAGAGGGATAACCGAGCCTCTCGAACACATAACATTACCGTAACGAGTGCAACAGATTTTTGTTTTATCTTCTCTTACAGTTCTGCTTTTTGCAACAATAACCTTTTCCATCATTGCTTTTGATGTACCCATAGCGTTTACAGGGTAAGCAGCTTTATCTGTAGAAAGGCAGATACAGGTTTTAACACCTGCATCTATAGCAGCTGTAAGCACATTTTCTGTTCCTATAACATTTGTTTTAACCGCTTCGATAGGGAAAAATTCGCATGAGGGAACCTGCTTCAATGCTGCTGCGTGGAAAATATAATCTACTCCGTGCATTGCATTCTTAACAGATGACAAGTCACGGACATCACCGATAAAGAACTTTATCTTTTCAGCAACCTCGGGCATTTTCGCTTGAAACTCATGGCGCATATCGTCCTGCTTTTTTTCGTCTCGTGACAGCACACGAATTTCACCAATATCAGTCTGCAAAAATCTATTTAAAACTGCATTACCGAAGGAGCCTGTACCACCGGTAATCATAAGTGTTTTTCCTGTAAATAATGACATATCTATTCCTCCAAATTGACTATAATCCTTATAATCTCCAATAAATATAGCCTGCTTTTTCATACTCTGTTCTGTCGAGCAAGCCTTTTATATCTAACAGCACTTTTTTGCCTGTTCCAAAAAACTTGTCCATGTCAAGTATAGTAATATTTTTAAAGCTATCGTGTGCAACTGCAAGAACAACTGCATCCATATCTTTAATTGTGTTAATATCAACAAACTCGACACCATACAAATGCTTTGCTTCTTCCTTATCTGCGTCAGGGTCAGCAATTAGAGGGGTAATTCCGTATTCCCCAAGCTCGTTTACAATATCAATTATTCTTGTGTTTCTCGTATCGGGACAATTTTCCTTAAATGTAAATCCAAGAATTGCAACCTTTGCATTTTTTACTGCTTTATCTGCACAAATAAGATTTTTAACTATATTTTCTGCAACATATTTACCCATATCATCATTTATTCTGCGTCCTGCAAGAATAATCTGGCTGTGATAACCCATCATTTCCGCCTTATATGTAAGATAATAAGGGTCAACACCGATACAGTGACCACCAACAAGACCCGGGAAGAAATTAAGAAAATTCCATTTTGTTCCTGCTGCCTCAAGAACTGATTTCGTATCTATCCCCATTTTATTAAAAATTATTGAAAGCTCGTTCATAAAAGCAATATTAATATCTCTCTGACTGTTTTCAATAACCTTTGCTGCTTCCGCAACCTTAATGCAGCTTGCTCTGTGAACACCTGCTTCAACAACAAGCTCATAAACCTTTGCAATTTCCTCAAGAGCTTCTTCATCCATACCGGAAACAATTTTTACAATAGTTTCAAGTCTGTGAACCTTGTCACCGGGATTGATTCTTTCGGGTGAATAACCAACTTTAAAGTCAATACCGCACTTAAGACCGGATTCTTTCTCAAGTATAGGAACGCAGACATCCTCTGTTACACCGGGATAAACAGTTGATTCATAAACAACAATGGACCCTTTTGTAAGATTTCTGCCTACAATTCTTGATGCACCCTCAACAGGTGTAAGGTCGGGAGTATGGTCATCATTAACAGGTGTAGGAACGGCAACTATGTGAAATTTTGCTTCTCTGAGTTTAGTTTCATCTGAAGTGAATTCTACTGTAGTTGCTTTTATTGCTTCGTCCCCTACTTCGTTTGTCGGGTCGATTCCCGATTTATAAATCTCAATCTTTTTTTCATTCAAGTCATAGCCTATTACATCAACCTTTTTAGCAAAAGCGACCGCAATCGGCATACCCACATAGCCTAAGCCTACAAGAGAAATTTTTTCTTCTCTTTTTATAAGCTTTTCGTATAATGCCATATATTTATCCTCTTCTCTTTACAAAATTTAATTTGTTAAGCATCTGTTTTACAATATCCATTTTTAAAATTGTATTTATATTAATCAATATAACCACAAGGAATAACGCTGCTGAAATTACAACTGATATATTGCTGTCAATATATGCCATTACAATCTGCACAACTATTATCAGAATGGAAATTATATTATGAAATCTACCCATTTTATAGGAGAATTCCTTTTTTATATTAATTAACCTTGCTAACCAAACTGCACAATAGCTGAGAACCAATGCTATTGCCGCACCTTCAATATTCAGCTTAGGTATTAATAAAATGCTGAGAACAACATTTATTCCTGCTCCTATGCAGGTTGAGGTAAATAAAAATCGTGTTTTTTTCGCCGCACTGTAAATTGTTCCCATTAAAGCGGAAAGGGAATGAAATATATATGCAAAAATTATAACACAAGAAACTTTCCATGCACTGAAAAATTCCTTTTGATAAAGAATAGCTGCGGCATATTTAGATACAACTATTAAGAAAGACGCTGCTGCAACATTTATTGAGAAAAAGCCATCATAAATATTTTTAAAGAAAGCCTTAGTTTCTTCTTTTCCGAAATTTTCAAAAATTGATATTTGAAAAGCTGAAATAAAAATTGTTACTACTATAGACAATATAGATGGTATTTTATAAGCAACGGAATATAAACCTACAGCTGATGCTGTTGCAAAATAGAGAAGAATATATTTACTTGCAGAATTACTCAACCACCAGCTGACTGAATTAGGTATCATAGGAACCGAGAATTTCAACATATCCTTATATATCTGCTTTGGTACACTGAATGAGTGTATAAGCTTTTTATATAGCTTTTCCTTAAAGAAAATTATTACAGCTACAAGTATATGGGAAATAACTGTTGCAAGGAAATATCCTGTTATTCCCAAATCAAAGTACAAAAGAAATACTATGCATAATGATAAGGATAATACCGTGCTTAATACACCGCATACAGAATAAAATCCAACCTTTTCAATGCCTTTTAAATATTGAGTAAATATGGTATGGATATTTATAACAAAGAAAAATAAAATCAACCATCCGGCATATTGATTCAATGCTTCGAATTTACAAAGCAACGGATAAAACAATGCCAAAACAACGGTACCTGCAACAGTAATATTTATACCAACATTCAAAACCTTATCCGAGTCATAAGATTTATCCATGCAAAATCTCATAACCGCTTCGGAAATTACCAATGTCAGAAACGGTGTCAGCATAGTAACCGTTGTAATAATCAAATCATAGGTGCCGTATTCTTCTGTTGATAATACCGATGTATATAGCGGAACAAGCAAAAAGCTTAACAATTTACTTGAAAATTGCCCTAAACCCATAGCTAATGTATTCGAGAACAATTTTTTATACTTTCCCATACAATCTCACCTTAAAAATTTATAAACTGCTTGGATTTTTCTATTTCACCATTTAATAAAGGCTCAATTTTTCCATAATCAATTTCTGTAATATCCGCCAATTCATAATCTGCACTGATTCTGCCTTGTAAATTAAGCTTATTAAGCAAATCAAAAATTCTTCCTTTTCGGGCGGAGGGTAAAACTACATTAAAAGCTTTTCTGAAAATCAAAGAAAACGCTGTGCCGTGGAAAGAATTAGTAGTAACATAAGATGAATTAGCAATCATTGATATGAATTCTTCGGGACCGGCATTAAAAATACCCTGCTCATTTTTCATTTTACAATAACCGCAAATTTTAACAAGCTTTAAGCCTTTATCTGAAGCAATTTTTTTGCTTAACTTATCCAACTCTGCACTTGGTCTTAAAGCATATTCCAAAAGATATTCTGCTGCAGGTTTTTCGTCAATTCCAAAACTTGAAATATATTCCTGCGCACTAAGTAAAAAGGTGGGGTCAACAGTCTTAACAGAAGCTATATCATTTCTGTTTAACTCTTCATTTAACCCATCCTCTCTGACACCTATTTTATCTAAATTTTTCACAAGAGAAAAAAGCTCCGTCTTTTTCTCTTGGGGGAATTCCGCAATATCTCCGCAGCTGGCAGCGTATGAAATCACTTTTGTTTCGGCAGGTACAGACCTATCTGCACCAAAATAAGGTAACTGAAAACCATCTGTAATGTCATAGTTCCAAATTTGGTCACTTCCGCAAAAAACATAATCAAAATCTTTATAAACTTCATCATACGCTGTAATGTTCAGATGATTTTTTTTGAAATTCTCAAATTTTTCATGCTTTTCATAATAGCTTTTCTTTGAAAATAATGAAAACAATGTTTTCTTTACGGTTGCTTTTATAGGGTTTTTTGAACCACAAATTTTTTCTATATAATTTTCCGGCACATATTCTTCAGAATTTCCTCGGCAACGGAAATCCAGAATACAAATATCCCTATCGGTAATTTTGCTTAAATATTTTTTTAATGCAAAGGCTTGCAGGGCTGCACCATAATTCGGAACATTATGAAAGGTTAATATTCCTATTTTTCTCAACTCAGCATCTCCTCATATAAATCAAGATATTCATTCGCCATTTTTTCGCTGTTATATTGCATTTCAGCTAATTGAGATAATGTCTTTGAATTTTCTTGATTTTTAAAATCCAGCCATTTATTAATTATACTTTTATAAAGCGCATCAATATCTCCGTACTCAAAAAACTGTGAATACTCTTGAATTGCTATACTTTCCGGTCCGCCTGCTTTAAATCCTAAAACAGGTGTTCCGCAGCACAAGGACTCGGCAACAATCATTGAAAAGGTTTCTCTTTTGCTTGTAATAACGGATAAATCTGCAGCACAATAATAATCCGCAAGTACCTTTTGATTCATTACACGCCCTACAATAATCATATTACTTGGCAATTCTGTGGTGTATTTTTCACATACCCCAACAACCATAACCTTTACATTATGAGGCTCCAATTTCTTGGCGAGCTCTACAATATATGAGCTTCCCTTTACTTCTTTTTCGTCATCCGGATTAAAGCGTGTTGTTATATACGCTATATATTTATCATTTAAAGACAGTCCCAGGCGTTCTCTTGCACCAGCCATATCAAGTCCGTTAAAAATCTCGGTGTCTAAGCCGTTTAATATCATTTTTTGTTGCAATCCTGCTACAATAGGGGAATCTTTACAGCGAGAAAATACCCATGGCGATACTGAAACAATAGTTGCATTTTTGTAATTGGAAAAAACGTCTTTCATTTTTTTCCAGGCTGTGCCGGTTCTGTCAAAGAAACGGGACTGTGCCTGGGATTTGAAATCCGCACAGTTACCGCACCCTGTTTTCCATTTCTCGCAATCGTATGCGTGGGTGCATGTCCCGGTATAAAAAAACTCCGAATGATTTGTTGCTACCATAGGAATACTTTTCTTTTTCAGAAAATTTATTAGCTTATAAACATTTACAACATTTCCGTTAATTGCATGCAAATGCACGATATCGGGCTTTACCTGCTTAATATACTTGAATATCTTTTTTGTTGAAAAAGGTGCAAAGTTATATCTTAATCCCAAAACCTGAGCAACTCGCCTGTTTATCCCGGGCTCATGATTGAAGCAATATGCTTTTTTATTTAAATAACTTTTTTCTTCGTTTATAAAAGGTGTAAATAAGAATGAGTCCCAATTTCTTTTATATGCTTCTTTTGAAATATCATCGATAATCTTTCCTGTAGAGCCAAAATCAGCACAATTTATATGGACAATTCTCAACCTTTCCCACCCTTTCCAAACCTATTTGAAGCAACCGACATAAACATTAACAAGAAAACGATATAAGTAGGATAAATTATCAGATGGCTTGATGTAGATACAACTAAATATAAAATGGTTGCCGATAATGCCATACTGAAATATCTGCTTCGATTTATATATAATTTGAATAGTGTCTTTATCATCTGAATCAAAAATACTACATACAGAATAAGACCTATAACACCGTAATCATAAATTATTTCCAAGAAATCATTATGTGCGGATGTATATTCAAACCCAAATATATTTGAGTCAATAAGCATTACGATTTTATCTTTCGCAACGCCATTAAAACCATTGCCGATAAATAAGCTGCCTATATCCAGACTCTTTATGCTTTTCCAAACTGTTGCATAAATATGATTTCTACCCGAGCCACCATCGTTAGAAAGATTCAAAAATCTGCCTACAATATCTATTTCAAAATACATAACGAAAAGATATGCCAAAAGGGCTACAGCCAGACCGATAATCAAGAAGAATATTACTCTTATGATTTTTGATTTTCGTTTAGAAACCGGATTTACCATAATCGGTATTGCCAACGCTAAAACAAGGGCTATAAGTGCAGTTCTCTTTTCGGAAATAAGTGTAGCAAACAGAACAAGCACAACGCCTAAAACTACAGAAGCTTTTTTCCTGTTTGTGAACACAAGGGGTAACAGCATTAAAGGATAATATACTGTGTTTACAGTTCCGGACATAACGACCGCAGGCCTTGTTAACGACCATATAATATAATAACTTCCTGTTATTATCATAAATACATAGGCCAACTTAAATACAAAGTTGATTTCCTTCGTCTTTTTTCTGTCTTTCAAATAAACTGAAAAAAACAAAAATACAACTAACCAAAAGCTTTGGAAAACCAAATCTTTTACCAAGTCTTTTATATCAGCTTCATTTGATATAGTACTGAAGCATGACCAAAACCAAAAAGCTATAGCACTTATTTCAAAAGAATTGAAGGATAATTTATGTAAAGAAACAGCTTTTATAAAACCGAAAACTATAGCAAAAAATTCTACTGCTACCAACATAGGCAGGTTGAGTGCTGAAGCCTCCGTATTACCGATGAAGCTGTAAATTCTTATTAACATAGATACAAATAACAATAAACAAAAACATTCAAATATTTTTGAACCCTTTTGCTTTTGAATAGCTCTGTTCAACTCTGTATTTCACCTCTTTTCAAATTATTTCTCGCTTTAAAAAAGAATTTCATCGCAACGCTTTAAATATATCAATATAATTTTTATAATCAAAAGCTTCTTCTGCTGTCCTTCTTGCAAATTTTCTCATTTTATTTCTCTGCTCCGAAGAACAATTAATTGCTCTTACCAGCGTATTTTTTAAATCTTCAGGTCTGTGACTCTCAGATATAAAAGCGTTTTCTCCATCCTTTAAGTACATACCTAAATCAGATGAAATATTGCAAACCGGTGGCGTACCGCAAGATAGGCTTTCAACAATTTTTGTAGGAAAGCCTGCTTTTGCATACCTTAGGTCTGCATCTCTGAGAAGTAATGTATAATCTGCTTCTCTCACCCATCTCACAGCCTCCGGATGAGGAAGCCTTCCGTGCATACTGAGCAAGCCCTTCAGTGCATTCACCGTAGTTTCGTTTACCCCGCACGTATTTATAAGTTCTTTTTCTGTTATACCAACGATGTGGAGCTCGCACAAATCTTTATACTCTTTCTCCAACAGCTCAAAGCCTTCTACGATTTCTTTTAAATAATCTTTCTTCGCAGGTGCACCAACATAAACGAAGTGCGTCTTTGAGGAATGGGGTAGTTTGTCAACCTCAAAGAGAATTGATTTTGTGTCCATAATCACGGGCACTCTAATAACACTCTCAGCAGTATTTTTAAAATGCTCTTCTAAATATTTGCTTATGGCAATAACATTCCAATTTTTATTTATGTTTTGAGTATTTGTCTTTTCTTTTAATATATATTCAATATTTTTTTCACCATTTGAAAACTCTTCAGGTGAATACCATTCAACGCTATCATGAATCAGCTTTATGTTGTTCTTTACACCAAAGCTTTCTATCAGCTTCCAGGCATACGGCAATGTATCAACAAGCATAATCAATGACGGGGTTTTTATATGTTTTTTTACATATCTGACAGCTCTGTAGCCAAATAAAACTCTGTATAAAAGGCGAATCAATTTGTTTTCCGACTTCGCTCTTAAGGAAATATACTTTATTCCCTCATATTCATTTAATCTTTTACCCGTATAGCTACCATAACCTACAATAGTCACATCATAACCTAATTCCTGCAGGATTTTGGCCATTGCATGCTGACGGATTGCTCCTGCATCACCTAATGGGTATTTGTTCTCTGTAATGATAACAGCCCGACTCATACTGTACTCCTAACAAACAGGTTAATTTCTTTATAAATATTAAAAACCGACTTCTGACAAATGTGTTATAAGGCAATATATAACGATTCCTTATCGGAATAATCAGCTTATTGAATCTGCGAGTTTTCTCAAAAAACTCAATCGTCCATAAACTCATAAAATTTTGCCAATACTTTTTCCGGTGAATATTCCTCGGCGGTTTTAATATTATTCAAGGAAATCTCATAAGCTTTTTGTCTGTCATTATACAAGCTTAACAAAGCCTCACTTAATGCATCCGCATTTTTCACCGGAACCAATATTCCGTTCACACCATCCGAAACCACATCTTTAATGTACAGCCAATCCGATGCAACAATAGGTATACCTGCGTTATAAGCATCTATGACATTCCCAGGGAAGCCTTCTCCGTAATAATATGTAGGAAAAAGCATTGCAAAATAATCTTTTAATGTATCTGAGGTTTTATCGTAATCTAATACGCCACCGTAAGTAACAAAAGCTTTATTTCCTTCTAAAAGCTCCTTGAATTCCACCTCATACTCAGGGGCAATTATGCCGTAAATATCTAATTTTATATAATCAGAGCCTAAAACAGAATTGGCTTTTTTTACGGCATCTATTGCATATCCTATGCCTTTGGTTTCGGTTACTCTGGATAATGTGCAAACCTTTATGCAGGATTCCTCATTAACCTTGAGCATTTCTTTCTTTATTGTATTGAGCTTCTTCAGATTAGAAAGAATATAGACATTATTTAATCCCAAGGCTTCTAAATCGCCCTTTAAATGCTTTGTTTGCACAAACAAAGCTTTATACTTTTTCAGCATTTTGAGATAAATCGGCTTTTCTTTTAACAAAGCGGGTAAATATCCGCCTATTACAACATCATAAAGCTCTTTTCTGCAAAAAGAATTAAAAATATGAATAATCGGAACTCCCACTTTAAACCCGTTATCTGCAGGGAAAATAACTACTTTTTTGCACAAGAAAACTAACTTTATAGTATTGAAAAAAAATCTCAACGGATGCTTTTTCCAGTTATTTGTATTAATAACCAATATATTTTCCGTACCATATCGGTCTTTGAGTTCCTTAGTTATTATTGTGGTCCTCACAGCCTGTCCGTCTGCAATCTTACCGCCATCCCCAAACTGACCCCAGATACCTATTTTATATTTACTCATCAGTTTATTTCTTCACTCCGTCAAATATTTCCATCAGTACTTTTGTGCTTCTTGAGCTGGAATAATTTAATTTGCTGTATTCTTTTGCATTTATTGCCATTCTTTTGATTTTTTCAGGCGAATTATATAAATCTAAAACAGCTCCTTTTAAAGCATCATAGTCTTCTATATCCACCGATATACCCATATCATTTTCTGCAAACATCTTTGCATACGCCGAATCTATCTCAACAGAATTTATAATCACCCTGTTACAAGCCATCAGAATTGGTGCCTTGCTGGGAACACCGTTTCCGATTACGCCTCGCATAAGAGGAATAATTGCTACACTACAAGCACTGTAAACATCAGAAACCATATCAATCGGTTGCAAAGGATAAAACTTAATGTTAGTTAAACCAAGCTTTTCCGCTTCACTAACAAACTCATCTTTTTTATTACCATCACCTATAATCTGAAGCTCTATATCAGCGTTATCTTTCAAACGTTTTGCCAGTTCTATTACTGTTTTGTAATTGAAAACATATCCGATAGACCCTGCAAACTGCACATAAAATTTACTTGTATCTATATTGTATTTCTCGATAAATTTATTATCTTCTTTCGATACCTCTTTTGTTGATTGAACATCAAACCAAGCAGGAACAACAAAAACCTTTTCCTTTTTTGCACCCTGCTCAACAACCTTTGATTTCATATCCTCAGAAAGCACCGTTATTGCCGAGGGAAGATAGTAGCATGGCTTTTGTATTAATCGCAAAATTTCGAAAATTAATTTTGAATTAATAACCCCTATATCAAAAGCATGTCCGGGGAAAACATCATAAATTGAATAAACAACGGGAACCTTTCTTTTTAAAAGCTTCAATAAAACCATTAAAAAAATAATTGTGGGATTGGACTGCAGATAAATAACATCTGCATCTTTTACCTTATTCCAATATTTTATACTCTTGAATGCGTATAAAGCATCGTTAAAATATCTTTTTAAAAATCTTGTTTTATCAACAACTTTACGAACAATCGTATCGCAATTAAAGCCGTCCCGACCTTTCAATGAAGACGGTACATCAGCATTTATCCCTTTTCTGTGACTTTGAATAAGGTGAACCTTATGACCATTATCAAGAAAATCTCTTATCATAACTTCAGCCATCTGATTATTAGGATTAGGCGTATCGAAGCCTTCAGCAGTTATATACAGAATTTTCATTTTGTCCTCCCCCTTTCTTCAAAATAATTAATTAAATCGCTTTTATAACAGAAATAACGTTTTCTTGCTCTTTTATAATCTCTGCAAGAGTAATATCACAATTTTCACAAAACATCTCTCTGTCAATGTTCTGATAGTATTCAAATAATTTATCTGTAAAATCATCGTTATACGGGTCAAGAGCAATTCCTACCCCTGTTTCTTTGACACTCTCTCCCATATAAGAGCCCGGCATACAAATTTGCGGTACTCTAAAAACAACACCGTCATAAAACTTATTGCTGGTTGCCGATAACATTTTATCACCGGAATATATGTTATGAATTATATCGGTATTTTTTAAAAACTCGTATTTTTCATTTGGTTCATATTCCCCATGAAAAAACACATTTTTTATTGCATTATCTGAAACATATTTTTTTATGTTGTGGGCCGTTTTTTGCTCTCTGCCGTAATAATGCAATTCAAACCTTGCATCTTGAGAAATTTTTTCTATTATTTTTAAATTAATGGCTTCCTCTCTCAAGAATCCCCAAAAGCCTATTCTTATTTTATCAGAAAAAATCTTCATATATTTTTTTGAGTTTAAATAAGAAAAATCTTCCGAAAGAATATTATGGGTGAATTTTATTTTTTCGCTTACGGGTAAATATTTTTGAAAGCCCTTACTACTTACAAGGGTGGTATGAGAACAGCTTACCAATTTTTCAACCAAGCTTTTATAAACACCTATGCTTTCGTAAGTAGAATCCCTATAATCGTAAATATATCTTCCTTTAAAACGCTTAGAAACAAGAATATCAAAAAGCAAAATAGCTGTTACTGACTGAAGAACTATTATAAAATCAAAATCGTCCTTTAAAACTGATTTTACGAGCTTTTTAAATTTAAGAAAATTACCTATCTTTGATATTTTGGAAACCTCGTCCTCTTGATAGCTCTTAAACTCATGAAGCTTCAGCCCTTCAACAGAAGCTAAATTTTCAGTTTGTTCATCTCTGTTCCAATAAACGAGATGAATTTCATTTGTTTCTCTGCTTAAGTTTTCCAGATACAGCTTAAGATAAGGCATATATTTAATTTTTGCGAAACCAACAATTAAAATCTTCACAAAATCACCTTTTATTTTGCAAGCAAATCCAAAAGCTTACGAATAAAATCATCCTTTTGAAAATTCTCCTCATAATAGGCTCGAGAATTTTTACCTAATGCCACGCTGTCTGCACAAATAAGTTTTTTTACACATGAAACCAAGCCGTCAACATCCTCCGCAGCTGCAACAAAGCCACAAGCTGCTTCTTCAATTATTCTCGCTGCTTCTCCGTTTACTGCGGCTATAACAGGTTTACCTGCTGCCATATACGACTGAATCTTTCCCGGGAACGACATCGAAAGAACCTCATTATCCGAAAGAGTGACTATTAAAGCATCACTCTCGGCATATATTTCCGGCAGATTCTCCAAAGGAACTCTTCCATAAAAGGTTACATTTTCTAATTGGAGTTTTTTACATAGGTTCAACATTTTATCAAGCCCTGAACCATCACCGTAAAAATGGAAATGTATACTTTCTTCTTTTAACCTCTGAGCAGAATATAAAATTGTTTCTATACTTTGTGTCGTACCGATATTTCCGGCAAAAGTAATATTCAAACAATCTCCCTTAGTAGATTTTAACGGAAAAAACACATCTTCTGCATATTGAGGAAGATATTGAACCTTGTCTGACTTTATTTTGAAAACTTCTTCAAAATAATTTACGAACCTTCTGGAAGAAACTATAATTTCATCCGCATTTTCATAAATTTTCTGAGCGATTTTTTTATAATATCTGTAAACAAAGCCATTCTTTTTTATTCCGCCTAAGGTAAGACTTTCGGGCCATAAATCCAGACAGTACAGAACAACTTTTTTACCATGCTCTTTTTTATATTTCAAAGCGGCGTTCGCCATCATTACAGGAGAAAGCTGATATACGAAAACAACATCATATTCCTTTTTTAATTTAGCTGTATATAACGTTGAAGCTACGGAATACGCATAATAATTTATAAATCTGAAAATCGCACCTGTTTTTCTGCCTATTGTAAAAACCCTGCGAACATTAACACCGTTTATGTTTTCTTCCTTATGCTTACCGCCTTTGTAATCGGCATATATTTCACCCATAGGATAGTTAGGGAAAGATGTTACAACATCTACCTCGTTACCCTGTGCAACAAGAGCTTCGCAGATATCTGCAACCCTAAATGGTTCAGGGTGATAATACTGACATATCACTAAGATTTTCACCGGGTCACATCCTAAATTTTCACTTCTTCTTTTTCGTCCTTATAAGCTTCGTTCTGAGGGTTGAATGTGGGAACAAGCTCTTTAACTATGTCAACTATCTGACGATGAGTTGCTCCTTCCATAATTTCTCTCATATAACTGATTTTGTTAAAGAGCTTTTCGGAATCAAATTCCATTGGTCTTGCAACATAAATAAGGTCGTTCTGGGTTTTCTGGATACCCTCTTCGCTTATAAGAAGCTCCTCATAAAGCTTCTCACCATCACGAAGACCTGTGTATTTAATTTCAATATCTTCACCGGGAATATGTCCGGAAAGTCTGATAAGGTTTTCTGCAAGCTCTCGGATTTTAACGGGTGAACCCATATCAAGAATAAAAATTTCCCCGCCTTTAGCATAAGCACCGGCTTGAAGCACAAGAGAAACCGCTTCGGGAATAAGCATAAAATAGCGGATAATATCCGGGTGCGTAACTGTAACAGGTCCGCCATTTTCAATTTGCTCTTTGAAAAGCGGAATAACGCTACCATTTGAACCAAGGACATTACCGAAACGAACTGCAACGAAATCTGTTGCTGATATTTTGTTAAATGACTGAACAATCATTTCGCAAATTCTCTTTGTTGCACCCATAACATTGGTTGGGTTAACTGCCTTGTCCGTTGAAATCATAACGAAACGCTTAACGCCGTATTTATCAGCGGTTTTTGCAAGATTATAAGTACCGAAAACATTGTTTTTAACTGCTTCCTTGGGGCTGTCCTCCATAAGCGGAACATGCTTATGAGCTGCAGCATGATAAACAAAGCTGGGCTTATATTCCTCAAAAATCTCACAAAGTCTTTTTTCATCACGAATAGAACCGATAAGCACCCTCAAATCAACCTCGGGATAATTTCTTCTTATCTCTTGTTGAATTTCATAAGCACCATTTTCTGCGATATCAAAAATGATAATTCTTTTTGCAACGCCGCTTTTTGCAACCTGACGAACAAGCTCACTACCAATAGAACCGCCACCGCCGGTAACAAGAACGGTATGTCCTTTAAGCAATTCAAAGACTTTTGAAAGGTCGGGCTTAATCTGCTCTCTTCCTAAAAGGTCTGTATAATCAACCTTTCTTAATTGAAGGCTGCTGTTTGTATTTTCCGAAAAATCTGTAATATTCGGTAATGTTTTCAACACACAGCCTGTTTTATTACATATTTCCAGAATTTCTTTCCTGTTTTTTTCATCTGCGGAAGGAACTGCAAAATATATCTCGTCGATATCAAGCTCATTGGCAGTTTTCACAATATCTTCTCTGCCGCCATAAACCTTCACACCGTTGAGATATTCGCCGAATTTTCTTTTGTTATCGTCAATAAGTGCTACAACTTGATAGCGATTCACATTGCTTATACCTCTGAGTTCATTTATAAGCCTTATAGCAGCACTTCCTGCTCCGATAATCATAATTCTTTTTCTTTTACCGTTCTCAGCGTTTTTAGGAGCAAGGATTTTAGTGCGCCATAAATTGTATGAAACAAAAACCAAGGCTCTGCTGGTCAAAAACAGAAGCATAAGAATTACAGAATAAAGAGCCATGAAAGTTAAAAATGAGCGTGTATATGTGTACCATATATATACAAACGGGATTACAACGATTACCTTGGAGAGTATGAACGCTCTTACCAAAGTGGTATAGTCCTTTGCAACAAAATATTGCCACATTCTGCTATATATTTTAAAAGCGATAAAACAGATGGCAGTTACTGCTACATCTGCAAAACCGATAAACAGAATATTGTTACTAAACCATTCGGGGAAAAACATAGGCGCATCAAACTTAAGGTATGTAGCAAAGAAAAACGCAACACATACCGAAATCAAATCACAAACCACAAACACACCTTTTGTATGTTTTTTTACAAATGTTACTGCTTTTTCTATCAAAACGTTCAAAACAATCCTTCTTTCATTCGCTTCTTTCGTATAGACTAAGCCATTTTAACTTATACATTTTACCATAGTAGCTATCTTTTTGCAACACAATATTAAGAATTATTTTTACATAATAATGTAATAAATAACAAATATTGCATTTTTCTCGGTTGTGTGGTAGCATTGTTATGGTGATTTTATGAAAAAATGGATGCAAGCTTTGCAAGACAGCCTTAATATAGCTCAAATCAACTTACCCGGAACTCACGACAGTTGTGCTTATAAGGTTCAATTTCCTTTACTCTCAAAATGCCAGAACACAGCTATAATCGAACAATTAAATTCCGGTATCCGATATCTTGACATACGGGTAGAAAAAGATGGCAAAAAATTAAAGCTTGTTCATGATATTGCCGATTGCAAAAATCCCCGAAAAAAAAGCGAAAAGCTATATCTTGATAGTGTTATAAATGACTGCAAGAAATTTCTTTCAGAAAATCCATCTGAAACAATTTTAATAAGCTACAAAAGAGATGATGGCGCAAGCCAAGAAGAAACCTTTGATATATTTTTTGAACACTATCTTGAAGCTGATCCTATATGGTACAAAGAAAATCGCAGCCCGATTCTCAAAGAGGTTCGTGGGAAAATAGTGCTGTTAAATCGTGATAGCATCGATATAAGCAATGAAAAATACACAGATTTAAACACAGGAATAAACCTTTCAGCCTGGGTCTATCAAAAAGAAAATGTTAAAAGAATTTATGAAACTGCAGAGCTTTTAAGTCGTGACGGAGCATTAACGGGAAAAACCTTTACAGTTCAAGATTTATATGGCTTAACACCGCAAAAAAAATGGGTTTCAGCAGTATTTCCCTTTATAAAAAATCCCCCTAAGACAGATGATATTTTAATCACCTTTTTCTCTTGCGGAAGCTTATTCTACAACCCTAAAAGAAGTGCAAAATACATCAACCAAAAGCTTTCCGATATAACACTCCAAAAGACAAAAAAATATGGTTGGATAATCATGGATTACCCAACCGAAAAATTCATAAAAGAAATTATAAATTCAAATTTTTAACAAACAGCTTATGCACCTTATTATTTTCCTACACAGAAATTTTTAAAGACTTCGTTGACTATGGTTTCTGTTGCCTTTTCACCTGTTAAAACGCAAAGATTTTCTACAGCACAATCAATGCAAACATTAGTAGCATCGGGGGTTATGCCCATAGAAAGTCCATCAAGAGCCTCCTGCAGATGTTCAACAGCCTTCACTACGCAACCACGCTGTCTTTCGGTAGTAATAAGGGGGGCTGACGGGTCAAAGCCTGCTGTTCCGACAACCTTTTCAACCATAGCCGTAAGCTCTTGCATACCTTTACGGTTTTTAGCTGAAATTTCAACTATATTTTCGTCCTTTACAAACGCTTTCACGCTTTCTCGTGACAGCGTTTTTTCTTTATCTGTTTTGTTGATAACAATAATCGAATTTTTACTCTTGCAAAGCTCAAGAAGCTCTTTATCATCCTCTGATAACCCTTGCTCCGCATCAAGAACCATAAGCACAAGGCTTGCTCTGTCAAAACGCTCCTTGGCTCTTACAACACCGATTTTTTCAATTTCATCATCCGTATCGGATCTGATACCTGCAGTATCTGCCAAGCGAAGAGTGATATTACCCAATCTTACGGTTTCCTCAAGCACATCACGGGTAGTACCTGCAACAGATGTAACAATAGCTCTTTCTCTTCCCGAAAGAGCGTTAAGAAGAGTGGATTTTCCAACATTTGGTCTGCCAACAATAGCAGTATCAATACCTTCAAGAATTGCCTGACCTGCATCAAAGCCGTCAAGTAGCTTTTCAAGGCGATATTTGACTGTTGAAATGGTTTCGGTCATCTGATTATCGGAAAGCTCCGGAATTTCATCATCGGGATAATCCACCCATGCAGCTAAAAATGCTGCTGTTCTTGCAAGCTCATCCCTGCATTCACCAATTTCTCTACTCAAAGCACCATCAAGAGCATTGAGAGTTGCGGCTCTTGCCTCTTCACCCGATGCTGAAATCAAAGACATAACCGCCTCTGCCTCAGACAAATCCATTTTACCGTTGAGAAATGCCCTTTTGGTAAATTCTCCGCCTTCTGCGGCAACTGCACCTGCATTAAAAACTGCACGAAGAACTCTTTGAAGTATAAAAAGTCCACCATGACAGCTTAACTCAACAACGTCCTCACCTGTATAGCTTTTTGGTGCACGGAAAACAAGAGCAACTGCATCGTCAAGCTCAACTTCGCCATCATGCACCTTACCGTAATATGCAGTATAGCCTTTTGCATCTGTTAACTTTTTTCCCGAAACAGCAGAAAAAACTCTGTCTGCGATTGACAGAGCGTTTTCTCCGGATAATCTTACTGTACCTAAACCTGCTGCCGCCTGGGCGGTAGCAATCGCTGCAATAGTTGACACGTTATACTCCTAATTCTTAATTTCTTCCTGTTGAACCAAAACCGCCTGCGCCTCTATCGGTATCATCAAGCTCTTCTACCTCAATAATTTCGGGCAGCTCAACGGGTTTAATAACCATCTGAGCAATTCTTTCAAAGGGTTGAATTGTATAAGGCTCTTCAGTAAGCTTCACAATACCAACACAAACTTCTCCACGATAATCACTATCGATAACACCTACAGAATTAAGCAGAGCCAAGCCATGCTTAATTGCAAGACCGCTTCTTGAATGAATAAATGCGGCATAATGAGGGTCATCAAGGCCGATTGCAATTCCTGTAGGAATAACGACTTTATCTCCCTTATTTAAGGTTATGGATTCATCAATACAAGCATATAAATCAAGGCCTGCACTGCCACTTGTTGCCCTTGTTGGCAATTTTGCATTCTCTCTGACTTTTTTTATTTTTAAAGCTTCCATAATTATCTCCAAAGTCCGCCTGTTTTATCTTCTGTATTGCTTATTGCCTTAATTCTGTCCAGCTCTCTTTTATAAAAATCTCTTTCGCTTTTTGCCTTTGCTGCATCTTCAAGGTATTCTTTAAGCTGTAAGCGAAGATTATCTGTTGTGCCACCGTTTTTCTTTGCTTCATCCGCATACTGCAAAGCAACAAGAACTGCCGCCTGAGTTGTAGAAACACGGGCACCACGAAGAATATCAGCCATTTTCAAATCAATTTCATGAGCAAGGTCATTCATATATTCAGCAGCTTCGTCGGAAACAATTCTGTATTCCTCTCCTGCTATTTTGAGTCTGTGAGTTGTTTTATTCATCATAATCATCCTTAATTTTTCTTAAAATCATATTCTACAAAATTATACATTGTTTTGCTTTTTTTCGCAACACTACATATTGTAAAAATTCATCATATGTCCACAATTTATGAGTTGATATTTATGTTAATAGTTGTTATAATTTATTAGAATAAAGAAAATGAAAGGGAACGTTATGGATTACACACCTGATAACAATACAAACACTACAGGTCAGCAGAAGGGCAATTTACCTCAAGGCGACAATTACTCTGCTCCGTCTCCTGCTGAAATTTATAATGCTAATACCAGCGCCGGCAATCCTCAATATCATTATGGTGTACCCCATAATTTTTTCAACGCTCAATATTTAGAAGAGCAAAGAAAAAAACTTCTTGAACGCAGGCACCACGAAAAAATAATCAAATCTTTAGGAACAAGCACAGGTTTAGTTTTATTGATTTTGTTGGGCGTTTCCTTTTTGCTCTCATTTTTGCTTATAGCTCCTGTTTTCAGCAAGCTTTATGAAACCAACCTTACCTTTGCATCTGCTTTCGGAATTTTTTATTCCGTTATCAGTGTAGGCGGAGCTTTCTTTATAGGCTCAAAGCTCCTAAAAAGCCAAAAGCTTTCTGAAAGCATCCCTTATAATCCTCCAAAAGACAAAACAAAAGCTCTTTTACTCATTTTGATTGGTTTTGGAGGCTGTCTTCTTGCCAACTATATTACAGTATTTTTGCGTGCTTTCGGAGAAAGCTTTGGCATTTATTCCGATTACACTGCCATGCAAGACCCAGCGAGCACCTTTGATGTAGTAATGATTTTTATCGGCTCTTCATTAATTCCTCCGCTTGTTGAAGAATTTGCTTTGCGTGGAGTTCTTATGCAAAGCCTTCGTAAATACGGAAACCTTTTTGCAATCGTCACTTCCGCATTTGTTTTCGGTGTTTTTCACGGAAATGCCGTTCAAATGCCATTTGCTTTCCTTTGCGGTCTTGTTATCGGCTATGCCGTTATTGCAACAGAAAGCTTATGGACGGGTGTTATTATCCACGCTCTTATGAACGGTATGTCTTCAATATCCTCGGGCTTGGTTTATTATTTCGATGAATATGTTTCAAACACATTTTTCTATATAGGCTCCGCAGTTGGTATAACCCTTGGTATTATAGGACTTATTCTCTATCTGACAAGATATAAAAATGATGATACTCTTAAAAACAACGGTAACTACAGCGGGATGACCGTAGGAGAAAAATTTATCAAATTTAATACCTCTCCTGTTATGATAGTTGCAATTATCCTTTATGTTATTCAAGCAGTCACTCAATTAACAACAACGCCACCTACTTTCTGATATGGAAAACATTGATTTTATGAATGAGGCTATACGCCTTGCAAAAGAAGCTGCCAAAGAAGGCGAGGTACCTGTTGGTGCAGTCGTCACAATAGGCAATAAAATCGTTGGCAGAGGACGAAATCGCCGTGAAAAAAGCAAAAACGCTCTTTGCCACGCAGAAATCGAAGCAATAAATGAGGCCTGCAACCGCTTAGGCGGTTGGCGATTATGGGAATGCGAGCTTTATGTTACTCTTGAGCCCTGCCCTATGTGTGCAGGTGCAATAATCAATTCCCGAATAAAGAAAGTTGTTTTCGGGGCTTTTGATAAAAAGAACGGTGCTTGCGGTTCCGTTGTAAATCTTTTCAATTCAGATTTCAGCTTCAAGCCCATATACATTGGTGGATTTATGGAAAAAGAATGTGCCGATATTCTTACAGATTTTTTTAAGAATTTAAGAAATAAAGAAAATAAAAGTAAGCAAAACACTAAGGAGAATGACCAAATGGAAAGAATTGACAGTTTTAATGTTGACCACACAAAGCTTTTAAGAGGCATGTATATTTCCCGAATTGACGGAGATGTTGTGACTTATGATATAAGAACACGCCGTCCCAATGTAGAAGAGGTTATGGAGAATGCCGCTATTCATACAGTAGAGCATCTTTTTGCAACTTATGTTCGTAACTCCGCTCTCAAAAACAATATAATTTATTTTGGACCCATGGGCTGCAGAACAGGCTTTTATTTTCTTACAACAGGAATTACACACGCTGATGCACTCAAGCTTACTAAAGAAGCTCTCGATTTTATTTCAAAATTTGAAGGTGATGTACCCGGAGTCAGTGCTATTGAATGTGGTAATTACCGGGACCACGACCTTGAAGGTGCAAAAAAAGAAGCAGCCGACCAGTTTGAAGTTCTCAAAAACTGGACAACTGCTGATATGATTTACTAAAAAATGGCGGAAACGCGGTTTTTTTAGTGAGAAATGAGAAATGAGGAGTGAGGAATGTTGGGGAAGCTCCGCTTCCAAAAATAATAATAATTTGCTTGACTTGCACATTTATCCCTCAAGTATCATAAATCTCGAATTATAAAGTTTCAGAGTGATAAAACCTTAATTAATTTTTTATAATGCCGACCGCAGGTCCCTACACTCCTAACTACTAACTCCTCACTCCTAACTAAAAAGAATTTGTTTAAGATTATCACCAAGAATTCCGCATTTCGCCTCCTCGCTTATGGGGAGGTTTTTTATTCTTTCGATTGATTCCTTTATCATTTTTGCATCTTTATAAGGAGTATCAAGACCGAAAACACTGCGTTTAGGACCTGTTTGATAAATCAAATCGCAAAGCTCTTCATCGGTAATAGACCAAGCACCTCTACGTGTATTTCCCAAATCGTCCTTTTCCATTGCAATACTCGTCCACCCTGCAAAAACACGGTCAAATTCCCCTCTGGAATTATTATTCATAACAAGCAATGCCTCTCTGAAAAAGCTATAGCCACCCATATGCTCCATACTGAAACGGAGCTTCGGAAAATTATAGGCAACCTCATCAAACAAAAGCATCTGATAATCAGCTATTCTATGCCAATGAAGTCCTGTATGAAAGGATAAGAAAAGCCCCTGCTTTTCAGCTTCCTCATAAACCTCAAAAAGCTCTTTTCCTGCCACATTAACCTCTTGTGCGGCAGGATGAATTTTTATTCCGTAAAGACCTAAAGCCTTAATCTTTTTAACCTGGTCTTTTAAATCCTTTCTGTCGAAATCAACAGTACCGAACCCAACAAGGTTAGGCTCGTTTTTAAGAGCCTTTGCGGCCCATTCGCAAGGATTTTGCCCTGTTGTATGAGCATACATATCCATTTGATGCCAGAAAGGAGAAAAGCACACAGCTCCCTCTATTTCACATTCATCCATAATAGATTTTAAAGTATCTATATCACCGTTTGGCTTTGTATTTTTAGGAAAAAGGTGGGCATGGTTTGCAAAAATTTTATAGTCTGACATATCAAACACCTCAAACTAATTTAAAATCATCATCGGACATACTATCCCAATCAATATCTTCATCCTCGGGAATATCTGCATAATAATCCCACAAGCGTTCCTCCTGCTCAGCTGTTAAAGGTTCAGCAGGAATTTCACTTATAACCTCAAACTTTTTTGTTGCACTCCAAAGGGATGGAGTTATACGAATTGTATAACCGCAACAAGAAGGGCAAAGCCATTCCGTCATAGGAAGCTCCGGCACACCAAACGCTGCAAGAATGCTCATCATTACACCGCCATGAGTAATAATTGCCGCCGTTCTTGTGCCGGTTTTAATCATACCGTCAACAGTTTTTGCAAAGCAATCACAAACTCTTGTTGCAAATTCAGAGTTGCTTTCTCCGTTAAGAGGGCGAGCATCTTCGCCACCCGAAAGCCATTGTGAAAACTCCTCGTAACGCTCTAATTCATCGGCAGTATGCCCCTCAAACTCTCCGAAATCGCACTCTTCAAAGCCTCTCATTTCAATGGGCGTTTTATCAGGATAAATAATTTTTGCGGTCTGAACGCAACGCTTTAAGCCACTTGAAAATACAACATCAGCTTGTGGATAATTGTAATCTCTTCTCATCACCTCAAGCTGATTTAAGCCCTCCTGACAAAGCTCCTCATCAGTCTGACCTATGTACCTGCCCTCTATATTTCCTTGTGTAAGAGCGTGGCGAATTAAATGTATTGTATAAGTTTTCATTGATTTCTCCTATAAGATAGTGTATAGTATTATACAAATAGTATAATTTGGAAGTGGTTACGTGAACACAAATTTTAACGAAAGATTAGTTGAACTGCGAACAGAAAAAGGCTTGAGCCAAAAAGATGCCGCTGCAGATTTAGGTGTATCCCAAGCACTTTTATCCCATTATGAAAAGGGTATTCGTGAATATAGCTTATCATTTTTATGCAAAGCAGCAGAATACTACAATGTAACAACCGATTACATTTTAGGCATAACCGATAGTCGTTCAGGACTTAATTCCACTGCCCTTGAAGACAGAGAAGAAGACTCTATATTTAACACAAATTCCATCTACCGTGCAGCAATTATGACTCACGAAAGAATGAATGCAGGGTCATTCCAAGCAGGAATGTCTGCCGACATTCTTTATGCTACAACAATTTACAGAACCCTTTTTGCTGCTGCTCAAAAGGGCTACATTCCTAAAAGATGGTTTTCTCTTCCGCCAAAGTATGCACAAGCAGTCTGCCTTTCATTAGTGGAAGCATATCTTGACGATTTTCCTGAAAAAACCGTTAATGCAAGACGCTACGGCGGCCCCGAACCCAAGAGTATCGAGGCCGTCATAAAAGGAGTTGAAAGTCTGTTAAGTAAAATGGCAAACTCTATAAAATTGCCTGATTAAATTGCTATTAACCCTTCAGAACTTCTTTATACATTTTAATATATTCATTAGCGGATTTGCCCCAAGAGTTATCGCTTTCCATTGCACGTTTCACAAGGATAGCCCAACCCTTTTGGTCTTGATAACCCTCAACTGCACGTTTGATAGCGTGAAGCATATCGTGAGCATTATAAGATGAGAAAACAAAGCCGTTACCCACATTATCTCCGCTATCTGTAACAGAATCACGAAGACCACCTGTTTCGCGGACAATGGGGATTGAACCATAACGAAGAGCAACCATCTGTGAAAGTCCGCAGGGTTCACTCTTAGAGGGCATTAAGAACATATCGCTACCTGCATATATTTTTCTTGCCAAATCGGGAATAAAGCCAAGGCAAAGGCCTACCTTATCGGGATAACGCTGTGCAAGACCTCTGAAAAACTCTTCATACTGATAATCTCCCGAACCGAGAACAACCAGCTGAATATCTGTTGTTGCAAGTAATTCATCAAGAACTGCTTTGCATAGGTCAAGGCCCTTATGTGAAACAAGCCTTGTTACCATACCCATAACAGGAGTATCCTTTTTCTCCGGAAGCCCTAAAAGCTTCTGGAGTTCTCTTTTATTTACTGCTTTTCCACGCATATTATCAACAGAATAATTCTTGAAAACATCCTTATCCGTTTCGGGATTATAGTTTTCAACATCAATACCGTTGAGAATACCGCGTAATTTATAGCTTCTTTCACGAAGAATTGTATCAAGTCCGTGAGAATACCAAGGGTCAAGAATTTCCTTTGCATAAGAGGGGCTAACGGTTGTAACTGCATTAGCACACTCAATACCTGCTTTCATAAGGTTAACCGCACCATCGTATTCAATAAGATTTTTATGGGCATGGTCAATGCCAACAACATTATCAATAAGCTCTTCACCGTAAACACCCTGATACTGAATGTTATGAATTGTGAGAACTGTTTTTATATTTTCGTAACCGGGCTGATTAGCATACATTGTGCTGTAATAAAGAGGAGTAAGAGCAGTCTGCCAGTCATTACAATGAATAATATCGGGCTTGAAATCAATATGGGGAATGATTTCGAGAATTGCTCTTGCAAAAAATGCAAATCTTTCCGCATCATCATAGAAGCCATAGAGAGAATCTCTCTTAAAATAATACTGGTTATCCAGGAGATAGTAAATTACCCCTCCTGCTTTTGCTTCAAATATTCCGCAATACTGTCTGCGCCAGGCAACAGGGACGGAAATACTTGTTATAAATTTCATTGAATCCTTAAGCTCTTGCTTTATGCCGTCATAAAGGGGCATAACAACTCTGCAGCCTACAAGCCTTTTTCTCAACGCCTGAGGAAGAGAGCCTGCAACATCTGCCAAGCCGCCGCTTGCTATAAAAGGAAGGGCTTCACTTGCAGCATATAAAACTTTCATATATTAAACCTCCAAATTTGATTTTTAGAGTGCAATTCCTGCCATATCAAAAATCGCTTTTATATTATCAATAACACCCGAGGACATAACAATGATAACAAGTAAAATCAAAAGCACAACGGGGGCTCCCAATTCTACTATTGTTTTAATCATTTGTTTCCTTTTCATAAAGCGAATTTCATTTTCAAGAGCAGTAATTCTGCTTTGCAATTCGGTAATTTTATCATCGGTATCATAGTCCGCTTTTGCTTTATTTACAAAACCGCCTTGCTGAACAACCTTTACATTATGCTGAGTCGGCACGGCAGGTTGCTCTGTTTCGTTTTCAGAATAGCGAGAACGAATATCTTTTAATGAAGACAAAACTACATCTTCTCTATCGGGAACATCTTTAGTAATTACTGCACTGAGCCATCGCAGCTGAGCCTCAGTAGGTTCGTCCGCAGAATCAAAAGCATTTAACTGACGATTGCAAAAAGAGCAAACTCTGCAATCTGTTTCGTTTATTTCTCTTTTAACGAAATCCAACTCCTCGGTTTTGCAACCGCAGATAGGACAAACTGCCATACTAACACCTCACAAACAAAACAATTATCATTTTATCAGATTACAATTTCTTTACCGACAAATAACGGATAGCTCTTGTCACCGCTGAGAGTTTTCTTGGGTGTGATAACTGTATTTTTGTCCATAATTACGCAGTTAAGCTTTGCATCTTCACCAACAAAAGCATCCTGCATAAGAATTGAGTTTTCAACAACTGCACCCTTTGCAACTCTTACTCCACGGAAAATGATACTGTTTTTTACTGTACCTTCAATCTGGCAACCATCTGCAATAAGTGAATTCTCACATTTTGAAGTAATGCCGTAAATAACAGGCATATCGTTACGAACCTTTGTATAAACAGGTGCGTCCGCACGGAAAAGATTCTTTCTGCAATTTCTGTCAAGAAGAGCCATATTTGCATCAAAATATGATTCCATACTGTCTATTGCACAGGTCCACTCATCAATCTTATATCCATAGATATTAAGATGAGATACATTTTTCTGAATAAGGTCTTTTTCAAAGCTTGTATATGCATAGCTTTCTGCATCACCAATAAGTCTTTCAAGAAGAGCCTTCCTTATAAGAATAATGTTTGCTGAATAGTTTATGTCACTTTCAGTTTTAACATCAATACCAACATTTGTAACCCTGCTCTCTTCGTTGAGAGTAAGTGCCATTGTTCGTTCAAGCTTAGGAGCTTTACCATTTGCATAAGCGATGGTGATATCTGCATTTTTACCTGCATGGAAGCTGAAAAGCTTTGATAAATCCATATTGCAAACAACATTAGTGTCCATAAGAAGAACATATTCCTGCTTTGAATTTGCAATAAAATCCATTATTCTGTTAAGAGTGTCAATTCTATCACCGCTCTCTGTAGCACCGGGAGTAAAGGGCGGAAGCATATAAAGACCGTCAACCTTTCTTGAAAGGTCCCATGGTCTACCGCTGCCCACATGGTCCATAAGAGAATGGAAATTGCTGTTTGCTATAACGCCAACCTTTGTAACACCACAGTTAACAAGGTTAGAAAGAGCAAAATCTATAAGACGGTATCTGCCGCCAAAGGGTACTGAACCCATAGTACGCCTTGCTGTAAGCGCACCTAAAGAGGAATCGTAAGAATTGGAATAAATAATTCCGAGAACATTTTTCGGCATCATACTGTTTCGCCCTCCTTAACATCTTCTGAAATCATTGACTGTGCTTTTACAGTTGCATTTTTACCTACTGTAACACCGGCACCGACAACGCTTACACCCCAACTTTCAAGATTTTCACATTTTTCGGGGTTTTCACCAACAACTGCACCCTCTTCAATAACTGCATTTTCTGCAACCATTGCATACTGCACAACTGCACCTTTTTTGATTACTGCACCGGGCATAACAATTGAATAATCAACAAACGCACCCTCTTCAACAGTAACATTGGAGAAAAGAACAGAGTAATCAACCTTACCTTCAATCTCACAACCCTCTGCAGCAAGAGAATTTTCAATAATCGCTTTATCGGAGACATATTGAGGAGCAGTAACTGCACCTCTGCCGTAAATTTTCCAGCTATTGTCGGACAAATCAATATTTGCTTTCGGATTAAGCAAATCAAGATTTGCTTCCCAAAGAGAATCTATTGTTCCTACATCCTTCCAATAACCATCGAAGCCATAAGCAAAAAGTCTTTCGCCTGCTTCGTGCATTGCAGGAATAACATTTTTACCAAAGTCATTTGATGAATCGGGATTTGCTTCATCGTCAATAAGATACTTTCTGAGCTTTTCCCAGGTAAACATATAAACACCCATTGAAGCCTTGTTGCTCTTAGGGTTCTTGGGTTTTTCTTCAAACGCAGTAATTCTTCCGTCATCGTCTACAAACATAAGACCGAAACGGGATGCCTCTTCCCACGGAACCTCAAGCATGGCAATAGTGCAAGCTGCATCCTTTTCTTTATGATACTGAAGCATTTTTGCATAGTCCATTTTATAGATATGGTCACCTGAAAGAATTGCTACATATTCGGGGTTATATCTGTCTATAAACTGAATATTCTGATAAATTGCATTAGCGGTACCTTTATACCATTCTGTACCCTCAATCTGCTGATAAGGCGAAAGAATATGGACACCGCCGTTTGCACGATCAAGATCCCAGGGACCGCCGTTACCGATGTAATCGTTAAGCTCGAGGGGCTGATACTGTGTAAGAACACCAACAGTGTAAATACCGGAGTTCACACAGTTTGAAAGGGGGAAGTCAATAATTCGGTACTTTCCGCCGTAGGGAACGGCAGGTTTTGCAATATTCTTTGTAAGAACGCCAAGACGAGAGCCCTGACCGCCTGCAAGAAGCATTGCAATGCATTCATTCTTTTTTGCCATTTTTCTTTGCATCCTTTCCTGTTATATAATAATTATTTTTTGCCTTTTCAGTTGATGGCTTTTTCGCTTTTTTCAGCTTGAAATAAAGCGTTGTCATAGGCGGCAAGGTCAGTTCAATATACTGCTTATAGCCATGCATTTCACCATCTTTTGTTTTATAAGTTTTCTTTATTTTTTCACCCGTACCGCCGAATTTCTCGGAGTCGGAATTGAAAACAAGCTCATAAGCATCACCCTCGGGAACACCGATTTTATAATCTTTTCTCAAAACGGGGGTAAAGTTGCATACAGAGATAATTTTTTCATCCTCTTTATCACTTCTCACAAATGCGATAACAGAATTTGTATTATCATCGCTTACAATCCAGTTGAAGCCTTCCCAGCTGTAGTCAATTTCCCAGAGAGGAGAGTTCTTTTTATAGAATTTATTAAGCTCTCTTGCATAATCCTGCAACCAACGGTGCATTTCATAATCAAGAAGAAGCCAATCAAGTCCTTTTTTATAATCCCATTCAATAAACTGACCGAACTCACTACCCATAAAGAGAAGCTTTTTACCGGGATGGGCATACATATAACCGAGGAATGCTCTTACTCCGGCAAATTTTTCATTATAGTTACCGGGCATTTTATTAATAAGAGAGCATTTCCCGTGAACAACCTCATCGTGAGAAATAGGAAGCACAAAATTCTCACTGAAAGCATAGAAGAAGGAAAAAGTAATTAAATCGTGGTTAAACTTTCTGAATATTCCGTCAAGGGAGAAATAGCGAAGAATATCATTCATCCAACCCATATTCCACTTGAAGTTGAAACCAAGTCCGCCCATATAAACAGGCTTTGAAACCATTGGCCAGGAGGTACTTTCTTCTGCCATCATCATAACATCGCCGTGCTCAGTGAAAACTGTTTCGTTAAGCTGTTTAAGAAAAGCAACTGCCTCTAAATTTTCGTTGCCGCCGTTAGCATTAGCAATCCAATGACCATCATCTCTGCCGTAATCAAGATAAAGCATTGACGCAACTGCATCCACACGGAGTCCGTCAATATGATATTCATCAATCCAGAAGCATGCGTTTGAAATAAGGAAGCTCTGAACCTCGTTCCTGCCGAAATCAAACACCTTTGTGCCCCATTGGAGATGCTCTCCCTTACGAATATCTGCATATTCATAGCAAGGTGTACCGTCAAACTCTGCAAGGCCGAAAGCATCTTTGGGAAAATGGGCAGGAACCCAGTCCACAATAACACCAATTCCTGCTTTATGGCATTGGTCAACAAAATATTTAAAATCATCGGGTGTGCCGTAACGGGAGGTTACTGCAAAATAACCTGTTACCTGATAACCCCACGAACCATCAAAGGGATGCTCCGCAACGGGAAGAAGCTCAATATGGGTATATCCCATATCTTTAACGTATTCAACAAGCTCCTTTGCCAAATCACGATAGCTTAAGGTGTTCCCGTCGTCATAGCGTTTCCAGGAGCCTAAATGCACCTCATAAATGTTAACGGGAGAGGAGTAAATGCTTGTTTCTTTTCTTTTTTTGAGCCAGGCACCGTCATTCCATTTATAGCTACCCTCAAATATTTTTGAAGCAGTTCCGGGACGGGTTTCAGCGTGAATTGCATAAGGGTCGGCCTTATAAAGCTTTCTGCCTGTCTTGGTGTAGATAATAAACTTATAAGAATCGAAATTCTTTACGCCATCAACATAAGCCTCCCATACCCCGCCATCGTTAAGACGATACATCCGGGCGGCATCCTCACTCCAACCATTAAAGGTACCTGTTACAAAAACGCTTTCTGCATTTGGCGCCCATACTCTGAAAACATATTTACCATCTTCAACCTTATGCGCACCTAAAAATTCTTGTGCTTTAAAGTTTTTTCCTTGATGGAATACATACAGAGGAAAATCATTATAATCATTAATTTTCTCTTTTTTCACTTCCGCACCTCTCAATATATAACAAATCGCACTTATGCTATGTTACATTATATCAATGTAATAATACCAAATTCAAAACTTCATTTCAAGGGTATTTTGATATATTTTGTTAAAGCAAAGTTAAATTTTACCATTAATATTTGTTGGTTTTGCACAAGTTTTTTGTGAAAATCGTCATTATGAAAACGTATTTAATTGGTTATTCTTTTTAAAATCAAATATTAAGTAACTGTTAAAGATTAATATATTGTGTCATTTTTTCTTTTTTGGAAAAATAAAAATAAAAAAAGTGGTATTATATTCAACTGTATACTTAAACGTTTAACTATTTTAGAGAGGTACAAAAAATGAATTACAGAGAAGTGGTTCATAAGCTCATTTCTACATCCCTTATTCATCGTTACCATATAACAAAAGCTGCTCAAAAAGCTGGGTTATACTACGGTCAACCGATGATATTGGAGTTTATAAAAGAACATAAGCTTTGCACACAGAAAGAACTTGCAGACAGCTTGCATATTTCTCCCGCAAGCGTTGCAACATCAATAAAAAGACTGGAAAAAAGCGGCTTTGTAAAACGTTCAACAGACAAGGAAGACGTAAGAAAAAACCGTCTTTCTTTAACTGATGAGGGATTAAACATTTTAAAAGAATTCAGAAGCTTTTGCGATGAAACAGATAAAGAAATGTTTAAAGGCTTCTCAGAAGATGAATGTAAATTATTATGCGGTTATCTCCAGCGATTATATAATAATCTTGATACGGAAAAACTCACAAATTGTCAGATGAAAGCTGAAATTCAGAAAACTGAGAACAAAGCAAAGGAGGAATCAGAAAATGATTAAAAAACTAATGAGCTATGTGGGTAAATATAAAATTTATGCAATACTCTCCCCGCTTTCAATAGTTTTAGAGGTTCTTATCGAGGTTATAATACCTCTTCTTATGTCTGTAATTATTGACTGCGGAATAAGCGGGCAGCCTCTTGAAAGCAAGGATAGCTTTGTAACAGAAATTCTTATTTCCTTAGGCTTCGGCAGCAAAGCGGGCACAGATCTTATTATTTCTCTTGGTGCTCTTATGATTGTTATGGCTTGTATTTCTCTTGTCTGCGGTGCGGCTGCTGCATTTTTTGCCGCTAAAGCGGGTATGGGCTTCGGTGCGGAATTGCGATTCGGAATTTTCCGGAAAATCCAGGATTTCTCTTTCTCCAATGTTGATAAATTTTCAACAGGCTCTCTTATTACAAGAATGACAACTGATATAACCATGATTCAAAACACCTTTATGATGGCAGTTCGTATGTTTGTGCGTTCTCCTCTTATGTTCTCAATGGCTATAGTTATGGCATTCAGCATTAATAAAAAGCTTTCTCTTATTTTTATGTGCGTTGCACCTGTTATGCTTTTCCTTATTCTTTTTATTGGTATTAAAGCCCATAAGCGTTTTAAGAGAATGTTTAAAAAATATGATAAATTCAATACATTCATTCAAGAAAATCTAATTGCCGCAAGAGTTGTTAAAGCCTTTGTCCGTGCAAGGCACGAAAAAGATAAATTCAAAATCTCAAATGATGAGTTAAAGGATGCTTCAATTTTTGCAGAAAAGCTCATAATTCTTAACGGGCCAATAATGTCCGTTTCAATTTACACCTGTATTATTCTCATTCTCTGGGTTGGCTCAAAGCTTATTTTGGACGGAAATATGTTCCTTGGGGACCTTATGAGCTTCATAACATATATTCAGCAGATATTTATATCACTTTCGTTCATTTCGATGATATTCGTTATGTCAGTTATGTCAAAGGCTTCTATGGACCGTGTTTATGAGGTTCTCACCGAAAAGCCCCATATTGACGATGAAAATGCAGACGAAAATCTTACTGTTTGTGATGGTAGCATTGACTTTAAAAATGTATCCTTCAAATATGGCAAAGATGCTAAAAGAGAGGTTTTAAAGGATATTAATATTTCGATAAAGTCCGGAGAAACCATCGGTATTATCGGTTCAACAGGCAGTGCAAAATCCTCTCTTGTTCAACTCATTCCAAGACTTTATGACACCACTGAGGGTGAAGTTCTCGTTGGCGGAAGAAATGTTAAGGATTACAAGCTTCACAAGCTCCGTGATAATGTTTCAATGGTACTTCAGACCAACATTCTTTTTTCGGGTACTATTGAAGAAAACTTGCGTTGGGGTAACGAAAATGCAAGCTTCGAGGAAATCCGTGCCGCTGTAAAAATCGCTCAGGCAGACGATTTCGTTATGAGCTTCCCCGACGGCTATCAGACTGATTTAGGTCAGGGTGGCGTTAATGTATCGGGCGGTCAGAAGCAAAGACTTTGCATAGCTCGTGCTATTCTCAAAAACCCGAAAATACTTATTCTTGACGACTCAACAAGTGCAGTTGACACCGCAACCGACGGAAAAATCCGTGAGGGTATGAAAAATCTTTTGCCCGATACCACAAAAATTATAATTGCCCAGAGAATAAACTCTGTTCAACACGCAGACAGAATTATTGTTATTGATGACGGACAGATAAATGACATTGGCTCACATGAAGAATTGCTTTCAAGAAATGAAATATATAAAGAGGTATATGTTTCACAGCAAGAAGGCAAAATGGAGCAGTAAGAAAGGAGGAAGTCAAATGGCAGAAAAAAATGTTAAACGCTCTAACGGCAACGGACCCGGTCCCGGTGGCAAAATGAAATTCGAAAAACCGAAGAACACCAAAAAGACTCTTTTAAGACTTCTTTCTTATGTTACTCAGAAAAAAGCCTTGCTTGTAATTGTTTTTGTTCTCGTTCTTTTCAGCTCCATTGCAGATATTGCAGGAACATATCTTTTAACCCCTATTATTAACGAAATCGGCAATATGGTTTCAACAGGCAGCAGAGATTTTACCGTAATTATAAAATATCTTTGCATTTTGGGTATAATTTATGTTTTGGGTGCCTTGGCTCAATACACCTATTCCCGACTTATGCTCAATGTTTCTCACGGCACTCTCAATTTATTAAGAAAAGACCTCTTCGAGCATTTGCAGGATTTACCGATTAAATATTTTGATACACATACTCACGGTGAGCTTATGAGCCGTTTCACAAATGACGTTGATACCATCAGAGAAGCAATCAGTCAAGGTCTTATACAGACAATAACATCCCTTGTAACTGTTGTAGGTATATTTATTATGATGCTCTATATCAGTCCTGCACTTACTTGTTTAATTATTATTATGCTTATTGTTATGCTTAATGTTATTAAGTTTATTGGCGGACGCTCCTCCGGTTTTTTCCGCCGTCAGCAAATGGCTGTTGGTGCAGTTAACGGCTATATTGAAGAGCTTATCGAGGGCTCAAAGGTTGTTAAGGTTTTCTGTCGTGAAGAAAAAGCTAAAGCAACGTTTAATGTAATCAACGATAATTATAGAAAAGCGGCAACAAACGCTCATACCTTTGCAAGTATTTTAATGCCCATTATGGGTAACCTTTCGTATTTCAATTTTGCGGCTACTGCAGCTTTTGGTGCATTTATAATTCTTAAAGTCGGTGATACTGCCGTAGGCGGAATAACAGGCTTGTTCCTGGGTGGTGCAGCAGGGGTTCTTTCCATTGGTTCTCTTGCAACCTTTCTTCAGTACACAAGGCAGTTTTCACGTCCCATCAGTATGATTTCACAGCAAATGAACAGCATTCTTGCAGCCCTTGCAGGTGCAGAAAGAATATTTGAAATAATTGACGAAATACCTGAAGAAGATAATGGTTATGTAGCTCTCGTTTATGCAAAGGTTGATGAAAACGGAAACATCACAGAATCTGAAACACGAACAGGCACATGGGCTTGGAAGCATCCCCATTCTGCTGACGGAAGCGTTACTTATACTCTTCTTAAAGGTGATGTTCGTTTCCACAATGTAACCTTCTCCTACGACGGCAAGAAAACAGTTCTCAAAAATGTTTCTCTTTACGCTAAGCCCGGTCAGAAAATTGCCTTTGTCGGTTCAACAGGTGCAGGTAAAACTACAATTACTAACCTCATTAACCGTTTTTATGACATTCAAGAGGGTAAAATTACCTATGACGGCATTAATATCAAGAAAATTAAAAAAGATGATTTGCGTCGTTCACTTGCAATGGTTCTTCAAGATACTCACCTTTTCACAGGCACAGTTGAAGAAAATATACGCTATGGTAAGCTTGATGCAACCCATGAGGATATTGTACGAGCCGCAAAAATAGCCAATGCAGACAGCTTTATCTCCCGTCTTCCCAATGGCTACAATACAATGCTTACAGGTGATGGTTCAAATCTTTCTCAAGGACAAAGACAGCTACTTGCCATTGCTCGTGCGGCAGTTGCGGACCCTCCTGTTCTTATTCTTGACGAAGCAACCAGCTCCATTGACACAAGAACAGAACGCCTTATTGAAAAAGGTATGGATAAGCTTATGGAAGGCAAAACTGTTTTTGTTATTGCTCACAGACTTTCAACAGTCAGAAACTCCAATGCAATTATGGTGCTTGAAAATGGTGAAATAATAGAAAAAGGCGACCACGATACCCTTTTAGAAGAAAAAGGAAAATACTATAAACTCTACACAGGACAATTTGAATTATCATAAGAAAAAGCCACTCACAATTTTGGTGAGTGGCTTTTTGTAAAAAGTTACAAAAGTTAAGATTTTGTAACAAATGTTGTGTTTTCTGAAAAAAAGTATATAATGTATAGGAAACAAAATTAATTATTATTGCGTGGTACATAATAATGGAATATATATTCAAGTCGGAAAAGGCTTTGGATAAGCTTGAGAAAATCCGTGCTTTTTTATTAAGCGAAAAATGGATGACAATTCTTTTTGTTATCGCAGGAGCTTTTGCTTGTCTTCACTCCTATTTCCCTAAAGAACAATTTCATATCTGGGGCGCAGTGGTTTTAGCTTATATCACCGGTGTTGTTTTCGTTTTAAGCGGTGATATTTTTGCTATGCTCATTCCCGCTATGTTTACCTACTGTATCGGTATAAGGTGCTATAACTCTCTATCTACCTTTGGTGAAATATGGTGGCTTGCAATCCCATTGGCTGCAATGGCTCTTTTCAACATAATTGCCTATTTCAAAAAGCCAACCATTAAGGGCTCGCAGTTTTTTCCCATGCTCTTTGTTTCGATTGCTGTAACAATCGGAGGTATCGGCGTTATTTCTGCAAAGGATTATTTCGGTGGTGCGGCAATTTACAATATGCTTGGTATCGGCTTCGGTATGCTTTTGATATATTGCTTCTTCTACTCAAAAATCAACACCAATAAAAAATATTTATTAATTGAAAAATTCACCGATATAATGGTTGTTATCGGTTTATTCCTTGCTTTTATGGTGTTTATGCATTATATAATCAACATAAATACCGTAATTGACAAGGGTGGTATTTTCTACATAAGATGGCGAAACAACGCTTCAACAATGCTTATGATGGCTATGCCCTTTGCTTTCCTTTTAGGTAACCGCAAATCCTCTGCCGTTATTCTTGCTTTCCTTTTCTATGCCGCAACCCTTTTAACAGGGTCAAGAGGCGGTATGATTTTCGGCTCTATTGAAATGGTTATGTGCATTGTTATGTATATTCTTTATGACAAGCGTCGCCGATTGGCTTATATAATCATCTGCGGTTGCTTTGTATTTATTGCTCTTACTTATTTACCGGAGATCACAAGCTTCCTTAACACAACCATTCAAAGAGTTTTCAAGGTTCTTAACGAATTCCTTTTGGGTGGAGCAGATACGGAAACCCGTGTTCGTCATTATGCCCGAGGAGTTGAAGATTTCTTTAATCATCCCGTTTTTGGCACAGGACTTGGCAATATGACAAATCGAGATATCTTCAAAAACAAGCCCGGTTCACTTTGCTGGTATCACTGTGAACCAATTCAGATTGCGGGTAGCTTTGGTATTGTGGGTATTGTTGCTTTTACATACCAATTTATAAAAAGAAACCTTTTAATTTGGAAGCACGCAACACTTTTTAATATGACAATTTTCCTCTCCTACATAAGCCTTGAGCTTATGTCCTTAGTAAATCCCGGTATTTTTTGCCCGATGCCGTACCTTTTACTTGTGGTAATATATATGATTGTTGTTGAAAAATGCAACGATAATGAACCACAAATTAAGGTTCCGATTTTAAAGAAATTCCGAGAAAAAAGGAAAGCGAAAAAAGAATTGCTTATAAAATAGCTGCCAGTTGCCAGTCGCCAGCTACCAGTGTTAAAACAATAACCGTATTCTTCTCAATTACTTTTTAATAAAGCAATTTAAAAATAAAACCACTTTCTAAAACGGAAAACAAAACATCGAAAAAAGTTAATGGTGGTATCATCCTTTTAAGAGATGGTACCACCATTTTTTTATTTATATCAATAAAGTTTTAAGCGTTTATATATCTTACAGGTATTGTCTGGATTTACTGCCTGCTGGTAGCTGGCGACTGGAGGCTATCTACTATTATTTTGCGATTTCTATTTTTTCTGACAGTCTTATATCACTCGAAGCAGCGCCTACCATAATTTCAAACTCGCCGTCTTCAACAACCCATTCCATATCTTTGTTGAGAAGTCGGAAGGCTTCAAAATCAAGCTTGAATTCTACAGCTTTCTTTTCTCCTGCCTTAAGGCTTATTCTTTCAAAGCCTTTAAGCAATTTAAGAGGTGTTACAACAGAAGAAATGACATCGTTTACATAAAGCTGAGCAACCTCGTCACCATCAGCCTTACCAATGTTTTTAACATCAAATGTAACCGTATAATCTGTTCTGCCCTGCTTTGTAATTTTCAAATTACTGTATTCAAATTCCGTATAAGAAAGTCCGTAGCCGAAAGCATATCTGGGACCTCTTTCACCTTCAAACATCATCTCTGTATGATTAGGAAGAATTGAATAATAGCAAGGTATTCTGTGAGAATCTGCAGGGAATGAAACCGGTACACGACCTGCAGGATTATTTTCGCCTAAAAGAGTTTCGACGATTGCTTTCGCACCGAACTCGCCACCGAACCAAGAAACAAGAATTGCATTTGAAGCCTTAACCTCTTCGCTTAAATCAATAGCTCTGCCGTTTTCAAAAACAAAAATTAAGGGCTTACCTGTTTTTGCAACCTCAAGAATGAGCTCTCTCTGTTTTCCGGGTAGAACTAAATCAGAACGGTCGTGACCCTCACCGCTTGTGAAGTTATTGTCACCGCCAACGAAAATAACAAGGTCGCTTTGCTCTGCAATTTTCACTGCATCTTCAATTCTACCGCTTTCATCCTCGTCATAAACCTCAATAAGATGGGGCTGACCATCCTCCATAGCCACTGCTTCAACACCCTTAGGAATACCGCAGCCTGAGCTTTGAAGAACCGTTACATCATCGCCTAAAGCATTTTTCAGCTCTTCGTAAACAGAATTAACAGTATAACCATAAGGAACGGAAGAATAGCCACCAACTCTCTGTCTTGCGGAAGAGGGACCGACAACAGCAATGGTTTTGTATTCCTTTTTAAGAGGAAGGATGCCGTCATTTTCAAGCAAGGTCATAGCTTGACGGGCACCCTCAAGAGCTATTTTCTTATGTTCATCACATCTTATAACATCTTTATAATGCTCTTCATCCGTATAGGGATTTTCAAATAATCCAAGTTCAAATTTAACCTTAAGCACATTCTTTACGGAGTTATTTATAAGCTCTTCGGAAACTCTGCCCTCTTTGATAAGCTTTAAAAGAGTGCTTTCCCAGAATTCAGGTGTATAGTCAAGGCAGCCCTGCATATCAAGACCTGCATTAACAGAATCGCAGATAGCATCAACGTGATTAGCAGCAGTTCTGTGAGCAGTGACAAGTCTTGTTATTGAGCCCCAGTCTGCACGGACATAGCCCTTAAGTCCGTATCTGCCACGGAGAATATCTGTCAAATAATATTTTGAGCTGGCAACAACCTCGCCATCAATGCAGTTATAGCAGGACATAACATTTTGGGCACCTGCTTTAGTGATTGCTTTTTCAAAAACGGGAAGGTAGCATTGTTCGATTTCTCTTTTACCTACTCTTGCGTTACCACAGTTAATTCCGTTTTCGGGCATACCGTGAACGCAATAATGTTTGGGCTCGGTTAAAACTGCATCGTTTCTACCGAATTCACCGTTTTTCTGCTCACCTGTAATAATGGAATAACCCATTTCGGAGCAGAGATATGTATCTTCACCAAAGGTTTCTTCAACTCGACCCCAACGAGGCTCTCTCGCAACATCAAGATTTGGAGCAAGAATTTCCTGCATACCTAAAGCACGGGTTTCCGCGCCGATAGCCTTACCTGTTTTATTAACAAGCTCTCTGTTGAAGCTTGCGCTAAGACCGAGAGGAACCGGGAAAATTGTTGCACCGGGGAACGAAATCCCGTGAAGAGCTTCACCCGTAAATATACAAGGAATACCTAATCTTGTTTTTTCAACAAGATACTTTTGGAATTTATTGAAAACTGCAGGTATTGTATAAGAATCGTGAATAAAGCCGATACCATGGTCACCAACTGTTTTCTCGAATTTTTCATATTCTACATCAGAGCTTTCGTGGATACAGCAATGGTTCAATGTGCTTGGAACGGTTGCGTATTCAACCCCACGAAGAATATCAATCTGAGCAACCTTTTCTTCCAAAGTCATTAAAGAAAGTAAATCTTCTGCTCTTTCCTCGGGGGAAAGAGCAGAATTTTTGTATTTATAGTCCATAAAGAGCACCTGTTATTTCTTAATCTTCATTGATATATCGAACGCTGTAACAGAATGTGTAAGAGCACCGATTGAAAGAATATCAACGCCTAATTCTGCAACGCTTTTAATTCTTTCTTTTGTAAGGTTGCCCGAAGCTTCAAGAAGCGCTTTACCGTCAACAATTTCAACAGCACGCTTCATAGTTTCATTGTCCATATTATCAAGCATAATAATATCTGCACCAACCGTAACTGCCTCTTCAACCTCTGCTAAGGTTCTTGTTTCAACCTCAATTTTTACTGTATGACCGATTTTCTCACGAAGAGCCATAACCGCCGCAGTAATTCCGCCTTTTGCATCAATATGGTTATCCTTAAGCATTGCACAATCGGAAAGATTATAGCGATGATTTCTACCGCCACCGCAGGTTACTGCATATTTCTGAAGAGAGCGAAGACCGGGAAGAGTTTTTCTTGTATCAGCGATTGTTGCTCTTGTGCCCCCAGTCTGCTTTACACATTCATTTGTAAGAGTTGCAATACCGCTCATATGCTGAATAAGGTTAAGAGCTGTTCTTTCACCTTTCAAAAGCTTAACAGTTCTGCCCTTGAATTCTGCAATAAGGTCGCCGTTTTTAACCACATCACCGTCTTTTTTATAAAGAGTGTATGAGAATTGGTCATCAAGAAGCTCAAATACTCTCATTGCAATATCTGCACCGCAAAGCACACCGTCAGCTTTAGCAACAAAATATGCCTCGCTAACTGCAGCTTCATCTAAAAGATAGTCTGTTGCAACATCAATGTAGTTAATATCCTCGGTAATTGCATTTTTAATTAAATCATCAATATAAAACTGTGGTAAAATCATTTGTCAACCTCCTGAAGAATTATATAGGCTATGGTTGCAAGGGAAAGTGCCTCACAATAGTCTGCCGTTACTGCAAATTTTCCGTTTTTAAGCCTGTTAAGTATATTTTCAATTCGTTTTTTACCCTGGTGAATTGCACCCTCATCGGGAATAACAAAATATGCTCTTTGCATAATGTCACGAATTTCAGTCCTTGTACCCTTGGGAAGAGGAGCACCTGTTCTGTCCGCCTCATTTTCCTCGGGAACAGTTAATTTATAAAATCCTGCTCTTATGCAACGGGTTATGTCCTCCGCTGCCTTTCTTCCGAAAACAAGTGCCTCTAAAAGAGAGTTGCTTGCAAGACGATTCCTGCCGTGAACACCTGTGCAAGCACATTCTCCTGCGGCATAAAGTCGGGGAAGAGTTGTTCTCGCATTCAAGTCAACCTCGATACCACCCATAAGATAATGCTGACATGGGAAGACAGGAATTAAATCCTTTGAGATATCAACACCTTGACTCAGACAACCTGCATAAATACCGGGAAAACGATTTTTCAGATACTCTTCACCCTTATATCTGATATCAAGATAGAAATTATTGCTCCCAAGTCGCCTTGACTCCATAATAACCGAGCGAGAAACAACATCTCGGGGAGCCAATTCAAGTCGGCTGTCATATCTGTCCATAAAACGTTCTTTGTTGCAGTTAAGCAGATATGCACCCTCACCTCTTACAGCTTCGCTGATTAAAAACTGCTCTCTGTTTGCACCATTAAATGCGGTTGGATGGAACTGAACGTAGCTTAAATTTTTAATTGAAGCTCCCATTTCATAGGCAAGGCGTATTCCGTCACCGGTTGCAACCGATGGATTGGTTGTGTATTTATAAACTCTGCCAATACCACCTGATGCAAGAAGCACAAAATCAGCATAAACGGTCTTGTACTCGTTACCTCTCATTATTTCAACCTTAAAACCGTTTTTAATCCGACTCATAGAGGTTACCATTGTTTCATCGGAAAGAGTAACATTGGAAAGCTTTTCAACCGCAAGCACCAGCTTATCTACCATTTCTTTGCCCGAGGTATCCTTATGATGAAGAATTCTTCTTCTGCAATGACCGCCCTCGAGGGTTTTTATAAGCTCCCCTTTTTCATCACGGTCATATTCAACCCCATAGTCAATGGTTCTTAAAACATCCCCCGGACCCTCTTCAACAAGCTGAGTTACTGCGTCAAGGTCATTCGCTCTGCCGCCTGCAATAAGAGTATCTTCTATATGCAAATCGTAGCTATCGTTTATTAAATCAAGCACGCAGGCAACACCGCCTTGTGCCAAGGAGCTGTTGGACTGGTGACGCTCCTTTTTAGAGAGCATAAGAATATCAATATCTTCGGGGAAATTCAGTGCTCCGTAAAGCCCTGCAAGTCCGCTACCCACAATGACTACACTATAATGTTTTTTCAGTTCGGAAAGATTCATTTTCTTACCCCAATTCGAGCATACGATTTATGCTTTTAAGTGCTTTCTTTCGTAAATCCTCGTCTAATTCTACTTTTTCTCCACCCTCGCCGATTATTGCTTTATAAACATCCTCGAGAGTGATTTTTTTCATATCCTCACAGCAGAGCTTTTCAGGTGCAAGCTGAATAAATCTGTCGCCATTTTCTTCATTAATGGCAAGATAATCAACAACGCCTCTCTCTGTTCCGATAATAACTTTACCTTTTTGAGCTTTTGCATAAGCTATAATTTCACTTGTTGCTCCCACCATATCCGCAAGCTCAACAACCTCTTTTGGTGATTCGGGATGCACTGCAAAAACTGCATCGGGATACTCTTTTTTACATTTTAAAACATCTTCTTTTGTAAGCTGAGCGTGAACAGGACAATAACCATCCCAGAAAATGAATTTCTTTTCGGGAATGCTTTTCTGAACAAAAGAACCTAAATGCTGGTCCGGGATGAAAAGAATTTCCTCGGCAGGAAGCTTCTTCACAATTTTTATTGCAGAAGAGCTTGTTACGCAAACATCACACTCTGCCTTTAAAGCAGCGGTTGTGTTGATATATGCAACCACCTCAGTATCGGGATTTTCTTCCTTGAATTTTCTTACTCTTTCGGGAGCAATCTGCTCTGCCATAGGGCAGGTTGCAGTTGCAACGGGAAGAATGGTTTCTGTTTCCGGAGAAAGAATTTTAACGCTTTCTGCCATAAAACGAACACCGCACATTACAACTCTTTTTGCTTTAAGCTCTGCAGCTTTCTTGCTTAAAAAGAAGCTGTCACCCGTGATATCCGCAATATCAATAATATCGGGTTCTTGATAAGTGTGAGCAAGAATAACTGTATTAGTTGACTTTTTCGCCTCAATTATCTTGTTTTTAAGTTCTTGTTTGTTCATTACATCACCTCGTAAGATTTGAATAATCAAACTACTTCATTATGATTATACCACTATTTTGCCACTTGGCAATATAAAAAATTCCAAAAAAACATATTACTTATGCTTGGTTTTCGGCTATATCACAGAACTTCTCGTTAAATATTTATTTTAGTTGCAATAAAACTTGTTTTCGGTTATTATATAAGCAAGTTATTTATTATTTATTTGAGGAGGATTTCCCCAATGAACAGTTATCTTGAAAAAGATTTTGAGCTTCTCAAAAATGCTGACAGTGAGCTTTTTGAGGCTTTTGAAAAAGAGCAGGTTCGCCAGAGCAGAAACATCGAGCTTATTGCAAGTGAAAACTACACCTCTGCAGCGGTTATGGCGGCAAGCGGTAGCATTTTCACAAACAAATATGCCGAAGGTTACCCTTCACGCAGATATTACGGCGGTTGCGAATATGTTGATATTGCAGAAGACCTTGCAATAGAAAGACTTAAAAAGCTTTTTGGTTGCGAATATGCAAATGTTCAACCCCATTCCGGCTCTCAAGCAAACTTTGCTGTTTATTTTGCACTTCTTCAACCCGGTGATACAGTTCTCGGTATGAGCCTTGCAGACGGCGGCCATCTTACTCACGGTTCACCTGTAAACGTTAGTGGTTCTTATTTCAATTTTGAAAGCTACGGCGTTGATGAAAATGGTTATCTTGACTATGACGCTCTCGAAAAGAAAGCAAAAGAATGCAGTCCAAAGCTTATAGTTGCAGGCGCATCCGCTTATTCAAGAATCATTGATTTCAAAAAAATTCGTGAAATTGCAGATTCAGTAGGCGCACTCTTTATGGTAGACATGGCTCATATTGCAGGTCTTGTTGCCGCAGGTATGCATCCATCTCCCGTTCCCTATGCCCATGTTGTAACCTCAACAACTCACAAAACTCTTCGTGGCCCTCGTGGCGGTATTATTCTTACAAACGATGAGGAAATTGCAAAGAAGGTTAATAAAGCTATTTTCCCCGGTATTCAAGGCGGTCCTCTTATGCACATTATTGCCGCAAAGGCAATTTGCTTCGGTGAGGCACTTAAGCCTGAATTCAAGGAATACGGTAAAAAAGTTATTTCTAACTGTAAAGCTCTTGAAAATGCACTTATTGCTCAAGGTGTTGACATTGTTTCCGGCGGTTCTGATAACCACCTTTTACTCCTTGACTTAAGAAGCCTCGGAATTACAGGTAAAGAGCTTGAGCATCGTCTTGATGAGGTTCATATTACAGTTAATAAAAACGCTATCCCCAACGACCCCGAAAAGCCCTTTGTTACAAGCGGTATCCGTATCGGTACTGCAGCAGTTACCTCAAGAGGCTTTGAGGCACAGGATATGGTTGATATTGCAGAATATATTAAGCTTGCAGCAACTGATTTTGAAAACAGCAAGGATTACATCATCAAAAACGTTGCAAGAATCTGCGATAAATACCCCTTATACAATAATTAATTTTTTAAAGCAGCTCTCTTTTGAGAGTTGCTTTTTTATTGACAACAAGCCTATGGAAATATATACTTAAACTCATAGGCAGGTGTTACTATGAATGATAAAAAATTATACATACTTACTTACGAGCACGGCGGTTATGTTCTTTGGAAAAATGAAGTTAAGCCCCGTCTTAAAAAGCTTTTTGAGTGGCTGGAGAAATACCCCACATTAAAAATCGGTCTTGACTATGAATCCTTCACTTTTGATGAGTTTTCAAAGGAAGACCCAGAAGTTGTTGAGCTTATAGGAAAGCTTTTAGAAAAATACCCCGACAGAGTTGGTTTAGGTGCAACTACATACGGACAACCTCTGGCACTTACCATTTCCGAGGAATCTAATGCCCGCCAGCTTCTTTATGCTGTAAGAACAAATTTAGATTATTTCGGCAAAACCCCGTCGGTTTACGCAATTTCTGAATTTGCTCTTCACAACCAGACACCCCAATTAATTTCGCAATGCGGTTATGAGGCTGCAATTTTACGTTCTCACGTTATGGGCTATGGCTACCCGAGAACCTTTGACTGTGCCTGGGGCAAATGGATTGGTAAGGACGGAACATCTATCCCTGCTGTTCCCACTTATGAAAAGCAAGGACGAGGCTTCAACTGCACAACAGTTGACAACTGGATTCTTTCCCGTTGGCCCGTTGATTCTGACCTTTATTCACTTGAAGATTTTGAAAAAATGTTCGAAAAATATGAACCGCTTCTTGCTTCAAGATACGATGATTTAACCCAACCTGTTGAATCTGTTATTGAACATACTCAAACTAAAGAAAACCACCAATACATTCTCCTTGAAGAAATTCCCGAAATTTACGGAGAAGCTGTCGAAGAATTGCCCACAACCGACAATGATTTCCACGTTCAAATGCCTTGGGGTTATTGCGGAAATGAAATTTTCAACGGTTGCCGTCAAGGTGAGGTTCAAGCAGTTCAAGCCGAAAAGCTAAACGCACTTTCTGTAATGCTTGGCGGAAAATCTCTTCAGGAAAAATCTGAATACGCTTGGAAATACATTCTTGCCGCAGAGCATCATGATGTTACTATTTGCGGTCTTCTTGACCTTTCAAGAAGATTTATTCCCACATCCCTCAATGCATCCGATTATGTAATTAATGAATCACTTAAACATATTGCATCAAAATTTGCTCATAAGGATAATGAAAGTCTTTTAGTTATAAACACCCACTCTTTCCCCATTGATGAATGGGTTGAAGCTACGGTTGAAAAAAATTATTGTGCTTTTGATGGTAACAAAGAAATTGAAAGTGAAATTGTCTCCGATGGGGACAAAAATATTCTTCGTGCACATATCCAGTTGCCGCCATTTACCGCAAAATCATATATTCTTAAAGAAAAAGAAATCACCTCAAAATCTCCTTTCTGTTGGTCTGAAAAAGATGGCGTTCTCACAACGCCCAACTACGAAATCAAGCTGACTTCTGACGGAATTGCATACATTAAAGATGTAAAAAGCGGAAAATCCTTATGCGACAATGGCGACGGCATTCTTTTCACAGGCTTTATTGACGATAAAGAGCATGCATCAAATGGCGTGTGGGAAGTAAAAACTTCTTCCTGCTCTGCAACAGCAATTCAGAGAGGTAAAATCGGTTCAATTCCCTATGAGGTGCAGCTGCAGTTCAACGGAAATGACAAACGAATTGACTTTAAAACAAAATTTGATGTTCAAGGTCAGAAGGTAGGCAGAACTGATATTACTCACGGTAAGCCTGTTCCGCTTACTGTTAACGGACACCATCACGAAGATAAAATCTGCTTCGTTATGAACCCTTGTCTTAAAAAAGACAGAAAAATGTTCAGAGATTTGCCCTACTCAATTTCTGAATGGAACGGTGCTTTAAGAAAAACTGAGGAATACTGGTATCCCGATGATAAAATTATTCTTGATGTTGATGTAAATGCGGAAGAATCCTTTAATGCCACAACCTATTTCCATGGCATATATCGTGTATCACTCAAGGACGATACAAATGGTATCGCAGTTTTCAACAGAGGCTGTATGGGTGCGGCTGTTTCGGGAAATAAAGTTCATATTCCCCTTATTTATTCAAACGAATATCTTTGCGGTGACAGAATTCTCAACGGCATATTTGAAAATGAATTTGCTTTATTCCCCTTTGAAAGTGAGCTTTCTGAAGCAGAGCTTCACAAAAATTCCCTTTCTTATGCTTATGCTCCGACCGCTATGGTGTCACCTATGGGCAACGGTAATATGACAGAGCTGTCTTTCGCAACCATAAATGAAGATAACAAAAACGTTATCCTTACTGCCCTTTACCCCGAAGAAAATCATATTTTAGCCCGTTTCTGCAATTTCTCCGAAAACGAAGAAACAATCGAATTCAATATAAATGTTTATAAAACAAAATATGAAACAGATTTGTTGGGCAATGAATTAAATGCTGTGAATAACAAAATTACATTTAAGCCCTGGGAAATTAAAACAATAAAATTTGAATGATTTAAAAAGAGTTAACCACAAATTAGGTTAACTCTTTTTATGTTTAGCTGTCATTTGAACCCCAAGGTTACAAAATTATTACGATTGACAGACTTCTATTGTTTTAGATCCTCGTTTGTGTTATTTTTAAGGTGAACCACAAAAAAGAAAAAGGAGTGGAAATTATGAAAAAAGTTTTAAGTATGATTTTAGCTATGCTTTTAGTTTTCTCTGTTATGGCACCCATAACAGTTTTTGCAGAAAACGGACCGTATCCTTACAATCCCGATAGCGAAGATGTAAATTTAGATGAATTTTCGACTATCGTTTTTATGGATATCCTTGCAGATATGGCTGATTACGATAATCCATTGGACGCTATGGGTATTCTCTATCCCGTTGAAAAAGGTTATGTTCTTCCTAAAGCCTTCAAGGGTGCATCCTATGATCTTGAAACAAATACTCTCACTTTAAATAATGTAAACTTAAACACCGTTGCTCTTTACCTTACAGAGATGGGCGAGGATTTCAAAATCAAGCTTGAAGGCTATAATGAGCTTGCAACTATTATGTCATCGTCCTCTTCAAGAGGTGCCTCAATCACAATCATAGGTGATGGTGAACTCGTTGTTAACAGGCTTAACGAAATGAGCGGAATTTTTATCAGTGCAGGTGAAACTCCTTCCGTTTTCCATGTTGAAGAATCCGCAAAGCTCAAGGTATATTCTGACCCTGAAATCGATCAACCATCTATTGCCGTTTTTGGTTCGGCAATATTGGATGCAAATGAGATTGTAAAATTAGGCGGAGAAGTAGTTGCCGATAAGCCTACCTTCAAGAAATATATTGTTGATATTTATGAACAAGCGGACGCTTACGATTTAGAATGGAATAATCTTGAATATTACGAGCTCGGATTAAAAAAGGATGACACTTACTATATTGCCGACGAACATTATAATGAAGAAACTTATGAATCCACCGGCAAATATAGAGTTTATTCTCTCGCATATGATGAGCTTCTCGGTTGTTATATAGCAACGGATTATGCAAACGGTGAACCGGTTTCTCTTGATGGTTTCACAGTCCTTACAGAATTTGAGCCTCTTTACGATGAGAATATGGATGTATACATTGGCTACACCTTCTATACGGACGAAGAAGATCCTAATACCTACAAGAATGTTTTCTATCCTGTAGAAAAAGAAAAATTTGACCTCTGCGTTGATGAAAACGGTACAAAATACGGCTTCTGGCAGTACGCTTATGAAGAGGAAGATGAAAATGGTATTGTCGTACCGGGCGTTGATACTTATGTATACAAGTTTATCGAACACCCCACCTATGGTTTAATTGCCGTAGAAGACGAAACAAAAGAATCTTTAGATGGTTTAACTCCCATTAAAATTGGTGAAAAAGAACTTGCCGACAGTTATATTTCTTCCGATTTGGTTATTAACAACGGTGGTTCAATAGTTGAACCTAAAAAAATCAAAAAGATTACTGCAACAAGTACAAATCAAGGTGTAAAAGTAAGTTGGGCAGCCGACCCCGTTGCAGACAAATACAGAATTTACAGAAAAGTTGATGGCAGCAAAAAATGGACTCGCCTTGATACGATAGATGCAGATGAAACCTCTTTTATAGACAAAACCGCAAAGAGTGGCAAGAAATATATTTACACAGTAAAAGGCTACAATTTTGTAGGTTGGGGTGAATTCAATTCAACAGGCGTTACTCACACCTATTATGAGGCACCGGATGTTACAATAAAAACCACAACAAAAGGTGTTTATCTTAAATGGGCAAAAATTGCCGGTGCAACAAAATACAGAATTTATCGCCAGACCTCAGGTTCATCTAAATGGACTCTTCTTGATACAATAAAAGGCACTTCATTTACTGATAAAACTGCAAAGAGCGGTAAGAAATATTATTATCGTGTGCGTTCTGCTAAAGGCGATATAATGAGTGGTTATAATGTAGTAAGTAAATATTTCCTTTCTACTCCCAAAATTTCTTCCGTGCTAAATGTTGCTTCCGGTATGAAAATTTCCTGGAGCAAAACAAACGGTGCCGCAGGTTACAATATTTACAGAAAAACAGGTTCTCGGGATTGGGTGCTTATTAAAACAACAGAAAATAACTCCTCATTTTCTTACATTGATAAAACCGTTAAATCTGGTAGAAAATACACTTATTCTGTTCAAGCATACTATAGCAAAACCAAAAGTGCATTCAATAAAACCGGAGTTTCACAATATCATATTGAAACTCCTGAAGTAACTTCTAAAAACAGCAATGCTGGTATAAAATTAAGCTGGGATGAAATCTCCTACGCAGAAAAATATATCGTTTACCGCAAAGCTTCCGGAGAAAAGAAGTGGACAAAAATCACTTCTACTGAGAACCTTACATTCACAGATAAAAATGTAAAAAAAGGCGAGACATACACCTATGCAGTAAAAGCTTACGGAAAATCCACGACAAGCAATTACAAAGCTGTAACAATAAAACGCAAATAATTTTAAACCCTCGATGAGCAACGAACTCATCGAGGGTTTCTCTTTACTTATTCTTTTTCTGTTGTTACTGTTTCTTTTTCTTCAACAGCTTCAGCTTCGTTCTCTTTATCTTTTAACTTTTCAAAAATACGGTAGTTCACCTTACCGATTTTTGTTGTAGGTAATGCATCTGTAAATTCTATTTCCTTGAACTGTGCATTTTTCGCAATGTTCTTTTTGCAGAATTCCTTAATTTCTGCTTCAAGCTCTGCAGTTCTCTGAACTCCGTTTTTAAGAACGATAACTGCCTTGGGAGCTTCCTCACGAACCTTGTCTTTAATACCAACAACAACGCTGGATGCAACATATTTGCACTTATTGAGAATGTTTTCAAGCTCTGTGGGGTAGATGTTATATCCGTTAGAAATAATCATTCTCTTAAGACGGGATGTAAAATGCAAAACACCATCTTCAAGATAACCAAGGTCACCTGTGTGAAGCCATTGTGTTCCGTCAGAATGAGTCCTTATAGCATTATCAGTTTCTTCCTTATCGTTAACATAGCCCAGCATAACTGTGGGACCGTTAACGCAGATTTCACCTATTTCACCATCGGGAAGCTTTTCGTTGGTAACAGGGTCGCAAACTCTGATATGAGTATCGGGATTAGGAATACCGATATTGTCAATATCTTCCGCACCATAAGCAGTTGCGGTAAAGAATGCAGTTGCCTCGGAAAGACCGTAGCCTATTCTTATATGAGCCTTTGAACCGCAGGAACGGAAATAATCAATGACCTTTGCTCTTAAATCATCGCTTAAATAGTCGCCACCGCTGAGAATAACCTTGACACTCTTGAAGCTGTCGGGTCCAAGATTCTTGTTATTGGTAATTGCTTTGAGCATTGTGGGGACTGCAGGAACAATAGTTGGCTTTTTCTTCTTTATTGTTTCATTAAGCTTTTTGACATCTATTTTAGGGATGAGAATACATTTCATACCTAAGCAAAGAGGTGCATGAACCGCAACGCAAAGACCAAAGCCATGGAAAATGGGAAGAGCGGACATCATTGATGCCCCCGGTCTTGCTTCAGGGCAAACTGCAATACATTGGATTGCAAGAGCATTAAAGCAAAGGTTTGAAAGAACGATACCCTTAGATTTACCTGTTGTGCCGCCGCTGTAAATAAGAACTGCAGCATCATCTCTGTTTCTTTTAACGGAGGGAGCAATAGAACCCATTCCGGAAACAAATTTCTTCCAGGTAATTGTATCGGAAGAATATTTCATCTGCTTTCTACCCTTTATGTTATAAAGAGTTTTGAGAACAGTCGGCATACTCATACTTACTTCGCAAACAACAACCTGCTCAACGCAAGCATCCCTAACAGTTTTGTATGAAACATCTGTTGTAAAAATAAGGCTTGAGTTTGTAAGAGAAACAGCATTTCTGATTTCATTTGCATCGCTTAAAGGGTGAATAACATTTGCAACTGCACCGATTTTATTTATAGCATAAATCAGGAAAATTGCCTCGGGCATATTAGGCATACAAATTGTTACGCTTTCATCCTCAACAACACCTAATTTTTTGAGGGCATTAGCAACAATATTAATGTTTTCATCCAATGCTTCAAAGCTGTAAACTGTATCGAAAAACTCCAATGCAGGTGCATCCGGCTGTTTATCAACCATTTCTTTTAAAAGCTCATAAATTGAACCCTCACGATAACGCATGTGCTCCGGCATATCACCATAATGCTGAAGCCAAGTTTTTTCTCCTGCAGGCAAGTCTATTAAAGACATAGCCTTCATAGTCTTAAAATAATCACATCTTGTGCCCATCGGCAACCTCTTTCTGCTCTTTTAAAAGAACATTTTATGTAAAAAAGACAGTTTTATGAATTTATAAAAACTCAAAAAATCTGTTTTAACGCTACTCACGTAGTTTGATAATAATGGTTTTTTCCGACAAAGTCAAGCAAATCTGTAAAAAAACTCCCGTTTTGCGAAACATTAAACACCTGTTGAATTAAATGTTGTATTTACAGCAAATTTTATGAATAAAAAATGAATAAAAATAAAGAATCTGTCCTAAAAAACAGACCCTTTATTTTGGTGCAGAGAATGGGACTTGATGGGCTCTGCCCATCATTCGCTTCGCGAAATCCCGATTGTGTTCGGCTTCGCCGAGGGGGTTCAAGTCCCTCTAAATAAAACAAAAATAAAGAATCTGTCCAAAAAAACAGACCCTTTATTTTGGTGCAGAGAATGGGACTTGAACCCACATGAACTTGCATTCATTAGAACCTGAATCTAACGCGTCTGCCAATTCCGCCACCCCTGCATATTTAGTTAAGAAGTAAGAGTGAATAGTGAAGAAGTGAACGTTGAAAGTTCGGCCTTTCACTTTCTCTTCTTACGGACTTGTATTTTAACACATATATTTTTATGTGTCAATAAAACTCCATTTTAACTTTTAAATTTCTGATTTCAGCTTATTTAACACCGTATATTCCCTTAAATAAAGGCTTGCGTGGTCTACAGTTTTGCTGTCATATTCTCCGAAAATTTCTATTGCTTTATCTATTTCTATCCAAACAGGTTTAACCCTGTTATACACTTCGCTTTCAGTTAAGTGCCTTTCGCATTCACCCTCAATTTCACAGATAAAATAATTATTTATCCAAAGGGTTTCATAGCAATATTCATTAACCTTAACAAAGGGCTTTATGGGTTTAACCTTATAACCTGCTTCTTCTTGAAGCTCTCTGATAACACATTCTTCAAGGCTTTCGTTATCTTCGACTCCCCCACCGGGACTCATATAAACATCTTTTCTCTCTTCCCAGGATAAAAGAACTTTATTATCTTTAACTATAATTGCCCTGCAACCCTCTCGCTCTCTTTCAGGCGGGTCGGAATATATTTTGGCGTATTGAATTATTTCTTCAAATTTATTTTCTGTTTTCATTTTTCTCACCTGTGGTTTTTTATAGCTTGATTATATTCGTTTTCCCTTTAAAAAGCAATAATGAAAAAAGTAACAATATTAAATAGCATTTGCTGAGATATTTTAAAGCAAAAACCATTTGCTTTTCGGTTTTGTTCGGTTTCATTTGATTTTATTCATAGTAGCGGAACTTTACTTTATTCAAGAAATAACATCGGAACGGATGAATCCGTTCCCTACATTTGTTAACCGCTATCTACTATTTGCTATTCGCTGGCGACTGTTGGCTGGCAACCGGTGACTTCATCCCGCACTCCGAATTTCGAATTATGTTTAAACTCTACGATTCATAGGTTGACTATTTTTATTTGTTTTGTTAGCATAAATATGCAAGGCGGTGATACTATGACATCAAAGGATTGCGGTAGTTTTATTTGTGAATTACGAAAAGAAAAAAATCTTACCCAAAAGGAATTAGCAGAAAAGCTAAATGTTTCTGATAAGGCAATTTCTCGGTGGGAAACCGGAAAAGGTTTTCCCGATGTAAACTCTCTTGTTTCGTTAAGTGAGTTTTTTGAGATAAGCGTTAACGAGCTTTTAGCAGGAAAACGGATTAAAGAAGAATGCATCTCTGAAATAGCAGAAAAAAATATTATTCAAGCCATTGGAACAAAAGAAGTAGCAGTAAAAAAGAAAAAGCTTCAAATGATTATATGCTCCGCTATTTTTTTAGTTTTACTTTTACCTGCAGCAATTCCTACTTTTGTTTATTTTGCAGATGCAATAGTATCGAATGTATCATTTGAAAACTCAACTGAATTTATAGGCTTATTGGCAGTTGCGATTCTTATGATAGCCTCGGGGTTCGCAATTAAAAAAGGTCATATCTCCCTTTTACACTCCTACCATTACAGGAATGTTGTTGACCGAGAAGGCTATTACAGAGCTATGGGTAAGGGAATTATGTTAATGAGTATACCTACTTTTATTTGCAGTTTATCAGCTTTATTTCCCTCAATTCATTTTGTTCAAGTGTTGGGAACATCTGTTTTAATTATTGGTTACATAATCTGTGTTGCTCTGCTTTTTAAATATCAGTATAAATATAACGGAGGTTTATTTTAATGCTTGTATATCCCAACCCATTTATATCTGAACGTGCTGACCCTTATATTGTTAAAGGTCTTGACGGATTTTATTATTTCACCGCTTCTTTCCCTGCATATCTCAATGCTGATAATGGTTATGACCGAATCATTCTCCGCCGAAGTAAAACAGTTATCGGTTTGAGAGATGCGGATGAAAAAACAATATGGGTTGCTCACGAAAGCGGCAATATGGCAAAGCACATCTGGGCACCCGAGCTTCATTTCATAGGCGATAAATGGTATATTCTCTTTGCCGCAAGTGATTCGGATAATAAATGGAACATCCGTCCTTATGTTCTGGAATGCGAGGGTGCTGACCCCATAAACGATTCTTGGGAAGAAAGAGGCAAAATGCAGGCTACCGAGAACGATAATTTTTCTTTTACCGATTTTTCCCTTGATATGACTTACTTTGAAAACAACGGAAAGCACTATGTAATCTGGGCTCAGAAAGCACCCGATTCCTCACTTTTTATGGCAGAAATCAACCCCGATGAGCCTTGGAAATTAACTTCTTTGCCAATTCTTTTAACCAAACCCGAGTATCCTTGGGAAAAGGTTCGCTATGCAGTAAATGAGGGGGCCTCTGTTCTAAAAAATGAAGAGAAAATCTTTGTTTTCTTTTCTGCTTCGGGTACCGGTGAAGAATACTGTATGGGTATGCTTTATGCGGATAAAAATTCAGATTTAATGAATATTTCGTCTTGGAAAAAACTCCCCTATCCTGTTCTTGAAACAAAAGATTTGGTCGGTGAAGCAGGACCCGGTCACAACAGCTTTGTTGTTGACGAAAGCGGAAAGCTTCTTTTGATTTATCACGCTCGTCCGTCCTCTCATGCAGAAAAACAATGCGGAACTTTCTGTAACGAAGTTCTTTATGACCCCTGCCGCCACGCAAGAATAAAACAGGTAAATTTCGATAAAAATAATATACCCATTTTAAAATGATTTTGAAAAGCATCTTTTAGAGGTGCTTTTCTTTTACTTTTTTTGCAAATTTTCTTTGAATTTTATTGTCTTGATGCTTATATGGTGGTATAATAAAGTTTAGTTATAAAATATTTGGAGGTGTGCTCCGTGAAAAAAATAGACCCTACGGTTTTAAAGGAAACCGGCTATATTGCTACAATGGTTTTTATTTTCAGCTTGGCATTGCAGTCCGTCTTTTTAATAATCGGCAAATGGGATTACACTGTTCTTACAGGTAACCTTTTAGGCTTTGTTGCCGCTGTAGGCAATTTCTTTCTTATGGGGCTTACCGTTCAATCTTCTTTGGGTAAAGAAGAAAAAGATGCAAAAAATTTTATGAAGCTTTCTCAATCATTGAGATTACTTCTTATTTTTGTGATTGCACTTATTGGTTATCTTGTTAATGTTTTCAACACTATTGCGGTGCTTATACCTCTGCTTTTCCCGAGAATTGCAGTTGCTTTAAGACCGGTTTTTATGAAAAAGAAATGATTTCGTTCACTATATAAAGAGGTGATGCGTTTGCCAACTTCAAAGCTTAAATTTAAAATGGTAGATGTTTTCTACATTGTTATGATGATTCTGCCCATTGTATGCGGTATTGTTCTTCAGGTGCTGACAGAACCACCATCAACAGAAATCACCATAACAGGTGCAAGAATTTTCTTTACCATACCAATGCCCTTGCAGGATTTTCCTGTTACGGAATCTCAGATTAACTCCGCATTGGTGCTTATAACCCTTTTCTTCTTCTGCCGCTTCATTACCCACGGCATAAGCGAAAAGGCAGACCTTAAAAGGCAGCATATTGCAGAGCTTGCCGTTGAAAAAATCGACGGAATGGTTCTTGAAAATATGGGTGAATACTTCAAAGGTTATTCCCCTTTTATTCTTGCCATACTTCTTCTTTCTGCCTGTTCGAGCCTTTTGTCACTTTTCGGACTTTTTCCACCAACATCAGATATTAACATTGTCGGCGGTTGGGCAATTCTCGTTTTCTTTATTATTACCTATTACAAAATGAAATGCGGACCGTTGAATTATCTCAAGGGCTTCACTCAGCCTGTTGCATTTTTAGCACCCATCAATTTTATCAGTGAATTTGCAACTCCCATTTCAATGTCCTTCCGTCATTACGGTAATGTTCTTTCGGGAACGGTTATATCAACTCTTTTAGCATTTGCACTTGGTAGCCTTTCAAACAAGCTTTTAGGTGCATTACCCGGATTTTTAGCAGATATACCCATTTTCCAGGTTGGTATTCCCGCTGTATTATCTGTTTACTTTGATGTTTTCAGCGGATGTCTTCAAGCATTCATTTTCGCAATGCTGACTATGCTCAATGTTTCGGGTGCATTCGATTTCGAGCTTTATGAAAAAAGAAGGCAGAAAAAGCTTTCAAAAAATAAATAAACAAATTATTTAATGGAGGAAATATTATGGAACTCGCACTTGGTATTATTTTAGGATGTTGTGCTCTCGGCGCAGGCTTGGCAATGATTGCAGGTATCGGCCCCGGTATCGGTGAAGGTAACGCTGTTGCAAAGGCTTGCGAAGCTATCGGCCGTCAGCCCGAAAGCAAAGGTGCTGTTACAACAACAATGCTTATGGGTTGTGCTGTTGCAGAAACAACAGGTCTTTACGCTCTTGTTATTGCAATTCTTCTTATTTTCGTTGCACCCCGACTTCTTGTAAACATTCTTGTTGAAACAATTCAATCTCTTTAATCCTTAAAATAAAGAGTAAATTGGAGTAAAGCATTATGCAAACATTAGACGTTATTTCAATAAATATATGGCAAATGCTTGTTTCTCTCGCTAATCTTGCTATTCTTTTCTGGCTTGTTAAGAAGTTTCTTTACAAACCTGTAAAAAAAATGCTGAAAGCCCGTCAAGACGCTATTGATGTGCAATACAGCGAAGCAGAACTTGCAAAAAGCGAGGCTTTATCGGAAAAACAAGCCTATGAAGAAAAACTGTCAGGCGCAAAAGCGGAGGCTGACGGTATCATTCAGTCTGCCGTAAATCTTGCAAAAATGAGAGAAAACGAAATTCTCGAAAAGGCAAAAAGCGATGCGGATGTTATTGTTCGTCAAGCAAAAGAGGACGCAGAGCTTGAAATGACAAAAGCCGAAGAAAGCATCAAACGTGAAATTGTTGATGTAAGTACAGTTCTTACAAGCAAAATTCTTGAACGTGAAATCAATTCTGACGACCACAAACAGATTATCGACTCCTTTATCGAGGAAATAGGTGACGGCTATGACACAAACTAATAAAGAGTATGCAGCTGCTCTTTTTTCTCTTGCAACAGAGAACAATGCCGTTGACGAATATGAAAAAAGTCTGCTCGAAATCGGAAATATTTTCAAAGAAAATCCCGATTATATCAAGGTTCTCGAATCCCCTGCAATTCCCTTGTCCGAAAGAATTTCCTTTGTTGATAAAGCCTTTGAAACCACTTATACGGAATATCTTGTTTCTTTTATAAAAGTGCTTTGCGAAAACGGACATATCACAGAAATCTGCAGTTGCATTGAGGCTTTTTGCGACCTTGTGAGGATTTATAAAAACCGTACCGTTGCTACGGTTTACTATGTTGAACCTCTTACCAACGAACAGAAAACTGCACTTCTTGAAAAATTGCAGAAAATCAGCGGTAAGGTTATTGAACCCGAATTTATAAAAGACGAAAGTCTTATCGGCGGTATCAAGGTTCAGATTGATGACAAAATTATCGACGGTAGCATAAAAAATAGATTACACAAAGCTAAGGGAGTGATAAGCGAATGAATAATCCCGGCGAAATCAGCAGTATTATTAAAAGCCAAATAGAAAATTATAAATCCCGAGTTGAAATGACAGAAACGGGTAAGGTTATTCTTGTTGGTGACGGCATTGCCAGAGTATACGGTCTTTCTAACTGTATGGCTAACGAGCTTCTTGAATTTGAAGACGGCTCCTTCGGTATGGCACAGAACCTTGAAGAAGAAACCGTTTCCGTTGCGGTTCTTTCAAACAAAAATAATATACGAGAGGGTTCATCCGTTAAAAGAACGGGTAAGGTTCTTTCCGTACCCGTTGGTGAAAAGCTTTTAGGCAGAGTTGTTAACGCTCTCGGTGAACCAATAGACGGCAAAGGTCCCGTTCAGTATAGCGCAACCCGCCCCATTGAATCAGAAGCACCCGGTATCATTGAGAGAAAAAGTGTCAGTGTTCCCTTGCAGACAGGTATCAAGGCTATTGACAGCATGATTCCCATTGGCAGAGGTCAGCGTGAGCTTATTATCGGTGACCGTCAGACAGGTAAAACCGAAATTGCCATTGATACAATTATTAATCAGAAAAACTCCGATGTTATCTGCATCTATGTTGCTATCGGACAGAAGAGCACTTCAGTTGCCCAATTAGCAAATGAGCTCAATAAAAACGGTGCATTAGGTTATACAATTATCGTTTCTGCTTCCGCTTCTGAAAGTGCACCTCTCCAATATATCGCACCCTACAGCGGTTGTGCTATGGCAGAGTATTTCCGTGAGCAAGGCAAGGATGTTTTAATCATTTATGATGATTTGAGCAAGCACGCAGTTGCTTACCGTGCACTTTCTCTTCTTATCCGCCGTCCTCCCGGACGAGAGGCATACCCCGGTGATGTTTTCTATCTCCACTCTCGTCTTCTTGAAAGGGCTGCTTGCGTTGCAGAAGAATATGGCGGTGGTTCAATTACTGCTCTTCCCATTATAGAAACTCAGTCAGGTGACGTTTCTGCATATATTCCCACTAACGTTATTTCAATTACTGACGGACAGATTTTCCTTGAAACAGAGCTTTTCCATTCGGGCATAATGCCCGCTATCAACCCCGGTATTTCAGTTAGCCGTGTTGGTGGTTCGGCTCAGTTAAAGGCTATGAAGAAGGTTTCGGGTGAGCTTAAGCTTCTCTATTCGCAGTATCGTGAATTGCAATCCTTCGCTCAGTTCGGTAGTGACCTTGATGCAGATACCAAAGCAAGACTTGCTTTAGGCGAGCGTATTGTTGAGGTTCTCAAGCAAGGCAGAAACAACCCTGTTCGTGTTGGTTGCCAGGTTGCTATTGTTTATGCGGCAATCAAGGGCTATCTTGACAGCGTTCCCGTTTCAAAGGTTCATGAATATGAGAAAAACCTTTTCTTAAAGCTTGAAAATGAAAAAGGCGAATGGCTTAAGAGAATTGAAGCAGGTCACTATGACGAAGCAGACGAGGAAGAGCTTAAAGCAGTTCTTTCAGAAATGCAGGTGTAAGCTATGGCAGGAAACACAAAAGCGCTTCGAATAAGAATAAAAAGCGTTAACTCTACCCTGCAGCTTACAAAGGCAATGGAGCTTGTGGCATCTTCAAAAATCCGCCGTGCAAACGAGGCAATGCAAAAAGCGAGAGAATACACCGACTCTTTAGAAAAATCAATTTCACTTCTCACAAGTGAAAAGGAATGTTTGAAAAGCCCTTATATGCGTCAAACTGAAAACCCGAGAACAAAAATAATTGTTATCGCAGGTGACAGAGGTCTTGCAGGTGGCTATAATGCAAATGTTTTCAGACTTTGCAATGAATTTCCCGATGCAGAGTTTATTCCCATCGGCAAAAGAGCTTGTGAAAGATTTGATAGAGAAATAAATTCTTCCGAGCATTTTTCTTTCAGCGATGCAGCTGTTCTTGCAGATGAGCTTTGCAAGGATTTCAGCGAGGAAAAGTTTGACAGATTGGGTATTATTTTTACAAGATATAACTCCGTTATGTCCTGGGATGCTCAGGTTAAATGGCTTCTCCCCTTTCAGAAAAGTGAAAAAGACTCAACAGTAAGCACAATTTTTGAGCCCGACCACCTTACAGTTCTTAATCTTACTGTAAGAGAATATGTGGCAGGTATTTTAATAGCTTGTCTGAGAGAAAGCTTTGCTTGTGAGGTTGCCTCAAGGCGAATTGCAATGGATTCCGCAGGTAAAAACGCAAAACAGATGATAGACGACTTAGGTCTTCAATACAATCGTGCCCGTCAAGGTGCAATTACTCAAGAAATTACAGAAATTGTTGCCGGTAGCGGTAACTAAACAAATTTAATTCACAGAGGTGAATACATTGGAAAACTTAACTGTGGGAAAAGTCGTTCAGGTTATGGGTCCCGTTGTTGACGTAAGATTCAATGAGGGTGAGCTTCCTGAAATTCTTAACGCACTTACTATACCCGTTGGGGAAAGAAAACTGACTGTTGAGGTTGCTCAGCACATTGGTGACAACACCGCAAGATGCATCGCTATGGCTTCTACCGACGGTCTTCAAAGAGGTACACCCGTTACCGACACAGGTTCACCCATTTCCGTTCCCGTTGGCAGAGAAACCTTAGGACGTATTTTCAACGTTTTAGGTGATGCTGTTGACAACATTCCTAACCCCGAAACTGCAGAAAAATGGAGCATCCACCGTTCTGCTCCTGCTTATGATGAGCTCTCAACAAGTGCAGAAATTTTTGAAACAGGCATCAAGGTTATCGACCTTGTATGTCCCTATTCAAAGGGTGGTAAAATCGGTCTTTTCGGCGGTGCAGGTGTTGGTAAAACTGTTCTTATTATGGAGCTTATTAACAACATCGCAAAAGAGCACGGCGGTATTTCCGTTTTCTCGGGCGTTGGTGAGCGTACCCGTGAGGGTTACGACTTGTACTGTGAAATGAAAGAGTCGGGAGTTATTAACAACACCGCCCTCGTTTACGGACAGATGAACGAGCCCCCCGGAGCTCGTATGAGAGTTGCTCTTTCAGGTCTTACAATGGCTGAATATTTCCGTGACACAGAGGGACAGGACGTTCTTCTTTTCATTGACAATATTTTCCGTTTTACTCAAGCAGGCTCAGAAGTTTCTGCTCTTTTAGGCCGAATGCCCTCTGCTGTTGGTTATCAGCCAACTCTTGCAACCGAAATGGGTGCTTTGCAGGAAAGAATTACATCCACTAAAAAAGGTTCTATTACATCCATTCAGGCAGTTTATGTTCCTGCGGATGACCTTACAGACCCTGCTCCCGCAACAACCTTTGCTCACCTTGATGCAACAACAGTTCTTGCGAGAAATATTGCCTCTCAAGGTATTTATCCTGCTGTTGACCCTCTTGAATCCTCAAGCCGTATTCTCTCCCCCGAAATTGTTGGCGAAGAGCATTACTATGTTGCTAAAGAGGTTCAAAGAATTCTCCAGAGATATAACGAGCTTATGGATATCATAGCAATTATGGGTATGGATGAGCTTTCCGATGAAGATAAGCTTCTTGTTCAGAGAGCAAGAAAAATTCAGCGATTCCTTTCCCAGCCCTTTGATGTTTCCGAAAAATTCACGGGTATCACAGGTAAATATGTTCCCATAAGTGAAACCGTTCGTGGCTTTAAGGAAATTATTGAAGGCAAGCACGACGATTTACCGGAATCTGCATTCCTTTTTGTAGGTACTATTGAGGAAGCCATCGAAAAAGCAAAGAAGGTGCAAAAGTGAGCACTTTCCACTTAACTGTATCCTCCCCCGATGGCAACAAATTTGACGGCGAGGTTTTCAAATTTGATGTAAGAGGTGTTGAGGGCGAGCTCGCAATTATGGCAGGTCACATTCCCTTTATAACATCTGTTATCAAAGCACCTTGCACAGTGTGGCTCAGCGAAGACAAAAAGAAAACGGCAGTATCAGACGGAGGGTTACTTACCGTTGACACTGACCGCGTAACATTTATTTCAGGTTCATTTGAATTTGACGATTAAACAACAGTTCCCTTAACTTTTTCAAACAGTTAAGGGAACTGAACTTTTATTTTAACTTTTCTAATTTTGCTGTATCTGCAATAACAATAAGCTTCATATTTTCTGTTAACGGCATTTCGGGCTCAATGCTTGTTATAACCTCATCACCTTTTAAAAGTGCAACAACGTTGATAGAATATTTTTTTCTTAGATTAAGCTCAATAAGGTTTTTTCCAACCCATTGAGGCTTCATTTCAAGCTCAACCATTGAAACATCCTTTGAAAGCTCAATTATATCAACAAAGCCAGAGCTTAAAAGATTTTTACCAAGGCGTGCACCCGCTTCTTTTTCGGGGAAAACAACTCTGTCCGCACCCACTCTGTAAAAAATCTTACCGTGCATTTCTTCAACACATTTTACAATAACAGTTTTTACGCCTACCTCTTTGCAAAGAGTGATAGCCATTACCGTTGCTTCAAGGCTGTTTGCCATAGCTATAATAACAACATCAACCTCTGCAATATCAAGCTTATCAATTACCTCAGGGTCTGTAACATCGGCACATTTGCAGACGGGAATAGTCTGCGCCGCATCGTTTACAAGCTCCTCGTTGCTATCAACAGCAATAACCTCTGCTCCGTTTTTAACAAGCTCTTCAGCAACTGCTCTGCCGTATCTTCCAAGACCGAAAACAGCATATGTTTTATTTATACTCATAATATCACCTTTCACCCAACGCTAATATCTTCAACAGGATTTTTGATTATATTTGGATTTTGTTTTTTCAGATTAAGAGCTACTGCAAGAGAAATCGGTCCAACTCGACCAAAATACATTGTAGCAATAATTATTATTTTACCCATAGTATTTAAAGACGCGGTCAAATTTCTTGAAAGCCCAACAGTTGCAGTTGCACTTGCAGTTTCATAAAGAACATCAAGAAAGCTTGCATCTGTTACGGCAGAAAGAAGAAGAGTTGACATAAACATTATAAAAAATGATGTGCAAATTACTGCAACGGCTTTGCTTACTGCTTCTTTTGATAAGGTTCTGTTAAACATTGTAACATCGTTTTTATTTTTTATAGCAGAAAATGCCGCCGCTATAATAACAGTAATTGTTACAGTTTTAATACCACCTGCAGTACCAACGGGAGAGCCGCCGATAAACATAAGTAATATAGAAACAAGAGCTGAACCATTTGACAAATTTTCTTGAGGAACTGTAAAAAAGCCTGCAGTTCTTGTGGTCACAGATTGGAAAAACGATGCTTGGATTTTTTGATACAAGGTAAAATCCTTCATGGTTTGGGGATTATTGTATTCAAAAAGGAATACACAAAATGCCCCACCAAAAATTAAAACCAGTGTTGTTAGCAAAGCAATTTTACTATGCAAAGTCAAGGCTTTTAAAACTTTGATTTTCCTCTTTTTTCTGAGCTTCAAAACTCTGATAACATCCCACCATACAATATAGCCTATGCCACTGAAAAAGATTAAAAGACAAGTAGTCAAATTAATTATGGGATTATGAACATATCCTGCCAGGCTATCGGGAGCAATTATATCTATACCTGCATTACAAAATGCGGAAATTGCCGTAAAAACAGAAATCCATATTCCCTTTAAACCAAATTCGGGAATAAATACTATCATATAAAAAAGAGCTCCGATACCCTCAACTATAAATGTTCCTAAAACAACCTTTTTAACAAAGTGTGAAAGGCCCGAAAGAGTATTTAAATTGAAAGCGTCCTGCAAAAGAAGTCTGTCAGAAAGCCCCATTTTTCTGTGAAACATCATAGCAAGAATGGAAACAACCGTAATTACTCCCAATCCGCCAATCTGAATTAAAAATAAAATTACAATATGACCAAACGTACTCCATGCAGAAAAAGTAGGCACTACCACGAGGCCTGTAACGCAGGTGGCGGTTGTTGATGTAAAAAGAGCATCAACAAAGGGTGTCCGTTGTCCTGTTGCGGAGCTTATCGGCAAAGAAAGTAAAACCGCACCCAAAAGCACAGCAGCAAAGAAACTGAATAGTATTATATGTGTTGTAGAAAGCCTGAGTTTTGATTTTTTCATAACTTCGCCTTTTCTTATTTTGTATATATCTCAATTATATCATACCTGTATTTTTTCGCAACATTTTTAAAATAAAATATGACAAACAGGCTTTATTGTGATAGAATATTTCTATAAACTGAAAATAGGTGAAATTCATGGCATATTTATTTGTTCATTTTAAAGAAAAAATTTCCGTTGACGGCGAAGCTGTTTATTTCGGAATAAGTAAGGATGGGTTTAATTGGGAAAAGGTTAATGACGGAAACCCCATTCTTATGAGCAATCTTGGTGATAAAGGTTGCCGTGATATCGAAATTATAAGGCTTCACACTGGTGGCTTTGTAATTCTCACCACCGACCTTTGCATAGTTCGTCAGATGGACGAAAATTATAATGTGGATTGGAAGCATATAAACAGCCACGGCAGCAAATGCCTTTCAATGTGGAAAACCAATGACCTTGTTAATTTTTCAGAACAGAAATTGATTTATTTCGGCAGAGATGATTTCGGTTGCCTCTGGGCACCTGAAATCTTCTTTGATGAAATTAATGAAAAATATCTTATACATTGGGGTTCAACAGTTGCAGAAAGTGATTTTACTCATATGTCTATTTACTGCTCTGTTACAAAGGATTTTGAGACGTTTTCAGAACCGAAACTTTATTTTAATAAAGAAAATGAAATCCTTGATTCCCATATTACAAAGGTTGGCGATACATATCACCTTTTCTATAAAAACGCCAATAATCCCGGAATGAATATGCACGCCACCTCGAAAAATCTTTACGGTCCTTTCGAGCACGATAATGGGTTCCAAAAGTTTATGGAAGAGAATATTTCCAATCCCGGTGCCTATGAAGGACCAACCACCTATACTCTCCCCGACGGCAGATGGTGTCTGATGCTTGACTTTTTCGGTTGTGAAAAAGAAAAAATGGGTTATGTGCCATTTGTTTCATCAAAACCCGGCGATATGAATTTCACAAGATCAGATGAAGAATTTTCTTTCCCTTACGGCTTCAAGCACGGAAAGGTTATTGAAATAACAGATGAAGAATTTTATAGACTTAAAAGCCTATAAGAAATGCTCTTGCCGTTTAACTCGGCAAGAGCTTCTTTTTTAATACATAGCTTCGCGTTTTTTCTTTTTTATAAATTTATAAACAGCGTAAACTACTATTAGAATCGCTGTGACGGAAAGTCCGATATAAGCATCGAGGTTTGAGTTACCCTCAATTTTAAGCTCATTCCAGAGCATATTCATATAGTTCTGGGTTTCATAATCAAGATTTTCGAACATTTCTGTTGGGGGTGTGTTTTCTTCATCGGGGTAAAGAACCGGATCTCCCTTTAAATCGTAATCATCGGATTTAAGAACATTTGAATGAGGGGTTGCATAGCAAATGTAGTTTGCATTTGCCACCGCAATTTCATCTTCAAGCATAAAATTGATATAAAGCTCTGCAGCTTCCTTGTTTTCTGCATTTTTAGGAACGCACATAGCATCTACAAAGAAGTTGGTACCCTCTTTAGGATAAACAAAAGCAAGATCGGGGTTAACGTCGTACATTGTAAGGAAGTCACCTGCATAATAAGGTGCAAGAGCAGCTTCGCCATTTTCCATTTTGTTGAAAACCTCGTCCATAACATAAGAGGAAACAAGATGGTTTTGTGCCTTCAAAGCCTCAATAGCTTTGTCCCAATCTTCAACAGATTCGGTGTTTATGCTTTGCCCTAAATAGCATTGAGCAACACCAAAAGCATCACGGGGGTTATTGAACATAAGAATTTCCCCGGCATATTTCTCATCCCAGAGAACACCCCAGCTGTCAGGAGCCTCTTTTACAATTTTAGTATTGTAAATAAGTCCTACCATACCAACTGTATAAGGCACGGTATATTTATTATCGGGGTCATAATAAAGCCCACGATATTTTTCGAGAACATATTTATAATTGGGAATGTTAGAGAAATCAAGCTCTGATAACATATCCTCTTCAATAAGCTTTGCAATCATATAATCCGAGGGGATTATAACATCATAGTTTGCACCGCCTGATTGGAGCTTGTTATACATATTCTCGTTGCTCTCATAGTTTGAATAGTTTACGGTTATTCCGTAACGCTTTTCAAACTCTTTGTTAACATCAAGGCTTCCGTCAGATCCGTCTGAAATATATTCGCCCCAGTTATAGACATTAAGCGTTGTGCCTTCAAGATGGGAATAATCCTTTTTTTCTCCTGCAAAGCAAGGAACAACAGTAACGCTAAGAATAATCAAACTGAATACCACCGAAAAAAAGCGTTTCATCATTTCGCACCGCCTTTTTTCGCATTTTTCTTATCTCCTCTTGAAGAAATAACGTTTGAAACAACAAGAAGCACAAGAATTGCAAGGAAAATAAGAGTTGAAAGGGCATACATATCCGGTGTAACACGACGCTTTGTCATAGAGAAAATTCTGATAGGCAAGGTCTGTGAGCTTGTTCCGCTTACGAAATAACTGATAATAAAATCATCAATCGAAAGAGTAAAAGCCATCATAAGACCGGAAATAATACCGGGCATAATTGCAGGAAGAACAACCTTGTAAAACGCCTGGAAGGGCGTGCAACCCAAATCCTGCGCCGCTTCGGAGAGGTGAGCATCAGTTTGCTTTAATTTGGGAAGAACATTAAGAATAACGTAAGGAAGCTCAAAGGTTACATGGGCGATTGTCAGAGTTGTAAAGCCTAAAGTACCTGTTTTACCAAACATACCACCGATGAAAACGAAAAGGAGCATCATTGCAATACCCGTAACAATTTCGGGATTCATCATAGGAATATTTGTAACAGTCATAACACTGCTTTTTAAAAGCTTGTTTTTATAGCCGAAAATCGCAGTTGCGGCAGCAGTACCCATAACAGTTGAAATAACTGAGGAAACGACTGCAATAATCAAAGAATTTTTAAATGCAGTAAGAGTTGCAGCATCTCGGAAAAGCTCTTCATACCAATGAAGAGAAAAGCCCTCAAAAACTGCGGTGCTTTTACCCGAGTTAAAGCTGAAAAGAATAAGAACCGCAATAGGTGCGTAAAGGAAAAGGAAAACAAGTGCGGTATAAAGCTTACCGCCGAAGGAGGTTTTCTTTGTCATATTACAACACCTCCATCATCATCGGAAAACTTATTCATAACTGCAAGGCAAATAAAAATAAGTATCATCAGAACAAAGGAAAGAGATGCACCTAAATTAAAGTTATTTGCCGTCTGGAACTGAGTTTCAATAATATCACCAATGAGAGTTGTTCCCGTACCGCCTAATTTCTGTGAAATATAGAAAGTGCTTACAGAGGGAACAAAAACCATTGTAAATCCGGAAACAATACCGGGAACGCTTAAAGGAATTGTAACATTTCTGAAAACATCCAGCTTGTTTCCGCCTAAATCCTGAGCCGCCTCAACAAGAGAACGGTCTGCCTTAAGCATAACGGTATAAATAGGCAAAATCATATATGGCAGGAAATTATAAACCATACCTAAAACAACCGCACCACGAGTGTTTATGAGGTGAACGGGCTCTAAATCCACTTTGGGTAAAGTGTTTATTAGCTCAACAATGTGGTTAAGTCCTGTTGTAAGAAACCCGTTATCCTCTAAAATGGTCATCCAGGAATATGTTCTCAAAAGGAAGTTCATCCACATTGGAAGCATAATAAGCATTGTCATCCTGCTTTGCTTTTCGGGTCCCTTTGAAGCCATAATCATTGCAAGTGGATATGCAACAACAAGGCTTATGACAGTAGCCAGAAGCCCTAACCATATAGAGAGAATTATTGTATCGGTATATTTGCCGATACTGAGCATGTTATCAAACGTGAAATTACCGCTTTTATCGGTAAAAGCATAGTAGGCAACCATACAAAGAGGAACGATAATAAATATAACCGCCCAAACAATGTAGGGAGAACCTGCTAAATGTGTCATAAGAGAAGATTTTTTCTTCATTACAAGCACTCCTTTCAAAAATTAGGGGAGGGAGCTTATTCGTCCTCTTCCTCATAGGTGGCGTCAGAAAGCTCATCAAATTCTTCGCTGAATGAACTATAGTCGCCGTAAAGACCGGAGTACTTGGATTTTTTCATAATGTGAATAGCATCGGGGATGATGTTAAGACCGATAGTTGAGCCGACAGTCTGATTGTGAGTTGACTCAATCATCCATTTGAAGCCTTTGATTTCAACGATAATTTCATAATAATCGCCTTTGAAGGTAGTTGAGGTTACTACACCTGAAATCATAGCTTCTTCAACAGGAACAACGTCAACATCTTCGGGGCGGACAACAACGTCAACCTCTTCGTCAACGCCAAAGCCTTTATCAAGGCACTTGAATTTATGACCAGCCATTTCAACCCAGAAATCAGCACGCATAACACCCTCGATAATATTACTTTCGCCAATAAAATCTGCAACGAATGCATTTTTAGGCTCGTTATAAATATCGGTAGGTGTACCGATTTGCTGAATAACACCCGAATCCATAACAACTATTGTATCGGACATAGAAAGGGCTTCTTCCTGGTCGTGAGTAACATAAATAAATGTTATACCTAAACGCTTCTGAATGTTTTTGAGTTCAACCTGCATATCCTTACGAAGCTTTAGATCAAGAGCACCTAAAGGCTCGTCAAGGAGAAGAACGCGGGGTTTAACAACAAGAGCTCTTGCAATAGCAACTCGCTGCTGCTGACCACCCGAAAGAGAAGATATATTTCTACGCTCAAAGCCCTTAAGGTTTACGAGAGCGAGCATTTCGGTAACAGCCTCTTTGATTTCCTTTTCGGGAGTCTTTTTAAGACGAAGACCAAATGCAATGTTCTCATAAACATTCAAGTGAGGGAAAAGAGCGTAACGCTGAAAAATGGTGTTCAGTTGCCTTTTATGAGGCGGAACACCATTTATTACTTTACCGTCAAAGATAACATCGCCCGAATCGGGTTCCTGGAAACCTGCAATAATTCGGAGCGTAGTTGTTTTTCCGCAACCTGAGGGGCCTAAAAAGGTAATAAACTCTTTGTCACGGATGTATAAATTCATATTATCAATAATTGTTTCTCCGTCAAAGGCTACGGAGATATTTTTTAAATCAATAATGTTGTTGGACAATTATGCAGCCCCTTTCTGCAAATTAAGAATAGAAAAATCACCTACCCAAAGAATTTTCAATATAATTCTTCAAATTGGTGAGTTTTTCGCTCAAAAAGATAATACATATAATATGTATAAATATTAATTTGCAATTTTAAATATATATATATTTAAGAAAAATGTCAATATATTTTTTAAATTGTTGTGAAATAAATTTTAATAAACCTTTAAGATATTTTTTGGAAATTAAACACAATAAAACAATGTGTCCCATGCAGGAATATATGGATGATGTCGCAAGTGAATTTTATAATCGGGGTTTATTGCTTTTATGAGTATCGGAAGCTTAAAAATATCTTCGCTTTTATGATATGCGGCAACATTCATTTTAGGCTTGAATTTCTTTAAAACGTCTTCCCCGCCCTTTAAAATTTCACGCTCACAGCCCTCGGAATCAATTTTTATAAATGTTGGCTCACAGTCTTTACAAAGAGATGGTAAGGAAAGTGATTTTATCATGTTTTCTCCACCTACTGCAGACTGCCGTCCTGCAAGGGAAGAAAATCCTATTTCTGCGTCAGAATCTGTAATTGCGGCATTGACGCCTGTGAAGCTTTCAAGATTTTCGCAGTTTTTAATGAGCTTCTGATATGTTTTATAATCGGGCTCGACGGCGATAATTTTTTTATAAATACCCCTTGTATTTTCAACAAACTCTTCTACTGTATCACCACGATATGCGCCGATATCAATAAAAGTTTCTTCATCATTTAATTTAAAAATATTTTCATAGATTTCGCTTTGAGGAGTTTCAATTTCTTTTAAAATTTCTATTCTTCCGCCAAACTGGAAATTGACATATCCTTCAAATATTTTTCTTGAAAAATCATCAGCTAAAAGCGAATAAGCAAAATTGATTTCTTCTGTATACTCCTCTAAAAACCTTCTGTCAAAAATTTCCGTTCCTATAACCGGCACGCAAGGCACAAGAACACGGTGTTTTCCTGCTATGGTAAAAATATTATTCATGACATCGGGAATTGATGTGCCAAAGGTAATTACAATGGTTAATTTATCGTATTTTTTTTCAAAATATTCCAATGGTTTAACGGGCAAACCTCTGAAAAAACGCTCTCTTACGAAACCGCTGCTTGCGGTAATGCCCGAAAGCTTTATATTAAGCTTTTCAAATACATCCACGACTTTATCGGCACCGTTACCGGTACCGTACATAATTATAGGTTCAGTTGTTTCTTTCAATTTTTCCCAGACAGATAACTCGTCAATTTCAAAGTTTAGCATTGATTTCACCCGAAGATATTTTATCATACCTCACCTTTTTCTTCAATACAAAAAACCACTTCCGTATGGTGACAGAAGTGGTAAGCTTTGACGAAACAGCTACTATATTATGCAATAATGTTTCCGCAATAATCGCGTAAACCTAAATGCATTTCATAGACAACCATTAGCTGTTCTGCTCTGAATTTATGAAAGTCTTCACGGCAATGTGTGCTTTCATTTTTTTCGTGGCAGGTTTTCTTTCGCAAACAGTCAACGCGCCACCAGTGGTATTCAATGATAATAGCGAGTAGTTTCAGTTTAAGGCTTTTCATAAAACAGCGTCTCCTTTTCTTTATATTTAGAGCAAAAAATCAATATATTGTGGTTGTTTTTTGTTTTTCGCTCTATAACTACATTATACATATATACTTTGTCGAAAACTGTCCTAATGTGGCGAGGAATAAAATTTTAATGCGAAATGCAGAAAACCACCGCCTTTCGACGATGGTTTTCCGCTGTGGATGTGGGGTGTGAAAGAGAAAGATATGGCTGTGGCTTTCGCCACTATATAAACTCCAAAAGGAGATTATACCGGGTTTTCTATGCAAAAAATAGAAAATTGAAATTGAAAAATGGAAAATTTCTGGGAAGCGTTGCTTCCAATCATTGTAAAAGAATTTGTAAAGTTAAACAGCTTCTTCTACGGCGCATTTTCGCGCCCCGAAACTTGCCACTTGCCACTTTCAACTTGCAACTTATATTGCCTGCGTAGTAACTGCAATCATATTTGCTTCTTCCGGTTTCGATATTCTGATTACATATTCAAAATATTCATCAGTTTCACTTTTGGCGGTATCTGCCTCAATACCTGCTTTCCTGATAATATCAACTGCGTGGTTTAATGTGTTAAGAAAAATTCTCATATCCTTATACGCTTTTGTTTGGGGCTTTCTTTGGCCTTTTCTTCTGCGGTGAACATCTGCTATCAGCCTTTCTGTTTCCGCAACTGTAAGGTGCCTTTCGATTACAATATCAAGAACACGTTTCCTTGTGTTGTTATCGGGTAAGGTCAGTAATGCTCTTGCGTGACGCTCTGAAAGTCCTGCGTAAGATATTTTATCTCGTATTTCATCGGGGAGCCTTAAAAGGCGAAGCTTATTTGAAAGAGTTGAGGGTGCTTTGCCTAATTTTTCTGCTATTTCATCTTGCGAAAGACCATATTCTGTCATAAGTCTTTCGATAGCAACAGCTTCCTCAAAAAAATCAAGATTTTCCCTTTGAACATTTTCTATTATTGCAAATAGGGCGGATTGCTGGTCGGAAGCGTTCATTGTAATGCAAGGTATTTTGGTCATACCAATCATTCTTGCAGCTCTCAAACGCCTTTCACCCGAAATCAGTTCAAATTCACCGTTCTCCAAAACTCGCACGTTTATTGGCTGGAGCAATCCGTTAGCACGAATTGAACAAGCTAAGCCCTCTAACTCGTTGTAATCAAATCGGACCCTTGGTTGCTGCGGATTTGGTTTTATAAGGTCATGGGGTATGAATTGTATTTGGGTATTTGCTTTGTTTTTTGAAGATTTAATCATCGGTTTTCCTTTCTGCTTGAGTAATTTTAATCATTCATCCACAAAGCCTTGTCCGTCTCTCTTTGACAACACTATATCACCAAAATACAAAAAAATAAAGCATTTTCGGTCGGGGGAAATCGACTGAAAATGCTTTGTTTTGATAAGTTTATAAAGGTTTTTTGGCGATTTGTGCCGAAGGTCTCGGATATTTTGGCGAAGTTTGCGAAATCTTTTTTATATTTATTATAACACGCTTATCTCCACCGGGTAATGTAAATTCGTTTACATCGTCAACCTTACCGCCTAAAGTTTGCAAAGCTTTGGTTGCGCCCTCTATTTCTTCTTTAGCAATAGCCGCTTTGAGAGATAAGAACAAACCACCCTTTTTCACAAAGGGAAGTGTATATTCCAAAAGCACACGAAGCTCAGCGACAGCTCTTGCAGTGGCAAAATCGTATTTTTCACGGAATTCGGGATTTTTTCCTGCATCCTCTGCTCTTGAATGAATGATTTTTACATTTTTAACGCCCATCTCTTCTGCCATATTTTCAACAGCTTTAAGCTTTTTACCTGTTGAATCAAGCAGAGTTACATTAACATTGGGGTAAGCTGCGGCAATTACAAGGCCGGGAAAGCCTGCCCCAGTGCCAACATCAATAACATTCATTCCATCCTTGAAATCGGCAACCTTACTTACAAGAAGGCAGTCGAGAAAATGCTTAATTGCAATTCCTTCATCGTCCTTAATGGCAGTAAGATTAATTTTTTCATTCCATTCTTTTAAAAGTCTGCCGTAAATTTCAAGTTTACCGGCTAACTCCTGATTAATGTCAATATCATAATCAGAAGCGTGTTTTTTTAATATTTCAATTATTGCCATAATTTAAATCCTTTTTTATATAATGCCGACCGCAGGTCCCGAAACTTGCCACTTGCCACTTTCAACTTGCAACTTTAAATCATCCTCTATATAAAGCCAATATTTCCTCAATAGGTCCTGAGAAATTATCTGCCATAGGTGGTAAGGGCTTCTCGGTTTTAAGGAATTCTGTGAAGAGAATACCTTTTTTATCATTACCCATCTGATATTTTGCGATGGTTTCTGTAAGTGCCTGTTTCTTGTCAATATTTGTAAGATACACGCAATCAAGGAACTCAATTTCAACCTTATCTGTAGGAGCAACGCCCTCAAGAAGAATTGCGATTGTTTTTCCTTTTTCTGTCTTAAGAGCACGCTTTCTTCCGTTAACTTTAACTGAGATTTCGCCACTTACAATATCTTTAAAGCAGAGCTTGTAATTTCTCTTTTCGGGAACAACGCTCACATCCCCCTCGCCTTTATCTATTGTAAAGTAAACAGAAGAGCCGTTTTCTTTAACAGTAAAGGGTGTTTTGCAGAAAGCACCGTTCTGATATGAAAGTGATTCGCCATCATCCTCATAGAGCTTAAAGGTGTTGTTTCCTCTGTAAATGAGAAGCTCCATATCAACAGGGTTAGAGCAGTCGTTTGTTCTGTCGTTTACACTCATAGGAATAATTGCTCCTGCCTTTGCAAGAACGGGGATATTCTCAATATCACGATACATTCTGACAAAACGCTTGCCGCAGTAAATTCTGCCTGTAAAGATGTCTGTATATCTTCCCTCGGGAATCCATACATTAACGCTTGCCATATTATTATCTGTTGAGGTGTGCTCCGTAATAGGTGCAACAATAAGCTCTGTGCCGAAGAAGAATTGGTTTTTACATTCGTAAGCACTCTTTCTTTCGGGATAAGCATAATACATAGGTTCGCATATTGCACGGCACTCTGTGTGAGTACGGTAGTTCATTGTGTAAATATAGGGGAGTAATTTATGACGAAGACGGAGATAGTCTTTTGCTGTTTTTTCAACAGGACCGCTGTAATTCCAGGGCTCTTTACCTGCAAATTCATTATTTGTTGAGTGAAGTCGCATAATAGGGCTGAAAACACCAAGCTGAACCCAACGAAGATAAAGCTCATCGTCCTTTTTACCCATACAGTGACCGCCGATATCGTGGCTCCACCAAGGATAGCCGATATTTGATGCAGTAGCAGTAAATCCGGGTTGGAAATCAAGAGCCGACCAGGTCTGAGTTGTGTCACCGCTGAAGCCGAGGGGATAACGCTGAGAGCCTGCACCTGCAAAACGGGAAAGGATAAGAGGCCTGTTATTGTTTTTGGCACTATCATAGAAATGATAGTGGTTTAATGCCCAAAGGGGATCCAGACCGGGAACGGGAGATTTTGTGCCCTGTTGCCAGTCAATCCACCAGAAATCAACACCCATTTTTTCATAGGGATGGTGAAGAATTTTAAAGTAGTTTTCGGTGAATTTTTTATCTGTAATATCAAATTTAACAGGCTGCTTCTTTGAAGAATCCTGCCCCATAGCCTCACACATTTCTTCATATTGGTCCTCAAACCAACGAACACCTTGAGAGGGGTGAAGATTAAATGTCACCTTATAGCCATCATCCTTAAGCTTTTTAAGGAAGCCTGCAGGATCGGGGAAAAGGTCTGTATTGAAGCTGTAGCCGGTCCAGCCTGCTGACCATACATCATAAACATATTCCCAAAGATTCTGATGCATAAATACCTTGTGGCTGTCCTTACCGAATTTCTGCTTGATGTCAACCCAATGCCAATCCATATCAACTGTTGCAACGGTAATCGGAACTTCTTCATCCTTGAAGCGATCCATAAGAGTAAGATATTCTTCCTGTGTATACGCTTTATAACGGCTCCACCAGTTAGAAAGAGCATATCGGGGAATAAGCGGCACCTTACCGGTTAATTTATAAAGGTCAGTTGTTGCACCGATATAATCATTTCCGTATGCAAAATAATATTCATCTGTTTCTTTATGCTTACGGGGAAGAATTGCTCCATCCTCTTTAAGAACAAGGGTATCACTGTCATCAAGAATTGCAACACCGTTTTTTGAACAAACACCGTCACCGAGAGTAATAACACCTGCGGTAATATCAAGAGTACGGCAAGTACCCTTAAGGTTGCCTGCTTTATAGTTGGTTACAACTCTGCCGTCACGAAGCTTTATACGAACCATTTTTTTAGTTTTAAGATTATAAAGAAAATTTGCCTTTGTCGTTTTAATTTCTATTGTTCCGCTTGATTCGTTAACCTTGAATTCGGGTTTACAAAAATCTCTGAACCACACGCTTTGAGTAGGTTCGTCGCAGAAGTTACTGCGGCTTTGTGTTTCAACACGTAACATACAAGGGGTAAGCACAGTAAACCTTACTCCGTCACGGACCAAGGTGTGACTTTTATGTGCTACGGGTGAGCAGTCAATTTTAAATCTGTCAAAAAACTGTTCCATAATATGCTCCTTAAAATAAAATTTCTTAAAGTCAAATTACTCTATTTTAAATAATACAACTTATACAAATTAATGTCAATAAATCAGTAGGTTTTTCCGTTGACAAAACAAATTGGGAATGATAGAATTATATTTTGTGAAAGGGTGATTTCTATGGTTTTTGAGAAGAAAATCGGTTTTGACAACGATATGTATATCGAAAAGCAGTCTGAACAGATTATGAAGCGTATTGACGAATTCGGCGGTAAGCTTTATCTTGAATTCGGCGGTAAGCTTTTTGACGATTTTCACGCATCCCGTGTTCTTCCCGGCTTCAAGCCCGACAGCAAACTGCAGATGCTTTTAAATCTTAAGGACCATGCAGAAATTGTTATCGTTATTTCCGCAGGAGATATTGAAAGCAATAAAATCCGTGGTGACTACGGTATCACTTATGATAGTGACGTTTTGCGTCTTATGGATGCTTTCGCAAGTGCAGGTCTTTTTGTCGGCAGCGTCGTTATTAACCAATTTAACGGTCAACCTGCAGCAATCAAGTTCAAAGAAAAGCTTGAAACTCTCGGAATCAAAGCCTTTATCCACTATACTATTGACGGCTATCCCTATAATGTTAAGAAAATCGTTAGTGACGAAGGCTTCGGAAAGAACGATTATATTGAAACCACCCGTCCCCTTGTTGTTATAACTGCTCCAGGTCCCGGTAGCGGAAAAATGTCTGCTTGTCTTTCACAGCTATATCATGAAAACGCAAGAGGTAACAAAGCAGGTTACGCTAAATTTGAAACATTCCCTATATGGAATTTACCTCTCAAGCACCCTGTTAACCTTGCTTATGAAGCTGCAACAGCAGACCTTAATGATGTTAATATGATCGACCCGTATCACCTTGAAGCTTATGGTAAAACCACCGTTAACTACAATCGTGATGTTGAAGTTTTCCCCGTTCTTAACGCGATTTTTGAAAAAATCGAGGGTGTGAGTCCCTATAAATCACCTACAGACATGGGCGTTAATATGGTTGGCTACTGCATTTCTGATGACTTAGTGTGCAGAAAAGCATCCTATGAAGAAATTGTAAGAAGATATTTTTCTGCACTTTGTGATAAGAAAACGGGCCAAAAAAACGATGGTGCTATAGCAAAGCTTGAAAGCCTTATGAACCAGGCAGGCATTTCTGTTGAAACAGAACGCCCTACAGTTAAAGCGGCTCTTCTTAAAAGCGAAACAACAGGTAACAGACCTGCAGTTGCGATTGAGCTTCCCGACGGAACTATAGTTACAGGTAAAACAAGCGACCTTTTAGGCTCTGCCTCTGCGGCTCTTCTTAACGCTTTAAAGGTTATAGCAGAAATTGATGATAGTGCTCTTCTTATCGAAAGAAAAATCATTGAGCCTATTCAAGATTTGAAAACAAGCATTCTCGGAAACCATAACCCAAGGCTTCATACCGATGAGGTGCTTATTGCTCTTACAATGAGTGCGGTTGAAAGTGCAGACGCCAAAAAGGCTTTCGACTCTCTCAAGGCTCTCAAGGGTAGCGAGGCTCACGCAACAGTTATTCTTTCCCAAGTTGACAGAGATACCTTCAGAAAGCTGGGAATTAACCTTACTTGTGAACCTCACTACGAAAGCAAAAAGCTTTATCATAAATAAAATATATTCAATAACACCGCGAAACATTTTTCGCGGTGTTATTGCTAAAAGAGTGATAATATGAATTTTAGAGAATTACTTGAAAATAAATATATTCTTCTTGACGGTGGTTTTGGAACAGAGCTAATAAAAAAAGGGCTTTTACCCGAAGAAGATACTGTCAATGCGGTTTTTGACCATCCCCAATGGGTAAAAGAAATTCACAAAGCCTACATAGATGCCGGAAGCAATATTATTATGGCTGATACATTCGGTGCCAATGCTTTTAAATTGGAAAATTCAGAGCATACTGTTTCGGAATGTATAAATGAAGCAATCTCTCTTGCCAAAGAGGCGGCATACGGAAGCGATACTCTTGTTGCCCTTGACGTGAGCACAACCGGAAAGCTTATTGCACCTACAGGAGATTTAACCTTTGAAAATGCTTATGAATGCTATAAAGAGGTTTGCGTTTGCGGTGAAAAAGCAGGTGCAGATATAATCTGCCTTGAAACCTTTACAGATTTAAGAGAGGCAAGGATTGCCCTTTTAGCTGCAAAAGAAAATACAAAATTACCTGTTACCGTAACACTTTCCTTTGATGAAAACGGACTTACTATGAATGGTAGTACCGCTTCTTGCGTTGCGGTAACTCTTATTGCTGCAGGTGCAGATGCAGTCGGACTTAACTGCTCTTTAGGTCCGGACAAATTATCGGGTATTGTTGAAGAATTCTTAAAATATTCTTCAGTTCCCGTAATTGTAAAGCCCAACGCAGGTCTTCCTGATTTAAAAACGGGCAAATATTCAATGGGTGCAGAGGAATTCTCTTACCTTATGGCAAAATTCTATGAAAAGGGTGCTGTAATTCTTGGTGGCTGTTGCGGAACAAGCCCCGAATATATTGCAGAGCTCAAAAAACACCTTGAAAAAACAAAAGCGAAAGAAAAAGCTGAAATAATTAAAGGTGTAATCAGTGGTGCAACAACTGCAGTTATCCTTAATGAACCAAGAGTTATCGGGGAAAGAATAAATCCTACAGGCAAAAAGAAATTCAAGGAAGCTCTTGAAAGAAATGACCTTGACTATATTCTCAATGAGGGTATTTCCCAAGTAGAAGCAGGGGCAGATATTCTTGATGTGAATGTGGGTCACAGCGAGATTGACGAAGAAGAAATGATGCAAAAGGTTGTTACCTCTTTGCAGGGTTCAATCGGTCTGCCTTTACAGCTTGACTCCACCTCTCCCGATGTACTTGAAAAAGCTCTGAGAATTTATACGGGTAAAGCAATTATAAACTCCGTTAACGGAGAAGAAAAATCCCTTTCCTCTGTTCTTCCACTTGCCAAAAAATATGGTGCGGCTATTGTGGGACTTACTCTCGATGAAGACGGTATTCCCGAATCTGTAGAAAAAAGAGTCGAAATTGCCGAAAAAATCATAAGTCGTGCAGCAGAAATCGGTATTCCTAAAGAAGATATTATTATCGACTGTCTTACAATGACAGTCAGTGCAAAGCAGTCTGCAGCTCAAACCACTTTGGATGCTATGAAGCAGGTTAAAGAGCTTTTTGGTGTTAAAACAACCTTAGGCGTTTCCAATGTTTCCTTCGGATTACCTCAAAGAGAGGTTGTAAATACTGCTTTTGTTACTCTCGCACTCCAGAGCGGGCTTGATTTACCTATTATGAACCCTAATTCTGCTTCAATGATTGGTGCAGTAAGAGCATATAAGGTTTTAAAATCCATTGATACAGATTCTGTTCAGTATATTTCTGCATTTTCAGGCGAAAAAGCACCTGTTCAAGAGAAAAAAGAGCTGACTCTGGGTGAATGTATTGAAAAAGGATTGAAAACCCAAGGTGCAGAATTAACCGAAAAGGCTCTTAAAGATACTGACGCACAAGAGCTTATTAATAATGTTCTGATTCCTGCTCTTGATAATGTTGGCACAGGCTTTGAAAGCGGTAAGCTTTTTCTTCCACAGCTTATGAGAGCTGCTGATGCAGCTGGGGCTTGCTTTGAGGTTATTAAGGACACAATGAAAAAGAACAACACCGGGGCAGAAAGTAAAGGAAAAATCATTCTTGCAACTGTTAAAGGTGATGTGCACGATATAGGAAAAAATATTGTTAAAACCGTTCTTGAAAATTACGGCTACGAGATAATTGATTTGGGCAGAGATGTTGATCCCGAGGAAGTTGTTAAAGCACAGAAAGAACATAATGTTAAGCTTGTCGGTCTTTCTGCGCTTATGACAACAACGCTTCCTGCAATGGAAGCTACTGTTAAAGCATTGAGAGAAGCAAAAGCAGATTGTAAGATTATGGTGGGGGGAGCAGTTTTAACTCCCGAATATGCAGAAAAAATCGGTGCTGATTTCTATGCTAAGGATGCAAAAATGAGCGCAGATATTGCAAAGACAGTATTATAAGGTTATACTTAAACTAATAAATTTAAAGGTTGTGATGTATTGGAAAACAAAATTAAAAATCCATTAGAGCAAAATCACATTAAAACAAAAGAAATGGTATTCTACCTTGCAGCCATTTTCTTTTACACAATGATGACAGGTATGGTTGGCTCTTACCGTCAAGCATATCTTGTTAACGTGTTGAGAATGGGTGAAGACCAGGTTTCATTCTACAACGGCTTTTTAAGCGTTGCAGGATTTTTAATGAGCTTTGTTTACGCTCTTATTATTGATAACCGCAAAATAGGTAAACGAGGTAAATTTATTCCCATTGTAAATGCGGTTGCAATTCCCATGGGTATTGTAACTATGCTTCTATTCTATACTCCTGAAGGTCTTGCAGGCACTCTTCTTATGATTTATCTCATAACAATCGGTATGCTTCATGGTGCTTGCTGCAGCTTCGGTAATGCAATTAATCTTGTTTCCTTTGTTATGACGCCCAATAACAAAGAGCGTGATAAAATAATTTCTTTCCGCAGTATTTCAAGTGCGGTTGGTAACTCAGCACCCTTGGTTGTCGTTCTTGTTATTGGCGAAATCATTAAAGCAGTTTCACCGGATAACCCCAACAGAGAATATCTTGAATACATAATCGGTGCCTCTGTTATCAGCGTTGTCGGAACATTTATAACCCTTATGGGCATGCGTTTTATGAGAGAGCGTATGGCATACAGCGAGGAAAAGAAAAATCCTCTTGTTGGTATTGCAGATATTCTTAAAAATAAATATGCCTGGATAATTATTATCAGCGAAACTCTTAAAAACTTCCGTGGCATTGCGAACTATATGGGCGTTTTCCTTGCAGCAGCACTTTTAGGCAGCACAAGTAAATTCTTGCTTTTCGGTCTTCCTACAGGTATCGGAACTGCCGTTGGTATGCTCATTATCAATGCACTTCTTAAAAAATTCAATGCAAAACAGCTTTATATTGCATCGGGTATTTATTCTATAATCGCAAACACCCTTGCTTTTATAATCGGTTATACATATTTCAATTCACCCTCAAATATTTTACAGATACTCTTTATCGCTTGTCTTTTCCTTATCGGTCTTCAGTTTGGTGCACCAAACCCTCTTCCCTCAATGTTCCAGGCAGATGTGCTCGAGGTTATCGAGCTCAAAACAAGCAAGCGTCTTGATGCAACGCTCCCCTTTGTTATCGGTATCGGTACAATGATAAGCGGTACTGTTGCAACATCTCTTTCACCAAAAATTCTTTATGGCGAAGGCTCAATTATTCAGTATATTCAGCCCTCTGACCTTAATCCTGACCCCGAACAATCGCTTAATACAAAGATTATGATGCTTTTCTTCTACACCATTTTCCACGGTATTATGATGTTCCTTGCTGGTGTTCCCTTCTTCTTCTATAAACTCACCGGCAAAACAAAAGAAGATATTCATAATCAAGTTATTGCAAAACGAGAACAAATGAAATAAAAAAGGGGATGTAAAAAAAGCGCAGACCGTATAAAACCAGCTATAGCAAGGGGTTCTGCAGGTGAATAAAGCCTGTAGAACCCCTTAAAGAATATAAAAAACATAAAATTTATGAAAAAA
>JAZQJD010000003.1:0-55851 GCA_045541435.1 Acutalibacteraceae bacterium
TTGCAATCTTGCCTCTTCTTGGCACTTCGCTTCCCTCCTTCATATAAATGATATCTTAGGTACTCGAGTGACTATGCTTCCCGTGGCGCCAATGGCTTTTACAACTCTGTATAGTCATAAAAATACTCACCATTGGTTGAATAAATTCAGCCTGCAAGAAGATTTGTCCTTGAATAATCAGTTTTTGGTAAAATTATTTTTTACCGGCTTTGGGACGTTTTGCACCGTATTTTGAACGGCTCTGCATTCTGTTTGCAACGCCCTGGGCATCAAGTGTGCCTCTGATGATGTGGTAACGCACACCGGGAAGGTCTTTTACACGACCACCACGGATAAGAACCACGCTGTGCTCCTGGAGATTGTGACCCACGCCGGGAATGTAAGCAGAAACTTCGATTCCGTTTGTGAGACGAACTCTGGCAAGCTTTCTGAGAGCTGAGTTAGGCTTCTTAGGTGTATCAGTCTTAACAACTGTGCAAACACCACGCTTCTGAGGAGAATTGTTGTTAGTTAAAACATTCTTCTTAGAGTTGAGACCTTTACCGAGAGCAGGAGCTTTTGACTTCTTTTCAAGAGTTGATCTACCGCTGCGAACGAGCTGATTAAATGTTGGCAAGTATTTTCACCTCCGATATTAATATAGGTTATATACAGAACAGGGCATACCTATCCCATACGCACCGAATAATAATTTACCATTTTAGAAACCTTTTGTCAACAGTTTTACCAAAGTTTTTTATAAAAATTCATTGATTTTCACAAAAAAACATTTCTCATTCGCTTGAAAAAACAAGCGAATGAGAAATAAGGAATTACTCAATCGGAATTTCTATTGAATTGAATGTTTCCTCGGGAGCTTTTGTTGAAACAACATCAACATCGCTGTAGCATTTCATACCTGTACCGGAGGGAAGGAGCTTACCGATAATAACGTTCTCTTTAAGACCGAGAAGCGGGTCAACCTTACCCTTGATAGCTGCATCTGTAAGAACCTTTGTAGTTTCCTGGAAGGATGCTGCTGAAAGGAATGATTCTGTTGCAAGTGATGCCTTTGTGATACCGAGAAGAACGGGTGAAGCTGTTGCAGGAACGAAGGGCATACCCTCTGCTTCGCAACGAGCCTTTGCTTCAGCGTTAGCGTGATTAAGCTCACGTTTCTCAATTGAAGTACCCTGAAGAAGTGTTGTTGAACCCGGGTCTTCAACCTTAACCTTTCTCATCATCTGACGAACAATAACCTCGATATGCTTGTCGTTGATATCAACACCCTGCATACGATATGTCATCTGAACTTCTTTGATAAGGTAATTGTGAACAGCGTCAACACCGAGAACTGCAAGAACGTCATGGGGGTTAACCGCACCTTCTGTAAGATGCTGACCCTTCTTAACGTATGCACCCTCTTGGATTTCCTGGCAAAGTCTTGCATCGAAGGGAATAAGATATTTCTTAACATCCTCGTCATTAGTAATAACAACGTAGTTGCTCTTCTTGATTTCCTCGAAAGAAACCTTACCGTCGATTTCGCTGAGCATTGCAAGTGTTTTGGGCTTTCTGCCTTCAAAGAGCTCTTCAACACGGGGAAGACCCTGTGTGATGTCGGCTTGAGAAGCAACACCACCGGTGTGGAAGGTTCTCATTGTAAGCTGAGTACCGGGCTCACCGATAGACTGAGCAGCGATAATACCAACTGCTTCACCAACTGTAACGGGGCCTGCTGTTGCAAGGTTTGAACCGTAACATTTGATACATACACCGTGGTCACATTCACAAGTGAGAAGTGAACGGATTTTGATTTTTCTGTCTGCTTCATTGGGACGAGCATTAACCATAGCTGCAATTTTCTTTGCAAGCTCATCGTCAATCATTGTGTCTGTATCACAGATGATTTCGCCTGTAGCATCGTCACAGAAGTTTTCAAGAAGGTATCTGCCTGTAAGACGTTCGCTTAAGGGCTCGATAATATCGTTACCGTCTTTAATATCGTAAACCTCAAGACCATCGCTGCAATGGCAATCTTCTTCACGGATGATAACTTCTTGAGAAACGTCAACAAGACGTCTTGTAAGATAACCCGAGTCAGCAGTACGAAGCGCTGTATCAGCAAGACCTTTACGAGCACCACGGGAAGAAATGAAGTATTCGATGATATTCAAACCTTCACGGTAGTTAGCTCTGATGGGAATTTCGATAGTTTTACCTGCGGTATTGGCAATAAGACCACGCATACCTGCCAACTGACGAAGCTGCGAGTCGGAACCACGGGCACCGGAGTCAAGCATCATAAAGATGGGGTTGTAGGGATCCATTGCATTACGAAGCTCTGCAGAAACGTTCTTTGTACAGATTTCCCAAGCTTTGATTTTGCTACGTGAACGATCCTGTTCACTGAGAAGACCCATCTGGTAATCTTCTTCAATAGTATCAATAAGAGCTTCAGTTTCTGCAAGGAACTGTTTCTTCTTTTCGGGGATTGTTGCGTCGCAAACAGCAACTGTGATACCGCTTCGTGTTGAGTAATTGTAACCCTGTTTCTTAATGTTATCAAGAACAACTGAAGACTTTGCAGTACCATGAACTCTGATACAACGTTCAATAATCTTACCGAGAACCTTCTTATTAACAAGCTCGTTAATTTCAAGCTTGAACATATTTTCGGGCTTGCTTCTGTCAACAAATCCAAGGTCCTGAGGAACAGGAGCGTTGAAGATAACCTTACCGAGAGTGCAATCGAGAAGCTCTGTATAAACCTTGCCGTCAACCTCTTTTGACATACGGATTTTGATGGGAGCGTGAAGACCTAAATCGCCTTCCTCATAAGCCATCATAGCCTCGTCAACATTTCTGAACACCTTGCCGTTACCCTTTTCTTCGGGTTTAACAAGTGTAAGATAGTAAGAACCGAGAATCATATCCTGTGTAGGAACAACAACGGGCTTACCGTCAGAGGGTTTAAGAAGGTTGTTTGCAGCAAGCATAAGGAATCTTGCTTCTGACTGTGCTTCTGCAGAAAGAGGTACGTGAACAGCCATCTGGTCACCGTCGAAGTCAGCGTTGAAGGCTGTACATACAAGAGGATGAAGCTTAATAGCTCTACCTTCAACAAGCACGGGCTCGAAAGCCTGAATACCAAGTCTGTGAAGAGTAGGAGCACGGTTGAGCATTACGGGGTGGTCTTTAATAACGACCTCGAGAGCATCCCAAACCTCAACGCTTGCTCTTTCAACCATTTTTCTTGCAGATTTAATATTATTTGCTTTACCAAGCTCGCAAAGTCTCTTCATTACGAAGGGCTTGAAGAGCTCAATAGCCATTTCCTTAGGTACGCCGCACTGGTAAAGCTTGAGGTCAGGACCAACAACGATAACGCTTCGACCGGAATAGTCAACACGCTTACCGAGAAGGTTCTGACGGAAACGACCCTGCTTACCTTTAAGCATATCGGAAAGTGATTTAAGTGCACGGTTGTTAGGACCTGTAACAGGTCTGCCACGGCGACCATTATCAATAAGAGCGTCAACTGCTTCTTGAAGCATTCTCTTTTCGTTGTTAACGATGATGCTTGGAGCACCAAGCTCGAGAAGCTTCTGAAGACGATTGTTTCTGTTGATAACTCTTCTGTAAAGGTCATTAAGGTCTGATGTTGCAAAACGTCCGCCGTCAAGCTGAACCATAGGACGAATGTCCGGAGGAATAACGGGGATAACATCAAGAATCATCCATTCGGGACGATTACCGGAATTTTTGAATGCTTCTGCAACCTCAAGTCTTTTGAGAATACGGATTTTCTTCTGACCTGCAGCAGTTTCAAGCTCCTTGTGAAGCTCTTCGCAAAGAGCATCCACATCAATTTCGGAGAGAAGCTCTTTGATAGCTTCTGCACCCATTGCAACTTTGTATTTGAAAGTATCACGATCATATCTTGTAACAAGCTCTGCATAGTCTTTTTCGCTGAGAATCTGTTTTTTCTCAAGAGGAGTATCACCGGGGTCTACAACGATGTACTTTGCAAAATAGAGAACTTTTTCAAGATCACGATGTGAAATATCAAGCATAAGGCCCATTCTTGAGGGTGTGCCCTTAAAGTACCAAATATGTGATACGGGAGCAGCAAGCTCAATGTGACCCATACGCTCACGTCTTACTTTAGCTTTGGTGATTTCAACACCGCAGCGTTCGCAGACTTTACCTTTAAAGCGAATTTTCTTATATTTTCCGCAATGACATTCCCAGTCCTTTGTGGGTCCGAAAATTTTCTCGCAGAAAAGACCTTCCTTCTCGGGCTTGAGAGTACGGTAGTTAATGGTTTCAGGCTTTTTAACCTCACCATATGACCATTCTCTTACCAAGTCCGGAGAAGCGAGTCCTATTTTTATCGATTCAAAATCAATGTTGTTATCTTCAACAGGTACGTTAACTGAATCGTATGCCATATATGATTAACCCTTCTTCCTATTCAATGATGTAAGTCGTTTGTTCATTAAAAATCCTCGTCAGAGAAATCATCACTGAAATCATCGCTGAAATCATCGGTGAAATCTGCACTGACGCTGTCCTCGTAGAACAAATCGTCTTTTGATTCTTCATCTGTTACAGACCAACCCGCTGCATCTTCAGTGTCATTAACATTGGAGAATGCTTCGTCATAATCGGAATTATCAACAACAGGAAGAACAACTTCATCATCGAAGTTCTGTCTGAGGTCGATTTCATTATTCTCTTTGTCAAGAACGCGAACGTCAAGACCGAGAGACTGAAGTTCTTTGATAAGAACCTTGAATGATTCGGGAACGCCGGGCTTGGGAATGTTATAACCCTTAACGATTGACTCGTAGGTTTTAACTCTACCAACAACGTCGTCTGATTTAACTGTAAGAATCTCTTGAAGAGTATAAGCTGCACCGTAAGCTTCAAGTGCCCAAACTTCCATTTCACCGAAACGCTGACCACCGAACTGAGCTTTACCACCAAGGGGCTGCTGAGTAACAAGTGAGTAGGGACCTGTAGAACGAGCGTGAATCTTATCATCAACAAGATGATGGAGCTTAAGGTAATACATTATGCCGACTGTAACAGGGTTATCGAATTTTCTACCTGTACGGCCATCTGTAAGCCATGTTTTACCGTCTGTTGAAAGGTTAGCTTCAGCGAGCATATCACGGATATCACTTTCGTGAGCACCATCAAAAACAGGTGTCATAACCTTGTAGCCGAGAGCTCTTGCAGCATAACCTAAATGAACTTCAAGAACCTGACCGATGTTCATACGTGAGGGAACACCGAGGGGGTTAAGAACGATGTCAAGAGGAGTACCGTCGGGAAGGAAGGGCATATCCTCCTGGGGAAGAATTCTTGAAACAACACCCTTGTTACCATGACGACCGGCCATCTTGTCACCAACGCTGATTTTACGCTTCTGAGCGATGTAGCAGCGAACTACTTTATTAACACCGGGATTAAGCTCATCGCTGTTCTGTCTTGTAAACACTTCAACTTGAACAACAACGCCGTATTCACCGTGAGGCACACGAAGAGAAGAATCTCTTACTTCTCTTGCCTTTTCACCAAAGATAGCACGGAGAAGTCTTTCTTCGGGAGTGCATTCTGTTTCACCCTTGGGAGTAACCTTACCAACAAGAATGTCACCGGAGTGAACCTCTGCACCGATACGGATGATACCGTTTTCATCAAGGTTTGCAAGAGCATCTTCACCAACGTTGGGAATATCTCTTGTAATTTCTTCCGGTCCGAGCTTTGTATCTCTTGCTTCTACTTCATGTTCTTCAATATGAATAGATGTGTAAACATCTTCACGAACCATTTTTTCGTTAAGAAGAACAGCGTCCTCGTAGTTATAGCCTTCCCATGTCATGAAGCCAACGAGAGCGTTTTTACCAAGAGAAATTTCACCCTGGGAGGTTGCGGGACCGTCTGCGATAACGCTACCCTCTTCAACTCTTTCGCCGATTTCTACAACGGGACGCTGGTTGATACAAGTACCCTGGTTGGAACGCATAAACTTAATAAGCTCGTAAATATCTGTTTCGCCGTTATCAGCGATAACCTCAACCTTTTTAGCGCTTACTTTATTTACGATACCGCCACGCTTTGCAAGTACAACAACGCCGCTGTCAACAGCTGCTTTATATTCCATACCTGTACCAACGATGGGGGATTCTGTTTTAAGAAGCGGAACTGCCTGACGCTGCATGTTAGAACCCATGAGGGCACGGTTTGCGTCGTCGTTCTCAAGGAAGGGAATCATTGCAGTAGCAACTGAAACAACCATCTTGGGAGAAACGTCCATATAGTCAGCGTATGCGGGAGCAACCTCACGGAATTCGTCACGGTAACGAACTGTTACACGGTCATTCATAAAGAAGCTGTTCTCATCAAGAGGCTCGTTAGCCTGAGCAACGCAGTAATTATCTTCTACGTCTGCTGTCATATACTCAACTTCATCAAGAACCTTACCTGTTTTCTTATCGATTTTACGGAAAGGTGCTTCAATAAAGCCGTATTTGTTAATTCTTGCAAAGGTTGCAAGATAGGAAATAAGACCGATGTTAGGACCTTCGGGAGTTTCAATGGGACACATTCTGCCGTAGTGGCTGTAGTGAACGTCACGAACCTCGAAGCCTGCTCTGTCTCGGGAAAGACCGCCGGGACCGAGAGCGGAAAGACGTCTCTTGTGAGTAAGCTCAGCAAGGGGGTTTGTCTGGTCCATGAACTGTGAAAGGGGCGAAGAACCAAAGAATTCTTTGATTGCAGCCATAACAGGTCTGATATTGATAAGAGCAGCGGGAGTTGCCTTTTCGGGCTCTTGTGCCTGAAGGCTCATTCTCTCACGAACAACTCTTTCCATTCTTGTGAAACCAATTCTGAACTGGTTCTGAAGAAGCTCACCAACAGAACGGATACGTCTGTTACCCAGGTGGTCGATATCATCAACATTACCAAGCTCGTTACCGAGGCAGTTGAGGTAGTTGATTGATGCAAAAATATCGTCAATAATAATGTGTTTGGGAATGAGGTCATCGCAACGGAGCTTCATCGCTTCAAGAAGAGCTTCCTTGTCGTCACCGCATTCGTCAATGATTTCTTTAAGAACTGAGAAACGAACTAATTCGTTGATTGCAATTTCTTCAAGCTCTTCTCTTGTTACGCAGTCAATAAAATCGAGAGGATCAACCATATTGTTGGAGATAACCTTAACTCGTTTACCTTCAACATCAAGAACAACCTCTTTAACGCCTGAACGGTTAATTGCTTCTGCTGTTTCTGCAGTAATTTTTTCGCCTGCACCTATAAGCAATTCACCTGTAAAGGGGCTGAAAACATCATCAGCCGCAACACCGCCTGCAATACGGTCTGTGAGAGCGAGTTTCTTATTATATTTGTATCTGCCGACTCTTGAAATATCGTATCTGTGGGGGTCAAAGAAAAGGTTATTGACATGTGTTTCCGCAGATTCAAGTGTTGGCGGCTCACCGGGACGAAGCTTTCTGTAAACTTCAAGCAAAGCCTCTTCTGTGTTTTTGGTAGTATCTTTTTCAAGAGTTGCTTCGATTCTGTCATCGTCACCGAAGAATTCACGAATATCGTTGTTTGATGAAAGACCGAGAGCACGAATGAAAGTTGTGATGGGTAACTTTCTGTTCTTATCGATTCTTACATTGAAGATATCGTTCTGGTCTGTTTCATATTCGAGCCATGCACCTCTGTTAGGAATAACAGTAGATGTGAAAAGCTTTTTACCGTTCTTATCATAGGTGAAACCGTAGTAAACACCGGGAGAACGAACAAGCTGAGAAATAATAACACGCTCGGCACCGTTGATAACGAAGGTACCGCTGTCGGTCATTATGGGGAAATCACCCATGAAAACTTCGTTTTCCTTGATTTCTCCTGTTTCCTTGTTATAAAGACGCACTAATACACGAAGGGGCGCAGAATAAGTTGCATCTCTTTCCTTGCACTCCTGAACAGTGTATTTCGGCTTCTCGTCCATACGGTAATCAATAAACGTAAGGACAAGGTTACCCGAGTAATCCGTGATTTCATCAATATCACGGAAAACCTCTCTAAGCCCTACATCGAGAAACCACTTGTATGAGTTTTTCTGTACTTCAATGAGGTTGGGCATCTGCATAACTTCATTGATTCCGGCGAAACTCATTCGAGTGTTCTTTCCGAGCTTTACGGGTTTTACATTCGCCATAAGACACATCACTCCGTTCTATTTTAAATTCTCTTTTTACCGAGGCAAATCGGCTAAAAAAAGAAATAATTAACTGTCAGATTTTGGAATATTTTGTAGTAAAAAAAGATACGTCAAAACGCACTAATTCATAATATTCCACTTTATAGGAGTTTACATTATAACTCAACCTTTTTCAATTGTCAAGAAGAAAAATAAAAAAATTTTCAGAGGATAATGGATTTTGTCAAAATCCATTATCCTCTGTTCCGAGTTTCTTTTTAACTTTTTTCATCACAAATAAATAAGCCGGTATTAAGAACAGGTCTGCCGTTGCCCAGGCAACAGGGTTTGCAACGCAAACGGCATCATAGCCCAGTCTGTTAACAAAGCCGAAGCCCATAGCAGCTCTCGCAACAAGCTCGAACACACCTGTAGTCATAGCCGTCATACTGTAGCCTACACCTTGAATTGAGTTTCTCAAAACAAACAATACTGCAAGAATGGGGTAAAAATAACTACCCATATCTATATATTGCTGAGCAAGAGCTATAACCTCTGTTTCACCCTTGTCAATAAACATAAGCGAAATATACGGACCAAAGAATCTTGCAACGGTAAAACCTATTACCGAATAAACAAACGCAACAACTATTGCTCTTTTTACGCCCTTTGTGATTCTGTCGTATTTTCCGGCCCCCAGATTCTGTGCGCAATAGGTTGCCATAGTGATACCGATTGTTTCCGCAGGAAGCACAATCATAAGCTGGGTCTTACCGCCGATTGTGAATGCCGCAATAATGTCAGCACCCAAGCTGTTAATACAAGAAGAAAGCATAACCGAGCCTATGGCAGTTATGGAAAACTGCAAAGCAAGAGGCAAACCATTCCTCAAAAGCTCTTTGACAAATTTAAAATCAATTCCTCGGGTTTCCTTTGTTATATGAAGAATACTAAAGCTTCTTTTTACGTAGATAAAACAAAGAATACCGGAAACAAGCTGAGAAACAACTGTTGCAACTGCCGCACCTCGTACCCCCATATTGAAAACAATAATCAATAAAAGGTCAAGCCCTATATTCAGAAATGATGAAAACAACAAGAAATAAAGAGGTGTTTTGCTGTCACCTAACGCTCGGACGATGCTTGCAAGCAGGTTATAAAACATTGTGGCTCCGATGCCTGCAAAGATAATTACAATATAATTATATGCATCGGCATATATTTCTTGGGGTGTATTAAGAAGTCTTAAGAGCGGATGTGTTAAAAGCACCGCCGCTGAAGTAAATATAACTGCAACGATTATTGATGTATAAACAATATTAGAAACATACTTTTTTAAATTTTTAATATCTTGTGCTCCAAACCGCTGTGCAACGGGAATTGCAAAGCCCGAGCAAAGCCCAATCACCGAACCTACTATTAAAAAGTTAAGTGAACCTACCGAGCCTACCGCAGAAAGTGCAGCCTTACCGACAAACTGCCCTACTATAATGGTATCAGCCATATTATAGAACTGCTGAAAAAGGTTACCAACCATCAACGGCAAGCAGAATTTTAATATATTTTTAGTGGGACTACCCACGGTCATATCCTTTACTTTAGCCATACCTACTCCAAAATTACGAATTACAAATTAGAAATTAGAAATTACGGGGCAAAGCCAATTACAATAGCGTCGCAGACCCTTAATTTCTCATTTATAATTTTTCATTTCTCATTTATAACATCATACGCCATATCGGGTGCATCGCTCATAATACAGTCTGCACCAATGGAGTTAAGATATTCAACTTCCTCAGCATCATTAATTGTCCAGTACTGAACTGCAATATTATTCTTATGAGCATAGTTTATAACTCTTGGTGTATTCAAATATATAATCGCTCTTTCAGAGGGAATCTGCAAAGCTTCATATTTAAAGAAGCTTTCATCAACATCAATTCCATAACCGCAAAGAACATAGAAAACAATAGTTTCAACGATACTTGCAGAGCGAAGCATATCGGGGTAATTCTTATCTGCATAGGCTGTAACATCGGGATTGAAGGTTCCGAAAACCACATCTTCTAAAAGGTCTTTTTCCTTAAGAATTCTGTAAAGCTCGTCACAAGCCTTTTTGCCGTTTTCACCGGAGTCCTTGATTTCAATTATATATTGAAAATCTCCGTTGGCTTCAAGGTAATCGAGAACATCTTCAAGAAGAACTGCTCTGAGCTCATCGGGGATATCCTCCCCTCTCAAGCCACGATAGGGGTATTCGCCCTCTGCATTTTCAAAGTTTTCTCCGAAATTAAGCTCTCTTAGCTCTTCATAGGTTTTATCTGAGGGCTTAACCTCCTCTTCACCGAAATGCTCTGCAGAGTTTGTTGTTCTGTCAAGCGTGCTGTCATGGAGAAGAATAAGCTTTCCGTCTTTTGTAATATGCAAATCGAATTCATATATGTCAACATTAAAATCTTCGGTTTCAATACAGTATTGAAATGCTGCCATTGTATTTTCGGGAGCAATATCTTTACCCGAACGATGAGCAGAAACAAGAGCCTTCTCCTCTGTTATATAAGGATTTGTAATCTTAGCTTTATCGGGAGCTTTACCATCTGAAATCTTACCTATTACAGAGGGGATAACTATAAGAACAACTGCTAAAGCAAGAATAACTGAAACGATTGTTACAAAAGCCTTTACAATTCTTTTAACAAGACGTTTCTTTTTATTTTTTCTTTTCAAAAGAAGCACCTCTTTCCAAAATAATAAAACAACAATAAAATTTATCACAGCCCTCCCCTTTTGTCAACCGAAATGTAATTAAGTTTAAAAATAATTCAAATCCGAAAAACTTGAAAAGCTTATATATAATATGGTATATTAAACGTATACTGAAATGTAGGTGATTTTATGAAAAAGAAAACCTCTGTAAGAACAAAACTCATTCGCACCGCAACAAAAGCAGCAATGCCCGCCTTACAGGTACTTTGTGCTCCCCCTAAAATTGAGCATATAAAAAGAGCCTTATTCATCCAACCCCACCCTGATGATAATCAGATTGGTGCAGGTGGTACTATTGCATACCTTGTGAATAAAGGTGTTGAGGTCTATGAACTAACTGTCCTTGATGACCGCTTCACTGACCTTACATATACAGGTGAGGGTTATACGGTTCGTCAGAAAGAAGCCCTCGCAGCACAAGAAAAATTAGGTATGAAAAACGCAGGCTTCCTTGGCTTCGGTGACAGAACAAGAGCCACATCAAGAGAAATTGCAGATAAAATCACACCGATTATAAGAGAAATCAAGCCCGATGCAATTTTTACTGTTGACCCTAACCTTGCAAGTGAATGTCACGAGGACCATATAAAAGTCGGTAATGCGGTTAAATTCGCATTTATGGATGCAGGCTTTGACTTTGTACCCGATTTCGTTGACGGCAAACCTCATACCGATACCCACGGAGTTTTCACAATCGGTTTTTACTATACCGACACACCCAATACCATTGTTGATATAAGCGATTTTGAGGATTTGAAATTCGAAGCAATCAACTGCCACGAATCTCAAAAGGATGTAGCACTTAACGCAGCTCTTCACATACAAGACCAGTATTTCGCTCAAGGCACAGATTTCAAAGCTGCCGAGGTTTTAAGACTTCAAAACAAACTTCATTCCCATTGCTTCAATTTGCCGATTGAATAAAAAGCTACCGGTCGCCGGCCGCCAGCCACCAGTTTAGCAAATAGCGGATAGCAGTTAGCAATTATTAAAAGTAATGCGAAGCCTATCCCTCTTTTTTGCTTGCAAAAAGGAGGGGGACCACCGCAGGTGGTGGGTGGTACAATATTTCAGAACAAATAAAAATATTGCAATATTATAATGTTTGTAAGCGAAGCTTACCCTTATCTCTTCACTATTCACTTTTCACTATTCACTAAAAAATGCCCTTGCTTTCGCAAGAGCATTTTTTTCTTACTTCGCTACAATATTAATAATCTTACCGGGAACATAGATTTCTTTAATAATATTCTTACCATCAAGGAATTCCTGAACCTTTGCATCTGCTTTTGCAGCTGCGATAGCTTCTTCAGCAGAAGAATCTTTAGCAATAGTGATTGTTGCACGGAGCTTACCGCAAATCTGAACGGGAACTTCAATAGTTGAGTCAACAGTTTTTGCTTCGTCATAAGTGGGCCATTCTGCTATCGCAAGCAAGCCTTCTCCGCCAAGCTGTTCCCAAACCTCTTCTGCAACGTGAGGAGCAAAGGGGTCAAGAAGCTTAACGAATGTTTTAAGCTCGCCTTTTGTGATTGAGCCAACTTCATAAATTTCATTAAGAAGAGCCATCATAGCCGCAATAGCGGTGTTAAACTTCATATTTTCAATATCTTCGGAAACCTTCTTAATTGTCTTATGGAAAGAAACCTCAAGCTCTTTTGAAAATTCTTCGCCGTCTTTAACAATCTCAAGAAGATTCCATACTCTGTCAACAAAACGCTTACAGCCCTTAACGCTGCTTTCGCTCCAGGGTGCTGCCTTTTCATAGTCACCCATAAAGAGAACGTAGGTACGAAGAACGTCTGCACCAAATACATCAACAACTTCGTTGGGGTCAACAACATTACCCTTGGATTTACTCATTTTTTCACCGTCAGGACCAAGAATAAGTCCCTGAGCAGTTCTCTTTGCGTAGGGCTCATCAAAGGGAACCTCTCCTAAATCATAAAGGAATTTATGCCAGAAACGAGAGTAAATAAGGTGACGTGTAACGTGCTCCATACCGCCGTTGTACCAGTCGATAGGTCCCCAATAAGCTAATTTTTCTTTATCTGCAAAAGCTTCTGTATTGTGGGGGTCAATGTATCTTAAGAAATACCATGAAGAGCCTGCCCACTGAGGCATTGTATCTGTTTCACGCTTTGCAGGTGCGCCACATTTTGGACAAGTGCAGTTAACGTAGCTGTCGATTTTTGCAAGGGGGCTTTCACCGTCCGAACCGGGCTGGAAGTTATCAACCTCAGGAAGACGAAGAGGAAGCTCTTCATAAGGAACCGGAACGATACCGCATTTTTCGCAGTGAACAATCGGGATAGGTTCACCCCAATATCTCTGGCGGTTGAATGCCCAGTCCTTCATTTTATACTGAACACCCTTTTCGCCAATACCCTTTTCACCGAGGAATTCCACCATTTTTTCGATAGAATCCACTTTCTTTGTCATACCGTTAAGGAAACCGGAGTTAACCATTTCGCCGTCGCCTGTGTAAGCTTCAACAGAAATGTCGCCACCCTTGATAACCTCAATAATATCAATACCGAATTTCTTTGCAAATTCGTAGTCACGCTGGTCATGAGCAGGCACAGCCATAATAGCACCTGTACCGTAGCCCATCATTACATAGTCAGATATGTAAATGGGGATGTTTTTTCCGTTAACGGGATTAATTGCTTCAAGACCTTCGATTCTTACACCTGTTTTCTCTTTAACAAGCTGAGTTCTTTCAAACTCTGTCTTCTTAGCACACTCTGCTCTGTAAGCCTCAATATCAGCCATATTAGAGATTTTCTCTGCATATTTGTCAATAAGAGGATGCTCGGGAGCCATAACCATAAAGGTTACACCGAAAAGAGTGTCGGGACGAGTTGTGTAAATCTTCATTTTTTCGTCAGTACCGTCGATTTCGAAGTTTACGAAAGCACCTGTTGATTTACCAATCCAGTTAACCTGCTGAAGCTTGATATTGGGAAGATAATCAACCTTTTCAAGACCTTCTAAAAGCTTATCAGCATATTCTGTTATACGAAGATACCAAACGTCTTTGGATTTCTGAACAATGTCGCTGTGGCAAATGTCACATTTACCGCCCTGAGAGTCCTCGTTAGAAAGAACCACCTTACAGGATGGGCAGTAGTTAACAAGAGTTTTGTCACGGAAAACAAGACCCTTTTCAAACATTTTAAGGAAAATCCACTGTGTCCATTTATAGTAGCTCTCCTCAGTTGTGTCAACAACTCTGTTCCAGTCGAAAGAGAAGCCAACCTTTTTAAGCTGTGAAGAGAATTTTTCGATATTCATATCTGTAACCTTACGGGGATGAATACCTGTTTTAATAGCATAGTTCTCTGTAGGAAGACCATAAGCATCGAAGCCGATGGGGAAAAGAACATTGTAGCCCTGCATTCTTCTCTTTCTTGAAATAACTTCAAGACCTGAATAAGCTTTGATGTGACCAACGTGCATACCTGCACCGCTGGGGTAAGGAAATTCAACAAGGCCATAGAATTTAGGCTTGTCGGAATTATCTTCTGCGTGGAAAACACCTTCGTCTTCCCACTTTTTCTGCCATTTTTGTTCAACGGCTGAAAAATCGTATTTCATTATTATCATACCTTTCTGTGAAATGGTAAATTGTTAACTGAATTAATCTAAAAATTGATTAACATCAATTTTTGCTGCATCTTCCCAAAGTCTTTCAAGATTATAATAGTTTCTTGATTCTTCAAGGAAAATGTGAACAACAACACCCTTGTACTCAAGAAGCACCCAGCCTGTTGCTCTGCCTTCAATGTGGTCTGCTTTGATACCTGCTTCTTCAAGCTGATATTCAACCTCATCTGCAAGGGCACGAACATGAGTATTTGAGTTTGCGGTGCAAATTACAAAATAATCTGCAACAATAGTAAGCTCTTCAATTTTAATAACTTGAATATCGTTACCCTTTTTATCATCAAGAGCTTTTACGATTTTCTTAACAATATCAAGACTCATTGATTTCTCTCCTATTTTTTAATATGTTCATCATAGCTTCGTTATAAGCATCCATCGTATCGGGATGAATAACCCTCTCTCTGTCTATGAGATCTTTTATTGTAAAGCCAAGACCCTCAACAATAGCCTCGTCAAGTGACTTAAATGCTTTCGCTCTCATAATTTCAACGCCGTCATAATCTCTTTCTGCACTAATAAAATCCGCAATAAACACGATTTTCTCAAGAAGACTCATACCTTTTCTTCCTGTTGTATGATATCGAACAGCATTGATTATATCTTCATTATCGATTCCGAATTCTTTTTTTACATATATGCTGCCGCACATAGCATGGTAAAGCTTTGCGGTGCTTATTTCAATTTCTGTAAGCTGAGCACCATTCTCCAGCATATATGATAACTGAAGTCCTGCAGGGGTATCCTTGCAACAGTCGTGAATAAGACCTGCGGTGTAAGCAATTTCTTCATCGTAGCCGTAAAGCCTTGCAAGCTCCTTTGAAGACTCTGCCACATTAAGAGAATGAATAAATCTCTTTTCTGTCAATTTTTCTTTTAAAATTTTAATATATTCCGCATCTCTGTTCATTGATACAACCCCCTTTGGACGATATAATCGTATATTTCTTCCGAAAGACCTTTATTTACTCCGTCCTTCAAAGAAGACCGAATTTCAGTTGAACTGATTTCAAAGGGTATACTTTCGCAGATAATAACTCTATCTTCCGCTTTAAGAACTTTTTTTACAAACTCTTTCATATTATCGAGTTCTTCTAAATTTTCAGTTCTGCAAGCACAAACAATGGTTGCAAGTCGGAGGATTTCTTCATGCTTGTACCATTTGTCAAAGGATAAAAGCATATCATCTCCCATAAACAGAAACAACTCTGCATCGGGATACTCTGCTTTTATCTGTGTAAGAGTATCAACGGTGTAGCTTTTACCACCTCTTTTAATTTCAATGTCGCTTATACTGAACAAATTCTCCTTAAAAAAGAGCTTGCACATATTCAGTCTGTCCACTGCCGTAGCAGAGCTTGAATTTTTAAAGGGTGATAAAGCAGTCGGTATTATCATAACCTTTCGGGCACCGCATACACTTGCGAGATTTTCTGCTAAAAGCTTATGCCCTTTGTGAGGCGGGTCGAATGAACCGCCATATATTGCAATTTTTTTCATAAATCAATATAAAGTTACGGACTGCAATTCAAGATTGCCTCTGTATGATTTGATTTTGATTTTAACTCTTGTAACCTCTTCGGGAGTTATCTTTACAATTCTCTTGTAGCCAACAACTCCGCCTTTGGCAACTCTTTTGAATTTGCCGTTGCCGTTGTCTATGTAAACCTCATATTCCTCAATATGCTGACCGTTTATGATATTTTCCATTAGCTCAACCTTGTCAAACATATCCTTCTGGGAAAGAGTTATTGTGATTTCCGGCTCTTTATCATTTGGAGCAGGACGCCATGTTTTGCTTTCGTCCGCATCGAGAAGATTTGCACCATCATATTCGGGTGAAAGAGAACTGCTTACCCCCACTGTGCCAATCTGAGAAACCTTATAGTTAAACATTCTCTTAAGGTCATAGCCGAAAGCTTTAAGAATCTGAGTGTCCATCTCCGCAAACTTACCGTTTTTCATTGGTGGAACACCAAGCATCCAGGCGCAGTTAGCACCAACAGTATTAAGATAAATCTTCTGAAGTCTGTCTTTAGTTTTAGCGGTATATTCATCATCCTTATGGTAATACCAGCGGTCACGGATGGACATACTCACCTCGCAAGGATACCATATAAATTTTTCTTCTTTTTTTATAGCCTTGCGAGAACCTAAATCAAGCTCAAACTTTTCTTCCTTCTGACGCTTTTTCTGAGGCTTTTTGCTTTTTTCAATAGCGTTATAAATACTATACTTCTCGGGAACGACGCTCCACTCATTTTCACGGATTACACCCCATTCATTACCATACCAACGAACATCGGGACCAACAAGAGCAATAACTGCATCGGGCTGACATTCTCTTACTATTTCATAATAGCCTTCCCAGTCATATTCTTGAATATTACCGTTTTTATCGGGCTCCGCCGCACCGTCAAAGCGAACATAGAAAATATCGCCGTATTTTGTAAGAACCTCTTTTAAAAGATTTTTGAAAAATCTGTTATAGGGCTCACCGCTACCGTAAAGAGGGCAGTTTCTGTCAAGGGGTGAAATGGCAATACCGAATTTCAAGCCCTGTTCCTTACATTCTTTACTTAAAAGCTCAACTATATCACGATTTTCTACATCCCATTCTGTTGCACTTTCAACAGAATAAGCAGTATACTCCGAGCACCAAAGGCAGAAGCCGTCATGATGCTTAACATTAAGAACCATTCCCTTAAAGCCTGCATCCTTAAAAAACTGCACCCATTCTTGAGCGTCAAATTCCTCGGGATTGAAGTTAACAGGGTTAACTCCGCCGTCAGTCCATTCTCTGTTTAAAACTGTTGCAAGACCAAAGTTTATAAAACCGTAAAACTCTGTTTTCTGCCAGTTAAGTTGTCTTTCGGAGGGCTTTACCTCCGCCGCAATTTCATAGGGTTTCATTATATAATCCTTTAAATTTATTTTGATTATTTACCGGGGTCACAGTTTGTTGCAACAATGTCAACACCAAGACCGCAGATATTTTCAATTACCACATCGCCGATCTTAACGGGAGCCTTGATAACTGCTTTGTTGATTACTTCCATACAGTCAAACATCTTGCCTTTTGGAACAGGTCCCGCAGATTTAACGGGAACAACAGGGTGAATACCACCCTCAAGCTTAACGCTTGTGGTAAGACTTCTCATAGGGTTGGTGATTTCAGTTCTTGCGTAGCTATCACCACGTTTGCAGGTGTTACCTGTAACAGAAACAACCTCTCCGTTTTCAATTTCTACTTCAATGGGACAACCTAAAGGACAAGAAACGCAAATAAGACTTTTTTTCATATTAACTTGTCCTCCTTATTCTTCTACTCTGACAACAATTTCGCTGTCTTTGTTCATATCTTTTAACATTTCTGTTGTAATCACAACATTTTCCATTTCACCGGGAGCAAGCTTAACCTTCTTCTTAGATGAAAGAATTTTGCCGTCACATTCAACAACAACCTTTGCACCCTTATAAACCTGACCAACTCGGAAATAGAGCTTAAGGTTTTCTTCGCCCTCAATATTAACTCTCTGGGGAACAATGTAACGAACACCGTTGATACCCTTTGTGTTAATAAATGTACCGCCTTTTTTCTTTCCGAAAATATAGTCTGCCGCGCCTTTACCTGCAATCTGACTTTCCTCGGTAACATAGTCAACAAGGTCGTGAACCTGGAGAACATTACCGCAGGCAAAAATACCCGGGTGAAGAGTTTCTCTGTATTCGTCAACAACAGGTCCGCTTGTAACTCTGTCAAGCTCTACGCCAACATCCTTTGAAAGCTCATTTTCGGGAATAAGACCAACAGAAAGAAGAAGAGTATCACATTCAATATATTCTTCTGTTCCCGGAATAGGCTGAAGCTTTTCATCAACCTGAGCGATTGTAACACCCTCAAGTCTTTCTTTACCGTGAGTTTTAACAACAGTACAGCTTAAACGAAGCGGAATACCGAAATCATCAAGGCACTGAACAATATTTCTTGTAAGACCGCCGGAATAAGGCATAAGCTCGCAAACAACCTTAACCTCTGCACCCTCAAGGGTCATTCTTCTCGCCATAATAAGACCGATATCACCGGAACCGAGAATAACAACCTTTTTACCGGGCATATAGCCGTCAATGTTAACATATTTCTGAGCAGTACCTGCAGTCATAATACCCGCAGGTCTTGAGCCTGCAATAGAAAGGGCACCACGAGGTCTTTCACGGCAACCCATTGCAAGAACAACTGCAATCGCCTTAAACTGCATAAGACCCTCATTATTATTTACCGCTGTAACAACATTATCATCGGAAATATTGAGAACCATTGTGTCTGTAAAAACATCAATATCAGTTTTCTCAACCTGCTCAATAAATCTTCCTGCATACTCGGGGCCCGAAAGCTCTTCACCGAAATAATGAAGACCGAAGCCCGTGTGAATACATTGTTCAAGAATACCTCCGAGAGTTTCTGCTCTTTCAAGTATTACTATTTTTTCTACGCCCTCTTCCTTTGCTTTGAGAGCCGCAGCCATACCGGCAGGGCCGCCGCCGACTACAACTAAATCATAATTCAACATTCTGCCCTACCTCCTTACTTTGTCTTCTCATACATAATCTTCGACTGACCGCCGAACTTTGTAATTTCATTCATAGGTACATTCAATTCTCTTGCAAGAATTTCAACTACCTTGCTGCCGCAGAAGCCACCCTGGCATCTGCCCATACCTGCTCTTGTTCTTCTCTTGACACCGTCAACATCACGAGCACCTGCAGGAGCGTGGATAGCGTCAAGGATTTCTCCCTCGGTAATTGTTTCGCAACGGCAAACAATTCTGCCGTATGCTTTATTTTTTTCAATAAGCTTTGCTCTTTCTTCGGTTGTCATATGACGGAAGCGAACAGGCTCGGGACGAACAGGATTGAAATCCGTCTTTTTCTCAAAGCCGCCCGAAAGCTCATTGATAATACCGTCAACCATTTCTGCAATAGCGGGAGCAGAAGAAAGACCGGGAGATTCAATACCCGCTGCATTAATAAACTTCTTATTAACCTCGGAAGAGCCGATAATAAAGTCATCGCTTGTGGGATGAGCACGGTTACCGCTGAAGGAGGTAATTGCATTTCTCAAGGAAACTGCAGGAACACTCTTAATAGCGTTGACATAAATCTTGTCAAGACCTATTGAGGTTGTAGCAACATCGTCACCATTGTCAATATCTTCCGCAGAGGGACCAACTATAAGGTTGCCGTCAACTGTGGGAGAAACAAGAACACCCTTACCCATTTTTGTGGGACATTGGAAAATTGTTCTTGAAACAAGTGAGCCTTGAGATTTATCAAGAAGATAGTAGTCGCCGTGGCGAACAACAATTTCTATTGAATTATCACCGATAAGTGAAGCGATTTCACCGGAATGAACACCTGCGGCGTTAATTACATATTCTGCAGTAATTTCACCGAGAGAGGTTGTCAGCTTAAATTCATCATCAACATAGTCAATTCCGGTAACTTCACAGTTTCTCAAAAATTCTGCACCGTTTGTAACTGCATTTTCAACGCCTGCTATAGTAAGCTCATAGGGGCAGACGATTGAAGAAGTGGGAGCAACAAGAGCACCAACCGCAGTATCACCAATGTTTGGTTCAAGCTCTTTAAGCTCTTCTCTTCTTACAATGTGAAGACCGGGAACACCATTCTGCTCGCCTCTGTCCTTTAGCATTTCAAGGTGGGGCATTTCTTCCTCTGAGAAAGCCACAACAAGAGCTTCATTATTCTTAAGAGGAACATTAAGCTCCTTGCAAACCTTTTTCATAAGCTCAACACCGCGAACATTGAGCTTTGCTTTAAGTGTACCGGGCACAGCATCAAAGCCTGCGTGAACAATAGCAGAGTTTGCCTTTGTAGCACCCATTGCACAGTCGTTGCATCTTTCAAGAAGGGCAACTCTGATGTTGTATTTTGAAAGCTCTCTTGTAATGAGAGAACCAACAACACCTGCACCGATGACAACAACATCGTACTTCATTTTAACATCTCCCTACAAAATAAAACATAATAACCTATAATAGAAAATTATTATAGCACAGCACACTCTTAAAAATCAAGTATATATATAATGTTTTATATACACTTTTTGCACCTTGTTTTTTATGGAAAAATAGTGTAGAATTAAGAGTTGAAAATTGAGAGTGGAAAGTGGAAATTTTCGGGGCGCGAAAATGCGCCATATTATAACGCAGACCGCAGGTCCCGACACTCCACATTCCTAACTCCTCACTTCTAACTTTTAACGAGGTATTTTACTATGATAAACCCAAATAAAAAGCCTGAACTTCTCGCTCCTGCAGGAGATATGAATTGCCTTATTGCAGCAGACCGTTTCGGTGCAGATGCAGTGTATATCGGCGGCCCTCTTCTTCAGTTGAGAGCTGAAAAATCTGCCTTTACTGAGGAGAATATAGACTCTGCCGTAAAGCTCTTACATTCAAAGAACAAAAAGCTTTATGTAACTGTAAACAGTTTTACTAAAAATAATGAAATCGAGCCTCTTAAGGAATATGCCCGAGCTCTTTACGGTTTAGGCGTAGATGCGGTTATCGTATCCGATTTAGGTGCAGTAAGAACAATAAAGCAAGCAGCCCCAAACCTTGAAGTGCACATAAGCACGCAAGCCAACTGCTGCAACTATGCTTCCGCTTTAGCTTATCACGAAATGGGCGCATCAAGAATTGTTATTGCCCGTGAAATGACTATTGATGAAATTGCCGAAATGCACTCAAAAATTCCGGAGGAGCTCGAGCTTGAAGCCTTTGTTCACGGTGCTATGTGTATGGCTTATTCGGGCAGATGCCTTATTTCTTCATATATGAACGGCAGAAGCGGTAACAGAGGCGAATGTACCCAGCCTTGCCGTTGGGAATATTATCTTGTTGAAAGAAACCGCCCTAATGAATATATGAAATTGGAAGAATACCCCGACCATTCAGCTCTCCTGTCTTCCCACGATATGAAAGCTATCGGATTTTTAGATAAATTGGAAGCTGCAGGTATCGACTCATTTAAAATCGAGGGCAGAATGAAAACCGAATACTATGTTTCCCATGTTGTCAATGCTTACAGAAGAGCTATCGATAAATCTGCTCCCCTTGAGCTTTTAGATGATGAGCTTAACGCTATAAGCCACCGCCCTTATAACAGCGGCTTCTATTTCGGAAACCTTGTTCACAGTCACAAAAACGACGGTCTTTATCATTGGGACTGCACCTTTGCAGGTGTTGCTCTTGAAGATTGTAAAGACGGCAAATTAAAAATCCAACAACGAAACTTCTTCAAGCTGGGTGATACAATAGAGGTGCTTTCTCCCGAAACCTTTGGTATGAAATTCACCGCAACAAAAATCGTCAACGAAAAAGGCGAAGAGTGCGAAAGTGCTTGTCACCCCCAAGAATTTCTCACCCTCGATTGCACGGCAGATGTTAAAAAAGGCGATATTTTGAGGGTGAGAACAGAGAAGAAAGAAATAATAACAAATATTTGATTGAATGCAAAATGCAAAATGCAAGATGCAAAATTTCGGGGCAAAGCCGATTATAATGTTTGGAAGCGAAGCTTCCCATCAATTTTGCATTTTTAATTTTGCATTTTGCATTTTCACAACAAACTATATAGGGAAAACAAACTATGTATTTTGAAATCCTCGCTCCCGTGGGAGCACAAGAACAGTTAAAGGCCGCTGTAAGAAGCGGTGCAAATGCAGTGTATCTTGGTGTTGATAATTTCAACGCCCGGCGTAATGCTGACAATTTCACAACTGAAAATTTAAAAGCTGCGGTTAAATACTGCCGTCTTCGTAATGTTAAGGCTTTTGTTACTCTCAACACCTTAATTTTCGATAAAGAAATTGAAGAGCTTTATAAAACTGTTAAAGCAATAGCCGAAAGCGGTGCAGACGCAGTAATCGTCCAGGATTTTGCAACAGTAAAAGCAGTAAAAGAAATCTGTCCCGGTATGCCTCTTCACGCCTCAACCCAGATGGCAGTTCATAATGTGGCAGGTGCAAAATTCCTTGAAGAAATGGGCTTTTCCCGAATAGTTTTAGCCCGTGAGCTTTCGCTTAATGAAATGAAAATGATAAGAGAAGCAGTTAATGCAGAGCTTGAGGTTTTCGTTCATGGTGCTCATTGCATGAGTGCCTCGGGCAACTGCTACCTTTCTGCAATGCTTGGGGAAAGAAGCGGTAACAGAGGTCTTTGCGCTCAAGGCTGCCGCCTTAACTGGACTAACGCTCACGGAAGAGAATATGCCCTTTCCCTTAAAGATATGTCCTATCTTGACAGTATAAAAGACCTTATGGAAATCGGCATTAATTCATTTAAAATAGAGGGCAGAATGAAACGTCCCGAATATGTTGCCGCAGCAGTAAGCAGTCTGAAAAAGGCTATGAATGATGAGTATTACGACAAATTAACCTTACGCTCCGTTTTCTCCCGTAGCGGTTTTACAGACGGCTATTTAAAGGGCAAAAGAACTGTTGATATGTTCGGCTACAGAGTTAAAGAGGATGTGACATCTGCGAATAATGTTTTAAAAGACCTGGAAAATTCATATAAAAATGAAATCCGACCTAACAAAGCAAGTGCAAAGCTCATTCTCAAAAAAGATGAACCTGCAACGCTTATATTTTCTTCAAAAGGAGATTCTGTGACGGTTAAGGGTGAAATTCCTCAAGAACCGAGAACTGCCCCTCTTTCTGAAGAAATCGCTTCCCGAAACCTTTCAAAGTTAGGCGACACCTCATTTTATCTTGACTTTCTTGGATTCGAAAACGAGGATTCACTTACCCTCCCCGCCTCTGCCATTAACGCTTTAAGGCGAGATGCAGCAGCACTTCTTGAGGGAGAGCTTTCAAAAAAAGAATATAAAATTAATGAGGCAACACCCTATATTCCGTACAATAGCCCGGATTTTTCAAAACCCAAAGCAAGAATCCGTCTTGAAAGCTTTTCACAGTATAGCGAAGCTTTTGAAAAGACCGATTTAGTTATTCTTCCTATTGAAGAGGTTTTCAACAACCTTGAAGAAATTGAATACTTACCCGTGAAAATTGCTGTTGAATTGCCTCAGCTCATATACCCCGAGGACGAGAAAGAAATTCTCAAAAAGCTTGCAGCGATTAAAAGGACAGGCATCGTAAGAGGTGTAACAGGAAATATCGGTGGAATTGCTCTTCTCAAAGAAGCAGGCTTTAAAATTTACGGGTCCCACGGGCTTAATATAACAAACAGCTTTTCTGCACAAGGTTACAAGGCTCTTGGACTTGAGGATATTACACTATCCCTTGAATTATCAGAAAAACATATAAAGAACCTTTATGCAGACATTTCCAAAGGTGCATATATTTACGGTTATCTGCCAATTATGCTACTGCGAGCTTGCCCACAGAAAACTGAATGCGGTTGTGGTAAATGCAACGGATATTCAGTCTTAACCGACAGAAAAGGAATTGAATTTCCTCTTTTATGTCAAAGCAAAAAATATTCAGTTCTTCACAATAGCGTTCCGCTTTATATCGGCGATAAGAAGCTTTCGAATCTTAATTTTGTAACTTTTTATTTCACTATTGAAACAAAAAAGGAATGCGAAAAAATCTACCAAGCTTATCTGAACGGTAAAGCTCCCGAGGGAAAGAAAACTAACGGGTTATACAGCAGAGAATTGTTATAATTTCAAAAAAGTTTGTGATAAATCTTCACAAACTTTTTTTATATTCCGAAAAAGAAATTCAACTAATTCTAAAGAATATGTAAAAAATTTTTTCATCAACAAGCAAACCACCCAAATCAAATAAAAACATAAAGCGTTTTTTGTACAATATCACTATAAAAACTCATTTTGGTTCTTTGTGCATTTTTAACAAATACAACCACTGTGTTTTGTGCAAATCCTCTTGACTTTTTATAAATTTCTCGTATAATTATTATTGTTGATAAATGATACATCACTTGAACATCTTGTTCGCCCATATTTATCGCCGAGCCGGACTTCAAAGCTGATATTCATTTAGAATTAGTTTCATAAAAGCCAAAAAGAAAAAGTCGCCTAAAAATAGGCGACTTTTTCTTTTATTTCATATTTCTTTATTGACTGCAATTAATATTTAGTTTATATTTACTTTATAGAAATTTTCTCAAAAAGGAGAAATACAAATGACAAAAAGCGAAGCAAAAATCAAAGCAAAAGAGCTTGTGTCAAAAATGACAGTTGAAGAAAAAATGACACAGCTTCTTTATACATCACCCGCTATTGAAAGGCTTGGAATAAAAGCATATAACTGGTGGAACGAGGGTGCTCACGGCGTTGCAAGAGCAGGTACGGCAACAGTTTTTCCCCATACAATCGCTATGGCAGCAACCTTTGACAGCGAGCTCATCAATGAAATTGCTGATGTTATTTCAACAGAGGGCAGAATTAAATATAACAAGCACGTTGAATACGGCGACCACGATATTTTTAAAGGTATCACCTATTGGGCACCCAATATCAACATTTTCCGTGACCCTCGTTGGGGACGTGGTCAGGAAACCTTTGGAGAAGACCCCTATCTCACTGCAACTCTCGGTACTGCATTCATAAAAGGTATTCAAGGCGAAGGCGAATTTTTGAAGGGTGCAGCTTGTTCAAAGCATTTTGCAGTTCACTCAGGTCCCGAAAAGGACCGTCACGGCTTTGATGCTGTTGCAACTCCTCACGACCTCTATGAAACTTATCTCCCTGCTTTTGAAAAAACAGTAAAAGCAGGTGTTGCAGGTGTTATGGGTGCTTATAACCGCACCAATGGCAAGCCTTGCTGTGCTCACGATTATCTTATGGGCGAGGTTCTCCGTAAGAATTGGGGCTTCGACGGTTACTTTGTTTCTGACTGCGGAGCTTTGCAGGATATTTATGAATTCCATAAATTTGTTGAAACAAGAGCAGAAGCAGCGGCAGTTGCTCTCACAAACTCCTGCGACCTTAACTGCGGTCAGACTTACGACGCTCTCGTTGATGCTTATGAAGAAGACCTTATCACAGAAGATCAAATCACAGAGGCTGCTGAAAGACTTTATATGATTCGTTTCCTTTTAGGCGAATTCGAGGAAGTAAGACCCTATTCTGATATTCCTTACTCAAAGCTTGACTGTAAAGAACACAGAGAGCTTAACTTAAGAGCTGCAGAAAACTGCGTAACGCTTCTTAAAAACGATAATTACTTACCCCTTAACAAAAACATAAATAATAAAATTGCAGTTATCGGTCCTAATGCTCTTTCCGTTACTGCTCTTGAGGGCAACTATAACGCTTATGCTTCTGAATATATCACAGTTGCAGATGGCGTAAGAAGAGTTTTCACTGATGCAGATATCTCTGTCGAAAGAGGCTGTAATTATTGTCACGAAAAATTTAACGAATGGAGCGGCTTTGGCAATATGCTCAGCGACGGTGCCGCCGCTGCCGCAGAAGCAGATATAACTGTTCTTGCTCTCGGTCTTGACTGCTCAATCGAGGGTGAAGACACAGGCTTTGATAATGACTATACTGCTTGCGGTGATAAGAAAAACATTTATCTTCCCAAAACTCAGCAAAAGCTTGCAGAAATGGTTTGCGATGCTTGCGAAAATGTTATTGTTGTTATTTTGTGCGGTAGCTCCGTTGACCTTGGGGAAAAGGTAAGAAACCATGCAAAAGCAATTATCCACGCTTGGTATCCCGGTTCTCAAGGCGGTCTTGCAATCGCAAAAACCATCTCGGGCGAAAACAACCCCTGCGGCAAGCTTCCCGTAACAATCTATAACGGTGAGCATCCCCTCCCTGATTTCACAGATTACAATATGCAGGGTAAAACCTATCGTTTCATTGAGGGCGATGCTCTTTACCCCTTTGGTTACGGTCTTTCATATACCAAATTTGAATATTCAGATGCAAAAATTCTTGAAAAAACTGACGATAATATCAAGGTCAGCGTAAATGTTAAAAATATCGGCGACAGAGCAGGTATTGAAAAAACACAAATTTATGCTCAGTATTCTGATTCAAGAACCTACACTCCCCACTTCCAGCTCTGCGGTATTAAATCAACAAAGCTTGAAGCAGGCGAAACCGAAAATGTAACAATCGATATTGATACATATTGGCTCAAAGCAGTTCTCGAAGACGGTCAGAGAGTAACTCCCGACGGCAAAATCACTCTTTATATAGGCGGCCACCAGCCCGATAAGAGAAGTAACAAGTTACTCGGTTACGAATGTGAGAAGATAGAGTTATAAAATCAAATTAATCCCCAACAACAATTCTAAAATTGTTGTTGGGGACATATTTTTATCTGAAATCAAATTCCTTTATATCACTTTTATTTTTAAAAATAAACAATTTTGTGAATTTACTATCGTCCTTTTCGTCCTTCAACACATCCCAATAACCACTTTCAACGTTGAAAATTTCTTCTTTTTCCGCTATATATTGATGCTCAACCTGTTTAAAAGAAAACCTTACTTTTTTGCCATAATATTTCTTTACAAAATCAACAGTTTTTTTAGTAGCAATTTCAATATTATCGTTATCATCCTCATCAAAATATACAGGTTTTTCTTTGTTTGTATAAGCAACACAAACATGTAAATTGTTTTTCATTCCATAATTACGCGGATATATTCTGACTATCAATTTTGGTTCTTCCATAGTCCCGGAAAAAGCTACACCTTTATAATCAGGTAAAATTATGTACCTATTCATTCCTAATTCAGCAGCCTTTTCAATTATGCGGTCATATTGTTTTGTAATTCTTTCAGTTACCTTTTTGGTGAATTTTTGGTTTACAACATACCACATTTCTATTGAGAAGAAAACCACAAATAGCAATACAAGAACCAACAACACTCCACAAGCCAACATCTGTCCTGTGCCCATTTCACTAAAAGCAACTTTGCCTTTTACGAGGAAAAATAAAAACAAGAAAACACCTGTTATGAAAGTATATTGAATCACACATATAATAATATTAACTTTTCTTGATTGGCTTCGGTCAAAAGATTCAAAAACAGCTTCACCAATAACATCAACAATAATTTCAAAAATAAATTCTGCCACAATCTCACCTCAACAAAGCATTTTCGACTACGCCCTACCTCTCTTCGAAGAGAGGGGGACCGTCTTTTAACTTGTAGTTATCACGAATTAATTTCCAAACGAACCAAAAAAATAAAAATTCAAATAAAGTTGGATGGGCGGTGGAGAGTTCTCTACGCGAGCCCTCGAGCGTAGTTGAATCGCAAGATTCAATTGCAACTCACCCGTAGGGTACAGGCTTGCCTGTACCGTTGAATTAATCAACCGAGAACAACAACCTTATTACAGTTCCACCTATGGTGAAATGACGCTTACGCATCAAGAACCTTCCGTCACGAAAAATCAAGATTTTTCGCGCCACCTTCCTTCGAAGGAAGGCACAAAACCAACAACAATATTCTTCTACGGCGCATTTTCGCGCCCCAACATTTAGCACTTAGCATTTAGCACTTAAAGAATATATTCTTTAACAACCTCACCACTCAAGGTCTTATGAGTAATAGCAACATCATCCACTATCATATACCCTCTTGGTGTATCCTCTTTAGGAATAGAAACCGAACCGGGATTTGCGTAAATATAGCCACCCTCTAATTCTTCAATTTTACTTACATGGGTATGACCATTAAAAAGAATGTCACCCTTTTTGATTTTAGGAAGCTTCTGAGGGTTCATTTTATGCCCGTGGGTAAGGAAGAACATTCTTCCCTTGTGATAAAAGAAAGCGTATTCAGCGAGAACAGGGAAAGAAAGTACCATTTCATCCACCTCTGCCTCGCAGTTACCTCTTACGCAAAGGATTTCCTCGGCCATATCATTGAGAAGCGCAATAACACCCTTGGGATTATATTCATCGGGCAAATCGTTACGAGGCCCGTGATAAAGAACATCACCCAAAAGCACTAATTTCTCGCAATTTTCTTCTTTATATCTCTCAACTAATTCACGGCAGTATTTAAGTGAACCGTGAATATCGGATGCAATCATAATTTTCATTAAAAACGCCTCTTTTCTTTATAAAAATAATCATACCATAAAAAAGCTAAAACATCAACTGTACCCAAAAACAAGGATTACAACCTTGTTGCAATCCTTGTTAAATCACTTTATGCGCTAAATATAATAGCTTATTTTTTCTTTTTACCGAAGAAGCCTTTCTTCTCTTCCGGATCAACAGGCTTTGCGCCCATAGTGGTGTTAAAGTTCATAAGAGCTTCTTTCTGCTTATCATTAAGGTTTTTAGGAACCTCAATGTTAACTCTGATAAGCTGGTCGCCTCGTCTTGTAGAATTAAGAACGGGAATACCTCTGCCCTTTAACTTGAAAATGTCGCCTGGTTGAGTTCCTGCAGGAAGAATATATTCAACCTGTCCGTCAAGAGTGGGAACTCGAAGCTTATCACCTAAAGCTGCTTGAACGAAGCTGACTGTAACATCATACCATACATTGTAGCCGTCACGTTCAAAGAAGGGATGGGGTTTAACAATAACTCCAACTCTCAAATCACCTGCGGGGCCACCGTTTGCACCTGCGTTACCCATATTACGAACTGTAAAAATCTGTCCGTCATCAATACCTGCAGGAATGGTAATCTCCTGCTTAACAGTTCTTCTGATTCTGCCTGCGCCCTTACATCTTGAGCAGGGATTGGGATTGAAGGTGCCCTTACCGCCGCAACGCTGACAGGGCTTTGATGTACTGATAGTGCCGAAAGGTGTTCTCTGCTGAACATTTATCTGACCTCTGCCGTTACAGTCGGGGCAGGTCTGGGGTGAAGAGCCCTTTGCAGCGCCCGAGCCGGAGCATTCATCGCAGACCTCAATTTTCTGGAATTCAACAGTTTTCTTGCAGCCCTTTGCGGCTTCCTCAAAGGAAATATATATGTTAGTCTGAATATCGCTACCTCTGCGAGGTGCGTTAGGATTAGAACGTCCACCGCCGCCACCGAATCCGCCGAAAAACGAACCGAAAAGGTCACCCAAATCGAATTCCATTCCTCCGTCAAAGCCGCCGAAGCCACCGAATCCGCCACCTTGACCTGCGCCATAGCTGGGGTCAACACCTGCAAAGCCGAAGCGGTCATATTTTTCTTTCTTATCGGAATCCGAAAGAATTTCATAAGCCTCGTTTGCTTCCTTGAACTTTGCCTCTGCCTCTTTATTATCGGGGTTAAGGTCGGGGTGATATTTTTTCGCAAGCTGACGATACGCTTTTTTTATTTCGTCGGGTGTGGCACTTTTGGAAACGCCAAGCACCTCGTAATAATCTCTTTTGTCTGCCATAAGTAATTCCTTTCTTATAGGAACTTATTACTCACCAAAGACGGCTCTTTTTGAGAACCGTCTTTGAGAATATATTTAACAATTAGTCAACATCTGTGAAAGGTGCTTCTGTGTAGTTATCTCCACCCTGTGCACCTGCTGCGTTGGGGTCAAAGCCTGCACCCATATTGTTGGGGTCGAAGCCCTGTGCACCGCCTGCTGCTTTGTAAAGCTTTTCGGAAATCTCATAGAATTTTGTCTGAAGAGCTTCCTGCTTTAATTTGATAAGCTCAATATCTTCGCCCTTAAGAGCTTCTTTGAGTTCTTCAACCTTAGCGTTGATGTCATTTTTATCTGCTTCGTCGAATTTATCTCCGTTTTCGGAAACAAGCTTTTCGCATTCGAATACCATCTGGTCTGCACCGTTACGGATATCAACAGCTTCTTTACGTTTCTTGTCTTCCTCTGCAAACTGCTCTGCTTCTCTTACAGCCTTATCAATATCATCCTTGCTCATATTGGAAGAAGCTGTAATGGAGATTGACTGTTCTTTACCTGTGCCAAGGTCTTTTGCAGAAACGTGAACGATACCGTTAGCGTCAATGTCGAAAGTAACTTCAATCTGAGGAGTACCACGGCGAGCAGGAAGAATGCCGTCAAGGTGGAACATACCGAGAGTTTTGTTATCTCTTGCAAATTCTCTTTCACCTTGAAGAACATGGATTTCAACTGATGTCTGATTATCTGCAGCAGTTGAGAAAATCTGGCTCTTCTTTGTGGGGATTGTTGTATTTCTTTCAATAATCTTTGTGCAAACGCCACCGAGAGTTTCAATACCGAGTGAAAGAGGTGTAACGTCAAGGAGAAGAAGACCTTCTACATCGCCGCCGAGAACACCTGCCTGAAGAGCTGCACCCATTGCAACGCATTCATCGGGGTTGATTCCCTTGTAGGGCTCTTTGCCTGTGTAGTTTTTAACTGCATCTTGAACAGCGGGAATTCTTGAAGAACCACCAACCATAAGAACCTTATCAATTTCGGAAACCTTAAGACCGGAGTCGGAAATTGCTTGACGAACGGGAGCCATTGTTGCTTCAACAAGGTCAACTGTAAGCTCGTTGAATTTTGCTCTTGTAAGAGTTGTGTCAAGGTGAAGAGGACCTGCTTCAGTCATTGTAATAAAGGGAAGGTTAATTGCAGATGAAGTAACGCCGGAAAGCTCGATTTTTGCTTTTTCTGCAGCTTCTTTAAGTCTCTGCATTGCCATTTTATCAGTTGAAAGGTCTGAGCCCGTTTCTTTCTTAAATTCAGTTACGAGCCAGTCGATAATTCTCTGGTCGAAATCGTCACCACCAAGGCGGTTGTTACCTGCAGTTGCAAGAACCTCTTGAACACCCTCGCCCATTTCGATAATGGAAACGTCGAAAGTACCGCCACCAAGGTCATAAACCATAACCTTCTGGTCATTTTCTTTATCGATACCGTAAGCAAGAGCAGCTGCTGTAGGCTCGTTGATGATTCTCTTAACCTCAAGACCTGCAATCTTACCTGCGTCTTTAGTTGCTTGACGCTGGGAGTCTGTAAAGTAAGCGGGAACTGTGATAACAGCTTCTGTTACCTTATCACCAAGATAGCTTTCTGCATCAGCTTTAAGCTTAGAGAGAATCATTGCAGAAATCTGCTGGGGTGTATAGGATTTGTCATCAATCTGAACCTTGTAATCTGTACCCATCTGTCTTTTGATAGGTGCGATTGTTCTGTCGGGATTCTGAACTGCCTGACGCTTTGCAACCTGACCAACAAGTCTTTCGCCGGATTTTGAGAAGCCTACAACAGAGGGAGTTGTTCTGTTACCTTCAACGTTAGCAATAACTACGGGCTCGCCGCCTTCGATAACTGCTACGCAAGAGTTAGTTGTACCTAAGTCAATACCAATTGTTTTTGCCATTTTAATTACCTCCGAATTTATTTTTAAGTATTTATTATATATTTGTTAATTGGTAACTTGAACAGTTGCGAAACGCAATATTCTGTCACCCATTTTATAACCTTTTTCAAAAACTGCCGCGATTGAATTTTCGGGAAGCTCATCATTTTCAACGGTCATAACCGCACTGTGAATATTGGGGTCAAACTCGTCACCAACTGCACCGAAAGCCTCAACATCCATATTCTTGAGAATTTCTTTAAGCTGAGTAACCGTCATTTCAACGCCTTTTCTATACACCTCAACATCGTCGGTTGTGTTGTCCAAAGCCCTGTCGAAATTATCGATTACGGGAAGAAGTGCCTTGATAGTATTGCCCTTTGCATCACCATAGGTTGCTTCCTTTTCTCTCTGAGAGCGTTTTCTGTAATTATCGTACTCCGCAAGAGTGCGAAGGTGGGAATCCTTAAGATTTGCTAAATCAGTTGAAAGCTTTTCAATTTCAGCCTTGAGAGCATCAACCTCTGCATTCTTCTTTGATTTCTTTTCTTTTTTTGTTTCTTTTTTCACTTCTGCAGTTTCTTCTGCTTCAACTGCTTTATTTTCTTCGTTTACCATTTTTACCTCACTCCTCATCAAGAGTTTCGGAAAGAAGATTTCCGATAACCGATGCTAAATATTTTATACTGGGAATAAGCCTTGCATAATCAATTCTCGTAGGACCGATTATTCCGATTGAACCGCTATCCTTATCCCCTACGGAATATTTCGAAAAAATTGTTGATGAATTTTTCAATTCTCTGTAAAGATTTTCAGTACCGATTGCCACATTTAATTGCTTCTTATGTGAGCCAAGCATATTTTCAAGAGGCGTTCCTCTGTGAAGAAAATCCATAAGGCGAAAAGCATCATCAGAAAGCTCTTCATGGTTGAGTATGTTTGATTGACCTTTTAAATGAAGCTCAGTTGTTTTAACAGCTTCGCAAAGGTCTGCTATAGCACATAAAAAAGGTGACATTATAAAAACTCTGTCCCCAAGGGAAGCAACAAGAGTCTGAATAAACATTACATTTATATCAGAAACGGATTTGCCGATAAAATAATTCTGGCAGATATTGTAGAAAACCTCGGCAATATCAACATTAATCTGAGTATCGCTTCTCACAACAGAGCTTTTAAGAATACCCGAGGTAGCAAGAAGAACAATCATTGCCGTATGCTCACTTAAGGGAACAAGCTCAATTCTTTTGATTTTTGCATCTGCATCAGCAGGAGATGAGGAAACCGCAACGCAATCCGTAAGCTCCGCAAGAATACTACCCGCTTTCTCAAGAAGCTTATCGGGCTCACCCGAAAAGGACTGCAACCATATTTTGATTCGTTCCTGTTCTTCTATACCTAATTCATAGGCAGTCATCAGATTATCTACATAATATCTGTAACCAAGCTGAGATGGCACACGACCTGCAGAGGTATGGGGTTGTTCAAGAAGACCCAGCTCAACCAAATCCGCCATATCGTTACGAATGGTAGCGGAAGAAACCGCATTTCCCATTTCCGAGCAAATCGCTTTTGAACCAACAGGCTCGCCCGTAGCAATAAAACGTTCAATTATAATTGCAAGTATTTGTTGCTTGCGTCCTGTAAGCTCTGCCACGACCTCACCTCTTTTTTGATTTTTATCACCGTTAGCACTCTCGTTGGGTGAGTGCTAACTCTGTTAATAATATACTCCCACAAGTAGCATTTGTCAACTACTTTTGCAAATATTTTTGTAAATAGTTTGTGAATAAAAAAGGAAATTTATACAAAAAAGAAAAGCCACTTCCCAAAAGTGACTTTTAAATACATTGTAATTTTTTATTACTTGTTTTCGTTTTCAGTTTTTGCAATTACAATTTGACAACCTTCACAATAATAGGCTTGTGAAACATATCCTTTTACCCAAGAATATTTTTCATAAGTTAATGGAACAGCGCCTCCAACTACCGTAAAATCAAGTAAAGAAAACTTTTTATCAGCAGGTATCCACTTAATAGGAACTTCATAATCGTGAAAATAACCAGAACGCATTTCCTTTGAACAATATGGACAATTCATAAAACAGCCTCCAATACTATTATTATATTATAATTATAGCACAATAAATTAACCTTTTCAATCCGTTTGCCCGTCAGGGTAACTTCATCGTGGTGAAAGACACACCATCAATGCGAAGTATTGTATGTAATCCGTCGCATACGGAATGTAACCACAACGAAGTTGGGTATGTAATCAACTCGCAAAGATGTATGTAACCAATCCGAAGGAGAAAAAAGCACCTTCGGTGATACCATACACCTTCGCTGATTACATACGCCTGACGGCGATTACATACCAATCCTTCGGATTGGATAAAAAAAAGAAAGCATCCTGATGGATACTTTCTTTTTTTGGCAGCGGGATAGGGATTTTTCCGGCGCTCTGCGCCTCTCGCCTCGCTTCGCTCGTTGCCCACGTCGGCGAAAACAGTCACACCGGACTGTTTTCTTCCGCAAACTTCGTTTGCTCCCTCCTGGTTCGAATCCCTATATAATCTAAATAAAAAAAGAAAGCATCCTGATGGATACTTTCTTTTTTTGGCAGCGGGATAGGGATTCGAACCCCAACAAACAGAGTCAGAGTCTGTCGTGCTACCGTTACACTATCCCGCTAAGACGAACGTCATTATACTCTTACATTTTCCGAATGTCAAGAGTTTATTCAAAAATTTTTAGAAAAAGTTTTTAATAATTGAAACAAAAAACTGTTGACTTTTTTATTTATGTGTGATAATATATCAAGGCTAACATATGCAGAGATACCGAAGTGGTTATAACGGAACGGTCTTGAAAACCGTCGTACGGCAACGTACCGTGGGTTCGAATCCCACTCTCTGCGCCACCTCTTTTGAGGACAATTTAATAACTGATTTCAGTTACCAATGCAGAAGTACTCAAGTTGGTGACGAGGCGCCCCTGCTAAGGGCGTAGGTCGGGAAACCGGCGCGAGAGTTCGAGTCTCTCCTTCTGCGCCAAACAAGAAAGATATCCGAAAGGGTATCTTTTTTGTTTTGTTTCAAAATTAAAGTTTCGGTGGAGAGACTCGAACTTCACTCGGCGAAGCCGAACACAATCGGTTGTTTGCGTAGCAAACGCAAGGCAGAGCCTTGCGAGTCTCTCCTTCTGCGCCAAAGAAAAAGCATCCTTCGGGATGCTTTTTTCTTTGGCTTGGAATAATAGATTCGAAATCGAACGGCGGTTCCGGCGCGGGCAAGGAGCACGACCGCCGCCGGTGGCGGGTGCAGGGAGTGCGAGTTGGCGTAGCGGTCAAAATTGTGCGAAGCGAATAGCGAGCAAACAATTTTGGGCACCGCAAGAGGGCAAAGGTACGAAATCTACAATCGAAGCAAGACACAAACATTTATAAAGAGACTCGAACTTCACTCGGCGAAGCCGAACACACTCTTGAACACTACCCTTTTATTTGCTATAATACCTAATATAAACATTCGAGGAGGATATAAAAATGAAAAAGTTCAAATCTATAATAGCAATATTATTAGTATGTGCATTGTTTTTCTCGGTAGCTTCCTGCGGCAAAGATACCACCGACGAAACAACCACCACATCAGAACAATACATTGCACCAAATGAAACCGTTAATTCAGATATTACATATTCCGATACACTTGTTGATTCTTCTGCTGCAATAACAACTGCTCCCGATACTACAAACGGCGGTGCAGCATCTACTGAAACACAAGCACCTGCAACCGATAGCGGTAACGGTTCTGCTCAGCAAGAGCCACATTCAAATACACCTGAGGCTCAAACACCTCAACAAACGCAAAGTGTAACCCCACCTCCTGCAACTTCAAGCCAAGAAATTCACGAAGCTGACGGCAGAACTTATTATGTCTACTACCCCGAAAATATAAAATCCTCAAAGAAAGCTTACCCGGTTCTTTCCTGGGCAAACGGCACGATGTGTCCGCCCGATATGTATGCAGGCTTACTTTCAGAGCTTGCCAAAGGCGGTTACATTGTTATCGCAAGCAGCGAAACAATGTCTGCAGATGGCTCCGCTCAGCTTGCTGCCCTTGATTTTGTTATTTCCCTCAGCAACAACTCTTCAAGCCTTGCCTATAAAAAGGTTGACTCAAGCAAATTATGTGCTATAGGTCATTCCCAAGGCGGCAGAAGCTCCGTTAATGCTGCGGTTAAGGATTCAAGAATCAAATGTGTCGTTTCTATCGCAGGCAGTAATTTCCTTGAAGAAGCAGAACCGAACTCAGCCCCCACTCTCTTTATCGCAGGCGAAAAAGATATGATAGTTTCCCCATCAAAGTGGATTCAGCCTGCTTACGATGTTGCAAAAGGCCCTGCGGTTTACGCTTCTCTTAACGGCGCAATTCACACCACCTGTTGTTCAAACCCCGAAAAATATTCTTCATATATTCTCGATTGGTGCAATGCCTGGCTTAAAGGCAACAGCAAAGCACTTAACACTTTCAAAAACAACGGCAATTTAGCTTCCGACAGCAACTGGAGCGATTTCCAATGCAAAAATTTTTAAACATTAAAATAAATTTCCCGAGGGATCCCCATGAAAAAAATTCATTTATTATGTAACGCTCACCTTGATCCAATCTGGCTTTGGGCAAAAAACGAAGGCATAGCTGAGGCAATCTCCACCTTCCGAGTTGCCGCAGACTTCTGCGAAAAATATGATAATTTTATTTTCAATCACAACGAATCCGTTCTTTATGAATGGGTTGAAGAAAACGAGCCCGAGCTTTTCAAAAAAATTCAGAAGCTTGTAAAAATCGGTAAATGGCGTATTATGGGCGGTTGGTATCTTCAGCCCGACTGCACAATGCCCTCCGCAGAGGGATTTCTTCGTCAGATTGAGGTAGGCAATGCCTATTTCAAAGAGAAATTCGGCGTTAAACCCACCACCGCAATAAACTTTGACCCCTTTGGTCACACTCGCGGACTCGTTCAGATTTTAAAGAAGACAGGCTACCATTCCTATTTATTTATGCGTCCTCACAACGTTGTCGGTGATGATACAGATTTTATCTGGAAAGGCTATGACGGCAGTGAAATTATCGGTCACTCAATGTGGGGTGGCTACAACTGTGCAAGAGGTGAGGTTACTCAAAAAATTGACAGATTTTTAAATGATGCTCACGATGGTGCAAACCTTATGCTTTGGGGTGTCGGAAACCATGGTGGCGGGCCTTCAAAAATCGACCTTGATAATATTGAGGAATACATAAAAACGCACCCCGAAATAATCGTCGAGCATTCATATTGCGAAAACTATTTCTCCAAGGTTGATACAAAAGAGCTTAACACTTATTCCAAATCTCTTGTTCATTGTATGGTAGGCTGCTACACAACAATGACGCAAATCAAAAAGAATTACAGAGCATTAGAAAACGAGCTTGTAACCTGCGAAAAAATGCTTGCTTTAAGCGGTGTTGATTATGATGAAAAGGAGCTGAAATCCGCAGAAAAAGCTTTACTTTTCAGTCAGTTCCACGATATTCTTCCCGGCACCATGATCAAGGATGGTGAAGCTGAGATTCTCCGCCTTTTAGGCTATGGTAGAGAAATCGTTGCCCGCCTTACAGCAAAAGCGTTTTTCAAGCTTTGTGAGGGTCAGAAAAAAGCTATCGACGGCGAAATTCCCGTTATTGTCTTCAATCCCCACCCCTACACCGTTACAAGAGAAATCCAGGTTGAATTCCAGCTTGCTGACCAAAACTGGAACGAGGGCGAAACCACGCTCGTTAAAATCCGTGACGAAAACGGAAATTATCACCCCTGCCAGAACGAAAAAGAAGCAAGCAGTATGACTATGGACTGGAGAAAGCGAATTTGCTTCCGTGCAGAATTGAAGCCAATGAGCATCAATCGCTTTGATTGCGAATTAAAGGTTCACAAAATCAACAAAAGACCTATTGCACCTTTAAAGGAAACTGATACCCACTTCGTTTTTAAAAATGAAAAAGTTTCTGTTCTCATTAATAAAACAACAGGCCTTATTGACAAATACGAAGCAAACGGCATAAATCTTCTGAAAGAAAACAGCGGTAAAATTCTCGTATATAAGGACAACGAAGACCCTTGGGGTATGACTAATGACGGTTTTTATGACAAAATCGGCGAATTCACGCTACTTTCAAAAGAAGAGGCAAACAAATTCTCAGGTTACCCCAATGCAAACCACGAAAATGTTCACATTATCGAAAACGGTGACGTGAGAGCAAAAATCCAAGCAACATTAAAAAACCGCAACTCCTTTGCAATAATCACCTATACTCTTCCGAAACAGGATATTTATATTGATATAGATATAAAAATCCTCGCTAATGACGTTAACACACTTTACAAGCTTTCTTTCGACACCGATTTAGCTAATCCCCGATTCATCGGTCAAACCGCTTACGGCAGAGAAGAGCTTTTAAATGAGGAAAAAGAGGTAACATATCAGAAATGGTGTGCATTCAAGGATGAAAACAAAGCCTTTGCAGTTATAAACAGCAGCACTTATGGCGGTAGCGCAAAGAATAATACACTCAACATAACCCTTATGAGAACACCCGTTTATTCTGCCCACCCCATAAATCAAAGGCCCATTACTGATGACGACAGATTCCATAACCACATCGATATGGGCGAAAGAGATTTCTCTTACAGATTAACTCCCGATTTCAACTTCATTGATATGGAAGCTGAAATTTTCAACCAACCGCCCTTTGCTCTCTCATTCTTCCCATCGGGAAACGGAGAAAAGAAAGAAACAGAACTTGAAATCAATAATTCTAAAATCATTCTTTCTTCTTTCAAAAAGATAAACAAAAATCAATATCTGTTCCGTTTTTTCAACTCTTCAGAAAACGAAGAAGCAACAATAATAACCTTAAAAGGCAAAGAGCTTGAAATCAAATTCAAACCATTTGAGGCTAAAGGCTTCATACTTAAAGAGAACAAAATCAAAGAATGTAACTTGATAGGAGAGTAAAATCCAAAGCAACGAGTAATTTATTCACAAATTATTCGTTGCTTTTTCTTTTTATATATTGTATAATAGGTTATCAACATATTAGAATAGGTGATTATAGCCTACGGAAAGGTGGTTCTATGAAAAAAGCTTTGAAAGTATCAGTTATTGCAGTTGTTATAACCGCTATCATAGTGCTGACCGCTATGCCCTTTGGGGCTATAGAAATTAAAAGATATTACGGTGACATAAACAACGATGCCAATGTTACAACTCAAGATGTTATCATTGCTCTTTCCGTTGCAACAGGCATTTATAAAGACGAGCTTACAAGTATGGATTTTGAAGCCAGTGATATAGACGGTGACAACTTCATTACCACAAAAGATGCCCGCCTTATTTTAAAAACTGCCGCAGGCCAGGAATTCAAAAAGCAGATGGAAGGCTATGAATTTAGCGAAAACCCCGATTTATTCCTAAAAAAAGTTAACGAATTGCGAGTTAATGAAGGTGCTTCCTCCTTAAAGCTTTCAAAAGACCTTTGCAATGCCGCAAGAGAAGCAGCGGAAGAATACGCCACCAAAACAGGTACCGCTTTCGCCCGTGAAGACGGCTCTTATTACTACTCTCTTCTTGACGAAAAAGGCATAAGCTATACCTTTGCAGATAAAATAATAATCCCCGCTTCATTCGGTTACAAGGAAACCTTTGACGAGCTTGTAAAAGAGCATCAAAGTAAAAAAGCTCTTTGCAGTAAGAATTTCAAGAAATTCGGTGTAGGAGCTTACACTAAGGACGGTCACACTTTCTACTGGTGCATCTTCCTTACAGATTAATATTTAATACAACATTCGAAAGGATGATAAAAATGAGTGATTACAGAATAGAAACTAAATGTGTTCAAGGGGGCTACACTCCCGGCAACGGCGAACCTCGTCAAATCCCCATTATTCAGAGCACAACCTTTAAGTATGCAACAAGCGAGGATATGGGTAAGCTTTTTGACCTTGAAGCAAACGGTTATTTCTATACCCGTCTTCAGAACCCCACTAACGATTCAGTTGCCGCAAAAATCTGCGAGCTTGAAGGCGGTACTGCTGCAATGCTTACATCTTCGGGTCAGGCAGCATCATTCTACGCTATTTTCAACATTGCTTCCTGCGGTGACCACGTTGTTTCTTCTTCCACAATTTACGGCGGAACCTACAACCTTTTTGCAGTTACAATGAAGAGAATGGGTATTGAGTTCACTTTCGTTTCACCCGACTGCACAGAAGAAGAGCTTAATGCAGCCTTCAGACCCAACACAAAGGCAGTTTTCGGTGAAACCATTGCAAACCCTGCCCTTACTGTTCTTGATATTGAAAAATTTGCAAATGCGGCTCACGCTCATGGCGTTCCGCTTATTATTGATAATACTTTCGCAACTCCTGTTGGTTGCCGTCCTTTTGAATGGGGCGCAGATATTGTTACTCATTCAACAACAAAATATATGGACGGTCACGGTGCCGCAGTCGGCGGTTGTATTGTTGATTCGGGTAAATTTGACTGGATGGCTCACGCTGATAAATTCCCCGGCCTTTGCACTCCCGACGATAGCTACCACGGCATCACTTATGCAGAGCGTTTCGGAAAAGAGGGCGCATTTATCACAAAGGCTACAGCTCAGCTTATGAGAGATTTCGGTTCAATCCAATCACCTCAGAATGCTTTCTATCTCAACTTAGGTCTTGAAAGTCTTCATGTAAGAATGAAACGCCATTGCGAAAACGGTCTTGCAGTTGCAAAATTCCTTGAAGAGAATGATAAAATCGAATGGGTTACCTATGCAGGTCTTGAAAATGATAAATATTATAAATTAGCTCAGAAATACCTTCCCAACGGTACCTGCGGTGTTGTTTCATTCGGTGTTAAAGGCGGAAGAAAAGCCGCAGAGGAGTTTATGAAAAAGCTTAAGCTTATCGCTATTGAAACTCATGTTGCAGATGCAAGAAGCTGTTGCTTACACCCTGCAAGTGCAACTCATCGCCAGATGAACGATGCAGAGCTTGAAGCTTGCGGAATTACAGCTAACCTTGTTCGTCTTTCCTGCGGTCTTGAAAACGCAGAAGACCTTATCGCTGATATTAAGCAAGCACTTGAATAAAATTACAAATTAGAAATGACAAATTATAAATTAATGGGCTACGCCGTTATTATAATTGTTGACCGCAGGTCCCGAAATTTCTAATTTTTAATTTGTAATTTATAATTTAGAAAAGGAGGTATGAGGAATGCCCATAAAATTACCGGATGAGTTACCGGCAGTAAAAACCCTTGAAAAAGAGAACATCTTCGTTATGACCGATACTCGTGCCATAACTCAAGATATTCGTCCGTTGAAAATTTTGGTTTTAAACCTCATGCCGAAAAAAACGGAAACAGAAACTCAGCTTTCCCGCCTTTTAGGTAACTCTCCCTTGCAGGTGGAGTTTGAGCTTATTCATACAAAATCTCACGTACCTAAGCACACTCCAAAGGAATATCTTCTTGCTTTTTATAAAACCTTTGAAGATGTTAAACACAGAAAATTTGACGGACTCATTATCACAGGTGCTCCCGTTGAAAAAATGGAGTTCGAAGAGGTAACCTATTGGGATGAGCTTTGCGAAATAATGGAATGGTCAAAAACCCACGTTACAAGCACATTCCATATCTGCTGGGGTGCTCAGGCAGGTCTTTACTACCATTATGGTATTAAGAAATATCCTTTACCCGAAAAGCTTTCGGGAGTTTACAACCATAAAGCCGATTATAAGCATTCAATTCTTTTAAGAGGCTTTGATGATGAATTCCCCGTTCCCCATTCACGATACACCACAGTGAAAAGAGAGGATATCGAAAAAGTTCCCGAGCTTAAAATTTTAGCTTCTTCTGACGAAGCGGGTATTTATATCACCTCATCAGAAAACGGAAAGCAAATTTTTGTTACAGGTCATTCGGAATACGATACAGAAACACTTAAAAACGAGTATCTTCGTGATAAGGATGCAGGGCTTGATATCAAAATGCCGAAAAATTATTTCCCAAATGATGATATCACTAAAGCACCGCTTAACACCTGGCGTTCTCATGCGAATTTACTCTATTCCAACTGGCTCAACTACTTCGTTTACCAGACAACACCTTATGATATAGAAGAGATATAAACAAATTGCCCTTGTTAGCTTTCACAATGAAAGTTAACAGGGGCAAAACTTTTTTATTTATTCTTTTATTTATTCTTTTGCTTCTTCTACAGCTTCAGCGGACACTTCAACAGGAGCTTCAACCGCAGCATTTTCAACGGGCATTTCTGCTTGAGGAATATAGCTGTAGGTCTGACCCTCTTGAGCAAGGTAGGACTCTTCCTCGGGCAATTTTTTAAGATTGATTGCCGCAATGATACCGCTTGTAAGAGATACAAGCACCCAGATATGAAATACAAAATCAAGAATCATATCTGTTGTAAAGCCTGTGTAGTAAAACATTGCAAAGGTATCAGCAACGAACAATAAAAGTGCCGCAACAAGCCAACCATAGCCGTGCTTCTTTGAAAGGAACCACATAAGTGCATAAATTCCAACAATAACAACCGCAATAACAACATAGATATACAATACTGCATCGGGGTCGGGTTGGAAATTCTCAACACCCTCATACCATTCAGCAGGCATTCTTCCTGTATAAAGAAGACCAAATAATGTCATATAGTAAGGAATTGCCGCAGAGAAAAGGAAGTATGAATCGCTACCTGTAAAAAGTAAAACGCTGTTTACCAATGTAAATGCAATTACAAGCAAAATGTTGCTTCTTGCACCGTTATATCTTGCGGTAAGCTTCTGCCTTTCTGACATATTCTGATTTTTTTTGTTTTTAAATAATGCCATATTTATTCTCCTCTCACCTGTTTATCAAGTTAAACTAATTATACACCATTCTACATAGTTCGTCAATAAAATTATAATCGGCTTTGCACCTTAATTTCTCATTTCTAATTTGTAATTCGTAATTTATAAATTATTATAATCTATTTTTCTGCCCCTAAAATAAAACTCTTTATCATGCTCACTTATTTCACGAAGCACCTTGCAGGGATTTCCAACCGCAACAACATTTGCAGGAATATCTTTAGTTACAACGCTACCAGCACCAATAACAGTATTATCGCCTATTGTAACACCGGGAAGAATAATTGCACCTGCACCAATCCAACAATTTCTGCCGATATGAACAGGCATATTATATTGATACGCTTTCTCACGAAGCTCGGGAAGTATTGGATGACCTGCCGTTGCCACAATAACATTCGGACCGAACATTGTATAATCCCCAACATAAATATGAGTATCGTCAACCATTGTAAGACCGAAATTCGCATAAACTGCTTTACCGAAATGAACGTGATGACCTCCCCAGTTAGCGTGAAACGGTGGTTCTATGTAGCAGTCCTCTCCTATTTCCGCAAACATTTCTTTGAGCATCTCTGCTCTTTTATCTAATTCTGTAGGTCTTGTCATATTAAAATCATAAAGCTTATTAACATACCCCAACTGCTCAACCATTATATCGTCACCGCTGGGGTAATAAATCATTCCCGAGTGCATTTTTTCTTTATTTGTCATAAAAATTCTCTCCTGAACAAAAACTATATTACACAAAAATTATAACATAAAACCCAACTAATACAACACTTTACAGTTAAAAACAATACATTTTTCAAGGACAATTTTGTTGATGTGTTTTGAGCCTTCCTTCAAAGGAAGGTGGCGCGAAAAATCTTGATTTTTCGTGACGGAAGGTTCTTTGTTGCGAAGCAACATTTCACCACAGGTGGAACTGTAATAAACCTTTTGTTCTAAATAAATTAACTCTATGGTGCAAGTGCGTTTTGAATTTTCAATTCAATGACGCTCCTTTGAGTGCGTCAAGAACCACCCCCCCCGCCTTTGAAGGCAGGCACGAACAGGCAACCACTTCTTCACTCTAATTTTCAAATAAATACTTTATAACCAAACACAATATTTTTATATTACAACACTTTACCATTGAAAAAATCGCAAAAAAAGTGTATTATAATATGTAATATAAAAAAATATATACGGAGATATAAATATGAAAATTACTGATTCAGTTTTTTATGTAGGTGTAAACGACCACGATATTGATTTATTTGAGGGGCAGTATATTGTACCTAACGGTATGGCATATAACTCATACATTATAAAAGGCGAAAAAACTGCTGTTATGGACAGCGTTGATATTAACTTTTACAGTCAGTGGATGGCTAATATCAAAGAAGCGTTGGATGGCAATGCACCTGATTACATTATTATTCAGCATATGGAGCCTGACCACTCCGCAAGCATTAACATCTTTATGCAGACCTATACCGAAACAAAAATCGTTGCATCCAAACAGGCGTTTGCAATGATGAAAAACTTTTTCGGAACAGATTACGAAGACAGACAAATTGTTGTAGGCGAAAATGATACTCTTGACTTAGGCGGTCGTGTGCTTACATTTATCACCGCATCAATGGTACATTGGCCCGAGGTTATTGTTACTTACGATTCCAAGGATAAAATTCTTTTCTCTGCAGACGGTTTCGGCAAATTCGGTGCACTTGATGCAGATGAAGATTGGGCATGCGAAGCAAGAAGATATTATTTCGGTATTGTTGGTAAATACGGCACACCTGTTCAGAATCTTCTTAAAAAAGCCGCAAGCCTTGAAATCGAAAAAATCTGCCCTCTTCACGGGCCTATTCTCACAGAAAATCTCGGTTATTACCTTGACCTTTACAATACTTGGTCTTCCTATGGTGTTGAAAGCGAGGGTGTTGTAATTGCTTACACCTCTGTTTACGGCAACACTAAGAAAGCTGTTTTAAAGCTCGAAGAAATTCTCAAAGCTAAAGGCTGTCCCAAGGTTACTGTTACAGACCTTGCAAGAGATGATATGGCAGAAGCAGTTGAAGATGCATTCCGTTACGGAAAGCTTGTTCTTGCAACCACCACTTATAACTCGGATATCTTCCCCTTTATGAGAACCTTTGTTGATGCTCTCACTGAAAGACTTTATCAGAAGAGAACTATCGGTATAATTGAAAACGGAACTTGGTTTCCCACCGCCGCAAAGATTATTAAAGGTATGCTTGAAAAATCTAAAGACATCACTTTTACAGATACCACTGTTTCAATCAAATCTGCAATGAATGAAGAAAACATCAAACAATTAGAAACTCTTGCAGATGAGCTTATGAAATAAAAAATTATTCTCCTCAACTTTTCGGTTGAGGAGAATTTTTATATTTCGGGAAAAACTGAAGCAATTTCATTAAGAATAAATTCCGCTTGTTTTTTATCGTTTTTATACTCTTCGTTTTCTCTTACATCTGCTTTTTTCCACACTGAAAGAATTTCGGGAAATACAAGAAGAGTTTCAAAAGCAACACTATTACCGTATTTTACTTTTATTAACTCAATTATCTCGCAAGGGTCATTGTTGTCATTTGAAAATAAAAAACCTCTTGATGCCATTCGGGCACAAAGAATTCGCAGTTGCTCATCTTTAGGGCTTTCCCCGCAGGAAAGAACACAGTCGATTCTTTTTTCAACCTCTTCTAAAGGAAGAGTAAAAGCAGGGACGAGAAGCTCACCGATTTCACCTTGAGAGAATCCTCTTTTCATAAATGCTGCCACATAACCGCCAACGATTTTATCAACATCCTTGTTAACTTCATCAGGTGCAGTTGTACTGTCCAAAATCCATTGTGGAACAAAATTTTCATTACTCATATTTCGCCACCTGCTTGTTCAACAATCAAATCAACACATTCTTCCGCAGTTTTACCGTCGCAATCTACTGTAATATCTGCATATTTTTCGTAAAGAGGTGCTCTTTCATCATAAAGCTCAGCAATGCTTGTCCCCTCTTTCATTGCAATACCGCGGGTATGTATATTTTTAATTCTGCTTTGAAGCTCCTCGGGACTGACTTTAAGATAAACAATTATTCCGTTTTCTTTAAGCTTTTTCATAGCCCTTTCGCCGTAAACGGCACTTCCGCCCGTTGCCACAACAGAATTGGTGAAAGCCTTTTTACATATCACGGATTCTTCAAGACTGATAAACCCATCAATACCCATTCTTGAAATCGTGTCACAAAGGCTTTCACCTGTTTCCTTCTGAATACTCAAATCCGTATCACAAAAGTCGAACAAAAGAGATTTCGCAAGTATAACGCCAATGGTGCTTTTCCCTGCCCCGGGCATACCGATTAAAACAATATTTTTCATATTAATCTCCGCTGTAGGTAGGTGCATTTTTAGGTGCAGTACCTTTAACAACCTCGTGATAGTATTTATAGGTCATAGGTGTTTCTTTTTTGAGATTTCCCGCATCTGTCACCTCACCTAAGAAAACGGTATGAGTTGCAGTTTCCATTGTATCAATAACCTTGCAGGTAATGTAGCTCATAGCCTGGGGCAAAACAGGAAGATACCCTTTAACAAGAGGCTCAATGCCCTCAAATTTATCAACATCCCTACCGCTTCTGAAGCCAAATGAGCCGATAATCATAGGGTCAACATTTTCGCCCAGAATGTTAAGTGCAAAAACCCCTGTATCCTTAATGCACTCATTTGTATAGTTATCATGATTAATTGATACTGCAACAGTTGCAGGAGTAGAAGTAATCTGCATAGCAGAATTTGCAGTGCAACCGGTAGCTTTACCGTTTGCCCAGGTTGTTACAACATAAACCCCGTATGATAAATTAAACAATGCTGTTTTATCCATAAAACACCCTCCAATATGTATCAGGACCAACGAAAAACTTTTCGTAGGTCCTGACTTGATTTTTATACCTCTCTGAAAACGTCTTTACCCAGACTGCAAACGGGACAAACCCAATCATCAGGAACATCTTCCCAAGCTGTGCCGGGAGCAATACCGCTGTCCGGGTCACCTAATTCCGGGTCATAAACATATCCGCAAGGACATTCATATTTCATAAAAGACTCTCCTAACTAACTTTTTATTCAGTCATCCAAATCCTTTTCAGAAAACTTGATTTTGCCGCTTACAGCGTCTATGTCATAATCATAATCGTATTTTCCGCTTTCAAAGCTTACCTCATACTCGTAGGCGCCTTTTTCGAAATCAAGCTCAACCTCCAAGCCTCTGACATCCGCTTCTTTAAGACCTGCATGGTCCAAAGCGATTTTCTTTGCTTCGTCACGAGAGATTTTTTTGACTGCTTCGCTTGTAGTTTTAACTTGTTCGGACTTTTTATTCACATTTGTTGCAGCTTCTGTAGCCTTTTCTGTAGGTCTAACAGCTTTTGTTTCGGGTTCGGGCTTGTTTTCGGGTACATATACAACCTTTTCACTTACTTCAACAACCGTTTGGGGTTCCTGAGCAGGTACTTCCTCAACAATCTTTTCAGTAGTTTCCGGAACTACCTCTGCCTTTACAGCTTCATCGGTTGTGTTTTCAACTGTAGTTTCAGGTATTGTGTTTTTCTCACCAATCTTTTCCCCTGCAACAAAACCGCCGCCACCGGCAACAATTAATGCCAGAACAACTATCAAAACATTTTTCTTCATATTAACGCCTCCTCTCATATTAAATATGAGGTCTGAATTTTTATAATTAATTAACCAAAATATCTCTTAAGAAGACCTTCGAATGCTTTGCCGTGTCTTGCCTCGTCGCGAGCCATTTCGTGAACTGTATCGTGGATAGCATCAAGGTTCTGTTCTTTAGCCATTTTTGCAAGCTCGAATTTACCGAGAGTAGCACCGTTTTCTGCTTCCACTCTCATTTCGAGGTTCTTCTTTGTAGAATCTGTTACAAGCTCACCGAGAAGCTCTGCAAATTTTGCTGCGTGCTCTGCTTCTTCATAAGCTGCTTTTTCCCAATAAAGACCGATTTCGGGATAGCCCTCTCTGTGAGCAACTCTTGCCATTGCAAGATACATACCAACCTCTGTGCATTCGCCCTGGAAGTTTGCACGAAGACCTTCGATGATTTCTTCGCTAACGCCTTTAGCAACACCGAGAACATGCTCTGCTGCCCAAGTCATTTCTTCATCTTTAACTTCAACAAATTTTTCAGCGGGAGCTTTGCAAAGAGGGCAAGCTGCAGGGGGATTTTCGCCTTCAACGATCTGACCGCATACTAAACATTTCCATTTTTTCATAATAATTGACTCCTTTAAATAATCTTTAAAATTATTTCTTTTTATATATTATTTCGGCAATCCTTGCAGATTCCGTAATAAACTGTTTTTTGAGATTCAACCAGGTGACCTAAATTATCAAAAACCTTCGGGACCTCATTTTTATGAAAGATATCTGTGATAACATCGCATTTTTTACACAAGAAATGAATATGGTCTTCAAGGTTGCCCTCGTAATGAACCTTTTTATCACTACTTTCAACGATGGTTATAAGACCTTCATCGTGAAGCTGACCGAGATTTCTGTAAACAGTTCCGAGGCTGATATTAGGTATCTTCTCTTTAACTCGTTCATAAATCATATCCGCTGTGGGATGGTCGCAAGAGCTTTTAAGAACCTTAAGAACTTCATCTCTTTGACGTGAACTCCTCATATAACCATCTCCTTTCTCAATCTCTAAATAGTAACGATTACTATTTACAGTTATAATATAGCAGACAGAAATAACTTTGTCAACACTTTTTTAAATTTATTTTAATTTTTTTAAAAGCTCATAATATTCGTTGCAATTATCTGAAAGCTCAAGAAGTAATTCTTTTGTTTCCTCATTAAGTAAAAGATATTTTCCTACCCTTTTAACACCTTTTAAAAATCGTTTATTAAATTTATATTGGGGCTTTGGAATATACAAGGGGCAATCGGCTCTGTAATCAAAGCAAACCTTCACTTCGCTTTCACCATCTTTATTTACAACAACAGGAAATAAAGGATAAATTCTGCAGGAAAGCGGACGGCGGTTTCTGTCGCAGGTACCGTTGCAAACTGCAAGCTTATCACCACTCTGCGTTTCTATAACATTTATATGAGGGTCTATTAAATCTTCTTCACCGGGAAAAAGAAGCATACCGGTTTTTTCATCACCCTTGCAGCATTTTCCGTTACAGATTTTCCCGCAATCGAAATCCAATGGTGTAGTTCTTCTCAAAACCGAATAACAGCTTTTAATAACATTTTCTTTTTTCATTTTAATACCTCTGACTATTTTATAAAAAACTACCCATAATAATATAGGTAAAGGACATTTTCCTTATACCTATACTAATAGGAGGTTATAAATTATGAACGAACAGAAAAACAACAGCATCGGTTGCACAGTTGATTCCTGCGTTTACCACGCTAAAGACGCAAATTACTGCACAAAAAACGCCATTGAAGTTGGCGCTTGTAATTGCGAAGCAAAATCAGTTGACGCTACCTGCTGCCAGTCATTCAAAGTAAAATAAACTTATAAAAACAAAACCGTCCTTATAGGACGGCTTTTGTTTTATTAGTCCGTCACAAGATTTTCCACTTTGTCGGCAACTATATATTTATCATTTTTAGGGGCTCCCGCATAGGTGTTTCCTTGCAAAACAACATCCGAGCTGCAAGAAACATTAACTGCATGTGTTTCATTTAAAACAAAGAGATTGTTTTCAATTAAAATATTTCTGTGAACAGGTCCGTTATACTTTTTATTTTCGGGCTTAATGAGAATTGCATCCTCTTCGCAGTTCATAAAAGCATTCCCTCTGATTATTACATCATTCACGCATCCGCTTTCAAACCACTCTTTTGCATCATCGGAAATAAGAATTCCACTCATACCCGTGTTCAAAAATTTATTGTTTTCAATTCGTATTTTGCCCCTTGTTGTAGCAAGGACACCTCTTGTAACAACACGATTAATAGTATTTCCGCTGAATTCAAAATCAGGGCTTGCAGATACATTTTCTATTACTCCGCCCTCACCTAAAGGTGCATCGTAGGTTGCAGTAGTAATATCATAGTAATATTTATCTCTTAAAGTAGCCTTCAATACCTTTGTTCTGCCAACCTCAATCAAGGTTTTCGGGTCAACAAATGCGATTGTGTCCCCCTCTTTTATACATTCAAGGCCATAGGTCTGAGGGTGAGGGAATTTAACCGTCAATTTATCTTTGCTGCTTTGGGTAATTTTAAAATACACCCCGTGAACATTGCAAGCATCATCCCCTGCTCCGTCAAAATTACAATCTCGGACGGCAATTTTTCCTCGGCACATACTGAATTGCATAAAATCCGCCTTGGAGCAAAAATCCACTTCACTATCTTTGACAGGTGAAAAATCGAGATTTTCCAAGGTTATATTTTCGCTGTTCTGAGAAATTAAAGAAAATGCAGGATTATAATGCTGTTTAACATTTTTCAAGGTTATTTTCTTTGAATTATTAATAAGAATACCTACCTGGTCACGAATAATCGGGAAAACATAAAAGACCTGCCCCTCAACAAAGCTTTTAGGCAGAAGATATCTTACATTGAATACTCTGTCAGAAACTTGACGAATGTTTGAAGCACCTTGAAAAGGATGAGCACCGCTTCTTTTAATATGGAAGAAATTCTCAGGCTTCGCAGTGGGCACCCACCAGCCACTGTTTTTATAATCAGTAAAATTCATTTTATAATCGGTGCCATACCAATAGTATTCGCCGTTTTCCTCTTTAAAATCACTCATTCCGTCAATTTTAAAGGTTACATAAAAGGGCGAAGCTTTAACAACGGTTATTTTATGAACATTGGGTTTAACCGTAACAACTGTCAGATTTTTGAGAATAATATTTTCACAATTATTTATAAAAATATTTGTCATATTTCCGTCAATTATAAAAACAGAATCATTGCAGTCAATTTCCATATTCTTAACATTTTCAATAGCAAAGCCGATTTTTCTGACATTAGGCTTTTCTCCGGCTTTATATTCATCAACTGCCACCGTATTTGAAATAAAAATTTCTCTTTCTTCTGCATTTTTGCTCATAAAAACATACTTACCCTTTGGAAGAGTAAGGTTTTTTCCTACTGCTGTTTGGGCAGAAGTATTAAAAAGATTTTTAAAAGAAGCTGTTGCCTCAATATTGGGCTTAACGCTGAAGGATTCGGGGTAGATAACCACATTAACACCTCATATATAATATACAACTATAATATACAATACCCACCATCAAAATTCAATTCATAAATATTACAAATAATATATTTATTTTTTATAAGCACAAGAAAAGACCACCGAAAAATCATCGGTGGTCTTTTCTTGAACGAGAAGTTACTTACTTCCTGCGTATCGTATTGGCATATATATAGTAACTCTTTCTTGTTGTTTCGATGTTGTGTAAATGTGAACAAATTGTTAACAACAATATTATATTTCCAAATATTTTTTATTTTTTAATATCCTTTGTTAATTTGCACTATATATTAATTTGAGATTTTGTGCAGTTTTTTGACCTCAAAATATGTGAAAAAACCTTGTTAATTATTGAAAGAATTTATGAAATATGTTAATCTTATTGTGTATTAATAATAGCATCCGCTATAGCGGAACGGAGGTATATTATGTCAAATATTCTTGATGCTTTTAAAGAAAAGCAAACAGAAAAAAAAGTTTATGACGGCAAGAAAATCAAAGTCGGCATTATCGGTTGCGGTTGGATTGCAGAGGCACATCTTAAAAGCTACTTAAAATGCGAAGATGTTGAAGTTGTTGCATTTGCTGACCTTGTACCCGGAAAAGCAGAAGCATTTGCAAAGCAGAATGGTGTTGAGGGTAACTACTATTTAAGCGACAAAGAGCTTATTGATAACGAAAAAGACCTTGACGCTGTTTCAATTTGTACATATAACCGTCAGCACGCTCCCTGCGCAATTTATGCTCTTGAGCATGGCGTTCATGTTCTTCTTGAAAAGCCCATGTGCGTAACTCTTGAAGAAGCAGTTGAAATCTGCAAGGCAGAGAAAAAGAGTGGTAAAATTCTTTCCATCGGCTTCCAGCCCCGTTTTGATGCAAATATGAAAATGGTTAAGAAGATTTGCGAAAGCGGCGTTCTCGGTAAAATTTATTACATCCAGACCGGTGGCGGCAGAAGAATGGGTATCCCCACTCCCTTCGGTACATCCTTCATCCAGGAGGACACAGCAGGTCTTGGTGCTCTCGGCGATATCGGTTGCTATTCACTTGATATGGTTCTCAATGCAATCGGTTATCCCAAGCCCCTCACAGTAACAGGCTTTAAAGCAGGTCTTTTCGGTAAAAAGCCCGAATATCTCCAGAAGCCCGAATACACAGAGGTTTTCGGCGTTGATGACTTTGCAGCTGCTTATGTTCGCCTTGAAAACGACATCGTTCTCGACTTCCGTATTGCATGGGCTATGCATTGCGACACTCCCGGTGATACAATCATTATGGGTACTGAAGGCGGTCTTCGTATTCCTTCAACAGAATGCTGGAACGGTTCAATCGGTGGTCCTATGACTATTTACCACAATATCGCAGGCGAATGTGTTGAAACAGTTATTCCCGAGTGCGACAATGACGGCGACAATTTCGACAAGAAAATCCGTTCATTCATTGATGCAATCGAATTCAATCTTCCTGCACCCGTTCCCTCAAGCCAGATTATTTATAACCAGGCAATTATTGACGGTATTGCTCGTTCTTCCGACCTTGGCAGAGAAGTTACTATCGAAATCCCCGAAATCTAAGCAAAAAACTTATGACCTTAACAGAATTTCTAATTCTGTTAAGGTCATTTTATTTTTAGTTTATATCAAGTGGCGAAATTCTGTCTTCTGCTAATTCAATATTAGAGTTGCCGTAAATTTCATTTTGCAGAGTTTGAGCAGCAAGGGGATAATCAACTGCCCAATACCAAACAGAGCCGGAATGAGCCTCTCTCGAAGCCTCATCAGGCATAACTATTTGTTTTACATCATATTTTGCCCAACCCTCAACAACCGCTTTAGTTGCAAGTGAAATAACCTCAGCTTCTTCATAGCTGGTCTTTAAATAAGGGAGAAAGGTCTTAACATATCCCATTATTTCAGAGGTCTGGATTGTTGCTGCTTTTTGAAGAAGACCTACCACAACTTGACGCTGTCTTCTCGTTCTGCTAACGTCACCGTCGGCATCCCATTTTCTGCTGCGGCAGAAAACAAGAGCTTCATCGCCATCCAAAGTAACTGCATCACCTGCTGAAATTCCGAAATCGTAGCCTTTATTCATAAAATCTGCTTCATACTGCTGAACAGGAACAGTAACGCCCCCAAGCTCATCGATAACCGCTTTAAAGAAAGAAAAGTTAATCATCGCATAACCGTCAATACGAATTTTAAAGTGGTTCTGAAGAGTGGTAATAAGATTATCTATTCCATAGAAAGGAAATGCAGAGTTGATTTTATTAAAGCTACCAACACCATCGGGCGATTCAAGATAAGCAAAGCTATCTCTCATAACAGAGGTAAGGGTTATTGTACCTAACTTTTGATTAATTGAAACAATTATCATAGAGTCCGAAAGACCGGAAATAGTGTTCTTGTTACGGGTATCAACACCAACGCAAAGGACGTTCAGAACATCCTTGGAATACATAACATCCCCGCCATTAGTCGCCCATTCTTTAAGAGCCGCTTTAAACTCAGTTGCATTGCCTTCAAAAATATTATCAAATTCGGGGTCATCTTCAAGAGCCTCGGGCTGAGTTTCATCATCAAAATCGTATGTAAGAGTGTCTTCAACAGGTGGCGGAGCATTTTTAAGGCTCTCCCAATAATTAAAGCCAACTGCAAAAAGACCTATACAAAGAACAAGCAAAACACTGAGAACGATTAACGCTCTTTTTTTATTCTTTTTTTCTTTTCTCTTTCTTTTTCTCGCCATTTCAAGCACCTTTCATTCCATTGTAAGAGGTCTTCACCGCTTCTTCGCTCATATCGCAAGACATTTCGTAAATAGGAATATTTGTTAGAACTCCGTTTAGAATTTCGAGAGTGTTGCTCATAAGCTCTTTATCATGGGGTCTGACAGTTTGGTCCATAAAAAGCTTGAGTGCTCTTATTCCGGGAATCCTTTTTATGCTGTTTTCTCCTCTCGAAAGAAAAGCTATTCCCGCTATGGGAACGCCTGTATTCACGCTCTCATCATTCTTTCCGCTCCAGGGCGTACCATAAGCATAGAAGACTCCGTCAATACATCTGATAGCAGGCTTATCGTCATTGATAATTCTTGAACCGGGTAAATATTTCAGCCATAAATGAGTATGGGTGGATTTACCGGTTCCCGAGGGTGCGGAAAACAAATAGGCCTTACCCTCATATTCAACGCAGGAAGCGTGGAGCATTATTCCGCCAAAACGGGTTAACTGCTCGTAAAAATAGCCACCACTCCAAAGGCACTCACATTCACCCAAGGTCATATGGGGGTTTTCTTCTTGCCTGTCAATATAAAATTGTTTTGAAACATCAATGGAAATATCAGCAGCTTCATTTTCATCGCATAAATAAGGTCCGAGACGTGACACGAGAAAATCACTACTGACATCCATTTCTACTACTAAATCTGCAACTTTAATTTTCAAAGCCTTACTCCAGAATTTTATAATTTTTCAATTTTTCAAGGAATGCGTCTGTATCAGCCTTGATAACATCCTCAGGTGCGTCATATTCGTTTTTTATAGCGGCAATAATTTCATCATAAGCCTTACCCTCTTCGAGACCCTTCCAGATAACCTCGGCAGGTCCGTTAAGGGTAATCATACCTCGAATATTATTGACCGCATCACCAACAGGCACAACAACGGGCATACCTGCAACTGTTTTTAAAATATAGTTTTCATTTAATTTCATAGCTTCACCAATTATTCATCTGTGCAATGGCAACGAACCGAGCCATCTTCAAGAATGTAATAATAATAATCATTTGAAGGGTCTTCATCCTCAAAATCTGCAAAGGGACAAACAGGAACCTCTTGATTATCAAGGAACATATAAAAAGGTGTTCCTTTATAGCCGTTATCCATCTGATATTTAATCTTTTTAAGATAATATCCGTCATCGCAGCCTTTTTTATAATCATCAAGATTTTGATTCATAAAAGCTGCGGCTGTTCCGGGACGATAACCGCCACGCAGCTGGGCAAAGGTAAAGCAGCTATCATCATCAGTTAATTTAAAGCAACGAACCTCGTTACCGTCAAAGGTTTCCAAATAACTGTTTGTAAGGAAGCCTGAAGGAGCATTAACATTATAGCCGTCAAGGTCTCCTGCACTGACAGATGTGCATTTAAAGGTAATCTTAGGCTGCCTTTCTCCGTTATCAATCATACCGAACATTGCTTGCTTAACAGCAGTTTCGATAACAAGACGCTGGTTACGGCATTCATCCTCCTTTTGCTTTGTTAATCCGGTTGCAAAAATCGGAACCGCAACTGCAACAAGAATACCCATAACAATAACAACAATGAGAATTTCCATCATTGTAAAGCCTTTTTTGCTGTTAAAATATTTATATAACATAAAATCACCTCGCAATAAGATATATTAATTTTAACACATATCTTTTATTAAAGCAATAGGGCATAAAAATAAAATGAAAAATGCAAAGTGTCGGGTCTGCAGCCCATTACTACGTAGGGAACGGATTCATCCGTTCCGCAATCATTTCCAATCCGACGGTACCCATAAATGCATACCCTACGTTTAAATATACAAAAACTAAATTTTGTATTAAAAAAGGAGTTGTTCGTAAATGTTTAAATTTATGAAGAGCAAAAAGGGTTTCACCCTTGTTGAATTAATGATCGTTGTTGTTATCATGGCTATCCTCGTTGCAGTTGCAGTTCCGA
>JAZQJD010000004.1:0-90397 GCA_045541435.1 Acutalibacteraceae bacterium
TGTTGTTGAAACTGCTGATGCTGAAATCGCAGCTGCAGGCTCAGACCTCAAATACGAAGTTGGTACAATGATCGAAATCCCCAGAGCTTGTATCACAGCTGACGAAGTTGCTAAAGAAGCTGACTTCTTCTGCTTCGGTACAAACGACCTTACTCAGATGACATACGGCTTCAGCCGTGATGACGCTGGTAAGTTCCTTACAGCTTACTATGACAGCAAAATCTTCGAGAACGATCCCTTCGCAAAGCTCGACCAGAACGGCGTTGGCGCTCTTATGGAAATGGCTGTTGCTAAAGGTAAAGCAAGCGGCAAGAACCTCCACTACGGTATCTGCGGCGAACACGGCGGCGACCCCGTTTCCGTTGAATTCTGCCACAAGATTGGTCTTAACTACGTTTCTTGCTCACCCTTCCGTGTTCCGATTGCTCGTCTCGCAGCAGCACAGGCTGCTATTAAAGACTAATCTGAAATCGGCTTGAGCTATCAAGGTGCAAACCGAGATAGCACGTAAGGTGTAAAACTAAATATCAAATCAAGACTTCGGAGAAGAAATTCTCTGGAGTCTTTTTTTGTTTCTTTTTTGAGTTACAATGCCAGCAATTGCTCAGGCATTATTTCAAGCCAACCCCACGCTCACCACAAGCAATTAAGGTGGCCCAAGCAAACCACGAGCGAGCCCCCCTGAAAGCCACAACCCCAGTAGAATCAAGCGTTTACCGAGGTTACGACAGATGTTGATGGGTCGTTTAGAAATACGAGAAGATGTCTTTGTGCAGCCGTAAAGCGAATGTGAACAACCGCAGATACCCCTGATAATCCAAGCCTTAACTCTGGCAGCCGTAAAGGTTATTTGAGACTTTTTTGAGTCATTTTTGAGATGTGTAAGTTGATAATCAAATTCGCACTTTTGTTGATAAATTGAATTGCACGTGAATATGAGCCCAGTAAAATCAAGGCTTCCGATTGCTCAGGTTGTTCATAAAAAGAACTGCTAAACTAGCAATCAACTCCCTGTATTCGAAAGAATATGGGGAGTTTTTGTGTTTGATGCTTAAAATTAGGTAATAGATATAGGAAGATGTTGCACAACAAGAGAAACGCACCGCCAAAGAACATAAGATTCGTTGACGGTGTGTTTGTTAGATATCTGATAAATTTTTTATATAAGCCTTAACATCAAAATCTTCTTCTTTTATCTCTTGACTTATTAAGAATAAAGATTGAATACTGTTAAAAATAGTTTCTTTTTCTTTTTCTATACGCTCAATGCTTATATGCTCGAGTGCAATCCATAACAAATAGAAGTTTTGGTTAGTTCTGCTTTGAGTATTTTTCTTAGTGTGACAAATCATTTTATTGAAATTTTGAAAATCATCACCACATAAATGTTGAAGTTTATCTATAAAACATTTTACATCCCGAAGAGCATCAGCAAACACGGGGTCGTTAGTGCTAGATATTTCTGTAAGACGACTTGTTATATTGCCTTTTGTACTAAATCGGGCATTAAGACGCTGATTCCTTACAAATATATTCAAATAGTCTCCGGGTTTAATAGAGTCTTTTCTTTTAATATATGCTAAATATGCTAACATGGTTATAAGTTCTTCATTTTTCATCCTGGTGTCGACAGGTTTGAAAAGCTTTCCGGCATATTGTTCTGCATACGATTTTATCGTTTCAATAAATTGTTTTGAAACAAAAGCATTCCACATTTCGAATGTATTGGCTTCAATTGGAAAAGGCTTGGAATTTAAACGCAAGAACAAGTCAATGGGACTGAATTTTGGGTTTTGTGCTTGATTAATTTCGACGATATCAATTTGGAAATCAAGAATACGATCCTTCAGCGAAGCGTCGTGTTGTTCAACTCCATCGATGTTTCTTCCGTTTAACTCTTTGAGAAAGCGTAACTTTGAAAGTTTAAATCCGTGTTTATCTGAGAGCTGGTCTTTACCGTTTTCATCTTTATATTTTTCTTGCAGAAAGCCTAAGATGGAAAGGAGACGCTGCTGTCCATCAATAACTTCACTTACATTATCCTCTCTTCTATAAATGAATATAGGAGGAATTCGAATGCCAAGCATAATACTTTCAAGCAAGTACGATGCCTTTTGGATGCTATTTGACACTTCTGAACGTTGATAATCTGGCCTAATTATAAATTGCGTTGATTTAACATCGGTCAAAATATCGTAAACTGTTGCGGAAACAGGATCGGTTTTTGATAATTTAAAATCTTTAAATTGGGCTATTGAAGGATTTTGTGCCATAATAATGTCAAATTCACTTTTATTCTTAATGTGAGCATCAAAGTTAATATCGGTGACATTTGAAAGATAGTTTGATATAAAAAGATATCTGTTAATAATTGACTTGTAATAATGGCTGCCTGTAGCAAAGAAAACCATATCAAATTCTTTTTTTTCTACAAAAATTCCTTCCCAAAAAGGCTCTTTATTTGAACAATCACACACATCCGTAGCTATTGTAGTTACATCTAAATTTTCGAATTTATCAGGTGCTTGATCACGAACAACGGATAAACCCCAATACATTGCTTCAAAGAAAAGATTATTTTCTGCTATCAGAGTGTTGACCTTAGCTATTTCACATCTAAGTTCGTACAGCTTATTGATAATTAATTCAAATGTGCTAATAGTAATATCAATTGGTTCTTTCTCTACTTTGAGAAGTAAATAGTTATGTATTACATCAGATTTTGAGCTTGCTACTGCATAACTTTGAATAGGTATGTATTGCATAGATAAAACATTTCTGGCACGGGAAAGAACATAATTTATTTTGTCTCTTTCTTTTAATGTCTGCTTTCTTTTGGGCATTAATACAAACTGACATTTTCTTAAGAATTCATCATCTTGTTCTATCTTTGTTTTCAATTCACGAACCAAAGGATCATTAATATATGCAGCTCTTTCAATTTCCTGTGGTTTTAATGCTGTTATACCGGAATTGTATCGTGTAAATATTTCTTTTTTTACCTTGTCTTCTTGTTCGGGTGTTAATGACGGTTCATTGACTATGCTAAATTGAAGAATTCTAATTTTTGTATTGTTAAAACTAGCTTTGATTGTATCAGGAAGATCTGAATAATGCTTTCCTTCCAAGGATGTCAAAGACTTTAATCCATTTGCATCCAACGGAAGCCTGTCTTCAAGAAAGCGCTTAATTGTTTCGTATCTTTGGCGACCATCAATTACCTCATTCTTTTTCCCGTCATCGAACAAAACTATGGGTGGAATTTCGGTCCCCAGCAAAATACTTTCAATAAAGTATGAAGCTTTTTCATCATCCCAAACATACTTCCTCTGAAAATAAGGCGAATAATCAATACGATTGGCATATCTCGCATTTAAAAAAGTGTGAGATATGGATTTCACTGAATTTTCAATTTTTAAATGAGTTTTAAATATTTCAATAATATCTGAACAATCAAGTTGAACACTCATAATTTTATCTCCTAATTTATTCTTATTCTTGTTGGCATTTGTTTTGCCTCAAAGCCGCTTACTGTTTTTTGAACTACAGAACCTTGAAAGAAAAACTCATTGTTATAGTTCATTCGTTGTTTTATTAATCCATCTAAAGCAAATCTAAATGTATATTGCCAACTGGGATTAGAGAAAGCGTTTGGAATCTGATGGATTGCTGGCAACCAATCATACAAATATCGGCACTCATCAAATAGCATAAGGTCGGTAAACATCCTTTTTCGCTTGGCTACATATGTTAATCTAAGTGCTTTATCACTAACATAATGCATAGGATGGGATAATTGATTTATAACAGAATCAAAAAACAGCAGACGATTGGGTTTATCTAAAAATTGATACATGGATTGTTCTTTATCAAAGAAAGCCAAGGTATCTTTCAAATCTGGAGAGATGTCTGAGCCATTCACTCTTATGTCATGCAATTTTTTAAATGATTGCAAAAGATCATATCCACCGTTTGGTGCTGTTATTTCGTTTATAAGCTTGTCTACTTTTGAGTTTCCTTCAAAACCTGCAGATGTTTGTTTCAAGAGGCAGTTCATTGCCAAGTATTTATATAAAGTATTGTCTTTTATTGTGTTTACATCTTGAAATTGAAGAGAGCCTATAGGGATAGGCATAGTGTTTGATAAGGATTGCAAATAAATTGAATTACAAAATCTGACTATGGGGATTGTTATTGAGGCGGTGTTGCAAATCATTGCGCTTACGAAATCACCATATGATTCCTCTAAGTTTTCTTCGACTCTTTTTTTAATTAATTCGTAACCATCATTAAAAACTATTTTACCTTGACTGTTTAACAGACAAGCATTTCGATTATCTCTAATAAAATTGTATCTTGAAATAATATCAATATACTGCGTTTTTTCAGTTGTTGATGTTTCATCTAAATTTGCAAAATTAGAAATTAAAACACCAGGTGAACTTAATCTATGATATTTGAACATTGAAGCAATGCATCTTAATGCGTGCTGATCGGAAATTAAGGAAGCACAAGCATCAATATAAACGATATCAAATGTTTTGGGAGAAGATTCAAAAAAACGTTCTATAGAAGTTTTTATTAGCTTCGGCTGCATGAAGTTGGTGCTATCAATTGAGGTTAGTGCTTGTAAATATGTATTTCGCTCGCATTCAAAAGCCCAAATGTTTTGTGGCTTAATCCCCAAAGAGACAAATTCAGAAAAATCGTTTTCTGGCTCGGGACCTGCAAGATAACATACAGATAATTCCTCTGGTCGCTTCACGCCGAGGTTGTTAGCATGCATAGTCTCCCATTCTTGTATATATGATATATCAATTTTATTCGCTTCTTCTTGCTCGTGAGATTCAGCTAAATCATTGAAATAATCGTATAAATCTCTAACGTATGAGCGGCGGACACAACAGGATTGAGAGCGTTCTGCCGTCAGCATTTCGACAGCTCTTCGTATAACAGTGTGTCTAACAATATTTTTGGTCTCTTGTTTGTATGTTATAGACATTGCATCCAATCCTATCTTTTAAGTTTATGAGGTTTTTAATATCACATAACTTGCTCATCACATGCTGAAGATAACCATAAGAGCAACAAATGATAATACATGTCGTTTGATGTTGTTATTTGTAGTATACTATGAATATTTGAATATATCAACAAAAATAAAAACGACTTGTGTTCGTATGTGTTACGTTAATTGTAAAAAAATGGGTAAATAATCTGTCATCTTAAAAATAAAATTATATTGTAATTCGTTTGTGGTTATTTACATAATTACGCTATTGGATTATAATAATAAAAAAATAAAGTGAGGGAAGAAAATGATATTATCCGATAAAACATTAACGAAAATGCTTGAGGAAAAAACACTTATTGTTGAACCGATTGAAAAGGAACAGATTCAGCCTGCAAGTATTGATATTCGTTTAGGTAATACATTTAGTATTGTAGAAGATACATCAACAGGTATTATAAATTTAGAAAATGAAATAAAATACAAAACAATAACAAGTGACTCATACATATTGTTACCTAACCAATTCGTGTTAGCAACTACTATGGAATATTTCGATTTGCCTGATGATTTGACAGCATTTGTTGAAGGTAGAAGCTCTCTTGGTAGAATGGGGTTGTTTATTCAAAATGCAGGTTGGGTTGATCCTGGATTTAAGGGTGAAATTACACTTGAACTTTATAACGCTAATCGGTGCGCAATAGAACTTAAAGCAGGCAGAAGAGTTGGTCAGCTTGTTTTTGCAAAAATGGATGAAACAGCACTTAATCCGTATAACGGAAAATACCAAGGACAGCGTGGGGCAACAGGCTCAAGAGTGTTTATGGATAAGGAAATTAAGTAATCGAATTCCTTCATTTCTTCGTTGCACCACAGGCAGCTATAAAGGACTAATTCCTAATACAAAAAATTCCACCCGAGAAATCGGGTGGATATTTTTTTGTGCTTATATATCAACTTTTTTATTGAGGAAAATTTTGGTTTTATAAACATCAAAGGTTAATTGATTGGTTGATTATATGGGTTCAATATGATAAAATATGGATAAAAACGCAGTGGTTATTGAAGGAGAAGATTATGAAGCATATTCTAATTTCTAAAGAGAAAAACCAATATATTGCTAATTTGCATTGTCATACTACACTTTCAGACGGCAGAAAAACTCCTGAGGAAATTCGTGATGCATATAAGGAGCGGGGGTACAGCATAGTTGCATTTTCGGACCACGATAATTATTTTGATCATAGCGATTTTTGCACAGAGGATTTTGTTGCAATTAATTCTTTTGAGGCGGATATCAGCGATAATATTGTGAGCAGCAGTCAGTTTAGAAGATGCTATCATCTCAATGCATTTAATATAAATGGTGACAAAGAGGTTGCGCTTCCTGCCACACCTGACTATAGAGATATGGATGGCGTAAATGAATATATACAGAAGCTTAAAAAATTAGGCTTTATAGTTGCATATAATCATCCCTACTGGTCAATGCAATGTCTTGATGACTACCGCGACTTAGAGGGCTGTAGTATAGTTGAAATATATCACAACTCTGTTTTTGTTGAGGGTGGAGATGACGGACAAGAGGAGGTTTATGATGAAATGCTCCGTAGCGGAAAGCGACTGTTTTGCACTATGGCAGACGATAATCATAATGAATTCCCTTTTGGGGATGTTCGTTGCGACAGCTTCGGAGGAAAAACAGTTTTTCTTTGTGACTCTCTCAGCTATGAAACTGTTATATCTGCTATGCAGAGCGGGTCATTTTATTGTACCCGTGAGCCGAGAATTTTTGAACTGACTTTAGAGAACGGCAGAGTTCACATTGAATGTTCGCAAGCTCAACGTATAGCGCTCTCAACAGCAGGTAGACGCTCAAAGGCTTTACATGCTCCTGCCGGTGAATACGTAACTCAAGCAGCTTTTCAGTTGGAGGATGAGGATGTGTATTTCCGCATCGAAGTGATAGGTCCCTCGGGAAAAAAGGCGAACACCAACGCATATTTTGTTGAAGATTATAAATGATTCAAAATTAGGTAGGGATTGTCAGAAAACCCCACGTTGCTAACAGCTACATAAGCAGCTATAAGGACTAATTCTCAACTGAATTAAGGAATGGCAAAAATTTTCGAATCCCCTTGGAAAAATCCAAGGGGATTTTTGTATAAGATTGATTTAAAGAAAACGTTGATGTATAATTGAATTAAGTTTTTTAATTGAATATAAACGGAGATGTGTATATGCTGTTAAAAAACACTCTAAGAATATAGTTGACCACGATAGTTGGTATAATATTTGTCCACCTAAAAAAGGTGAAAAACAGTGGGCAGATGGACGTTCTGCAAAAGAACTGGCAAAATATATGACGGGACAACTCCCGCTTGTTCCTGTAGAAATTGAAAAATCATTAAATGGGATTGTTCCTGTGAATGCTGAATTTAATTGGGGTGCAGAGTATGTTACAAATCTTCCCGGTGTAGGCGAAGGCAGAAATCACGATGCAATACTCTTTAACAAAGATATTGTAATCACAATAGAAGCGAAGGCAGATGAAACATTAGGAAATCTGATTGAAGAAGAAATAAAAACTGCTTCAGTAAATAAATTATACCGTATTAGTAGCTTGCTCGAATGTATATTCAAGGGCGGTTTTAAAGACTACCAAAACCTGCGATATCAATTATTAACTGCATCAGTAGGTACAATATTAGAAGCCCAAAACAAGAATTGTAAAAAAGCTGTTTTGATAGTATTAGTTTTCAAAAGCAACGGTAAAGTTACAGAGGAAAAAGTAACCGCCAATCATAAAGATGTTGAAGAGTTTTTGAACGCCTCAAAAGCATACGTGGAAAATGGTTTATATGTTATTCCTAACAACACCGATATAAAACTATATTTCAAAGAAATTGTTGTATAATTTTTCAGCTTTGCTAATAGTTAGTCAAGTAGCTATCAAGAACTGATCGAAAATCGACTCGAATTTAGTAACATCAAGGGTTCCGATTGCTTATAAAAAATAGGAAAGAGACATTAAAAGCCTATATCACCGAATTGGTGATATAGGCTCTCTTGTTTGTGTAGACAACAAATATTTACTTTGTATTGAGCTTGTGTTATAATAATATCGATATATTCATTTAGTATGTTGGTTGCAGGAGAAAAACGAAATGAATAATAATGAAAAATTATTGAGTATTATAGTACCAGTTTACAACGTTGAAGACTATCTTAGAGAATGCCTTAATTCATTAGTTTCGCAAAATATCGCGTGTAACGAGTATGAAATTATTTGCGTTGATGATGGTTCTACCGATAAAAGCGGAGAAATATTGGATTTATATGCTGAAAAATACTCTAATATTGTGATTGTTCACAAAGAAAATGGTGGGGTTAGTTCTGCACGAAATTGCGGAATAGATATAGCTAAAGGTCAATATATTTGGTTTGTTGATGCAGATGATTTTATAAAAGAGAATTGTTTGTCTGTTGTGAAAGCTAAAATAATAGAGAACAAATATGATTCAATAAGAATAAAACCATATGCATTTATCCATGATGGTAACAAATTTGATGTGAACTCTGTTATACCAGAAATGTGTCAAAGAGAAATTAAAAATTTTTCAGTTACCTATATTTTTAGAAAAGAATATGTTGTGAATAATAAAATATATTTGGACACAAGAATTGCTTATGCAGAAGATGCGATTTTTATGCTTCAATTATCTCCTTTTTTGCGAAGCGAAGTTAGAATAGAGGATATGGTTGTATATTTTTACAGACAAAGGCCTGGAAGTGCTATGTCATACAGTTTAATCAAGAAAATTCAAAGCAGAATAAACGGTGCTTTAGTTTGCGAAGAAATAATTCAAGGGAAAAGAATTGGTGATATTGAGGGGGCGTATAAGTTTAAATATATTTCAGTCGTGAAAATAATGGAAATGATTTTTAAATTACCTAAGGAGGAACGCAAAGAAATTGAAAATGAGTTAAGAAACAATAACTTATTTCCGTTAAAGTATAATTCAAAATATACTCCCAAGTTTAGAAATGGCAAAGCTAAGTTTATAAAAAAGATTCGAAATACTTTAATAGATTTTTCGTATACTCAGATAGGATTTTTGAGCCTGAAATTTTATAATTTTATTTTTAGTTTATTTCGAAAAATAAAATCAACTTTATTAAAAATAATTGATTCAAAAAATGGTTAAATAATATTACTCAACATAGAGGCTTAATGGCCTGTTGAAAGAGTCATAAAATTTTGATAAGGAAGATGAAAATTATGAAAAAAATAAAAATTAAATTTGTGGGATTAGAAACTCATAAAAACATTCAATACATTAATGGTGTTCTATTAGAAGATACTTGGTTATACAAAACTTTAGACAGAAATTTTGATGTTGAAATATCGGATAATCCGGATTATGTTATTTGTAGTTGTTTTAATTTATACGAATATTGTCAATATCCTCAAATTAGGATTATGTATTCTGCAGAAAATTATGTTCCAGACTTTAATTTAATAGATTATGCTATCTCAAATTATCCTTTAGAGTTTCTTGATAGAAACTTTTATTTGCCACAATCACTTTGGGGTTATGATGGCGAACGTTCTGTTATTCAGAATAGAACCCAAAAATATGATAAATCTTTTTTGAAAACAAAAACAAGATTTGCAAATTTTATTGCAAGTTATGATTCGGAAAATAATTATAGAGGAGAGTTTTTTAAAAAGTTAAATGAGAGAAAAAAGGTTGATTCAGCAGGACGTTGGTTAAACAATACAGGAATCAATGTAAGGTTCCAAGATGATAGTAAAATAAATTTTCAAAAAGAGTGCAAATTTTCTTTGTGTTTTGAAAGTGTGTATAATGGTGGGTTTAATACTGAAAAAATTATGGATGCTTTTTATGCTGATACAATACCTATTTATTATGGTGACCCATATATTACCTCGATATTTAACCCAAGAGCTTTTATTAATGTCGCTGATTTTGAAAGTTTTGATGATGCTATTGATTTTATCTTAGAAATAGATGCGGATGATGACAAATATTTAGAAATGCTAAATCAACCGATTTTTAATGATGATAACTATATAACCAAAAAATTCGATGAAGCAGAAAAATTTTTAATTCATATTTTCGAACAACCTATTGAAAAATGCGGTAGAAGATCCAGAGTTGTGTGGGCAAAACAACATGATTCATTTATCACTGTTGCAACACCATTGTATAAAAATTTTTATCAAAACAAATTACTTGTTTTCTATAGACGAAAAAAAAGACAACTAAAAAAAGTAATAAAAAAAGTATTAGAGCGGCTTTGAGATTTGCATTTTGAAACATTTCAAAATTAAATTGTGAACGTATATATTCCCTCATACCGCTTAGATAGCTATAAGGACTAATTCTTTATAAAACAATAAAGGAGCTGTAAAAAACTCGTTCAGTTTTTTACAGCCCCCTTGTTGTTTTGTGATATAAATCCTTGCGGAATTGAGATGTTTCCCTGCATAAAGCGATATGTGTTAAAGTATGCGATGTGTTTGTTTTGTAAACGAGAGATTTATATCTACATATAATCATCAATAAGGATTCTTTGATATTGCAAAAATATGAAGTTTCCGTTATACTTTGATTTATAAAAAAGCTTTTTCGAAAAGAGCAAAGCTTTTGTTCGATTTGCTATTTCCTTACTATATTTTATGAGTGTGATTTATATGTTTAGAGTAAATAAATATATTGTGTGGAGGCATTTATGAAAAAAATTTTGTATATTTCCGACTTTACGTTGGATCAATACAATTCCGTTAGAGATATTCTGTATAATTTAATAACACAGAAAGATATGGTTAAGTATGAACAGGTAGTTGTAAAATCAACAGGAAAGATGCATAATCCGATAAAGAAAGATGTTTGTTACGGATTTAAAACTTATTCCAATATGCGAATGAGGACCGTGGATTATCTTAAAAAGAAAAATATTAGTTTTGTAAGTAAGATAAGCTATATTTGTCACAAGTTTTTATGTAAAATTGCAAATCTACTGAAAATAACAAAACGGTATAGGAAATACGACAATATAAAATATATCAACAGAGTAATTAAAGAGGAAAAGCCACAATTAGTTGTGTTTTTGATATATAGTCCACAGAAAGAATATGTTGAATTATGTAAGAAATATCGTATACCATACATTTTTATTTTATATGATACATATATAGGTCGGCCAAAAATCAATAAAGAAACAGCATATAAAACGGAGAGATTTGTTATCGAGAACTCAGAAGGATATTATGTTCCCGATTTTTTCTATAATTTATATTCAAATACATATAATTGTGATAAAGTTAAGTGTATGAATCTTCCGTTATTGACTCCAGAAAAAGATGTTATAGAAGCGTATAAAAATTGTACAGAGAAAATTGAGTTTGCCTATTTTGGACTTATGCAATCGTTCAGAAACGTGGAAGAAATTAAAAAGTTATTACAGTCTTTAGGTATAAAATTAGATATATTTAGTACAGAAAAATATGAAAGTGATGAAACGTTTCAAGTGCATCCGGCGATCACCCAAAAAGAGTTGTATAGTGTTGTTGCTGGTAGTAAGTTTTTGGTTGTTTTAGATAATAGTTTTCCGTTTCAAGAATATTTACCATCAAAATCTTACCTGTATGCTTCGTTCACTAAACCTATAATTGCTTTTGGCGACAATGAAACATCAGCACTACAAGATTTTTTTGATGGTTATAAATGGTTTTATTATCAAAATATAAAGATGTCAACAGATGGACTTGTTGAGTTTTTAAATAGGGAGTTTCCTAATGTTTTTGATGTAGAAAATTATTCTAAATACTTACAATATTTACCGGAAAAAGCATTGACTTCTTTGATAGATAATATAAAACGAATTTTAATTGGAGAATAATAATTGAATTTTTTAACTATAGTTGCATTATCAATTATTAGAGATGTGCACTATCAAATAGAGATTAATGTGATTTAGTAAGTTGGTTTTTAATACAATCAATAACTAAGGCGGATTCTTGTTAAGCAACGCTTTGCTAACTGGATAATTAGGTATTTATCAAAGGCTATTTCTTTATAAAATAATAAAGTCTGTTGCCCGAGAGGGTAACAGATTTTTATTAATATTATCGGCGGTGAAATTGTTGATCACAACAGTTTCTATATCGCCGATTCCTTCTGTGAATACAATATATGCCATAGCCCTGCCATAACCACGGGATTTTCGATATTATCAAAGGTTACACCGTCATACTGCCTATGCAAGCTCGATTATAACCGCAAGGGATGCAATGCTGTTTTTGTTTCGGGTAATATCACGGCAGATAACGGCACTATCCTTAAAGGCGATATTTTCCGGTTGATGAAGCCACGGAATTCAAGGCTTCTACCGTAAGTCTTCGGTCTTTGAGGACTCTGACTGTTTCTTAAAACTCAAATAAAGCTCCGGGAACAACAAGCATAATAAAATCACCTTTTGTTAGAAAATACTGTGAAATCCATATCAGAAAATACAACAGATATTTTTGTGTGGTGTATTAGTAGTTTGAAAACCATATAATTACTAAAAAATAAAACTCTATTGAAAATTAAGAATTTTAAGAATATAATCAAACAGTAAATTTCAAGAATTGTTGAAGGAGAGCAGGGGAGGTAGCATAATGAAAAATCTGGGTTATTATAACGGCGTATGGGATGAAATTGAAAAAATGTCTATTCCTATGAGTGACAGAGTCTGCTTTTTCGGGGATGGTGTCTATGATGCTACATATAGTCGTAATTACAAAATATTTTCCTTGGATGAGCATATAGACCGTTTTTATAACAGTGCAAAGCTTCTTGAAATAGAGCTGCCTTATTCAAAGGCTGAACTGAAAGAAATTTTAAATGATATGGTCGGTAAAATGGATACAGGTGAAAATTTTGTTTATTTTCAGGCAACAAGAGGAAGTAATGAAATCAGAAACCATGTTTTTCCGGAGAACGCGAAGGCAAATATATGGATAAATATTTACCACAAGGAAATTCTTGATTTGAATAAAAAGGTTCAGCTTATTACAATGGAGGATACCCGCTTTCTGCATTGTAATATAAAAACCTTGAATCTTATTCCTGCAGTTATAGCATCTCAACGGGCGAAAGAGGTGGGATGCTTTGAAACGGTTTTCCATAGAAACGGAAGAGTTACCGAATGTGCACACAGTAATATTCATATCATAAAAAATAGTACGCTTATTACTGCACCAACAGATAACTTGATTTTACCGGGTATTGCCCGAAAGCATATAATCAGCACCTGTAATAAAATGAATATTCCTGTTCTTGAGGAGCCGTACTTTTTAGAACAACTGTTTGATGCTGACGAGGTTTTGGTTTCGTCCGCAGGGGCTCTTTGCCTTGTCGCCAATGAAATTGACGGGAAAAAAGTCGGCGGAAGGGCACAGGGCTTGGTGGAAAAACTTCAAAAAGCTTTGTTAAATGACTTCTTTTCCCAAACAAATTGAAATAATGGCTTGAATAATCACTTAAATAACTGAAATTATGTCTGTACCTTTTTTATGGTGCAGACTTTTTCTTTAAAACAGTTGTTATGTTTTCATTATTTATGGTATAATGTTATCAAATGAACAGAAAGGGGCGAAGAGTTTGAACGAAAATGTAAAAAAGAAGCTCCCGATAAACAGCCCGTTAATTAAAATACCCTTTGGCGGTCTTACCTCAAATATGCTCAGAATTATTGCGGTTGTGCTTATGCTCAGCGATCACATCTGGGCAACCTATATGAGCTTTGGCAACTGGATGACATATATCGGTAGAATGGCTTTCCCCATTTTTGCATTTCAGATTGCAGAGGGCTTTGTTCATACCTCCAATTTCAAAAAATATGCCTTGAGATTATTGGGATTTGCGTTAGTTACCGAAATACCCTTTAACCTTTTTTACAGTAGTCGTTGGTTTAATCCGTATCATCAGAATGTTTTGTTCACGCTCCTTTTAGGCTTGCTTGCAATATATGTTTTAGATAATCTGAAAAAGAATTTTAAAGCCAAAAATATAGCACTTTCATTGCTGTGGATTTTATTAATCTGCGTTGCGGCAACTCTCGGCTTCGTGGATTACGGCTTCTTAGGAATGCTGACGGTTGTTATGTTCTATATATTAAGAGATTTCCCATTTGCTTGGCTTTGTCAGTTAGCGGCAATGGTGCTTATTAACATCGTCTTCTTTGAAGGCCAGGTGTGCCCCGTTGAAATTCTCGGCAAAACCTTTGAAATTCCTTATCAAGGCTTTGCGGTATTTTCCCTTATTCCAATCTGGCTATACGGTGGCAAAAAAGGCAAATCAAGCAAAGTTATGCAGTACGGCTTTTATGCCTTCTACCCTGTGCATATGTTGGTTTTGTATTTGATAAAGCTGTTTGCATAATGATTACTATATAAAAGGATGTGGAAAAATGGAAATTATTTTTGATTCTTTTTTAAATTTTGATTTGAGCATATTTCAATGGATTCAAAGCATTCAGAATGATTTTCTTGATGCTTTGATGGTTGGTATAACAACCCTTGGTAACGGCGGAGCAGCCTTTATTGTTATCGGTCTTGCGCTTTTATTTACTAAAAAATACCGCAAGGCAGGGCTTGCGGTTATTGTGGCTCTTCTTGTAATGCTTCTTTGCAATGACCTTTTTCTTAAAGAGTTTTTTGCAAGACCGAGACCATTTAACCTTTTGGGAACTGACCCCGAAAAATATGCATTTTGGGGTGAGGGCTATATTTATCCCGAGCTTATCGGCAAGCCTACAAGCTTTTCTTTCCCCTCGGGTCATACCGCATCAGCCTTTGCAGCGGCAATAGCTCTTTTATGGCATAACAGAAAATTTGGCGTTCCTGTAACAATTTTTGCGGCTCTTATGGGCTTTTCAAGAATTTATGTTGAGGTTCATTACTGTACCGACGTCATTGCGGGCATTGTTTCGGGAATAATTTGTGCACTTATCGCAGTGCTGATTGTCAAATATCTTTTCCCTGTTGTTGATAAAGGCTTTGATAAGCTTTATTTAAAGCTCAAAAAGGATAAAACTCAAGCATAATCAATAAAAAACGGAGAAAGCGGATTAATGAAAAAGGTCAGTGAATACACAGCACTTTTTAAAAATATAGGTTCGGAATGGAAATGGCTTTTAAAGGTAATGAGTCGTTACCGCCTCGAGATTGCAGGCTACACCGTTATGGGTGTGGTCGGTATAGCAATGGGCCTTGGTGCGAGTGTTGCTTCAAAATTTCTTATAGATGCGGTTGTAGGGAAAAACTCTCAAACGATTATACCTGCGGCGGCATTGGTTATAGGCCTTGCAGTTTTTCAGCTTGTGATTAATGCGGTAAGCTCTTTTGTTTCTTCTCGGGTTGGCACTCGTGTCAATAACGAAATAAGGTCAGAAATCTATGAAGCTATGGCAAATGCAAATTGGGAAGCTATAAACAAATATCATTCGGGTGACCTTATAAATCGCCTTGAGGGTGATGTGAATTCTGTTTCCGGGAATGTTATATCCTTTTTGCCGGGACTTTTTACAAAACTGATGCAGTTTTTCGGTTGCCTTGTGATAGTTTTATATTATGACATAACCTTAGCAATTCTTGCTCTTATGAGTGCTCCTGTTTTATTTTTCTCTTCAAGATTTATGACGAAAATGATGAGAAAATATAACCTTGAAACCAGAGAAATGAACGGCAAAATTCTTTCCTTCAGTGAGGAATCCGTTCAGAATATGCAGACCATCAAAGCCTTTGGCTTAACAAAGGCACATTCCGAAAAATTTAAAATTTTATTAGGCAATTACCGCAATATGCGATTAGCCCATGATAAATTCACTATTTTAACAACCCTTATTCTTTCCTTTATAGGACTTGTTGTTGCCTATTCCTGCTATGGCTGGGGTGTTTATCGGCTTTGGTCGGGTGCAATAACCTTTGGTACAATGACCTTGTTTTTGCAGCTTTCCGGTAGCTTAACCAATTCATTTTCGGGACTTGTTTCAATGGTTCCCGGTGTGATTTCCGTTGCAACTGCGGCAGGAAGAGTTAAAGAAATAACCGAGCTTTCAAAAGAAAAGACCGAGGATGCGGAGTTGGCAGAAAAAATGCTTGAAGCAGCTAAAGAAAGCGGTGCAGGAATAATTGCAGAAAGCCTTTCCTATTCTTATGCCGACAGTGAAAAGCCTGTATTGAATAACATCAGCTTTTCTGCTTTGCCCGGGGAAACAGTTGCGTTTGTCGGACCATCTGGCGAGGGTAAAACAACAATTTTAAGGCTGATTTTAGGTCTTGTTAATAAAACCGAGGGCGAATTAAAGCTGACTGTTCGGGATTTTGGTGAGCTTTCTGTTTCGCCTGCAACAAGGGGTTTTTGCTCTTATGTTCCTCAAGAAAATGCAGTTTTTTCGGGAACTGTTGCGGAAAATCTCAGAATTGTTAGACCCCATGCGACAGATGAAGAGTTAAAAGAGGCTTTAAAGACAGCGGATGCCTTGGAATTTATTGAGAAGCTCCCCGAGGGCATAAATTCAATAATAGGGGAGAGAGGTGTTAATTTCTCCGAGGGTCAGATTCAAAGGCTTTCTATTGCAAGAGCAGTCCTTTGCAAAGCTCCGCTTATGATTATGGATGAAGCAACCTCGGCACTTGATAGCGACACAGAGGAACGGGTTTTAGAGAAGCTTATGAAATCAAACGGTAATCAAACCCGAATAATAACAACTCATCGTCCGAGTATGCTCAGATATTGTCACAGAATATATGAGCTGCAGGAAGATGGTACAATTAAATTGAGAGAAAGGGAATGATTTTCCCTTTCTCTTTTTTTACATCCCCTTCCGCAACTTTTTCTCTTGACAAATGAGGGTTTTTGCTATAATATAAAATAGAATATCTTTAGAATGGTAAAGTGTTCTTGTTATGTTTAAAAATTACTTGATTTGTCAGCAAAAAATCCGTGTTGAAGCGGAAGCTTTTCCTTCAGATTGTGCCGATTGGCGCATATTTGAAGCCAAATTTAAAACCCCCGATTTTTCGGTTAAATGTAATGTTACTGAGCCTCTTCCTCGGGTTGAGGGTTCGTTTTGCGGTAAATCCGGAGACTTTTCCGTTTTCTGTGAGAACGAAACAGTTTTTCGTAAAAGAGAAATGGGGAAATATGAAGGTAGCTTGACAAAATATGACAGCAAAAATTTTTCGGTTTGTGAAGTCTTTTTTACTCCGAAAAGCTTTCCTGTTTTTATGGATGAGCGTTATTTTTGGACCTCTGTGCCTTTAGGGCAGTATCTTTTAGCAAAAAAAGCGGTGCTGATGCACGCTTCATTCATTGATATCGGCGGTTCGGCAGTTCTTTTTTCCGCCCCCTGCGGAACAGGAAAAAGCACGCAGGCTGAGCTTTGGCGAGTACATAGAAACGCTGAGGTTATCAACGGCGATAAAGCAGGAGTTTACATTAAGGATGGCGAAGCCTTTGCAGGAGGAATACCTTTCTGCGGAACAAGCGGAATTTGCAAAAATCGTGACCTGCCCTTGAAAGCGATTGTTCTTTTAAGTCAAGGCAAGGAAAATAAAGTAAAACACCTTAAAGGCATTGAAGCCCTGCAGGGCGTAATAAAAAACATATATCTTGATTTGTTAGCTCCCACGGAGAAACAAATGTGTATAGATTTCGTTATCGAGCTTTTGTCGGCAGTGCCCGTTATTTCATTGGAATGTACTCCCGATGAAAGAGCAGTAGAAGAGTTAGAAAGATTTTTATCGTAGGGAACGGATTCATCCGTTCCGAGCAACAGAAAGGAAATGAAAATGGAAATATCATACGAAAAATTCATTTCCAGGATGTTTGCTAAGGCGGATAACGCCTCAATCCCGCTTTCAGGTGCCTTTGAGTTAACCTCAAGGTGCACTCTTGATTGCAAAATGTGCTATATTCACCAAAACGGCGGTAATTGCCCCTCGGCTGAAAAAAACGGCGAATGGTGGGTGAATTTAGCCAAAGAAGCTCGCAATGCGGGCACGTTACTTTTGCTTCTTACAGGCGGTGAGCCAATGCTCCACCCTGATTTTGAAGATATATATTTAAAATGTCGTGAAATGGGCTTGCTTGTGAGCATAAATACTAATGCAACCCTTATTGACGATGAAAAAGTCAGATTCTTCAAGGAGAATCCGCCACAAAGGTTGAATATAACTCTTTATGGTGCAAGCGAGGAAACCTATGAAGCCCTTTGCGGAAACGGGAAGGCGTTTAATAAGGTTATGAGTGCCATTAAAAAGCTAAAGGATGCCGGAGTGAAAATCAAGCTGAATTTCAGTATCACACCGTTTAATTTTCAAGATGCCGCAACGGTGCAGGAATGGGCAAAGGAGTGGGGGCTGACCGTTCAGCCTGTCAGCTATATTGTTCCCCCTGTGAGAGTTTGCGGTGAAAAGGTTCGCCTAAGCCCCGAGGATGCTGCGAGAGAGCATTTTTTGTGGCAAAAACGAGCTTTGGGTGAAAATATGGGCGAATTCATTAAAACCAAGGATTTGCCCCCTAATATTGAGGATTTCGGCGAATGTCGTAATCCCAATGGCGACAGAATTACCTGCAGGGCAGGGCTTAGCTCATATTGGGTAACCTATGACGGCTTTATGCTCCCTTGCGGAATGATTCCTCAGCCAAAAAGCGAAATCAAAGCTTTTACGGACTCTTTTAAATTCATTCGTGAGGAAAGAGAAAAAATAATTCTTCCCGCAAAATGCAAGGATTGCAACTTTAAAAAGGTTTGCGATAATTGCGCCGCATTAGCCTTTGCGGAAACAGGCAGCTTCTCGGAAGCTCCCGAATACGCTTGCCAAAAAGCACAAGCCTATGCAAAATTTGCGAAGCAAATTTTGTAAGTGCAAAGTGCAAAGCGCAAAGTGCAAAACGTCGGGGCGAAGCCGATTATAAGTGCAAAACGCAAAATGCAAAGCGCAAAATTCAAAATGAAATGAATGTGACGGGAAAAATATGGACAATAGCACCGTAGAAGCAAAAAGTTTTGATTATGCTGTAAGAATTGTAAACCTTTATAGGTTTCTTACAGAAGATAAAAAAGAATTTGTTTTATCGAAACAGATATTGCGAAGTGGCACCGGTATCGGCGCCAATATCTCCGAAGGAGAAAAGGGACAATCTAAAGCGGATTTTTACTCGAAAATGAGTATAGCATTAAAAGAAGCCAACGAAACACATTATTGGTTACGCTTGTTAAAAGCTACCGATTATATAACTGAAACACAATTTTTAAGTTTAGAAAAAGATGTGAAAGAAATCATAGCATTGCTTACATCTATCTGCAAAACAACCCAAAACGCTTTAAACACAAAATAAAAAATCACTTTGCGTTTTGCGTTTTGCATTTTAAATATAGCATTTAGTTGCATTTTGTAAATCACTTGGCGTTAAAAAATCACTTTGCGCTTTGCGTTTTGCACTTTGCACTTTATATAAATAAACAATTCATTCTACATACTGGGAGGTAATGTTAATGAAAAAACATAATCTTGCGCAGAAAGGAAAAAGAGCATTATCGATGCTTTTGGCGGCTATGATGGTTCTCTCATGCTGGGTATGGGTAGAGCCTAATCAGCTTATTGCTGAAGCTGCTAATGAAACAGTCCAAGACAAAGACCATTTCCTTTTTGCATATTTCACAGGCACAAGCAAGGAAGGTCAGACAATTCACCTTGCTGTTTCTGAGGACGGTTACAACTATACCGCCCTTCGCGGAAACGACCCTGTTATTATCCCCTCAAAAGGTGTTGGTTGCGTTCGTGACCCGTATATATGGTACAACGAGCAGGATAATCACTATTACATTCTTGCAACCGACCTTGACTTTACCGATACAGGTTCAAATTACAGTAACAACAGCACAGGTTTTATTGTGTGGCGTTCAAAAGACCTTGTTAACTGGTACGATGAAACCTTCATTGACGTTTCAAAAATGGCTCATCTTATTGGTGATGTAAGAGGTATGACTGCTGTTTGGGCACCTCAGGTTCTTTGGGACGGCTCTGCTTATGTTGTTTATTTCACGCTTGCTTGTGGTGCAACAAGCTGGTTTGATATTGTTTACCTTAAAACAACAGACCTTTTAGACCCTAATGCTTATTATGAGTTTGACTATATCCTCGGTAATGGTACAGGCAATGGTACAGATAACGGCTATGGTGTTATTGATGCTGATATTATTCACAACCCCGGTGACGGTAAATATTACCTCTTCTATAAAGTGGAAAATCATGACAAAAATCTTGGTACAGACTCTAATAATTCAAATGAGGCGCTTAGAAAGATTTTCTATTATGTTGGTGATACACCCACAGGTCCCTTCGAAAACCCCGGTGATACGCTTTGGACTAATGCCGGTTACTCTTTGTGGCCCGAGGCAGGCTATTCTCTTGAAGGCTGTAACGCTGTTTGGGATAATGACGGCAACCTCCTGGTTTATGCCGATGAATTTGCCCATAAAAATGCACTCGGTGAAGATGAGGCATATTTCCGTATTGCAAAATCAAACGGCTATGATTTCACATCATGGTCTTACCCCGATGTTTCACAACATAACATTAACTCCCTTTCACCCAGACATGGTTCTGTTGTTAAAATAACAGAAGAAGAATATAACAGACTCCTTGCGAACTCATATCAAATATCTTCTTCCTCTTTCCCTGCGACAGAAACACTTGAAGACCACCTTGTAGGTAGATTCTTTACTACCGAAAACGTTCTTGAGAATACTGTTGTGGGAATGCCTGACCTTGAATCTTCAGCAAATGTTAAAATGGAAACTATGGGAACAAGCTATGTTGCCAATTTCCAGGCAGGTTATGCACAGATAGACCTTAAAAAGTTGTTCCTTAACGGACTTAACTATGATGACGGTTTTACCATAACCTTCAAGGCACAACTCCCTGCCGATTCAACGGAAGCAACATATAATGAGCGTATTTATGAAATCGCCGATGTCTTCGGAAAACGAACCGGTGTAGAACATTATACCCATTTTTCTGCATCCGGTGGTGGTACAGGTACATATATGGGTACATATAACGGTCCTGACGTTGCAAAAAGAGTTACTGCCGGAGCAACTTTCCCGGATGGCACAGCATATACATTGGATTCTAATGACTGGTCGAATGATATAAATGGTACAAGAAGAAGAGATGGTGTATGGCACGAATACCTTATCAGCTATGCTAATGGTAACTATATTGTATATGTTGATGGTGTTGTTGCTATTATGGAAAACCGTCATACAACTGCAGTTACGCTTGATGATGCATGGTATAAAGCTATCGGTCAAGCAACAATGCTTATCGGTAAATCGGGCTGGTCTGCTGACGCTAATATGACGGGCTATCTCCGTGACCTTTGTATCTACGATACATCTATGTCTTATTATGACCTCCAGGACATGGATTCTTATATGAAGGGAAATCTTCCTTATACAAGTGGTGTTACATATAACGGAATAACTTCAAAAGTACCAACATTTACTGATGCACAAGAAGCTGATATGGAAGAGTTTCGCGGGACATATTTTAGCAATGTGCTTTATTCATCTAATGTTTCTGGAACATCAGGTGGAACAAGTGACCAGACGGGATATGCAGCATTATCTAATATGTCTGATTTAGATGTTGGTGTTTATTATCCTGAAAAAACAGTTCTTATATATGATGGAATTAACGACGCTATTATGCCTGTTATGGCATCCGGCCAAGTTGTAACAAAACAGAAAGACAGGTACATTTATTCGATATATCCGACTACCGGTATTGGTAGTACATCCGATAACACTGAAATTTCACTTGTTAATTATTGGTATGGTAATGAAAACAATGACCAAACTGATACATGTGATTTTGACCATGCTATTGAAAATTCAAATGGCAATGGAACAGGTTATTCAAGCACCAATTTAAAAAGCACAACTAGATTGCATAGGCAAGGTTTTTTGGGTTCCGGTAATGGTGAACAGTATTGGATGTCCAATGCTTTGAAGGTTAATTCCAACATTGATTTTGGTGAGCAATACTATAAAAACTTTAATTTGGCTTGGAAATGGTATGCTGGTAGTTCTTCAACTGTTACAACTGGTGACCCTTGTCAAGGAGCGATGATTTCAGGGAACGATATCTATGTTATCAACTTCAAACCCATTATTGAACTTCGTTCCTCGATTACAGAGACAGAGTATAACAAGATTATGAACGGTAATTACTGTCAAGCATTAAAGGAAAAGTATGCTGATGCAGTATTTGCAATTAAAACTCTTAATCCACAGTCATATAACTACGCTGCAAATGCAGAGGTAGGTACAAAGGCTTGTGCAAAGGCTATTAAGGATGCTGTAGATAACTACAATGGCGTAAAGGCTGTTGTTGAAGCTCAGGATGCTTCGGGTGTTTACGGTCACGAAGTTGCTACCATTGAAGCTCGCGAAGCAACTTGTGAGGCATATGGACTTACAAGCGGAAGTTATTGTACTGTTTGCGGTGAAGTTATTGAGGAACAGAAGCTTATCGCAACTCTTCCCCACACATTCGGCGCTGTATTTACGGAAAACGGGATACAGTATAGAACGTGCTCTGTTTGCGGTATAACAATTGAGTATCAGCCCAGCGAAGTCAGATATGATAATCTTTTCTCGCTTAACAATTGGTATAGTTCAAGCAGTAATAGTTTGGTACAAGGTAGTAGTTCAGGTACAATAACAACTAATTTAATCGATGGTACTATTAAATTTGTAAATTCAGCAGGTACATATAACTTTACGAATGTTTCTTTTGCAGCAACTAAAGATTATGATATGTATTGTATTCCTGTATTTGGTGGTCGAACTTATGTTGCTGAATTCACTTACACATGTGACCAGCCTGTAAGATTATATGTTTTAGTATTTGATAAGGATGGTAACAACCTTAATGCTACCGATGACCTTGTTTTGGATTATATTGAAGTGGCTGCCGGTTCAGGTACTGTAAAAAAAGAAATTGTAGTTCCTGAAGATGCTGCATATCTCGAAATTGGCTTCTATTCAGATTATAACTGCACAGCAACATTCTCCCAAATAGGTGTATACGAAAAAGAAACTTTTGATAAATTCGGTGAAGATACTGTTGACGCCCGTCTTGGCTTCTACCCCGGTGATGATAAAAAGCTTTGTTATCCGGATTCTGCTGTCGGATATATTTTTGATGGTTGGTACACATCAAATGGTGTGGAGATTGAAAATGTAAATCAGATTAACAATCCCTCAACAATTGTTTATGGTAAGTGGATTACATCCGGTTATGACGTATCGTTCGATAATATTTTCTCTTTCTCAGAATGGGCATCGTCATCTTGTAACCAGCTTGAAACGAAAATGATTGATGGAGTAAGACAAGTATCTGATAAGGATATTATTGCTGATGCAGAAAATGGTACACTTACAATTACCAATGATGCAGATACAACTACCTATGCAAGAACTAACTATTGGGTAGACAATGGCAATATATATAAAATGCCAATTAGTCCGAATACAGAGTATATTATTGAGTTTACTGCATCAAGTGATGATGGCGCTAAGCCTAATATTTGTGCTTATATTATTGGCGGTACTGCTAATTATCCGGAATCAAGCAGTGATAGTTATGCTTTAGGTAAAAGGTATTTCTCCATAAATAGTGGTGATAATAAATTTCTTGTCTTGCGCTTTGATAATGTAATAAACGGCACTACACTTACCTATTCCGATATTGCTGTTTATCCCAAAGAAACCGCAGAAGCAACATCTAAACAGGCTGATGCATCTATGATTCAGGCTATAGAAAATCGTCAATATAGATGTTATTATCCTCAAAAAATGGGTATCGGTGATATATTTGCACAATATACACCTGTAAGAACAGGTTTCACTTTTGAATCCTGGATGAGAGATACGGATGGCGACAATATCGGCGATGAGAATTTAAACGGATACGATGACTCATATATTGTTGATGAGAATTGGCATCTTTTCTCTATGTGGCATGAGAACACATATACCATTTGGTTTAGCGGAAACCAAGGTAGTGGTTCTGTGGGCTATGATGGCGGTAAAACCTTAAAATACACAGAGAAATTTACATTACCCTCCGGTTCGGGTTATACCCGTGAAGGATATTATTTCACAGGTTGGTCATTAGATGAAAATGCAACAGAACCCGAATATGCTGTTGGTGATACAGTAAGCAAATTAGCAGGCCATAATGTTGATTATGATTCTATAACACTTTATGCTGTTTGGAAAAAGATTCCTAATGAAATCAGTTATGAAAATCTTTTCCAATTCAGCAAATGGGCAGCAACGGCTTCAGTTACAAGGTATACAACAAATGGTTCGATGTCGATGGATGCTGAAGCCGGTACACTCACCTTTACTATTGATAGCGGTACAGACTATTATACACGGCATGAATTTAAAGATGGCAACTATTATACTGTTCCCGTAACGGCAGGAGAAAAATACACTCTTGAATACACTGTAGAAGGTGGCACTAATTGTCAGGCATTTGTTTATTTCAGTGATGGCACCCAATATATTAATTTACCAAATAGTACTAACTACTATAAAGGAAATTGGCAAGCCCCCACAAACACAACCGGAAAACTTGAAGTTGAAATTCCTACTGGTGCAACACAGGTTACATTCCGTTTTGGTGTGCATACCCCAGGTGATACTGTAACATTCTCAAACATCGCCTTCTATCGCTCTAACCGAAGTACAGAAGTTGATTTTGATAGCTGGGATTCCCGTTACTACAGAGATATAGACCTTTCTGATGGTTTAGCTCAGCCTTCAAGAGTGGGCTACACCTTTAACGGTTGGTTCGTTGATAGTGACAAAGATGGTAGTCTTGATACAGAAGAATTGAAAGACCATGCTACAAATATCGGTACACTTGAACATGATAGTTATGTAGTTCTTTCCGATTGGTCCTTAAATAAATACACAATCAAATTTGATGGTAATGGTGCAACAGATGGTTCAACTGCAGATATGGCTATGACCTATGATACTTCTGCAAACCTTAGTGCAAATGCATTTTCCAAAACGGGTTATACTTTTACCGGTTGGAATACTGCAGCAAACGGTTCAGGCACATCTTATGCTGATAAAGCAAGCGTTAAAAACCTTACTGCAGAAGCAAACGGCATAGTGACTCTTTATGCTCAGTGGAAAGCCAACAGCTACACGATTGCATTTAACGGCAATGGTTCAACAGGTGGTTCAACTGCAAGTCAGTCTATGACTTATGATAAAGAAGCTAACCTTAATGCAAACGGCTTTACCAGAAAAGGTTACGAATTTGCAGGTTGGAATACTGTAGCTAATGGTTCGGGTACAGGTTACACAGATAAGCAAAGTGTTAAAAATCTTGCTGCAAGTGGCACAGCAACACTTTATGCACAATGGACTGCAAACAGCTATAAAGTTAACTTTGACGGTAACGGAGCAGACGGCGGTTCAATGACAGCTCAGTCTATAACCTATGATGTTTCTACTCCTCTTGTAACAAATGGTTTTACCAAAACAGGTTACACCTTCAAGGGTTGGAGCGAAACTAAAGGTGGTGCTGTTAAATATACTAACGGTGAAAGTGTAACAAACCTTGCAGAAACCGGTACAGTTACTCTTTATGCTGTTTGGGAAGCAAATTCTTACACCATTAAGTTCAACGGTAATGGTTCAACAAGCGGTTCAACTGCAGACAAAGCTATGACCTATGACAAAGCTGATAACCTTACTGCAAACGGCTTCTCAAAGACAGGCTACACCTTTGCAGGTTGGAGCACAAGTTCAACAGGTTCAAAGGCTTACTCAGATAAAGAAAGCGTTAAAAATCTTACTGCAGAAGCAAACGGCACAGTAACTCTTTACGCTATATGGACTGAAAACACCTATAGCATAGAATTTAATGCAAATGGTGGTTCAGGCACAACTGCAGCAAAATCAAATGTTAAATATTCTGCTACTGTAACCCTTACAGAAAATGGCTTCTCAAGAGAAGGCTATGATTTCCTCGGTTGGAGCACAAGCTCAACAGGCACAAAGACTTATGACGATAAAGCAAGCGTTTCAAAGCTTTCTGAAACAGCCGGTGCAACAGTAACTCTCTATGCTGTATGGCAGATTAACAATTCTGCTCTTGTTGAGGATAATGTTGCAATTGACTTTGTTCATCCAACTTTGATTAAGCCTCTTGAAAATGACACTATTTTCAACGAAGAAGCTAAAAATGGTTCATATTCTTTCAACGGCTTAAGCACAACTGAAAACGGAACATATTCAAAGAACGATATTGCTGGTAAATATGGTAACTTCACAATAAGTGATAAAACCATTACCTATACTCCCGCAGGTGTTATAGATGGTGCCGAAGATATTGTTTACTACAGTGTTTCAGTAACGGTTAACGGAAAAACAACAACCCTTACAAGCACAATTACAGTTGCTCCTGCTTCTAATGTTTATTATGAGGAATCAATTTTAACAGATAAAAATGTTAGCGGTACGGTAGAATGGACTTCTGCAAGCAACTCTTTAGAGGTTGTTGCGGATACAAGTGCAGCTGATGTTTATGGCTACAACGATGCCTATAACAACATAAAAACATTTTCAGGCGGTTCATATATCCGTGCAGATGTAACACCGGATAATGTAATGAGCGATACAATGACCTTTGATTTCGTTGGCTCGGGCTTTGACCTTATTTCTGCCTGCGGTAAAAACACCGGTGTTCAGATTGTTAAGGTCAGCGTGCCTAAGGATAATGGTAGCGGATACAAGGCAATAAAGACCTTTATTGCTGACACATATTTTGCTGATACAAGCATTATGACTGATGAAGACGGAAATGATGAAACTACGGATGATTTATTGCTCCGTCAGGTTCCCATTGCCAGCTTCCGCAGAGATTGGGGCACTTATCGTGTTGAAGTAACTGCAGCTTATCTTGAAAGCTCCGGTGCGGTAATTGCAGACACTGCGAAAATCACGTATTCCTCTGCAACTCTTGATAACGGAATTGCTGTTGACACTGCGGTGAGCAGACCCTCTGCAGCTCTTCTTGAAGAGCTTGAAGCTCTTGGCTTTGAGGATTTAGGCGATGATATTGAAGTTATCTGGATGGATGAGAACTCTATTCTCAACGGCGGAACAGGTGCAACAGCCGCAACAGCAATCCCCGAAAACGGTATCTTAAGCGGCTTTGCAAATACCTATTTCAATGATTCTGCTAAAAGTGTTGTTAACGGTCTTACAAACTATATTGACGGTATCCGTATTTACAATCCCATGAACGGTGGTGTAGGCTATTACAAGGATTCCGAGCAGAACCCCACATATTTCAATATAGTTCAACAGCTTAAAATGGATCCTTCTAAGAGCAATGCTGCTTATATCGAATCCGGTATTCTTGATTTCGGCCCTGTAACTGATGAAAATGGTGCCCCCGTTTTAGATGAAAACGGTAATCAGATTACTATTGATTTTGATGCTTATAATAAGCAAAAGGGTCCTAAGGACGAGATTTATCTGAAGCAAGGTCAAGGTATTGCATTTACATTTACAGCAGAGCAGGCCGCTTCAAAAGATAAAGCTAATATTATGCTTGGTCTGAGAGCTGTTTTTGGTAATGCAAAAGTAAATGCAACCGTTAAGACAGCGGGTGCTGGTGACATAACCTATATCGGAGATATAACCAGTGCTACTGAAATGTATTATAAAATAGCAGAAAATGTTTCGGTTGGGGATGGCGTAACTATAGTTGTTACCAATACCGGTGCAGGTGTGCTTGCGGTTAATAACCTTAAGCTTGTTGATGGTGTAATTACTGTTAAAGATAATGTTGACCAAAATCTTTCAGATACTGTTGAAAATGGTAATGTTTCCGCAGTTCCGACTCCGGTAGCTCCCGAAGCAGCTCAAGGCAATGCAGGAAATGCCGAGGATATTCCCGAAGCAGGTGTCGAAGAAAGCGTTGATAATGCTGAAAATAATATTTCAGCTGCAATCCCCGGTCTTCCCGCACCGATTGCATCATTCCTTGAAATGTTGTTTAAGCTTCTCGGTCAGCTTGTCGGTTCATTAGGATTTTAAAGGAGGATTAATTATGAATAAGTATATAAAACCCGAATTTATGTTAACCTCTTTGCAAGGAACTATTCCTCAAGGAACAAACTGTTCAATTCAGCAAAAGGATAAGGATATTCTTGCCGGAATCATTGGTAGCGATGACTGGAGCACTGCTTTCGGAATCGGAGAGGATTGCGAAAATGAAATTTCTATTTACTGTAAGTTTTCTGCAGCAGATTTAGGCGCAACTCAGGTTCTCTTTTCCTAATAAAAAGTTTTTGAATATCTAAATAAAATCCCCGATTTGAGAAATCAAGTCGGGGATTTTTCTTTAATTCCCTTGAAAAATAAAGGAAAATTCGTCGTGAAAATATCGGACAAAATTGTCGTATGTTGTTGATTTTTTTGCTATATTATAGTATTATATAATATGGTTAATAATGCGGTAGTTTAATCTGTTTTTTAGATAGGAATTATTATATAAAAAAATCAAAAGAGGTTAAAAAAATGCGGATTTTGCGCGGTAGCGTTTTAGTGCTTTTTGTAATAGTTTTTCTGGCGTTTTCATTCATTTTTGTCAGAGAAAAAATAACAACTGATACGACCATTCCCGTAATAGAGGTTGAGGGCGAAATTATTGATGTCAGCTTAAAGGCTACAGATGAGGAGCTTTTAAAAGGAATTTCTGCCTATGATGAAAAGGATGGAGATTTAACAAGCGAAATTATAATCGAATCTGTTTCAAGATTTATTGAGCCCGGTATCAGCAGAGTTACTTATGCGGTTTGCGATAAGGATAACAATATTGCAACTGCTACAAGAAAAATCAGATATACAGGCTATGAAGCTCCCCGCTTCTCTCTCAGCGAGGCTCTTTGCTATTCTGTTTACGAAACGCCGAACCTTAAAAGAGCCGTAAGCGTCGAGGACAGCCTTGCAGGAGATATAACTGCAGATATGATTTTAACCAGCGAGGATTACACAAAATCCGTAACAGGCGTTTTCACAATAAATGCCAGAGTCACCACCGCTAAGGGAGATACTGCAACCTTAGATATTCCTCTTATCGTTGAGGACAGGAGCGAAGCTGCTCCCGAAATCAAGCTTAAAAAATACCTTATTTACGCTGATAGGGGCGATAAGATTGATTTCGAAGACTTCCTTTTAAATGCAACTGACAGCGAAGAAAGAGATATTACCGATGATGTTACGATAGAAACAAAAATCAATATGAAAAAAGAAGGCACTTACCTTGTTCATTATTACGCTGAAGACAGAAATGATAATCAAGGTCATACCGTGCTCGTTGTAGTGGTTAGGTAATTTATTATGAACAGAAACAAAATTATAATTGAATGGCACAGTATTTTAAAAGATTTAATAAAGAATCTTTGGGTTGTTGTGCTTAGCGTGCTTATCGGTTATATGGGCATTTACATTGTTGACACAATCGTTTATGAGCCGGAATATACCTCAAGTGCCACTTTAGTTGTTACCACCAAGGGTGCTTCAAGCAGTGCTTTTTCCCATTTCGTTACTTCTTCGGAAATGGCTGATATTTATACAAACGTTTTTGTTGACCCTGTTATGAAAGAAAAAGCCGCTGCTCATGCAGGCTATGATTATTTCAAAGGGAAAATTTCTGCAAGCGTTCTCCCTTCAACAAACTTTTTAAGAATCAGCGTCACAAGCGGTGACCCTCAAGCATCATACGACCTTTTGCAATCGGTTCTTGTGGTTTACCCCGATATTTCAGATAATATTTTTGATAATGCGGTTATAAATGTTTTGACTCCGCCCTCTGTTCCGAAAACTGCAACAAATGCAGTTTCAAGCACAAATACAACAATTATCATTTCGGGTATTGCGGTGTTAGTTATTTTTGCAATATTGGTGCTCTCGATTATGAGAGATACGGTTAAAAATACTGCCGCCTTTGAAGATAGAATTGATGGTAAGCTTTTAGGCACAATTCCTCATGAAGATAAAAGAATGACACTCAAGGACAAAATCAATAAGAAGAAAAAATCCTTGTTAATAGTGGGCAATGCTTTTATAAGCCTTAAATTTACCGAGCAGTTCCATACAATCGCAGCGAAGCTGGAAAGAGAAAAGCATAACAGCAAAAGCAAGGTTTTTGCCATCACAAGCGTTGCTGAAAACGAGGGCAAATCAACAGTTTCCTCCAATATTGCAGTTTCTCTTGCTGAAAGAGGTCATAAGGTTGCCCTTATAGATTTTGACGGTAAAAAACCTGCACTTTACAAAATTTTCGGGCAGAAATTCAATGAGCAAACCGAATTGGGATATTTCTTTAAAGAGGATTATACAGGTGAGTTTAAGTTTAAACGGTTTAAAAAAAGCTCCTTGTATCTCGCTCTTAATACAATGCCCCATAAAAATTATTATGAGTGGATTCACAGCGAAAAATGCCGTAAGCTGATGGCGTATCTCAGAGAGAATATGGACTTTGTTATTATTGATACTGCTCCCATTTCTGCAGATACCACTATCACCGATATGGGTGAAATTGCTGACAGAACAATTCTTATTGTTCGCACGGATGTTGTTTCCTCAACCGTTATTAATGACACAATAACAACTATAGATAATGTTGGCGGAAATGTTATGGGCTGCATTCTTAATGATGTTTACCCCGATTTCACGCTCTTCGGTATGTCCGGTGTTGATGAGGGCGGCTACAGATATTACGGCAAACATGGCTACGGCCGTTATAAATACGGCAAATATGGTAAATACGGCAAGTACGGAAAATATCATAACTATTCAAAATACGATAAGTACAGTAATTATAAAAACACGACAGAGGATTAAGCTTTATGGCAAATGAACAAAAGAGCTCAAATAATGTTGAGGTTCATTTCAGAATATATTTAACAGATTTTATCAAAGGTGTAAAAAAGCTTTGGTTGGTTTGCATTGCTATAGCACTGTTATTTGGTGGCGGCCTTGCTTTGCGAGGCGTTATGCAATACAGCCCCAAATATTCTGCTTCTGCAACCTTTGTTGTTAGTATGCAGAGCGTTTCCGGTGCAAACACAGGTCTTTCAAAATATTCTTATTCTTATGACACAACAACTGCAGAGCGACTGGAATCAACCTTCCCCCATATTCTCGGCAGCAATCTTTTGCAGGAGATTGTCTGTACCGAATTAGGCGTTTCGGGAATGCCTGCTTCCGTTTCTGCCGAGGCAGTCAAAGGAACTAATATGTTTAAACTCACAACTGTTGGTAATGACCCTCAGAAAACATATGACACCTTGATTTCTGTTATAGATAACTACCCGAGCGTTGCAAAGCATGTTATCGGTAATATTAAAATGGATATGATAACATCTCCTGTTTTACCTACAAGCCCATCAAACTCTAAGGAGATTAAAGAGAATTTTATAACCGGTTCAACCTTCGGGCTGCTTGTGGGAGTGGTTTTGATTTTCTTATATGCTGTTTTCAGAAATACTATAAGAACAAAGGATGAAATTATAACCGAGCTTAATAATACTGCTTTGGGAACCATTCCGAGAATCACTTTCAGAAAGCGGGGAAAAGAAACAGATACTTCTGTGCTTATAACAAACCCTAAAATTTCTGCAGGATTTTCTGAGGCTGTAAGAGTTTTCAGAAATATGATTATAAACAGTCTTAAGGATAATGAAAAGGTTGTTATGGTTACAAGCACTGCCCCCAGCGAGGGTAAAACAACCGTTATAACAAATCTTGCTCTTTCCGTTGCGAAAAGAAAGAAAAATGTTCTTCTTGTGGATGGGGATTTGAGAAACTCAAGCGTTGCACCATTATTAGATATTAATATGGACGAGCTTGATTATCAGATTATTTCTGATAAATATGAAATAGCTTTTGTACCCAAATATAATATTTCCCTCTTGAGATTTATTTTCAATGATGAAGAAAAGGTCGGATATCTTTCCACCGCTTTTGCAAAAAGCGTATTTGATGATTTGAGAGATAAATATGATTACATATTTGTTGATACTCCGCCCTGCGGTCTTGTTTCAGACGCTATGTTTATTGCTCAAGCAGCAGATGCGGCAATATATGTTGTTTACCAAGATGCAGTAAGAGTAGGGAAAATAAAAAGTGCATTGAACAATCTGCTTTCCACCGATATTAAGCTTCTTGGATGCGTTCTTAACGGAACCATAGGCGGTACAAGCGGTTACGGCTACGGCTATGGCTATAAAAATTACGGCTATGGTTATGGCTACAAGGGTTACGGCTACGGTTACAAAAAAAATGGTTATGGATATGGCGAAGTAAAAGAAAAAACGGAAGACAACGATTGATTTTTTAAAAAATAAAAGCTATAGGTTAGGAGTTTTTATGAGAATAATTCCTTTTAGTCCCCCGGATATCGGCGAGGAAGAAATTAATGCGGTTTGTGAAACCTTGCGTTCCAGTTGGATAACAACAGGTCCGAGAACTAAACAATTTGAAGTGGAGCTTGCAGCATATTGCAATACAGATAAGGTTGTTTGTCTTAGTTCTGCAACGGCAGCTCTTGAACTTAATTTGTGTATATTGGGAATTGGGCCCGGTGATGAGGTAATTGTTCCTGCATATACATATACCGCAACTGCTTCCGCAGTTGTTCATACAGGAGCTACATTAGTTTTTGTTGACTCCCAACCGGATTCCTTTGAAATGGATTATCAGAAGGTTGAAGAGGCAATAACAGAAAAAACCAAGGCAGTTATTCCTGTTGATATCGGTGGGGTTATGTGCCACTATGAAGATGCTTTTAAGGCCTGCGAGAATAAAAAACACCTCTTTAAACCTGCAAATAAGCTTCAAGAAGCAATCGGTAGAGTTGCGGTTGTGGCTGACGGTGCACATTCATTCGGCGGTATAAGGCATTGCCAAAAATCCGGCGCTATTGCTGATTTCACAGCATTTTCTTTCCACGCAGTAAAAAATCTTACCACTGCTGAAGGCGGAGCTGCTACCTGGAGAAATATCGAAGGCATCAGCAATGAGGCATTGTATAAGCAATACCAGCTGTTCAGCTTGCACGGGCAGTCTAAGGATGCTTTTGAAAAAGAGCAGGGTGCTTCGTGGGAATATGATATTATCGGACCTTGGTATAAATGCAATATGACTGATATTACAGCCTCAATAGGCTTGAAGCAGCTTGAGCGGTATCCCGAATTCAGAGAAAAACGATTGAAGTATATAGAAAGATATAACAAAACCTGTGATAGCTTAGGTGTGCAGCATTTAAGGCACATAACAAAAAACAGCATCGGTTCAGGGCATTTATATATAACAAGAATACCTGGCATATCACCTGAGCAGCGTAATGAAATTATCGACGCTATGGCACAAAAAGGGGTTTCTTGTAATGTTCATTATAAGCCTCTGCCTATGATGACTGCATATAAGAATTTAGGCTTTGATATTAAGGATTTTCCTAACGCCTACAGCTTCTTTGCTAATGAAGTTACATTGCCGTTATATACAAGGCTGACTGATGAGGATATTGAATATATCTGTGATTGCTTTGAAGAAACAGTAAAGAAATATATAAATATTTAAAGTACGAGAAAAAGGGGGGAGTAGCGTGCTTTGCAAATGGGAAGAGTTACCCGAAAAACTTAAGACAGATGAAGTTAAACCATATTATGACAGATTGGATTCTCATAGAGTTCAGCTGATAATAAAGAGAATATTTGATGTTTTGGTTTCTTTGTTTGGTATCATGTTCTTTTCACCGATTTTTCTTGTAACTGCTATTGCAATTAAGCTTGATACCCCCGGACCTGTTTTTTACAGACAGGAAAGAGTTACTCAATATGGCAGAGTCTTTAGAATATTTAAATTTCGCTCTATGTCTGTTAATGCTGAAACGGGAGTAAACTTAACTACTAAAAATGATTCCCGAATTACTAAAACAGGTAAAATTATCAGAAAGTTTAAAATCGATGAGCTTTGCCAATTTATTGATGTTTTAATCGGTAATATGACCCTGGTTGGCACAAGACCGGAGGTTCAAGAATACGTTAACGAATACACCGATGAGATGCTGGCAACTCTTTTGCTACCTGCGGGAATAACGTCAAAGGCCAGTATCATTTATAAAAATGAAAGCGAGCTTCTGGAAAACGCTGAAAATCCCAAGGATACTTATCTTAATGAAATTTTACCTCAAAAAATGAAGCATAATCTTGAAGGAATATCTAAATTTGGAATAACTAATGAAGCAAGGTTATTGTTTATGACTGTTTTTGCTCTTTTAGGGAAAAATTATACCGAAGGAAATGCATCTGAAAAAGAAATGGCGGAGTCAAAATGAAAAATAAAGAAAAAAGGCTTGTTGCCATATTTACGAATAATGATGACGATATTTATTGCTTCAGAAAAGAGCTTGTAGAGGCGATAATTGAAGCTGGATATGATGTTTTGATTTCTTGCCCTTATGGCGAAAAGTTTGAATTAATGCAAGATATTGATTACATATATGACAATCCTAAAATTGACCGTAGAGGTACCAATATTATTGCGGATGCGAAGCTTTTTTTGCATTATCTCCGATTGTTGAGAAAATATAAACCGTCAGTAGCTTTAACTTATACAGCCAAGCCAAATGTTTATTGCGGTTTAGCAGCTCACTTTTTAAAAATTCCCGTAATTGCAAATGTTACCGGTTTCGGAAGCGTTCTGAAAAAAAGCGGATTTGTTCAAAATTTGGTTATGAGACTTTTTAAGTTTTCCTACAGACGAGCAAGTTGTGTGATGTTTCAAAATGAAACCAATATGAACCTTGCTATAAAAAACGATATGGTAAAGGGCGATATAAAGCTTATTCCCGGTTCCGGTGTAAATACGGATAATTTTGTTTTACAAGAATATCCTGCAGGCGGAAACGGAGTAGACGGAGAAAAGATTGTTTTCAATTATGTGGGTAGGATTCTTGAAGACAAAGGTGTCGAAGATTATATTGCTGCGGCGAAAAAAATAAAAGCCAAATATCCCAAGACTGAATTTAATATGCTTGGTTTTATAGAGGAAACCGAAGCACATTACAATGAAGATTTAAAGAATCTTGAGTTAAAAGGCATTGTTAAGTTTCATGGTAGCCAAAAGGACACAAAACCCTTTATAAAGGCATCTCATGCTATTATTCATCCGTCAACTTACGGCGAAGGTATGAGCAATGTTCTTCTTGAAAGCGGTTCCTCGGGGCGACCGATTATTTCAACAGATAATCCGGGCTGTAAAGAAACATTTATAGACGGTGAAACAGGTTTTTTATACCACGGCGGAAATGTTGGAGAGCTGGTTGATAAAATTGAACAATTTCTCGCAATGTCTAATGAACATAGAAGAGATATGGGATTAAAGGGCAGAGCATATATAAAAGAGAATTTTTCAAGAGAAATAGTTATTGATGCATATATAAAGAAAATTAATGAGCTTGTATAAATCGAGCATTTGCAGGAGTTATTTATGGGCTATAAAGATTTAAAATTCCCCGAGAATTCATTGTTTTTGGTAACAGGCTGTGCAGGGTTTATTGGGTCTAACCTTTGCGAAGCGATACTTAATATGGGTTATAGAGTTCGTGGGTTGGATGATTTATCAACAGGAAAACAGAAAAATGTTGATATGTTTCTCGGTAATCCCAAATATGAGTTTATAAAAGGCGATATAAAAGACCTTGACGTTTGTATGAAAGCTTGTGAGGGCGTAGATTATGTTCTTAATCAAGCTGCTTGGGGCAGTGTGCCGAGAAGCATAGAAATGCCTGTTTTTTACTGCAAAAATAATATAGAGGGTACACTTAATATGCTTGAAGCCGCAAGGCAGAGTGGCGTTAAAAAATTTGTTTATGCCTCAAGCTCTTCAGTTTATGGTGATGAACCCAATCTTCCTAAAAAAGAAGGTAGAGAAGGAAATCTTCTGTCACCCTATGCGGTTACAAAAATGTGCGATGAAGAATGGGCTAAGATGTATACTATGCACTATGGTCTTGATACCTACGGTATGAGGTATTTTAATGTTTTCGGAAGACGTCAAGACCCGGATGGTGCATATGCTGCGGTTATACCGAAATTTATAAAAATGCTTTTAAAGGGTGAAACGCCCACAATTAACGGCGATGGTAAGCAAAGCAGAGATTTCACTTATATTGAAAATGTTATTGAAGCTAATTTGAAAGCTTGCCTTGCTACCCACGAAGCAGCCGGTCAGGTTTACAACATAGCCTACGGCGGAAGAGAATATCTTATTGATATCTATTACGGCTTGACAGAAGCTTTGGGCTTGAAGGTTGAACCGAATTTTGGCCCGGACAGAGCCGGTGATATCAAGCATAGTAATGCTGATATTTCGAAAGCAAAAGAGCTTTTGGGGTATGACCCGGATTGGAGCTTTGAAAAAGGGATTAAAGAGGCTATTGAATGGTATAAGGAGAATTTGTCTTGAAGGACACAATAGTTTACTATGGCGGGTTTTCTTTGCCTGATAAAAGTGCATCAGCTAATCGAGTAGTTTCAAACGGTAAATTGTTTGAAGCATTAGGGTATAAAACGATTTTTTTAGGTGCTTGCTATGATGATGTGTTTTTAGGAACACGTCAGCTTACTCAAAATATGTTTGAAGAGCCACATCCCGAAACATCTGCGGAATGGGTAAAGCAGATAATAAGTTTTTCTAATCTTAAAAAGCTTGCGGATAAATATAAAAATCTTAAAATGGTAGTGCTTTATAACGTTCCGTTTATTACTCTTCTTTTAGCTGAAAGGTACTTTTCAAAAAAAGGCATTATAGTGGCATATGACTGTACGGAATGGACTCAATTTACAGAAGGCACTTTTTTGAAGAAGGCTTTTAAATATGCAGATGAATTTTTCATCAGAAAATTTGCTCACAAAGCATCTGATAAAATGATAGTTATCAGCAAAATGATGGAAAAGGCGTATGCTTCAGATAAAAAGCTTTTACGGCTTCCTCCACTGGTGGATTTAAAGGATGAAATATGGCATCAATCCATTGAAAAGGATGATAAAGCTTTCACGTTTTGTTTTTCCGGCTTTCCGGATGGTAATAAAGAGCATCTTGATAAGGTTATTGAAGCTTTTGACAGACTTGACAATGAAAATGCTAAGCTTGTTATTGTGGGGTTAACCGAAAATGATTTTCTGAAGCTATATCAGAAAGTAAATAAAATTGATAATGAAAAGATTAAATTTTTAGGCAAACAAACTCACAATGATTCTATAAAAAATATACTTAATTGCGATTGTTATATTTTTATTCGACCGTCAGACAGACGAAATAATGCGGGGTTCCCCACTAAATTCGTTGAAAGCTATACCTGTGGGGTGCCGATTATAACAACTGATGTAAGCGATATAAAAGATTATATTAAATTATCTGAAGATAGTGTGTTACTAAATAATTGCGAAACAGAAAATATACTGAAAGCAATAGAAGCAGTCCTAAATAAAGGCAAAAACAAAAAAACATTTGTTTTAAAAACAGATTTTTATTATGAGAACTATAAAGATAGAGCAAAATTATGGCTTGAATAATTGAATTTAAAAAGGAGGTTGCTATGGTAAAAAAAGGTTTCAATTACGGAACAATTCAGTCAATTGCCGTAGCATATCTGACTATATGGTCAATATCTCCGCCTCTTGAAATTGATTTAATATACAGAATATTAGCACTTGGAGCAGTTACTGTATGGGCAGGTATCTGGCTTATAAGAGAAAACCCCATAGTGCTTGATAAAAATCAGTTAGTTTCAATTATTTTCCTTTTTGCTGTAATAGCAGTAACCTTTATTGATAATGGTGATTTCAGAGGAATTCTTAAGCAGATAGCATTTTTTATGCTGGCGGTTTGCTTTATACTTAACAGTTTTTATAAAACACATTGGGAAGAGTTGAGATGGTTGATACCAATAGTTATGGTTCTGTTTATAATATGGAACTATAAAACTGTTCAGGCTCTTATTGCAGACCCTACTATTGCAAGGCGCATTGTTCGTGATGACGAGGAAATTTATCAGTATCTTCGTCAGGGCGTAGGTGGATATAGCCTTGTGTATCCACAGGTCTGTATCTCTTCTGCAGTTTTATTATGGATAATAAAAGTATTTAAACAAAATAAGATATATTTTATTATTGGTGTTGTTTGGGCAATAAGCTATGTTCAGTTAATATCAAAAGCAGGCTATTCCATTGCTATTTTTACAAGTGTAGTTGGAGTTATAATGCTGTTTTTCTACAAAAGTAAGAGCGGAATTAAAGCATTTATTGTTGCAGGCGCAATTTTTGCGGCGGTTATGTTATCAATCGTTTATATTGATGGCTTCAGAGAGTGGCTTTTGGAAATTTTTGACGGTACTGCAGTTGCCAAGAAAATCAACGACCTTGTTGCAACAAGCGAAACAGGAGCAGCAGAGGGTTCTATACAAGCAAGAATGACCCGTTATGTTGGTAGTATAAGAACTATTTTTACTTATCCGATTATAGGTGGACTATGGAGAGCAGGCGGTGGGGGCCATTCCGGCTTTCTTGATACAATCGCAAAATACGGGTTATGGGGCGGTTGGTTCTTTGTAAAATCCTTTTATTCGGTTCCTAATCATTACAAGCAAAAATATGATAATCCAATGCTAACAAGGCTAAGCAACGCTGTTTTGGTTTCATTGATGATAGTTTCATTTTTGAATTCGGTTACATATTCAATTTATTGCGTGGTATTGCTGGTATTGCCGTTGTTTTTTGAAGAAATCATCAGATTGGAAAAGATAGAAAATGAAAATTCTTTGGACAGTTAATTTAATACCCGTTAATGTAGCTTCAAAAATCGGTGTTACTTCCGATGTTTTAGGGGGCTGGGTTGAGTCAATGGTAAAGGAGCTGAAGCAGCTTTCTGATATTGAATTGGCTGTTGCCTGCAAATGCGAAAACGGCGAAGCTTTTGAAGAGGTAATTGATGGTGTTAGATATTATAGTGTTACATATACCCCATCAAATACTTGTGAGGAAATAGAAAAACGTTTTTTTTATATAATAGAAAAGTTCAAGCCGGATTTAATACATATTGAGGGTACTGAATTTTTGCACGCAAAGGCAGCACTTATTGCAGGCGAAAAAATGGAAATTCCTGTAGTGACTTCAATGCAGGGTATATTAAACGGACAATACAATTACCAATGTGGTCAGCTTCAGATGGATGATTTGCTTTTTTCAAAATCATTGACCAATATTTTGGCAGGTCTTTTGCTCCATTTCAGAAAAACTAAATGGTATAAAAAAAGATTATCTCATGAAAAAGAAGTTATTGAAAAATCAAAATATATTTTAGGAAGAACTACATGGGACAGGGCTCATTCTTATGCTATAAATCCCAATGCAAAATATTATTCCTGCAACAGAAATTTAAGAGAGCCGTTTTATAACGAGAAATGGAATATTGAAAAAATTGAAAGACATTCAATATATGTTGGTAATGCCTATTACGCGTTAAAGGGTTTTCATTTTGTTGTTGAGGCACTTCCTCAGCTTATTAAGGAATATCCGGATATAAAAGTTTATGTGGCAGGGCATAAGCCTTTTGCCGAAAATGATAAAAGAGCATTTATAAAAAAGGGGTATGGCTCTTATTTAAAAAAATTAATTGATGAATTAGCTGTGGGAGAACATATTGTTTTCACAGGTCCTTTAAATGCTCAGGAAGTAGCAGAAAAGCTTTCAAGGGTTCATGCATATGTTCTTTGCTCAGCTGTTGAAAACAGTCCAAATACCTTGGGCGAAGCGATGCTTGTGGGAACGCCTTGCGTTGCCTCTTATGTAGGCGGCGTTTGCGATATGGCAGAGAATGGCAAGGAGGCACTTCTTTATAGAAATGATGACCCCGCACTTCTTGCTTGGAATATCAAAAAAATTTTTGATAACGACGAATTAGCTGTTGAGCTTTCAAAGAATTCTCAAAAGAAAGCCTCCGATACTCATAATTCGCAAAAAAATGCAGAGCAGCTGTTAAGCGTGTATAAAGATATATTAAAATAAAAGGTGGTGAAGGTATGAGCTGTGCTCCTGTTGCTATATTTGTTTATAACAGGGAAGATCATTTTAGAGAAGCTTATTCAGCTCTTGCAAAATGCGAAGAAGCAAAATACACAGATTTAATAATTTTTTCTGATGGTGCAAAAAATGAAAAAACTGTAGAAGCAGTAGAGAAGGTTCGTGCCTTTGCACACGAAATTCAAAATGAAAATTCTTTTAATTCTGTTAAAATTATTGAAAGTCCTCAGAATAAAGGTTTGGCAAAATCAATTATTGAGGGAGTTACTAAGGTTATTAATGAATACGGCAAGATTATAGTTTTAGAAGATGATTGTGTTTGTTCACCGTATTTTTTGAATTATATGAACAAATGCCTTGACTTTTACGAGAATAATAAAAAAATCGGTGCAGTTTCGGGCTATGCCCCTTCAATTGATTTCCCCAAAGATTATAAAGAAGATATTTTTGCAGCTTATCGTTCTTGTAGTTGGTCATGGGGAACCTGGCAGGATCGTTGGGAGAATGTTGATTGGGAGCTTAATGATTTTTCTGAGTTTTGCAAAAACCCTCAGCTTGTTAAAAAGCTTAACTCCAATGGTAATGATAGATTTATGCGTCTTTATCGCCAGACCAAAGGTAACGGCAGCTCCTGGTCCGTGCGTTTCGGGGCTCATTTAGTTAAAAAAGATTGGTTAACAGTGTATCCAAGATATTCATATATAAAAAATATCGGCTGCGATGAATCAGGTGTTCACAGCAAAAGTGAAGATGCAGAGAAAATGGCTGTGGATTTAGATAAAGCCATAAAAGATCCTCGGATTTCAGATGTTTCATTAAATAAGAAAATCCAAAAGACAATGAAAAAGCATTATTCTTACGGATTTGTTTCAGATGTTAAAAAGTTTATTGCAACAGCGATGATCATTATTAAATGCAAAATAAAAGGTTGAGAGTATGGAAAACAGCGGTTTAATCAGCGTAATTATTCCTGTTTATAATGTTGAAGAATATTTGAAAGAATGTGTTGACAGCGTTCTTTCCCAGACCTACGAGAATTATGAAATAATTCTCATTAATGACGGTTCAACAGATAGTTCGGGTAAGATTTGCGATGAATACGCTGAGAAAAATGATAAAATTTCTGTTGTTCATAAGGAAAATGGTGGACTTTCCGATGCAAGAAATAAAGGCTTATCTCTTGCAAATGGCAAATATGTTTATTTCCTTGATAGTGATGATTATATAATCCCCGAAGCTTTTGCAGAATTAGTTTTGATTATAGAAAAAGAAAATTCAGATTTTGTTTTTTTTGATGCAAAATCCTTTGAAGACGGAAATAAAAGCTTCAATATAGAGCAACGTTATATAAGAAAAAAAGAATATGGAGCTGCAAAAGGCGAAGAGGTTCTAATGAATCTTCTTGATAACAAAGAATATCATAGTGCTGTTCCGCTGTGCTTTATAAAAAAAGCGTTTTTAGAAAAAGCAAGGTTGAGGTTTATAACCGGAATTTTCTATGAAGATACAGTATTTACTTACGAGCTTTTTATGCTATCGAATATGGTTTCTTATTGCTCAAAGGCACTTTATCACAGGCGTTACAGAAAAGCCTCTATAATGACTTCCCCAAAAAGTCAAAAGTATTTTGACAGTATTTGTCGAGTGTATGAAGAGGTTTTAAAGTTTTCAAAAAGAGAAAACAAATTTCATTTAGCAGTAGCCAAAAAATATATTGCTCGTTGTGCTTTTAATGTGTTTAATAACTATGAAAAATTAAATCGTGAAGAAGAAAAAAATTGTAAGAAGAAATCAGTAGAAATTAAGAAAACAGTTTTAAAAGATAATGCCTACGGCAATAAGGCTTTAAAAATGCGTTGCTATGGCAAAGCTTTTTGGTTTATTTATAAGGTATTTGAAAAAACAATAGGAAGATTATTCAGATGAATAAAAAGATTTTAGTGGTAATGCCTGTTTTAAAGGGCGGGGGAGCAGAAAGAGTTGCTTCAATTCTTACAAATGAATTTCATAAAAACGGATATGCTTGCGAATTTCTTCTGACCTCTTGCAACAGAAACGAGGTTATAAGCAGAGATTTAAGTGAAGATGTTCCTGTAATATTATTGAGGGAGTATTTTAAAAAATCACATGCTGATATTTTTTATGAGCTTTTAAGACCTGTAACCTCTTTGCTTTGCGTACCATTTGAAAAAGCAAAAAAATCTGTACCTGCATTTTTTTCATATCTTTCTTTTGTTGCAAATTATTATAAAGAAATTAATGCTTTGAAAATTTTTCTGAAAGAAAGAGAAACTGCGACAGTTGTAACCTTTTTGCAGCCGTCAATTCCGTTGGTGCTCTTAGCAGGACGAAAAACTAAAAATAAAATAATCATTTCCGAGCGTGGCGACCCAAAAAGACTTATGAAGCACCGCTACGGATATAAATTTATAGAAAAATATTATGAAAGAGCAAACAAAATAGTTTTTCAGACAGAGGATGCTAAAAACACATATCCCGAAAATATAGCAGCCAAAGGTACAGTCATTTTTAACCCCATAAAAGAAAATCTCCCCCCACAATATGAGGGCGAAAGAAATAAGAATATAACAACTTTCTGCAGAATTTCCTATCAGAAGAATTTACCTGTTCTTGTTAAAGCTTTTTCAGAGGTTCATAAGGATTTTGAGGATTACAGACTCCGTATAATCGGCAACACACAAAATGCAGACGATGAAAAAGCTCTTGAAGAAACTGAAGATTTAATTGAAAGATTGAATGTTGCAGATTTTGTGGATTTTGAGCCATTTTCACTTAATGTTCATAGTGAAATAATCGAAGATGCTGTTTATGTTAATTCCTCTGATTATGAAGGGATGTCCAACGCAATGCTGGAGGCAATGGCAATTGGATTGCCCGTTGTTTGCACTGATTGTCCTATAGGTGGTGCGGCGGCGGTTATAAAAGATGGTGAAAACGGACTACTTGTTCCTGTTGGCGATGCAGATGAATTAGCTAAAGCCATTAAAAAAGTTATTACTGCCAAAGAGTTATCATTAGAGCTTTCAGAAAATGCTGTGAAAATTAAGGAAGAGCTTTCTCTTAGAAATATTGCAAGGAAATGGATGGAGCTGTTTTAATATGGCTGAATATATTATAAATAGCAAAGAAAAATTAAATACAATTCTTGCCCTTGAAAAAAATATATATCTACCCAAAGAAAAGGTTTCTCTGGAATATAAATTGAGAAATCCCTTTAAAAATAAAACATACAAATATTTAAAGCTTTTACGCAAATATGAATATATGTGTTTCAAAAGGGATAATACAAAGAGCGTATTGTTCTCAAAAGTGTATTCAATAAAAATAAAAATCTTGGATATTAAAATTAAAAAGCTTGGTTTAGTTCTGAAAATTGAAATAACCCCTAACAGTGTGGCTCAAGGATTGAGAATTTGCCACCCAAATGTAATAATAAATGGTGTAGTTGGTGAAAATTGCACATTCCACGGCAACAATGTTTTGGGTAACAAAGCTACAGGTGAAAAAAACAAGGTTCCAAAGATAGGCTCAAATGTGGATGTAGGCATAGGTGCTATGATAATTGGTGATATTACAATCGCTGATAATTGTATAATTGGTGCAGGTGCAGTGGTTACAAAATCATTTACTACACCAGGTTCGGTTATAGCAGGTGTTCCTGCAAAGCTTATTAAATAACAGAGGTAAGATATGAAGGGAAAAATAGTTTTCGTAATACCTCACCTTACAATAGGCGGTGTGCAGAAATCTTTGATTGCTGCATTAAAGGTTCTTGATTACGAAAAATTTGATGTAACTCTTTATCTTCGCAAAGACAGAACAGATTTGCTCCCTTTTGTTGATGAAAGAGTTAATGTAATAATCAACGACGATAAGCATCATTATTACAGAAAGCCATACACAGTATTTTTGCAAATTTTAATTGCTGTTTTGAGTTTTTTACGCAAAAAAGAGGAAACTGAAAAGCTTAACCAAAAGCTTTCCGATGCGATAGTAAATTATTCAATGGATTATGAGAAAAAACGCTTTTTCAAATCCGAAAAATATGATATTGCGATTGCATATGTTCAAGGATATACAGCACTTTTTGTTGCAGAATGCGTTAATGCAGATAAAAAGTTTGTTTTTTATCATACAAGCACTGACGAGCTTCACAATGTTCACGAAAAAATTATAAATAAATTTGATAGAATTGTTGCTATACATAATGAGCAAAAAGAACTAATTAAACAATGGTATCCCGTAATTTCAGATAGAATTACCGTAGTTGAAAATTATTGCGATAAGGCTTTAATTGAAGCGCAAAGCAAAGAATTTTCAGTAGAGAAACCGGAAGGTAAAATTGTTTTATGCTCATGTGGCAGATTTTCACTCGTTAAAGGCTTTGATTTAGCTGTTGAAGCGGCGAAAATTCTTAAAGAAAAGAATATATCTTTCCTTTGGTATTTTGTTGGTGACGGACCCGAAAGAAATAATATCGAGAAGCTTATAGAGAAATATAATTTGCAAGAACAAATAATAATTACAGGCATGCAGAAAAATCCGTATCCCTATATAATTGCTTGTGATATATACGTTCAGCCATCTTTCGAGGAGTCTTTAGGTTTGACAATCTTAGAAGCTCACAGACTTTGTAAGCCTGTTGTAGCAACTAAAACAATGGGTGGATTTAAAACTATAGAGAATGAAGTTAATGGCGTTTTGTGTGAAATAAACGCTCAAGCAATCTCTGACTCTATTGAAAAGTTAATTACAGATAAAGAGCTTTTTAAAAATATAAAGGCTAATTTGAAAAACACGGACTATTCCAAAGAACTAAATCAATATAAATTTCAATGGAAAAAGCTTTTAGAGGAGTGAAAGAAATGAAGTTCAGCATACTTGTTCCGGTATATAATGTTGAAAAATATCTCGGTCAATGTGTTGATTCGTTGCTTTCTCAGACCTATGAGGGCGATTATGAAATAATTCTTGTGGATGACGGTTCAACAGATACTTCAGGGAAAATCTGTGATAAATATGCAGAAAAGTTTCCCGGAAAAATCAAGGTTATTCATAAAGAAAACGGTGGTCATACTTCGGCAAGGCTTGAAGCAATAAAAAACGCTACAGGAGATTATTGCATTTTCTGTGATTCTGATGATTTTGTTGAAAATAGCCTGTTATCCGAAGTAGCTGTAACATTAGATAAAGAATCACAAACAGATATGGTTATATATGGCTTCAACTATTATAAAAATGAACAAAAAATTCCTAAGAATAATAGTGTTAAAGCAAATATAACTGTTTATGATGAGTGTAACAAAAAACCTTTATATTTAGAGTTTTTTCAATCAAATGCCTTAAATACTTTATGGACAAAGGTGGTTAGAACCTCGATTTTAAATAATGATCATACGGACTACTCGGAAATCCAAAAGTTTATTGTTGGAGAAGATTTATTTGTTAGCATTTATTTGGTAACAGAAGCTTCAAAAATAGTTTGGTTAGATAAGTATTTATATAATTATCGTGTTTTAGAAAGTAGTATTACAAGGTCTTTCTCTTTGGATAAAATACCTCAAAAAAACACGCTTTTTATTTATGACCGTTTTTTAGATTACTTACCCAAATGGGAAATGTATGACAAAGAGCATATAAATAAACTCAAAAATCATTGGTTAAACGAGACTATATACACTTTCTCAAATTTCTATGAGAATGCAAGAAATAATGCCGAGAGAAAAGAAGTTGTGAATTATAATTGGGATTCTTTTTTACCGAAAGATTTTTCTGTTGAAGAATTAGAAAACGGCAACTCAAATTCGATATTACTGTATAAAAAAATAAAAGAAAAAGATTATTCTTTTTTGAGATTGCATTTTCTCAAAAAGTCCATGTATAAGAAATATAAAAAACTTAAAGCGAGAATTAAAGGGTTATGAAAAAACAAAAGGAAATTGTTTTTTTAATAAAGGTTATGAGCGGCGGCGGAGCGGAAAGAGTTGTTTCACTGCTTAGTGATGCCGTTGCTAAAAAAGGCTTTAAAACTACCCTTATTCTCACACATCAAAGTAAACAAGAGGCTTTATTAAATGATATAAATTCTGATATTAAAGTGATTTCATTACCCGACGAAATAAAAAATTTAAAAACAAATAAAATTCGTCCAAAAGCAATAATGCTTCTCGCAAGATTAATTGGTAAGTTAAGTTTTATTTTCGGAGAAAAAGCAAAATATAAAGCTTCGGTTTTAAAATACCTTTCCCGTAATTTTAAAGAGGTTACATATCTTAAAAAATATTTTAAAGAGCATGAAACCGCATCTGCAGTTGCATTTCTTTATGATTCAATTTTTCTTTCTTTGCTTTCTAAGGGCAAGAAAAATAAATTGATTATTTCTGAGCGTGGTGACCCAAATCAAACCAATAGTAAAACAACCATAGCGTTTTTGAAAAATGAGTTTCAAAAAGCGGATGCTTTTGTTTTTCAGTCACCGGATGCGCAGAAATGGTATAAAGAAAATACATCAGTTAAAGGAACAGTAATTTTTAATCCCATAAAAGCAGATTTGCCTGAAAGCTACTATGGTGAAAGACAAAAGAAAATTATTAATTTCTGCCGTATTTCAGCACAAAAAAATCTTTTGTTGCTTGTGGATGCTTTTGGAAAATTTAATAAAGATTTTCCGAATTATGAATTGTATATAATTGGTGATCCTGTTGGAAACGATGCGGAAGGTTATATAGAGTTAGTTAAAGAGAAAATAGAGAAAAAGTCTTGCAAGGATAAAATCTTTCTTCTTCCTTCTCGCAGAGATATTCATAATGAAATTAGGGATTATGCAATGTTTGTTTCCTCTTCGGATTTTGAGGGGATGTCAAACTCAATGCTTGAGGCAATGGCATTAGGTCTGCCCGTTGTTTGTACCGACTGTCCCGCAGGTGGTGCGAGAGCAGTTATAAAAGACGGCGAAAACGGACTGCTTGTTCCTGTAGGTGATAGCGAAAAGCTTTACCTTGCAATGAAAAAGGTTGCAGAAGATAAGGTACTTGCGAAAAAGCTATCTCAAAATGCAGTAGCAGTAAGAGAAAATCAATCTTTGGAAAAAATTATTGAAAGATGGATGGAGATTATAAATGGTTAAAGTCAGTGTCATTGTTCCTATATACAATGCAGAAAAATATCTCGGGCAATGCCTTGACAGTATTGTAAACCAGACTTTAAAGGAAATTGAAATCATTTTAATTGATGATGGCTCAACAGACGGTAGTGCCGAGATATGCAAAAAATATCTTACAGATGAAAGAGTTTCATATTACCATAAAGAGAATGAAGGCCTCGCTGCCGCCCGTGATGACGGAATGTTGAGAGCAAAGGGTGAATACATAGGCTTTGTGGATTCGGATGACTGGCTTGAGCTGAATATGTATGAAAAAATGTATGAGGCTGCAAAAAGCAACAATTCAGATGTGGTTTTTTGTAACTGTGTTGAGAATGAAAATGGTCATAAGTTTACACCGGAAATGGAAAGCGGCCCTTATGACCGAGAAAAGATAAAAAAGTTAGTTCTGCCTCGAACTCTTGCGTATATAGATAAAAATGGTGGCAGAAGAGTAATAAGATGGTCAAATTGTCTTCGTATATATAAAACTGAAACACTCAGAACCAACAATATAAAATTTGACCGCCGTTTCAGAAGAAGCCAGGATTCGCAGTTGACTTATGAAGCAATGTTAGTAGCTCATAATTTCTATTATCTTGGTGACGATTATCTTTATCATAACCGAGTTGTTGGCGATTCTTTATCAAGAGGCTACACTAAAAATATGTGGTCTTTATATGTTCCGCTTATAGAAAGACTTTATAAAGATACAGAAGAATTCAAAGAATTTGATTTAATGCCTCAGATGCATTTAAGAAACTTTTTCTTCGTAACAGAGTGTATTGACAATGAATTCAAACCCCTTTGCCCTAACAGCAGAGAAAAAAAGATTGAGCTTGTAAAGGAAATAGTTAATGACCCCTTGTGCGAAAGATTCTATGGTCAGATACATTTAGAAAGGCTCAATCCTGTATATAAAAAATATTACGAATTAGTCTGTCAGAAAAACGCAGAAAAAATAGTTGATTTTATTCCTGAATACAGAAAGAAATTAGAAAGAAAAAAACAGACAAAACGCCAAATTATGCATTTCCTCACCGAAAGTGCGGTTGTGGGGAGGCTTTATAAAAAGATAAGAGGCAAAAACTGATGAAACAAAGAGATGATATGAAGATTTTTTCTTATGAATATAAGGGTAAAGAATATATTTATTCGATACCAGACACCTGCTTTGATACCCGTGACGGTGGAGAACACTATAATTTTTGTGTAAATGTGCGAAGCAAAACGGGAGATTCCAAGGATTTTCAGGTTCCGTTCCGTCTTTCTGCAGACTCGCTCCATATGGCTCAGTCAGCGGTTGAAGAGGGCATAAGAAAATTTGCGGAAGCAAAGTGAGAAGTTTTATTTTGAAACTAATGCAGAGGTGAAAAATGAGGAAGGTGCTAATAACTTTTAGTTATTATGGGATAGGCGGAGCTCAACGCAGAGCCATAAATCTTGCGAACAAATTTGTTCAGAAAGGTTATGGTGTTACATTGTTAGCTGTTTTGGGCGATGATGGTTCTATCGAATACGGTGAAAACCATTTTAACCTTGATGAAAGCATCGATTTAGTTCTTATACCCGATTATTATTCTTTGAATAAAAATACCAGTGTTGTCGAGCAGATGGAAAAAAAGAGTATAAGAAAAATAAAGATGTTGAAAAGAATTCAACTTCTTTTAAAATCATTAAAAAAAATCAATAATTGCAATAATTGCATTAATGACAATGTAAGAGGCATTAGAAACGCTATTGATTTAAGAGCGTATTTAGTGGCAAATCAAGGTGCAATAATTATTAGTTTTGGATTTAACATTTTTGAAAAAGTTTATTGGGCTGCAAAAGATTTGAATTTTAAGCTTATTTATGCTGAAACCAATGCATCGGACAAGTTTATTAACGATAAAAATTTTAATGCTACTTGCAGATTGTTGAAAAAAGCTAATTCTTGGGTTTTCCAAACAGAAGGGCAAAGGCGCTTTTTAGGATACGAAAATAACCCCGATGCCGAAGTAATTCATAATCCGATAAAAGCATGTTTGCCTGATGTCTATATAGGCACAAAACAAAAAACAATTGTGAATTTTTGTAGATTATCTCCTCAAAAAAATCTTATGCTGTTAGTTAAAGCGTTTGAAAAGTTTTTAAGTCAAAATCCCGAATATGTTTTGAAAATATATTCGGATACAGTTAGTAAAAGTGAATTGTTTCTTAAAGACGAGCTTTTGTTATATATTAATGAACACAATTTAAAAGACAAAGTATTTATTTTACCACCAAGGTCAGATATCCACGATGTTATAAAAGATTGTGCCATGTTTGTTTCATCATCCGATTATGAAGGTATATCAAATTCTATGATAGAAGCAATGGCAATGGGGCTTCCCTGTGTTTGTACCGATTGCAGAGGTGGTGGTGCAAGGGAAATGATAACTGACGGTGAAAACGGTTTACTTGTTCCTGTTGGTGATGTAGATGCTTTAAGCCAAGCTATGCACCGAATGGCAAATGAAGAGGGTTTGGCAGAAAAATGCGGTAAAAACGCAACTTTATTACGAGAGACCTTGTCTATTGAAAAAATAGCAGAGCAATGGCTGGATGTTATTGAAAAAGTTAATAGAAAGAGATAGTTTTATGAAAGAAAATTTACACAAGTTAAAAAGGCGGTATATTCATTTTTACAAAAAGTATTTTACTGTTGAAAACTATAAAACATACATTTTATCCGATAAAAGTTTTATTAAAAAAATGTATAAAGCTCGCTTGGGCAGAGAGCTGGATTTAAGAAATCCAAAAACTTTTACCGAAAAAATGAATTGGCTTAAGCTCTATGACCGAAGACCCGAATATACCATTATGGCGGATAAATATGCGGTAAGAGAATATATTACAGAAAAAATCGGTGAAGAATATCTCGTTCCGCTATTAGGTGTATGGGATAATGCTGATGATATAGATTTTTCAAAATTACCTGAAAAATTTGTGCTAAAATGTAATCATAATAGTGATGTTACGATTTGCACCGATAAAAGCAAAATAAACGAAAAAGAGATTAAAGAAAAATTAAACAGACAGCTCAGAGATGACTATTACTTACATAAAAGAGAATGGTGTTACAAGAACATACAAAGAAAAATAATTTGCGAAAAGTATATGGAAAACAAAGATATGGATACATCCATGGAATATAAAGTTTATTGTTTTAATGGTGAGCCTGAATTTGTTTTAGTGTGTAGTGATAGGTTTGGTAAAGACGGAGTGAAGTTTGATACTTATAATATGGAATGGGAATATCTTAATATACAGCATGAGATGTGCCCAATGGCCGGCGATGTTTTTGAAAGGCCTGAAAATTTTTCGGAATTACATAAAATCACAAGGGTGTTGTCTGAAGGTATACCTTTTGTAAGAGTGGATTTTAATTGCTGGAATGGAAAATTGTATTTTGGAGAACTAACTTTTTATGATGCTGCAGGATTTACAGTTGTAAATCCTGATGAATATAACTATATTTGGGGTTCTTCGCTCAAATTACCTAAAAAACGTAGGAGATAATTATGGCAGAACAAAAATGGACTACGGTTGTTAAAGCCGATAATAAATTATGGGATATGGATATAAAGGGTCTCAGAAACTGCAAGGATTTGATTTTTCTTTTTGTCCGTCGTACATTTGTGGCGAAATATAAGCAGACTATTTTAGGTCCTGCCTGGGCGGTTATTCAGCCGTTTTTCACAACGGTTGTTTATTCTGTTTTCTTTGGTAATATTGCAGGACTTGGTGCATCCGGTGTGCCAAACTTCATTTTCTACCTTTCAGGTACAATAGTCTGGACTCTTTTTGCTCATTGTTTAACGGAAACCTCACATACATTTACTGGTAATGCAGGAATATTAGGCAAGGTTTATTTCCCACGTCTTGTTATGCCCATTTCAACTGCTATTTCTCAGTTTATAGGCTTCTTTATTCAGTTTGTTTTTATGATAGGATTCCTTGTGTATTATTGCATAACAGATGCAGGAATTTATCCTAATACTTACATACTCTTGACCCCGTTGGTGCTTATTCAGTTAGCAGTTTTAGGTATGGGTTTTGGTATGATTATTTCCTCTCTTACAACAAAATACAGAGATTTGGCAATGGTTGTTGGCTTTGGCGTAAGCCTTTGGAGCTATTGCTCTCCCGTTGCTTACGATATGTTCAGCCGTTCTCAGCTTGTGGCTAATAATCTTATTTACAGTATCTATATGCTTAACCCCGTAACACCTGCAATCAACCTTTTCCGTTATGCCTTTTTAGGTTGCGGTGGAATTGACTGGCTTTTCTATGCTATCAGTTGGGTAACAACAATAATTGTGGCAGTAATCGGAGCATTAATGTTCAGTAAGTCCGAAAAAACCTTTATGGATACAGTATGAGGTGCGGTATGGAAGAATTAGCAGTAAAAGTTGAAAATGTTTATAAAGAATATCGCCTTGGCGCTATCGGCGGTGCAACATTAAAGGGTGAAATACAGTCTAAAATTGCAAAACTTCGCAAAAAAGAAGATCCAAATCTTAAAATTGGTGAAAAAGCTCACGAGAAAAACGAGCGCTTCCTTGCGGTAAATGATTTGTCATTTGAAGTAAAAAAAGGTGAAACAATAGGCATTATTGGTAGAAATGGTGCAGGTAAATCTACAATTTTAAAGCTTATTTGCCGAGTTACTACCCCCACAAAGGGCAATATATATTTGAATGGCAGAATTACTTCTATGCTTGAAGTGGGAACAGGCTTCCATCCGGAGCTTACAGGTAGAGAAAATGTATATCTCAACGGTGCAATTCTCGGTATGAGTAAATCGGAAATAGACAAGAAATTTGATGAAATAGTTGAGTTTTCCGAGGTGGGTCAGTTTATTGATACACCCATTAAAAGATATTCCAGCGGTATGAAGGTTAAGCTTGCTTTTGCAGTTGCCTCTCATCTTGATTCTGAAATTATGATTATGGATGAGGTTCTTGCAGTTGGCGATGTCAATTTTCAGAATAAATGTATTGACCGTATGAAAAAAGTTGCAGAAACAGAGGGTAAAACCATTCTTTATGTAAGTCATAATATGGCATCAGTAAAGAAACTTTGCGATAGATGCATTGTTTTGTCACAAGGACGAAAAATATTTGATGGGGATACTGATAAGGCTATTGCTGTTTATATGAAAGATGATGCAGATGATAAGACTTTTTTCGATACATCAAATATAGTCCGCAATTCAAAATGCAATAAGAAAGTTTTAATACAAAGTTTTCAATTGTTAAATGTTGATACCAACCACTTTAATTATGGTTTTAAATTTAGATTTCGTATGAATTGGATAAGTGAAATTGGAAATGAGCCAATGAAATTTAAAATGGTAATAACCGGTACTGACACAGAGGCGGTTGGGGTTGCTTTTTGTGGCGATTTGAAGACTACAATAGGTGAAAACCAAAAAGAATTTATTTTTGATACGAAATATTTTATTCCCGGACGTTATGGAATGGCGCTTAAATTATATAAGGATGACGAAAACGGTAATGTGGAATATTATGACCAATGTTCCGGAATAAAGTTTAATATTGAACATACAGATGATTCATTGCATTTGAAACACTGGTTCAAGGACTGGGGCTATGCAGTTCTTCCTTGTGTTGAGCAGGTTGAGGAATAATAAACCTCAATTATAAAAATGTAAGGTTAAGAATACAAAAATAACAACAGGATTTTTAAAATGACCAACACCGTTTTGAATAAAACTGAACAGGTGCTTCTGGATTTGCTTGCAAATAATTTGTTTTCTGCAGGCAAGTCCATTGATGCTGTTTCGGTGGATTGGCGCTCGGTATGGTATGAGGCGTATATGCAAGGTGTTTCCTTAACTGCTTTTGCAGATTTTCCTTCTGAGCTGACTGCCTCTGGAGATTTTTCGGTAATAAGGAAAAATCTGCAAAGCAGAATGTCCGATAATCTTGCAGTAAATAAAAGTCATTTTAAAATCCATAAAATACTTTCTGTTGCAAAAATTCCATATGTGATTTTAAAGGGCCTTGCATCTGCTCTTTATTACCCTGATTTCCTTTTGCGTTCTATGGGGGATATAGATTTCCTTGTTGCTGAAAGTGATTTGGAAAAAACCTGTAAAGCGTTGGAACAAAATGGCTTTGTTGCTTCCGAAAAATCCCACGGCGACCATTTGGTATATACTGACGGTGTTTGCCGATATGAGCTTCACACCGAACCTGCCGGTATGCCAAAAGGAGAGGCAGGGGAGTTGGTTAAAGGCTATTTAGCCGATATATTGGAAAAGACGGAATTTCAAAATACTCTTTTTGGTGAAATTTCTGTTCCGTCAAAATTCCACCACGGGCTTATAATTCTGCTTCACACCTGCCATCATCTGACAAGCTCGGGTGTAGGGCTTCGTCACCTTTGTGACTGGGCAGTTTTTGTGAACTCCCTTTCTGATGATGACTTTTGCAGCTTGTTTGAAGAGATCTTTAAAAAAATAGGACTTTGGAAATTTGCTCGGGTTCTTACAAGGGTTTGCGAAAAATATCTTTCTTGTCCAGAAAAAAAGTGGGTGGGTAAGGTTGATGAAGCCTTGGTTGATGCTTTAGCAAAGGATATTTTTGATGGCGGAAACCTTGGTCAGAAAAGTGACGACAGAAGCCATGAAGCAATGATTTTAGCCCATTATGGCGACCGAGAGCATAAAGAAAAAAGCAATACTAAAAGATTTGTTGCTTATGTAAATCAAGCTGTTAAAAACAACTGGAAAAGTGCAGAAAAAAATAAAATGCTTTTGCCTGTTGGTTGGGTCTATTTCGGCGGAAGATATGTTTTCCGTTCATTAAAAGGTGAAAGGCCTAAAATTAAAGTTAACAGCTTCATAAGCGAAGCGAAGCAAAGAACAGGGATGTTCGATGAATTGAAATTATATGAAAAAGAATAAAACGTGTAATTAAATGCTTACCATTTAATTACACGTTTTAATATTTATTATTTCAGTAAATCAACTTCTTGGAGACCATCTAAAAATTCTTTAATATCTTTGGTTGCTTCTTCTTTTGAAACATCGAACTCTGTTGTAACAACAGTCAAAATTTCATCAAAGGTTGCACCGGTTTCAAGCTTACCCCAGATAATCTGACTGACAGGGTTGAGGATGACAATGTTTGCATCTTCACCTGCTTCATTGCTTATGGGCACGGCTAAATATTCCCCTGCAATCTGGCGGAGGACATATTTGCCCTTTAAACTGTAAACCTTGTTTTCCATTATGCCACTTCCTAAAAATTTCTGTTATATTTGAAATTATATCACAAAAGTACGTAATAACAATACAAAAACCAAAAAAGTACGGATGTTTCGTGCTTTTTTACAAGTTTTGGTAATAAAAGTTGTGCAATTCATTTGTTGTTAATATTTTATTAATATGTTAAAATTTAGTTAACTATCTATTATATTTGAGGTGGACTTATGAAATTTAAAAGAGCAGTCAGCTTAATTGTTGCACTTGTTATGGTATGCTCTGTTATGCTTGTTCCTGTTTCTGCAAAGGAAGCGACAGGTGTTGCAGCAACAGGAACAATTTCTGATTATGTTGGAGATTATGACAGAGATACTCCCGTTATTATTGTTCACGGCATGAGCCAAAATGATACCTATCTTCTTAATGAAGATGGTACTCGTATGACTGACGATAAGGGCGATTATATTACCGGTTGGCCCCTTGAAATTGATATTATGGGTCTTCTTAAGCACGCTCTCGTTCCTCTTCTTGCATCAGTTGTTTCAAGAAGCGATGCAGGGCTTACAGAGGCTATGAGAAAAGGTGCTTATGACGGTCTTTATGCAATTCATAAGGACCCTCAGGGTAATTACCTTACTCCTGTTGAGGTTCCCTGTTACGAATACCCAATGAGCGAAATGACAGACGAAATCAAGGAGTATTATTATAATATTCTTCCTCTTCAGGGCTTGGCAGAAATTGTTGGCGAAGAGAATATCTATTATTTCGGTTATGACTCCTTTGGTGATGTTATCGGGGAAACCGAAAAGCTTCACCATTATATCCACGATGTTGTTTTGCCCCAAAGCGGTGCAGAGCAGGTTCGTCTTTGTAACATCAGCCTTGGTGGTACTATCGGAGTTAACTATCTTGAAACCTATCCCCAAGATTATTTCTTAATCAAGAGAATGTTATTTGTTATTCCTGCTATTGACGGCTCCGATATTATCGGTGATATTCTTACAGATAACCTCAGCATTATTCACGATGACGAAATGCTTTACAGCAAATTTCTTCCCTCTCTTTTAGGTCAGACTCCTTTAGCCTATTTACTGAATATGGTGCTTCGTATTTTACCTAAGGATGTTCTTAAGTCTGCCTTGAGCGGACTTGCTAAAGGTGTTGTTGATGCAGGTATTCGCTCTACAACAATTATATGGGCTCTTTGTCCTACTGATTATTACGAAGAAGCAAGAGAAATATGGCTAGCCGATGAAGAATATGCGCTAATCCGTGAAAAAGTGGATTACTATATGCAGGCAAGAGAAAACTTTGGTGAAAATCTTTATAAGTTAATGGAAAACGGTACAGAGGTATTTGATATTGTCTGCTATGGCGGTGGAATGTTCCCTCTTTGCAAGGACTATAACGTAACAAACGGTGACGGCATTGTTCATTCAACCTCTGCTTCAATGGGTGCAACCTTTGCAAATGTTGGCGAAACTCTTCCCGAGGATTATGTTGCAGCAGGAACATATTGTAACAACCCTGCTCACGACCATATTTCACCCGATAGAACCGTTGACCCCACAACAGGTCTTCTTCCCTGCACAACCTGGTATATTAAAAATCAAGACCACGAAAAGCTTCCTCATAACGATGTTGCTCTTAAAATGGCATTTGATATTATGACCGATGATGCTATTGTTGATGTTTACAGCAGACCCGACGTTTACCCTCAGTATAACGAAGGAAGACTTGTAAATAAAGTAAGAGAATATCTTGAAATCTGGGAAACTGCAGATAAATCTCAGCTTTCAGAAGCTGATATTGAGCTTGTTCAGAATGCGGTTGATGAAATCAATAAACAGCTTTCCGAAACAGTTGTAGTTACTGAAAATTGGAAAGAAGCAGAAGAAGAACTGAAGGTTGCTCTTGTCAGCGTTGGTTTAATGGAAAGTCCTGACCCCACCGATGCAGAAAAAACATTTACCTCAGTATTGCAGGGCTTTAATGAGGGTGTTAACTTCGTTTTTGATTATGTATTTTAAATAATAATGAAAAACCTTGCGAGCATTTTTGTTCGCAAGGTTTATTTTTTTATTGCAAAACGAAAAGCAAAATGTTAAAATAAAACAAATGCGTAAAAAATAAATTTTTATGAAAACGAGGAAGAATATGAGAATATTAAGTTTAATTCTTGCGTTATTTTTAGCAATTTCCTGTATGCTCATACCGGCTTCGGCTGTAGATAATGCTGAAAGCGGTATTTCTGTAGCAGCAGACGGAACAATAACTGCTACCTCTGATGACGGGGTTCAGTATGTAGTGTTTATGGTAACGAATATTCACTATAAAAATTTAGAGACTTATGTTTCTGAAATGGTAACTCTTCACGGAGAAATAGATTCCTCTTCAGACAGAATGTATGCATTTGGCGTTGTAGGACCTATGTGCATTACCCAGTCCATTGAGCAGATGAATGAAGAGGTTAATACTGTTTTTGCTCTTGCAGAAAAATATAATGTACCAGTATTCTTCCAGATGGATGACTGCACAAACTATTCTGTTGATTTCGGTGCTGATGCAACTATAGATGAAGAGGGGAATAAATTTTATAACGACCCCGAAATGTGTGAATGGATTGCTTTTCCCGAAGAGGGTGAGGAATGGGGCGGTCAGAAGTATGGTATGCTCCCAAGATGGCATTGTAATTGGAGTGGTGTTCCCTTTGCTACTGCAGGTGGTTTCCCTTGCTTCAATTCTCCCAAATATCTTGCCTGGTATGAAAAGCAGGTAACCGAGGGCTTCATAGAACCATTGGTTGAAAATTATGAAAGACTTAAAAATGAGGGGAAGGCTTATCTTCTTGCAGGCATCAATACCGGTTGGGAAACTCAGATACCGGATTACACAGATAAAGATTATGCTTCTCTCCAAGAATTTGAAAAAGCTCAATACGGAATGCATGCTTTGCATAATTTAGGTTATGATGCTCAGTCCATTTTCGAAGAAGCAGTAACCCGTATGCTTAGCGAAAAAGAGGTTATAAGAGAGCTTCTCTATGAGGTTATTGCAGACTATATAGAGTTCACCTGTAAAATGTTTTATGATGCAGGTATAGAAAAATCTAAAATATTTTCTCATATAGTTTCTGTTTCGTCATATTTGGGCGGTTGCTCAACAGAATATCCTCCCACAGATGTGTGCATTAACGATTATTGCACTCCGGGTTGGACAATGAGCCCTAAAACCTGTCAGTATAATCTTGCTCAGCTTGAAAAGGAGCTTGGGGAAAATGGCAGAAATGAGTATGTTAATGCAGAGGGCTATGCCCATTATGATGATGTAGCAACCTGCACTGCGTATTTTGAAGAAAGTCTTTGCGGTAATGCAAAGCTCATAACAGTTTTCGGTTATGACCAGGCAACAGGTACTTACGGCTATCAAAAAAGTCCGGATTTTTATTTTGTTAAGGTTGTTAAATCCTGGCTTGCACGAGAAATAGGACCCGATTATACCTGGGCAACCCGTCCCAGTCTTGTTGAAAAGCTTAAAACCTGCAAAACCTGCGGTGGTACATTATCAAATGGCTTCTGCCTTAGCAATAACAGCCATTATGATGTTCCCTTTAAGGATGCAAGCGGATTTTATAAAATACAAAATGCAGGAAATCTTTATTGGTTCTGTGATCAAGTAAATGACGGTAACACAAGCATTAACTGCAGACTTGCTTGCGATATAAGCGATAATATCGATATTTATGATTCTAACGGCAATCTTAAATCGGATAATTTCCGTTCCTGGACACCCATAGGAGTATATAAAACCTTGGGTACTGATATTGAGTTTAAAGGAGTTTTTGACGGTTGCGGTTATACCCTTCGAAACTTTTACAATGCAAATGAAGATGATTGCACTGCATTAATAGGTTATCTTGGTAAAAATGGTATTGTAAGAAACGTAAATATCAGTTCTTCATATTTTAAAGGTGCTCAATATGTTGCGGGGCTTGTTGCATTTAACGAAGGTACAATTCAGAATTCCTGCAGTAGTAGTGCTGTTGGCGGTACAAGATATTTAGGTGGCGTTGCAGGTAAGAATGAAGGTACGATAACAAGCTGTTATTCTGTTGGTGGCATTACCGGAACAGGTACAGGTAGCTTTATTAGTTCTCCTGCATATTATGTAGGTGCTATATGCGGTGATAGCAGCGGAACAGTTTCTAATTGTTATTATTTAAGCGGTTCTGCCAGTGCCGATGGTACTACTCAAAGTGGCATAGGTGCATCAAGATGGGGCACTTCATCAGATTCGGGCACAACCGTTAAAACTCTCGCTCAGTTCAGTAGTGGTGAGGTTGCTTATTTGCTGCAAAGTGGTAACGGTTATCGTATCTGGGGGCAAAAGAGTAATACATTCGGAACACTTCCTATAGTGTCGGGTAAACCAATGCACGCAGTTGCAAAGTATGATTCGGAAACAGGCTATTCTGTTGGTAGTATATGTGATTTGGATGATGACAGAAGCATCGGTCATCTGGACTATCAGATTTTTGTTAATACTGCTTTAGGCGAGAATAACACTGAAGAAACTGCAGCGGATAAGGTAACCTTTGCCAGAGCGGATACTAACGGAGATAGGGTAGTAGATGTTTTGGATGTGTTCCAGGCACTCAGACTTTATTATGGGTTTAAAACCTTGGATGTGTATGGTGCAGGAGATTTCAACGGTGACGGTGTTTGCACTGATGAAGATACCGCAAATATAAAACAAGCCGTAACTAATAAAAAATATGTAGGCAAATCTTCGTTAATGGCTTGTGATTTTAATGGCGATGGCAGTGCCGATTGCTATGATTTAGAAGAGGCTTTTGATATTTCTGCTGTAGATAATTATGTATATTTTGATACAAAATACGGCGATAACGAAAGACATTACTTTGATTTATATATTCCTAAGGATAAAAAAATAGTAGGTATAGTCCTTATGCTTCACGGTGGTGCATGGATGGGTGGCGATGAAAATGAGTTTGCAGGCAGACTCGAGCAGGTTGCCAAGGCAGGATATGCAGGTGTGGCAGTAAGGTACCGATATATTGATGAAAATGTAAACCTTGATGATATAATGGACGATATTGAGCAAGCTATGGGTCTTGTAAAGGAAATCGGCGACTCTCACGGAGTTGAAATTTCCGGCTTCCTTTCCACCGGTGGTTCTGCAGGTGGTCATTTATCTCTTCATTATGCCTATTCCCGTGCGGATTCCTCACCGATTCCGCCGAAAGCAGTTGCGAGCTATTGCGGTCCTGCTGATTTAGCGGATGAATATTATTATTACAATGAAGAACTTCAGGCTAACAATGGCATTGGTGATAAAGAAACTGTTGCTGAGATTCTCGGGTATGCAAGCGGATATCCTCATACCTATGCAACACGTGCCGAGGCGAAAGAAGCCTTGAAATTTGTTTCACCTATTTATTATATAGATGAAAACACAGTTCCTACCGTTATAAATCATGGTGTGAAGGATGATATCGTCCCATACAGAAACGCTGTTGATTTAGATGCTAAGCTTACCGAGTATGGTGTAGAGCATGTGTTCAATTCCTATCCTACCTCGGGTCACGGCTTGGAGCTGGATGCAGAGAATATGGCACGTGCAGAACAGCTTCTTTGGGAATATATTGAGAAGTATCTTGATTCCGTTAGCATATAAAAATTACATCCCGTTGATTTTGTTAAATCAACGGGATGTTTTTTAGTTAATCGGTATATTGATGTAGCGTGTTTTTTCCTGACCAACCATCTTTGAAATATTTATTGTATTCCTCGTAGGTTGTATCCCAATGAGAATACGCAGAATCACCACGGTGGTCAACTGAATAATAATCATTTTCAATAAGATATTCACAAATATACTTTGTGACCTTGACACCACCGGCGGAATTCAAATGACCCCTGTTTATAAAGTCGTGCTCAAGTTTTATATTTAAGCTTTCAATCATTTCCATATTGGCAAAATCAATAGTATTATAACCTTGGTTTTTACAATATTCTATGATGTTTCTCATTTCCTCTTGCTCTGCTTTTGTTCTGAAAGATGGCATATTAATAAAAAGCAGTTGCAAATTCTTTTCTTTGGCATAGTCAAATATTTTTTGGAGCTGTGCCTTTTGAAAATCATCAATATCTTTTACTTCACCAAAATTCCAAACAGATTTATATTTTGAACAATTTCTTACTTTAAAAGCATTATCTCTGTCATCAGCACCCATATATATGTTCTTGATGGTTACAAAATCAGCTTGTTCTAACCCATCCACCCAACGACTGTGAAAATTTAAGAACGGGAACATATAGGAATTATCATTAATATCTACGATATCTGTTGTGTCTTCGGGTTTACCGTAAAAATCATAAACCTCTTCTACATATTTATAAAGTGATTTAAGAATGTTAACGCGGGAACCAAAGTCGGGAATATTAAGATATGCGGTTCTGAATTTTGCAGGAGCTAAGCTTGCAAAAATAGCTTCTTTTCTTAAACCATGTATATCAATTATTGCATATTTTATATCTTGGGATTTGTCAATATAGTCAAGATAATCAGTTATTACACCAAAAGGTTGAACACTTGTTGCAAGATGATAAATGGAGAGACCATAATTGTTCCAGGCAACGGGAGTCAGCCAGGCGTAAGATACAACGCTGGTACCTAACACGATTCCGTCAATAAGATTTTCCTTTTCTGCATCAAATGCGGCAATGTTTCGCGTATCATAAGTTCTGGGTAATCCGTAACATTGGAGAACGCCTAAAACAGAAACCGTTAATACTAAGATGAAGGCAATACAACGTAGCCAGCCTTTATTTTTCATGTTTCAGCCCTCCCTTTAAAACTGTTGATATACAAAATCAGCGGCATTAAAATCACCACCGTAAGCACCATAAATTAATACAAAGATTATAGCGCCTATGATTATTATCCATTGAAAAATAATGTTTTGTTTTTCAAGCGTTTCGCGGATTTTTATGCCTTTTTCATGCATAAGACTTACAACAAACAAAATAAGTATCATAATAAAGAGCATAAACAGTTCTTTGGGCTGTAACCCTAAATTATATATTGATCCATCAGTAAGTACCCAAGGATTGAATTCCGAGAACATACTTTTCAGCATTGCCAAAGCATCGTCAAGAGAATTACCGCGGGAGAAAATACGACCGATGCTTACCAAGAAAAAGGTTCTTAAAATCTGAAAAAGCCTCCAGGAGAAACAATCTGTATTGATTTTGAGTTTTGAAATAACTTTTTTATAAGTTGAGTCAAGCAGAATGCTTCCGGATATTATAATGCTGTTCCAAAGTCCGTATGCAACATATTTATTGTCTGAACCGTGCCACACACCGACTAAAAAGAATGCGATAAAGGAGGCAAGGAAAGTGGGGAGCATTTTTCCAACATAGTTGCCGAAAAGCGTCCTTGTTTTTGTGCCAATTAAAGCAAAAGCTTTTGAAAGTGAAAGCGGATAGAAAACATAGTCTTTCATCCAGGCACCAAGGGTTATATGCCATCTGCGCCAGAATTCTGAAACAGATCTTGAAAAATATGGGCGTTCAAAGTTTACTGCCATTTCGATTCCGAAAATTTGTGCAACACCACGCACCATATCCATTCCGCCGGAGAAATCAGCATAAACCTGCACACCGTAAATCATAGCTCCGAGCAATATTATAATGCCGGAATAGCTGGTGTAATTGTTGAAAATTTCATCGGCTATAATTCCCATATATTCCGCAAGGGTGAGCTTTTTTATAATACCCCAAAGAGAAAGCTGAAGACCGAATTTGAAGTTTTTAAATTCAAATTTATGTCCTTCATAAAGTTGAGGTGCAAGCTTACCGAAACGACCTATAGGACCTTGAACAATTTGCGGAAAAAACGAAACAAAAAGTGCAATCTTAAAAAAGTTTTTTTCAGCTCGTATTTTCCCTCTGTATACATCAATCATATAACTTGTAGCCTGAAGTGTATAGAAAGATATACCCAAAGGCAAGGCAAGGTCGTGCTTAGGTGTATCGATATTTAAGCCGAACATATTTAAAAGTCCGGTTGTTTCTTCAGAGAGAAAATTGAAGTATTTAAGAAAAATAAGAAATGAAAAGCAAATAACTAAACCGATTGTAAGAATTAATCTTTTCTTTTTTTGTATTGCTGTTTTAAATTCCTTTTTTTCTGCTCTTGTTAAATCAGGATTTTGCTTTAAATGGGCTTGTACTTTTTCATTGTATTTGTCAAGAATTAAAGCAATTATCCAAATTGTTACGGCACCGAATATCATAAAATAACCTGTGCCTAAACCACCACTGAAATAAAAAACCAAGCTTGAAAGGAGCAACACGGTCCAACGATATTTCAGAGGGAATATAAAATATATAAATGCTGTTGCAATCAAAAGCAAAGCAAATTCAACAGATATTAATGTCATAGTTTAATTTTCTCCTATTACCATAACAGGCAAGAAAACACCACCTTATTGTTGAAGGTGGTGCCTTGCATATTTGATTAGTCTAAAAGAGAGTCTATGAGTTCAACCATAGCATCAACGGTGTTGAAGTTCTCTTCTTCAAGATCGTCAGCTCCGATTGTGACATCAAATTTTGAGTTGAGCTCAGCAACAAGAGAAACAAGATCAAATGAATCAAGAATTTCATCTGTTACAAGAGCTGTTTCGTTCTCAAAGTCAACATCGGGGCGAAGAGTTGTGAGGATTTTTAAAACTTTTTCTTTCATTTTTATTTTCCTTTCATATATAATTGTTCGCATAACATACCATCGGGTTTGAAATTTAATTGATTGTATAATGCGATAGCAGATGAGTTGTTGCAATCTACCCAAAGCTTTATTGTTTTAAGATTGCATTGTGTTGCTTGCGACAGCAGGGAATTTATCAAATACTTTGCTAAGCCTTTTCTTCTATGGTTGTTTGCAACTGCTAAGTGCTGTAAGAGCCCTTGCTTTGAAGAAACGGAAAGAACAACAACCCCTGCCAATTCGTTGTGTTCATCTAATACTGTAAGAAGTTTTTGTGTTTTACATAATTGAAAGAGCTCCTCTTTTTGCGGTAAGGGAGTGCTTTTTTCATCAAGTGTATGTTTCCATAAATTCATTAAAGCATTATAATCGCAATAATCAAAAGATAATTTGTAGTTTTCCGGAGGCTTGGTGTTGAAAAGGTTAAAATCAACATCTTTTAAAGAGAGCTGCATACGCTGATAAGTTTTATATTTTTCTGCACATCCGTATGTGATAAGCTTTTCCGGTGTTGCCAAATCACCATTTCCGAAACGAGAAACAATATCTATATAGATATTGTCACTTCCGAGGTCATTTAAAATTTCTTTAACATAAGAAGCTGAAGAATTTTCAGAAGTATAGTAATAAAAGTTGGAGTAATCTTCTCTTTTGCAGATGACCAGAAGCCATTCGGGGTAGCTTTTTATAAAAATTCTTTTTTGTGTAATTAAAGCTTTAATTTCATCAGGCATTAAAAAACAATTTGTTAATGTTTTTTCAAAAGCATTTTTAAAAGTATTAACAATGTCATAAAACTGCTCAAGCGAAGTTATCTCAGTCATTGTCGAGATACTCTCCTTTCAGTTTAACACGGTCAATCTTAGCGTTTTTGGTCATAGGAAGCTGGGTGAAATGAATGAATCGGTTCGGCATCATATACTTCGGGAGAAGCTTGGTGCCATCTCGCATTATATCTCTCTCACATTCGTTTGCAGACTGATAGAATAGCACAATCTGTTCATTGAGTTTATCATATATACAACATCCTGCATCAATATAAGGGAGAGAGTTTATAGCAATTTCAACCTCGCTAAGCTCTATTCTATGTCCCATATGTTTAATTTGATAATCTTTACGGGATACAAAATATATTAAACCATCTTCTCCGTATTTTGCAAGGTCTCCGGTACGATATATAAGCTCCGGATAGGTTTTATTAAGAGGATTTTGGCAAAATGCCTCTGCAGTTTTTTCCGGATTATTATAATAACCATGGGCAAGGGATGTTCCACGAACACATATTTCACCTTTAATACCGGGCTCAGTAATAAGTTTGTTATCGTCAAGAAGAATAATATCCGTGTTTTTGAATGGGATACCGATAGGAAGAGCATCTTCATCATTGAAGGGCTTGTCTACCTTGTAATAAAGACAGTTGCAGGTTATTTCCGTAGGTCCGTAAAGATTAACATAATTTACTTGAGGTAAATTATGTCGCCAATAATTGAGAACTTTATTGGGCATAACTTCACCTGAAAACATAACGGTTTTCAGTGTTTGGGGCTTATTGTTCTCAAAGGCATTAAGGTTTTCTATGATGCGAAGTGCCGAAGTAGCCCAAATAATTGTATCAATTTTTTTATCGTTCAGACAAGCGATAAGTTTTGTAGGTATGGAGAAAAATAATTTCGGTATAATATGCATTGAAGCACCATTTTTTATACAGGAGTAGATGTCTTTTACGGATACATCAAAGTCAAAAGGTGCTTGATTACCGAAAATACGGGTTTCATCAAAATCAAAAGTTTCTGTAAAGTTTTCTATAAGATCAATTACACTTCTGTGGCAAACCAGCACACCTTTGGGAACTCCTGTTGAACCGGAGGTGAAAATTGCATAAAGAGGATCGGTATCAATAGCAGATTCTCTAACTTTTGCAAGTGCATAATCGTTATGAGGAGCTTCAATTATTTCATCATAAAGAAGTCTTTCTCCGTTGAAATTTATCTCGTCAAGAATTTTATTATCTTTCTCCCAAATAACTGCAGATTTTGCTTGAAGGGTATCGATAATCAGTTCGATTCGTTTTGCAGGTAATTTACGGTCAATAGGAACATAAAAATTCCCACTCATTACAATACCGAAAAAAGAAATAACAGATTCTATATTTCTATCTATGAAAACTACAACAGGAGAGTTTTTTGTACCGATTTTCTCAATAATTGCAGAACCGATTGCACGGGAAAGGTTGTTAAGCTCGTTGTAGGTTACTTGATTTTTATTATCGGAAAGGGCAATTTTATCACCAAAAAGGGTAACACTACGATCCAGATAATCAAGCACATTAGTAAGCATTGGAGTCCTTCTTTCTATAACATTAGTAAACCTAAATAATATTATACCATATATATATAAGTAATATCAAGAGTTTTGTTAGGAATAGAAAAAATTACTCAATAGTTCGAATTTGTCGGAATGGTATATTCTTATTTTCCAGGAAGCCTTCTGTTTCTTTTTTGAATGCTTCAGCGGAGAAAAATGTTGAGTTGTAAACATCTATTATTGTTCCGCTTTTGGTAACAAAAACAATGTGGGGGTCTTCTTGGAATTCACCTTTATATGTGTAGCCTTCAACGATAGCTGCATAATCGATTGAAGAGTATTGGCAACTTGTTCTTGAAAGAGGGAAATCCTCTGTTGAATAAAGGATTTCATTATCACGAAGCACTAAGGTTGAGTTAGTGCAAGTAAATAGGGCAATTATTGCAACGCTTTCTGCTAAAATTGTGAAATATTTCAAAACTGTTTTTGCTTTTGGCTGTAATGCGGGAATATGAACATCCTTGTTTTTTGCTTTTTTTCTGAAAAAGATGTTCAAAGCGATTGCTACTGCAGGCAGTGTTGAGAAAAATGGGAGAAAAATTAAATTCTCCTTTATGCCATAAATGAAAAGGTTTTCTGTTGCAGTTAAATAGGTCAAGCCTAAAAACAGAGCTATCATAACTGCGGAGATGGGAATGGTCAGAATCAAGGTGTATAAAAGAATCTTTAAAGAACCCTTTGCGTCTGTTCCTTGACGTGCAGTGCCCTTTTCTGTTGAAGCGGCATTTGCTGCTTCAGAAAGCTGAGGTGCCTTGCCACCGTTTTCAAGATAGGTTAAAAGATTATCTTCATAAAGTGAACGGTACTTGGCTTTTTTTAAAGCTTTCAAAGCCTTTTCTTCTTTACCCTTGAAGAATAAAGCAGGTGAACCTAAAACATAAATATCAATCTGATATTGGAAAAAGTTGTAGAACATCATTGATAGAATTTTATCTGCAGAATCCTTTAAAAACTGACTTGCTTCAAGAATGTTATCTCCGAAATAAGCGTTGATTTTTTGCTTTTGCTTTTCAATAAGGGCGTTCTTTTCAACGCCGCTTTCCGATATTTTTGAAAGTTCGGGAATAAGCTTTTTTAAAAGCTCTTCAATTTCTTCAAAGCATTTTTTTATAAGCTCATTGGAGTCAACAAAGGAATAGGTGTAGCAGTTGAAATTTTGCGGGTCGATTACTGACAGGATATCATAAACGGAGAAGGTTATGGAGGGTTCTCTGTCAAAGAAAAAGGATAGCCAGATAACCTGCTGAACACCGCCGCCCTTGAGATTTTCAATGTAATAAACATCCATAAAGAATTCACCGAAATTATATCGGGCAACAACGCCGTTTTTATTTTTATTCTTTTTGTTGGAAACAAGAGTTTTTATTGACGGGCTTTCGGTTTTTAAAGTAACGCCTAACTGTCTGCATAAGCTTGAAAAATAAGTTAATAAATCCATTATAGACCTCGAAAAATTATTGTAGAAAGTATTTTACTAAATTCTTTCTTTTTCGTCAACTGTTGCACTTTTAAAAAAATTGGAGTATTATGGTATCATAGTTCTTCGGAGGTGCATTATGGACGAGATAAAGGTTATAGATTATGGTTTTTTCAAACACGATGGTCTGGATTTTGAATACCATGTAAGCGGTAATGAAAACGGCGAATCACTTGTTATGTTAAACGGTAACGGTGGTGATTATCGTTGCTTTGAGGGGGATTTATATAAGCCCCTTTCCGAGCATTTTAAAATCATCCGTTTTTCAACAAGAGGAACGGGAAATACCCCTTTAGGCAATAAAAAGCTTACATTTGACCTTTTCTGTGATGATTTAAAGGCACTTCTTGATTATTTAGGCGTTAAAAAAGCAGGCTTCTGCGGTTTTTCCGATGGTGGCAATCTTGCTATGTGCTTTGCAGTTAGATATCCTCAATATGTGGAACGCCTTGCGGTTTTTGGTTCGAATCTTAACACAAGAGGAACTAAAACAGGGGACCAGCTGGGAATTATTAAGGACCACAGAATATATGCAATTAAAGCTGCTATTACCAAAGACCCCGAAATGATAAGAAAAAGAGAAATTGAAGGTATGATGGTAGGTCAACCAAAGCTCAATTATAAAAAGCTTTCTGCAATAAAAGTTCCTTTTCTTAATGTTTTCGGTGAATTTGATATGATAAAACGCAGACATTCAAGAAAAATCACTAAAGCTGTTGAGGGTGCAGAAGAGGTTATAGTTTTAAATGGTGGTCACAGCACTGCATTCAAAAAAACTGATTTTCTTATTTTGCCTGTTGTTAAAAAGTTTTTTGGTGTGATATAAATCAGATGAAAGTCGGAGCAAATGCTTCGGCTTTTCCTTTGTCCTGCTATTTGCCAAATGCTCAACCGGCAACAAACCTAATTGTGTCGCAGCCCGATAATTTTGCGTTCTGCATTTTGTATTTTGCATTGCAATACTAACCTTCGTATGTTATAATATAGTGTAAAAATAAAATAGGGTGATTTTTTGAATCGAAAGAAATGGGTCGTTTCCCCTTGCGACAGAGATGCAGCGGCGACTATTGCAGAAAACTGTGGAGTTGAACCTTTTGCAGCGTTTCTTCTGTGCTCTCGGGGAATGACAGACGAATTTGAAATTGAAAGCTTTTTATATGATACGGATTTAATTGACCCCTACACCTTGCCCGATATGGAAAAGGCAGTTGAAAGAGTAAAACAAGCTCTTGAAAATGGTGAAAGAATCACGGTTTTCGGTGACTATGATTGCGACGGTGTTACATCGACAGCTCTTTTATATTCCTATCTTTCTTCTCGAGGAGCAAATGTAGATTTCTATATTCCCGACCGATCCGGTGAGGGCTATGGAATGAATTTGGGCGCTATTGATCTTTTAAAAAGCAGAGGAACAAATGTAATTATAACAGTTGATAATGGTATCAGTGCCGTTGAAGAAATTGCTTACGCTAAAGCTCTCGGTATTGATGTTGTTGTTACGGACCATCACCGTGTTGGCGAGGCTTTACCCGATGCGGTTGCGGTTGTTGATCCCCATAGAGAAGACTCCTTTTGCGAGTTTTCTGATTGGGCAGGGGTGGGTGTTGCTTTCAAGTTTGTAAGTGCGCTTGATGACAGCGAGGGTTACGAGCTTTTAGAGCAGTATGGTGATATTATTGCTCTCGGCACTGTTGCAGATATTGTTTCTCTTAAAGGTGAAAACAGAATAATTGTCAGAAGCGGAATTGCCTTTATGAACGCTGCTTTAGAGGATGGTTCTTTAAGATGCGGTTTGAAAGCGTTGCTTGAAACAAGCGGTTCAATCGGGCCCTTGGATTCTTCTTCTGTTGCTTACAGAATTGCTCCTCGTATTAATGCGGCAGGGCGTATGGGTTCTGCAGAGAGAGCGTTAAAATTGCTTTTAACAGAGGACATAAACGAAGCCAAGGAAATTGCGGGAGAGGTTTCCGATGCTAATGCTCAACGTCAAGCAACGGAGACTGAAATAACTGCAAGTGCTATTGAATATATTGAAAATGCACCCCGAATCAAGCATAAACGAGTTATTGTTGTCGAGGGGGAAGACTGGCATCAAGGTGTTATCGGTATAGTTGCGTCCCGCCTTGTTGAGAAATACGGAAAGCCCTGTATAGTTATTTCTAAAAACGGCGATGTAGCAAAGGGTAGCGGCAGAAGCATTGAGGGCTTCAGTCTTTATGATGCTCTTTCTTATTGTGCGGATATTCTTGTTCAGTATGGTGGTCATGTTCTCGCAGCAGGCTTAACTGTTGATAGTGATAAAATTGATGAATTCAGAGAAAAAATCAATGAATATGCAGATAAAGCGAATGCAGCAGTTCCCACTCTTAAAATTGACTGCAAGCTGAACCCGTCTTCAATAAACGTTGATATGCTATCTTCTCTTCAAGTGCTTGAGCCCTTCGGAGCAGAAAATCCTCAACCTCTTTTCGGGCTTTATAATATGGAGATAACTGCCATTCAGCCTGTTGGTGCAGGAAAGCATTTAAGAATAACAGTAAAAAGAAAGCTTAGTATTGTTACTGTCATTATGTTCTCTGTGACGCTTGAAGATTTCCCCTATAAAGTGGGTGATACTGTGGATTTGGCGGTAAAGCTCAGCGAAAATGAGTTTCAAGGTAAGGTTCAAGTGAGCATTCAAGCGAAAGCGATAAAGCTCAGCGGTGTTGACGATGACCAGGCAATAGCGTCAATTCACGCTTATGAGGATTTTTGTGCACAAGAAAAAATCTCTCAAGAATTGAAAGAAAGCATTGCCGTAAACAGAGAGCTTTGCGGTAATGTGTATAAATTTGTGAAAGCTAATAATGGTTGGAATTTTTCTGCAGAGGTGCTTTGCTACAGATTAGGTCTTTCTCCAAAGCAAATTGCCGCTTGTCAGATTTCTCTTGATGCTCTCACGGAATTAGGTATATTAATTTCAAAAGACGGAAAATATACTATTCCGGCCCAAACTGTAAAAAATCCTTTGGAGAATAGTAAGATTTTTCAGAAAATAGTATTATAAATAGAATTTTAAGGAAATAAAGGAGGTGACTTGAATGGATGAAAATATGTCAGTAGAGCTTATGTATGATGAGCTTAAAGAACAAGCAGTTGCTGTTTTCGGAGCAGAGGATGCTAAGATTATCGATAAAGCTTTTGAAATTGCCAATGCTCATCACGAAGGGCAGAAGCGTTCCTCGGGTGAGCCCTATATCATCCATCCTGTCGCCGTTGCTAAAATTGTTTTAGAATACGGAATGGATTGTCAGTCTGTTGCAGCAGCAATGCTTCACGATACAGTTGAAGATACAGATATGACTCTTGAGGATGTCAAAAAAGAGTTTGGTGCAGAAATCTGTGCGTTGGTTGACGGACTTACAAAATTGGGCAAGGTTCCCCTTGATATTAAAGATAAGGAAGAACAGCAAGCGGAGAATGTACGAAAAATGCTTCTTGCTATGTCAGAAGATATAAGAGTTATAATCATTAAGCTTGCGGACAGACTTCATAATATCAGAACTCTTAACTTTATGCCTCCTCAGAAGCGTAGAGATAAGGCGGTTGAAACGCTTGAAATTTATGCGCCCATTGCTCATCGGTTAGGTATCAGAGCAATTAAGGAAGAACTTGAAGATAAAGCAATCAGCTATCTTGACCCTATTGCATACAAGGAAATTGAAGATGCACTGTCAAGTCAAGGTAAATCTCATAAAGAGTTTCTTGAAACAATAAAAAAACAGATTTCTGACAGAGTTCATGAGGTTGTGCCCGATGCAAGGCTTGAGGGCAGAATTAAAAGTGTTCACGGCATTTACAGAAAAATGTATATGCAGAACAGAAACTTTGACGAGATTTATGATATTTACGCTGTGAGAATTATTGTTGATAATACCATTCAGTGCTATGACTGTTTAGGTATAATCCACGATATGTTCACCCCTATTCCGGGCAGATTTAAGGATTATATTTCCACACCTAAGCCAAATATGTATCAGTCTTTGCATACAACTGTTCTTGGCAAAGCGGGTATTCCCTTTGAGGTTCAGATAAGAACATGGGATATGCACCATACCGCAGAGTTCGGTATTGCGGCCCATTGGAAATATAAATTAGGTCTTAACGGAACTCAACGCTTTGAAGAGCGTCTTGCGTGGATTCGCCAGCTTCTTGAAACTCAGAAAGAAGCAGACGATGTTAAAGACATTGTTTCTACCATTAAAAGTGACCTTGTTCCCGAAGAGGTGTTTGTCTTCACACCAAAGGGCGATGTTATAAATCTTCCTATGGGTGCAACTGTTATTGACTTTGCGTATGCTATTCACTCTGCTGTCGGCACCAAAATGGTTGGTGCTAAGGTTGGGGGCAGAATCGTTCCTCTTGATTATAAAGTGCAGACCGGTGAAATTGTTGAAGTTCTTACTTCTTCCCAACAAGGCAAAGGTCCTTCAAGGGATTGGCTCAACATTGTAAAAACAAGCTCTGCCAAAACAAAAATCCGAGCATGGTTCAAAAAAGAACGCAGGGAAGAAAATATTGTTGAGGGTAGAGCAGAGCTCGAAAAAGAAATTAGAAGAAATAAAATTCGATTTACCGACGAAGAGTTTGAAGCTCTTATTAAAACTCTTTCTGAGCGTCAGCATTGTGCAACTGTTGATGATTTTTATGCAGCTCTCGGCTATGGCGGTATTCCCATATCAAGAGTAATACCCTTTATAAGAGATGAATATCATCGCATTGTTACCTCTCGTCAGCCCGCTAAAATTAAAATTTCCGAAGATAATAAGCCAACAAAGCATTCTGCAGGTGAAGGTGTAGTTGTTGACGGAATTGATAACTGCCTTATTAAGTTATCCCGTTGCTGCGCACCAATTCCCGGTGATGAAATTATCGGCTTTATAACCCGTGGTCATGGTGTTTCCATTCATAAAAGAGATTGTACCAATGTTCCCGCTGATATAACTAACTGCGAAGAGCCTAACAGATGGCTTAGTGCCCGTTGGCAAAGCGGAACAGAGGAAAAGGAATTTAAAGCAAGCCTCGCTATTGAATGTGAAAGCCGCGTTGCTATGATGGCAGACGTTGCTAATGTGCTTGCAGATATGCGGGTTATGATAAACGCAATTAATACAAGAGAGATGAAAAACGGTAACGCTATTATCTATCTTACAATTACAGTAAGGAGCACAGATTTCCTTAATATTGTTATTTCAAAATTAAAGGGCATCAGCGGTGTTGAAAATGTTACAAGGAGCAAAAATCAATGAGAGCCGTAATTCAGAGAGTTCTTGAAAGCTCTGTTTGCGTTGACGGCAAGGTTGTCGGTCAATCGGGCAAGGGCTATATGATTTTATTAGGTGTTGTTAAGGGCGATACCGAAAAAGAAGCAGAGCTTCTTGCAAGAAAAACTGCAGCCTTGAGAGTTTTTGAGGATGAAAACGGAAAAATGAATAAATCCGTTCTTGATATAGACGGTGAAATTCTTGCCATTTCTCAATTTACTCTTTGTGCCGATTGCAAAAAAGGTAACAGACCATCATTTACCGATAGTGAAGAGCCCGAAAATGCAAATCGCCTTTATGAGCTTTATTGCAAGGAGCTTATAAAAAATGGTGTAAGAAAAGTTGAAAAAGGTATTTTTGCGGCAGATATGAAGGTTTCTCTTATCAATGACGGTCCTGTTACAATTTGCTTTGATACAGATATCTGGAGTGGAAAGAAATGATTCTTAAATGTGTAAGCGTGGGCGAGCTTGAAGCTAATTGCTTTGTTCTTTGCGATGAAGAAACAAAAATAGGTGCAGTTATTGACCCGGGTGAATATACAGAAGAAGTGAAAAAAGCAATAAAAAGCTCGGGAATGGAAAGGCTTGAATACATTCTTTGCACCCACGGTCATTTCGATCATATCACAGGTGTTGCTAAAATAAAAAAAGAGTATCCCCACGCAAAAATTTGCATAGGTAAAGAGGATTCGGAATACCTTGAAAACGGGCTTCTTTCTCTTGCAACTATATTCAAAGCAGATTTTGAGCCCTGTAAACCCGATGTGGAATTTTCTCACGGAGATAATTTTTCAATCGGTAATATAAATGTTGAAATTCATTCTGCACCCGGTCATACTCCCGGTGGTGTTTTGTATGTTCTGAAAGACGAAAAAATAATTTTCACAGGTGACACTCTTTTCTGTGGAAGCGTTGGCAGAACAAGCTTCAAAGGCGGAAGCACAATGGAGCTTATGAAAACCCTTTTAAGAATAAAAGAATTCGCTGATGATTACGTTATCCATACAGGTCACGGTGAAAGCTCCACAATAGGCTACGAAAAAAGAACCAATATATTTTTAAGATGAATTTATATTACATTAATCATAATTACAGATACGAGGCGGAAAAGCTTTTGCGATTGTTTTTCCCTCTCCAAAAAATAATTGAATATACTCAGTTTACTGAAACTCAAGAGGATTATCTTTTAACTCAGATTGATGGGGAAGAATATCTTACTCTTACTGCTGAATTATCTCTTAATGGAGAAATTGATAGCAAAGTTAAAATAGTGGAAAAGTCAAAATGTGATGATTTAGAGCTCGAATTATTACTTTTAGCATTTGATTTGCTTTGTAAAATGTGCGGCTTCACACCAAAATGGGGAATACTTACAGGTGTAAGACCTTCAAAGCTTATAGTAAAACGTCTTTCTCTTTACGGTGAAGAAAATGCAAGAGAATGGTTTCTAAATACCTACAAGGTTTCACCTGAGAAAACTGAGCTTGCTATAAATGTTGCAAAAACCGAGCTTAAAATAATTGAAAAAGCAGGGGATAACTCCTTTAGCCTATATATCAGTATTCCTTTTTGTCCAACAAGGTGTAGCTATTGCTCCTTTGTTTCTCATTCAATTAATTCGGAAAAAGCGAAGAATTTGATTCCCGATTATATTGAAAAGCTTTTGGAAGAGCTTACATTTACTGCCGAAATGGCAAAGCGAAATAATTTGCGACTTACAAGTGTTTATTGGGGTGGCGGCACTCCTACAACCTTGGAAGCTGATGAGTTAGATTTAATTCTCACTCATATAGAGAATGTATTTGACTTGTCAGACTGCCTCGAATATACAGTTGAAGCAGGCAGACCCGATACAGTTACAAAAGAAAAATTAGAGATTCTCAAAAAACACAATGTTGGAAGAATAAGCATAAATCCACAAACGTTTTCGGATAGTGTTTTAAATGCTATTGGCAGAAAACACACTACAGCCCAAACAGAAGAAAAATTTCTTCTTGCAAAAGAGGTGGGCTTTGATGCAATAAATATGGATTTAATTGCAGGTCTTCCTACTGATACAGTTGAAAGCTTCAAAAATAGTGTGAAAAGGGCTATTGAGCTCGGTGCAGATAATATAACAGTCCACACCTTAGCGTTAAAACGCTCATCAACTATTGTTACGGAAAATGAAAGCGATTCCGTTACTGACAGAGATATATGGGAAATGCTGGACTTTGCAGGAAAGGCTCTTACGGAAAACGGGTATTACCCATATTATATGTACCGCCAAAGCAAGTCTTTAGGTAATCTTGAGAATGTAGGTTGGTGTAAAAAGGATAAGGAATGCTTCTATAATGTTCTTATGATGGAAGAATATCAGAGCATTTTTTCCGTTGGTGCAGGTGCGGTAACAAAGCTTCGTTCTGAAGATGGAAGCATTATTGAAAGAATTTTCAATTTTAAATACCCGTTTGAATACATATCAAGGTTTCAGGAGATACTTGATAAAAAAGAAAAAATGAAGACGTTCTATAGTGAAGAGTGAAAAGTGAAGAGTGAAGAGTGAAGAGGTTCGGGGAAGCTTCGCTTCCAAATATTATAATTGCGTCGCAGACCCAAAACTTGCCACTTGCCACTTTCAACTTGCCACTTTAATAACGAATAACTTTAAAATCACAAAATAATATATAATGGGGCGGTGAAATGATGGCTAATGTAAATAACACCTTGGAATATATTGTTGAAAATGCAGTTAATCCCGAAAAGTTTATTTCGGAATGTGAGAAAAAGTACAATAACAAAATATTAAAAATCGCAAAAGATATTGCGGAAAGTGAAAAAACGGAAATTGTTATGCTTGCGGGGCCCAGCTCCTCGGGTAAAACTACAACCGCTAAAAAGCTCTGTCTGGCACTTGAAAAATTAGGGGTTAAAAGTCATACTGTTTCACTTGATGATTTCTATCTTAATAATGAGGATTCACCTCGTTTTCCCGATGGCACACCCGACTATGAAACTGTTGATGCATTAGATATACCTTGCTTTGAAAAAACAATGGCAATGCTTATTGAAACAGGTTTCGCCTTAATGCCTGAGTTCGATTTTCTTACGGGCAAAAGGAAAGATAAATACAATGAGCTCAAATTGGGAGAGAAAGATGTTATTATTGTTGAGGGACTTCATGCACTCAACCCCGTAATAACAGAGCATCTTCCTAAGGACAGACTTTTAAAAATATATATCAGCGTTTCTTCGAGAATTTACGATAAAAAGCAGAATATTGTTCTCAATAAGCGTAATATGAGATTTATTCGCCGTATGGTAAGGGATTATAAATTCCGTGGAAATTCCGTTGAAGAAACCTTTAAAATGTGGATAACTGTCCGTTACGGTGAAGACGCCTATTTATTTCCGTTTAAAGATAATGCAGATATAAAAATTAACACAATTCACCTTTATGAAACCTGTGTTTTAAAGGATTTGGCGGCAGATTTGCTGATGCAAGTCAGTAAAGATTCGGAATTTTATAAGGAATCTCAAAGGCTTATTCGTTCCTTATATAAATTTCCGAAAATAGATTCATCACTTGTGCCCCGAGATTCTCTTTTAAGAGAATTTATTGGAAAGGAGTAAGAAATGTCCGATAAATCAGTTAAAAAACAAAATGTATTAAACGGAGCAATGGTGCTTGTTATAGCAACAGCTCTTGTTAAAATTATTGGTGCTGTTTATAAAATACCTCTTACAAGTATAATCGGTTCATTGGGTAGGGGTTATTTTGCTTCTGCTTATAACATCTATACCCCTGTTTATGCAATTTCTATGGCAGGTCTTCCCGTTGCAGTTTCCGCAATAGTGTCGAAGAATGCTGCTCTGGGGAAATACCGTGATGTTAAGCAGGTTTTAAAGCTTACTTTCCCTCTTTTCCTTGGCTTAGGTATTGTTGGCACAGGTGCTCTTTTGCTTGCAGCTAAGCCTTATGTTGATTCAGTTGGTTCACCCCTTGCTATTTACAGCGTTTTTGCAATAGCTCCCTCAATTCTTTTCTGTTGCATTATGAGTACATATCGTGGCTACTACGAGGGCTTGAGCAATATGTACCCCACCGCAATATCACAGGTTATTGAATCCTTGGGTAAGCTTGTTTTTGGTCTTGTTTTCTCCTATGCAATGCTTGATTATGCAAATCAGCAAATCACCCTTACCGGTTCTGTTTTGGGCTTTAAGGTTGAAACTGAGGCGGATGGGGCAATCGTTTATGCTCTTGCGGCAGCGGGTGCAATTTTAGGTGTTACTCTCGGTACGGTTTTCGGGGCGATTTATACAATTTTGCGACATAAGTTAAAAAAAGACGGAATTAATAAGGCGATGCTTATTAATTCTCCTCTTGCCTCTCCCAAGAAAACAACAATTAAAGAGATTGTTGCTATTGCAGTGCCCACTGCGGCAAGCTCTTTGGTGCTCAATATTACAAACTTTATTGATACCTTTATGATTCAAAGTCGCCTTGAAAGCGTAGTTGCAAATAATTATGACACTATTATGGGTATTTACGGAAGCTCTGTAAATGCGGCAAATATTGCAAAGGAAAATATTCATACCTTCCTTTATGGTGCGTATGACACTACTCTCGACTTCAGAAACCTTGTTCCGACAGTTATGATGACCTTGGGTGTAAGTGCAATTCCTATTATTTCTGCAGCAGTTGCTAAGAAGGATTTCAAAACTGTTAACGGAACAGTTAATACTGTTTTCAGAATCACAATGCTCATTGCTCTTCCTGCAGGTGCAGGCTTCTTTGCTCTTTCTGAGCCTATTATGAATTTGCTTTATAAAGGAACAGAGAATGAAGCAGGTATTGCTATTGCAGCTCCTGTTTTAGGTCTTTATGGTCTTATGATGGCAATTCTCACTTTGTCTTCACCATTAACAAATATTCTTCAAGCTATTGGTAGGGCTGATGTTCCTGCAAAAGCACTTGCTTTAGGGTGCGTGTTTAAAATAGGTCTGAACTATATTCTTATCGGTATTCCCGAAATCAATGTCAAGGGTGCGGTTTTCGGTACTGCTTTCTTCTATCTTCTCTGCATTTTCTATAACTATGCAGTGCTCAGAAAAGAAACAGGAGTAAGAATTGATATAAAGACTGTTATAGTTAAACCCCTTATTGCTGCGGTGCTTTGCGGTGGTGCAGCATACGTGTCTTATGCGGTTTTATGTAATGTTATGACCTTTGGTGATATGTCTTCAAGGCTTAACGGACAGTCTCTCTCTTGCCTTATTTCTATCGGCATTGCGGTGGTTGTGTACGCAATTTCCGTTCTTTTAATGAAAACATTGGTAAAAGATGACATTTTAATGCTTCCAAAGGGAGAAAAATTGGCAAAAATACTTGAAAAATATAAGCTTATCGGTTAAAATAGAGGTTGTAAATTATGGCAGTTGATTTTAAGTTTAAAGAAAAATATCAGTTCAATGATCTTGTTGATATAGTGAGAATTCTTCGTGAGCCCGGCGGATGCCCTTGGGATATGGAGCAGACTCATCAGTCTATAAGAGAAAATTTTCTTGAAGAAACCTATGAGGTTATCGAGGCTATTGATACAAACAATAAAGAGCTTATGCAAGAGGAATTAGGCGACGTGCTTTTGCAGGTGCTTATGCATTCCGATATGGCTCGTACAGATGGTTGGTTTACTATTGACGATGTTGCCAACGACATTTGCCAAAAGCTTATTATCAGACACCCTCATGTTTTCGGTGATGTTTCCGTTAGCTCCACAGGCGAGGTTCTTAAAAATTGGGATGATATAAAGCGTCAGACGAAAAAGCAAAAAAGTCAGAGTGAAGCAATGGCTGCAATCCCTGCAACTTATCCTGCTCTTATGAAAGCCCAGAAGGTTCAGGAAAAAGCTAAAAAAGCAGGCTTTGACTGGCGTGATTCTCAAGGTGCTTTTGATAAAATTGCTGAGGAAAGCAAGGAGCTTAAAGAAGCCCTTACAACAGGCGATAAAGAAAGAATTGAGGATGAATTGGGTGACCTTTTCTTCTCGGTTGTTAATACCGCCCGTTTCTGCGGATGTGATGCGGAAACTGCTCTTGAAAAAGCAACTCAAAAATTTATGAAACGCTTTACTGCTACCGAAAAGCTTGCGGCAGTAAATGGTATTGATATGAAAGAAGCTTCCATAGAAGTTCTTGATGAGCTTTGGGAGGAAGCAAAGAAGAATTAATTTGTCCAAATTTAACCGTTAAATCGGTTTAGGAAATAAAAAATTTATTTTTGGAGGATTTTAAAATGAATAAGACAGATCTCATCAATGCAGTTGCAGCTGCAGGCTTCACAAAGAAAGATGCTGACAAAGCAGTAGCAGCAGTTTTCGGCGCAATTGAAGGCGCACTTGCAAAAGGTGACAAGGTTCAGCTTATCGGCTTCGGTACATTCGAAGTTCGTGAAAGAGCAGCTAAAGAAGGCCGCAACCCCAAAACAGGCGAAAAAATCGCAATCGCTGCTTCTAAAGTTCCCGCTTCCAAAGCAGGCGCAGCTCTTAAAGACGCAGTTAAATAATTAATTTTGTGCAGAACAAGGCGTTGTGTTCGAAAGAACACAACGCCGGTTTTATTCGCCTTACGGCGAGTGATATTGCTAAAGCAGTGATATTATGCTGCGCATAGTGATATTTGCTTCGCAAGTTTTTTGGTGAATAAAATAACACTGAAACTGAAAGTTTCAATATCACTATTGCAAAAAGCAATAATATCACTCTGCCCATAGGTAGAATACAACTTAACTAAAAAATCCAACACAGAAATTTCTGTGTTGGATTTTTTTATCCTGCAACTATATTATTTAACCAGACTTTCTTTTTTACAAGAATAATACCGATTATAACCTTTACTATATCAATACATTGAACAATAACGAATGTGGACCATATAGGCAACTTAAATATATAATAAAGTGAAAATGCAATAGGTACGCTTACGCACATTATAAATACGCTGTCCATAAGGAATGTTATAAGAGTTTTACCACCGCTTCGTATGGTGAAATAGGTTGCATTTGCAAAGGAATGAACAGGTATGAAAAGTGCACAAACTTTAATAAAAAAACCTGCCAGCTCTTTTGATTCTTCTGTAGTGTTATAAAGAAACGGTATTTTGTCGCCTATAAGGAAGACAAATATACCGATAACTGCGCTTAAAAAGGCAGAGAAAGCGATTAATTTGCGGTCTGTATCAACCGCTTCTTTAAACTGATTAGCACCTAACTGTTTGCCGATTATAATGCCTATACTGCTTCCGAGAGAAATAAACGCAATATTTGCAAGGTTCATAACTGTGGATGAAATGCTGTAGCCTGCAACAACGGAAATACCGTAAAGGCTATATGCCATACTTAAAAGGGACATTCCCAAGGACCAAAAGAATTCGTTGAATAACAAGGGCATTCCCTTTACGGTTATATCCTTGAAAACTTTTTTAGGCATTGAAAAGCTTCTGAATGCACCTTTAAAATAGGGGAAACGGTGCCTCTTTTTAACAACATAAAAGAGGATTACCGCACATTCAACATATCTTGAAATGACTGTTGCAACAGCGGCACCAACCACGCCTAAAGCGGGAAAGCCCAGCTTACCGAAAATAAGAACCCAGTTAAAAGCACAGTTAGTTAAAACCGCAATAAAGCCTGCAACCATAGGTGCAACTGTTTCTCCGGTTTCACGAAGTGTACTTGAAAAAATCTGAGCAATGCAAAAGGGGACAATACCCCAAAGCATAACCTTAAGATAATTTTTAGCATAGCTTAAGGTTATGGCTATATCACCCGAACCATCACTTTCGTGAAGATAAAGATTTATGAGAAATTCATCAAGCAATAAGAAAACAGCAAAAGCCACAGCTAAAAGAATAACTGAGACAATCAACTTGTATCTCAGAGTGTATCGTATACCGTTGTTATCATTTTTGCCGTAAAACTGGGCGGTGAAAATTCCTGCACCGCTTAATGCACCAAAAATTGCAAGATTAAAAACAAACAACAGCTGGTTGACAATGGAAACTCCCGACATCTGTTCGGTGCCGAGAGAACCAACCATCAAATTGTCAAGCATACTGACAAAGTTTGTTATAAAATTCTGAATCATAATGGGGACTGCAACTGCAAGGGTCATTTTATAAAAAGTCTTGTCCCCGATATATTTCTTAATAAAACTCATTTGATTAAATCGTGTTCCTTAATAAACTTGATTGTTTCGTCAACTGTTGTGAAAGCAAGTCCCACAACTGTATCTGCACCGCCATAGTAAATGGCAATTTTACCGCTTTCAGAGTCTGCAAGAGCAGCACAGGGGAAAACAACATTAGGAACGTCACCAACAAATTCGTAGGTTTCACGGGGGGAGAGAAGATAAGAATCTGCTCTGTGAAGCACTTTCCATGGCTCGTTAATATCTGTAATCATTGCACCCATGCTGTATGAAAAACCGTTACAGCTTGTGATGACACCGTGATAGAAGCAAAGCCAACCCTCGTCTGTTTCAATAGGTGTGGGGCCTGCACCAACCTTTGTCATTTCCCAGTTTTGTTCGGGCTTGATAACAAAACGATGCTTTCCCCAATAGGTAAGGTCGGGGCTATGGCTTAAGAAAATATCACCATAAGGAGTATGACCTTTATCACAAGGACGAGTGAAAATCATATATTCGCCGTTAACTTTTCTTGGGAAAAGAACGCCGTTTCTTGAAACCGGAAGAACTGCATTTTCGTATCTTTCCCAGCTTTCAAAATCAGTTGTTGCAGCAATACCGATTGAGGTTCCCCTGTCGGTATGGCAAACCCAAGAGAGATAATATTTTCCGTCAATTTCGCAAAGGCGTGGGTCATAGCCACGGAAGATTTTTTCATCGTTTAAATTCCAATGGATACCATCATCACTGAAGCCTGTAACAAGATATTGTTCACGGGTAATATCATCCATTCTGAAAACACCTGCAAAGCCGGTTTTATAAGGAATAACTGCGGAATTGAAAATACTGTTGGCTTCCTTTACGAAAGAACGGTCAATGATAGGGTTTTCTGTATATCTCCAGACAGGGTCTGTGCAATTCGCAGGTCTGTCTTGCCAAGGAATGTTTTTTACTGTTGAGTTTAAGATTTTTGCCATATTATTACCTCATCCGTCATAATAGTTTAATGTTTCTATAATAAGTCCGCCAACATCAGTAATTGCTTTTTTGCTTACTGTTTGCAGAGTGTCTGCGTTTGCGGAAATAGTTTTAGATGTATGTTTTTTTGATGTGCCCAAAGAGCAAGCAGGGAAATCATTTTTAGAGAAAGGAGTATATGAACTTGACCCTAAAAGAGAATTTTCCTTGTGAATTTTTATGTTAAGATTTTCTGCAGCTTCGCCTATAACGGAAGCAACCTCCGAGCTACCCTTTGTACCGCTTCCGTCCTTGAAAAATACCGCAAGCTTTCTTGAGGTAGTAATTTCTTCAAGAGGAATGAATACAGTAGGAACATCAGTGTAAAGTCTTTTATGCTTTTTAGCGAAATGATATGCACCTGCACGGGAGGAGTATTCACTACCAACTATAAGACAACAGATTTCGGTTTTTTCATATCTGAAGGAGTTATCGTGCAGCTGCTTCATAACGCTTAAAAGAATAGAAGAGGGGATAATGCTCGAGCTGATACCCGATGCCACTTTGTGATTGTTTATAAGAAAAATTGACATTATATAAAACGGAATAAAGCCTAAGCAGATAATGGATAAAAATGAGAAAAAACCTGCTTTTTGAGGCGCTCCTGAAAACAAAAATAAAAGACAACTACAGAAAAGAATAGTGTTTCCTATAAGGGAGCAGACACTTAAAATGAACGGGGATTTATTGCCGTTAAGGTGAGCTCGCATACTTTGAGGTGCATCTGAACGGGCAACAAGCACAACTCTGTTTAAGGTTTCTCCACGACTGTAACGGACGCCTAAAAGGTTTTTACTCATTTTAGCAGGTGTTATAAAATCTAATTTTGTGCCATCAAAAATGAATTTATATGAAAAAATGCAAAATATAACAAGACTTGTCAAAAGGGCGATAGAAGCGTTGACAACAGAGCCTGTGTTTACTGCAGAGTAAAAAAGGATTACACAAACACTTAAAAGAGCACACAGCACCTTTTCGGCCAAGGTTCCTGCACCCGGATGAGTACGAAATTGCTCTTGATGGGTCTCGTCGCAGAATTTTTTCAATTCATTCATTAAAATATGCTGCACTTGCTCTTCACCAACAGAACCTGCTCTTCTATCTTTGGAAGAAGAGAGAACAAGCTCTGCTGTATCGAGAACATATTGCGCATTTTTGGTTTCTAAATTTGGTGAAGCCGTCATAAAAGCAGTCTCCCCAATTATTTGTTAATAATATTTTTGAAATCTTTGTATGCAATTTCCCAGTCTTCATTGTCCTTGGGCTCGTAAAGCTTGAGATTTTCGCCTTTTGCAATGATTTTTCTTGCTTCTTTAATATCCTTAATTGCACCTGTTGACATAAGCTGAATAGCAACATTACCTAAAGCAGTTGCTTCAATGGGACCGCCGTAAACATTTACATTACAGCTTTGAGCAGTCATTTGAAGAAGAAGTTTATCCTTTGTTCCGCCACCCATAACGTGAATTCTGTCATAATCCTTACCTGTACATTCTTTGATGCCGTCAAAGGTATAGCGATATTTAAGAGCAAGGCTCTCATAAATGCAACGAATAATCTCGCCTACAGTCTGAGGAACATATTGACCTGTTTTTTCGCAGTATTCCTTAACCCTGCGAGGAAGGTTTCCCATGGGTGCAAATTCGGGTGCATCAGGGTCAATGAAGCATTTAAAGGGTTCGCATTCAAGGGCTAATTTTTCAAGCTCTGCATAAGAATATTCCTTGCCCTCTCTAATCCATTGACGACGACTTTCCTGAATGAGCCAGAGCCCGCAAATATTCTTAAGAAAAGCGGTGGTGTAGTCATAGCCACCCTCGTTTGTAACATTAAGCTTTTTAGATGCTTCGTTAATAATGGGCTCTTTAACCTCTGTGCCGAACAAGGACCAGGTACCGCAGCTTATAAATGCAAAATCATCAAATTCGCAGGGTGTTGCGGTAATTGCACTTTGAGTGTCGTGTGCCGCAACGCTTACAATATCTGCTTTGGGAACTCCGAGCTCCTCGCATATTTCATCGGAAAGCTGACCGATAACTGCACCTGTCGGTGCAATATCTGTGAGAAGCTCTTTATTGATGCCGAATGTATCAAGTATTTCTTCTGACCAATCATTTGTTTTCAAATCAACCATTTGTGAGGTAGTAGCAATAGAATATTCGGTTGATTTAACCCCTGAAAGCATATAGTTAAGAAGGTCGGGCATAAAGAGAAGCTTATCTGCTTCTTCTAATATGTAGGGTCGGTTTTCTTTAAGAGAGAGAAGCTGGAAGATAGTGTTGAAATCCATAAACTGAATTCCGGTAATATCATACATTCTTTCCTTTGACATATATTTTGTTGCTTTTTCAACCATACCGTCGTTTCTGGCATCTCTGTAATGAACGGGATTTTCAACTAATGTACCGTCCTTACGGATAAGACCGAAGTCAACACCCCAGGTGTCAATACCGATGGAGTCAAAACCGCCTGCTTCCTTAGCTTTAAGAATACCCTGCTTGATTTCAAAGAAAAGTCTTTGAACATCCCAATAAACAGTGCCGTTAATTTTAACAGGGTCATTGGAAAAACGATGAACCTCTTGAAGCTCAATCTTTTCACCGTCAAATATACCGAGAATTGCTCTGCCGCTTGATGCACCAAAGTCAAATGCTAAAACTCTTTTCATATTTATCACCTAAAATGCTTAATAAAATTAAATTAGCTTAAGAAACAGTTTATAATAATTTCTTCTGCTTCCTCTTCGGTTTTGCCGAGAGTCTGAAGCTTTAAAAGCTGGTCGTTATTTATTCTGCCGATTGCAGCTTCGTGGACAATGTTTGCTTCACAATGATTTGCCGCAATTTCGGGGATTGAACGGATATGAGCGTTACCCATAATGATGGAGTCGCATTGAACGTGAGCTTTGCATTTTGCATTGCCCACCGCACGAGGATAGAAAACCTGCTCGGAATTATCCTTAGCAACGGAACGGGAAATAATTTGCGAAGAAGCATCTTCACCGTTAAGCTCAATAACCATATCAGAATGAGCAACTTGGTTACCATGAGTCATAAGCTTTTCGAGAATAACAAGACGGGCACCTGCTTCTAATTTTGCAAAGGTATCACGCTTTGTTGAGTCAACACCCTTAATCTGAACACTTTCCATTTCGCAGAAGGAATTTTCGTCCATAAAGATTTCGGTAGTGGGATTAAGGATTCTGTCGCCCTTGCCGTCGCCCTCACCGTAATGCTTTTCGACATATTTTATATGAGCGTTTTTGCCGATATGGAAGCGGTGAATACCATCGTGCTCACTGCTTTGGTCGCCGGAATTATGAATTCCGCAGCCTGCAACAATAAGAACATCCGCATTCTCTTCAATATAAAAATCGTTGTAAACCAAATCGTTTACGCCTGCTTCGGTGATAATAACGGGAATATGAACACTTTCGTTTTTGGTTCCCGCTTTTACTATTATATCAATACCGGGTTTGTCTTTTTTAGGCTCAATTATAATATTTGCGCTTGAGTGTCTTTCAGCACTTTCGCCATTTTTTCGAAGGCTGAAAGCACCCTGGGGGATTTCGTGTAAATCAGCAACTGCTTCAAGCATTCTTTTATCTACTTTATTCATATTAATTACTGTTCCTTTATCTGAATGTGCATGTGTTGTCAAACTGGGACATAAGCTCAGGGAAGATTTCCTCGGCAGGACCTTTTTTGGAAACAACACCATTTGCAATAACTGCAATTTCATCGGCTATTTTCATAATTCTTTCCTGGTGAGAAATGATTATCATACTTTCTTTACGGCTTTTTGAGATGCCTTTAAAGCTTTCAACAAGCATATTAAAGCTCCACAAATCAATACCTGCTTCGGGTTCGTCATAAATTGCAAGCTTTAAATCTCTTGCCATAAGAGTTGCAATTTCGATTCTTTTTATTTCACCGCCCGAAAGAGAAGAATCAACCTCACGATTAAGATAATCCTTTGAGCAAAGACCAACATTTGTAAGATAAGCGCAGCATTGGTCCTCGGGTAAATCCTCTCCGTGAGCGAGGCTTAAAAGTCCTCGAACAGAAAGACCTTTGAAGCGTGGCGGGTGCTGAAAGGCATAGCCGATGCCAAGCTTCGCCCTTTCTGTTATGGACATATTTGTAATGTCAACGCCATTCCAGAGAATCTGACCGCCTGTTGGCTTCTGAATTCCCATTATTATTTTTGCGAGAGTGGATTTACCGCCACCATTAGGGCCTGTTACCACAAGAAATTTTCCGTCCTCGAGAGTGAGGGAAACATCAGTAAGTATTTCCTTTTCACCCAAATCATCGGACACATTAAAAGAAATGTTTTTTAATTCCAGCATAATTTTCTCCGAAAATATAGTATTTAATAACATAGTTTATCAATTATGAATTATATACACTTTTATGTGTTTATTCAAGTCTTTTTCAAAAATCCTTGTTAAATATAAATCTTTGTGATATATTATAAATGGTTTATTATACTTTGTTTAAGGAGCGTAACAGTATGAGAAGAATAGGCGGAGAATATGAAGAATTATTGGAACGAGAGCAGCTTGAAAATTTGCTTCAGGAAACTGTTGCAGGTATTGCTATTGTTTCACCCCATCCCGACGGGGTTCGTCTTGATTATACTAACAACGGTTTTTTCGAAATATTCGGATATACAAGAGAAGAATATGAAAAACTTGGCGAGGATGTTCGCTTGAATCTTTTCCATGAAAGAGATTTTATGACTATTGTTACAAAAATCAATGGTGATTATGCTCCCGGTGAGGTTTTGAAATTTGAATGCAGAATAAATAAAAAAGGCGGAGAGCAGGCTTGGGTTGATATTTCTACTCGTAAGCCCAGAAATGCAGCTCAAGGCGAACAGACTTTTATTTGCAGCATTACCGATATAACTAAATTGAAAAAAATTCAGTTGCAGCAAGAAAAAGAAAAGAAACGCTACGAAATTATGGAAGAGCTTTCCGATAACATATTCTTCACCTATGATGTTGCAAGTGATGTTTTTGAAGCATCGTCAAAAATTCTTCGTTTAATGGGTACAAGAACAAGAATTGAAAATGCAATAGAGAATATGACCTATGGCGATATTCTTGACCATAGAGATGTTCCCGCTTTTATTGGAGCTTTGAGTAATGCTCTTTCCGGTCAGAAGAAAAATACTTTTGATGCACGTATTATAAATAACCGTGGCGATGCTGTGTGGCACAGAATAAAATTCTTTGTTATCTTTGACGAAAATGATAACGCTGTTCAGTTTGTTGGTAATCTTACTGATGTCGATAAAGAGAAGAAAGAAAAGAAAAGACTTATAGCACAGGCAGAAACAGATCAGCTTACAGGCTTCCTTAACAAGCTTTCAACAACTCTGAAGGTTAACGAGCTTATAAAAGAAGATGATGAGGACGGTGCATTCTTCATTTTTGATATTGATGATTTCAAAAAGCTTAATGATACATACGGACATCGTGTAGGCGATATTTTTCTTAAAGAATTTACAAGCAAGCTTTCATTGTCTTTCCGTTCAACTGACGTTTTAGGCAGAGTGGGCGGTGAAGAGTTTGTTCTGTATTTGAGTGGTGTTGGCGATAACAAGCATTATCTCGAAGAGAAAGCTACTCAGATTCAGTCCATTTGTAACAGCATTTGTCTTGAGGCAGCACCCGAAGAAGAAATTTCCTGCAGTATTGGTATTGCAAAATTTCCGGATGATGCAAAAACTTATACAGGTCTTTATGAAAAAGCAGATAAAGCACTGTACTATGTAAAAAATCACGGTAAAAAGAATTTTGCATTTTTTGATGAAATAGGTGAATGATTACGGCTATGTCCCAAATAATTCAGTATATAAAAGATAAAAAGGTTCTTATTCTCGGAATGGGCAGAGAGGGAAAATCAACCCTTTCATATATAAGAAAGCATCTTCCCGAAAAACCTCTTACTATTGCCGATAAAAACGGATTTGAGAGTGATGATGCAAATATAACCGTAATTTCGGGAGAGGATTATTTAAAATCTCTCGGGGATTTTGATATTGTTTTTAAAAGCCCCGGTATAGCATTTTTAGATGATGTAATTTATCCCGAAACAACCGAAATTACCTGCCAGACAGATATGTTTCTGCGTTTTTGTAAGCCAACTGTTGTTGGAATTACAGGCTCAAAGGGTAAAACTACAACTTCAACACTTATTTATGAAATGCTTAAAGCAGGTGGCTTGAATACTTGCCTTATAGGTAATATCGGTGTTCCCGTATTTGAAAAAGCCGATGAGGATGAAAGTCTTGTGGCAGTTATTGAAATGTCTTCCCATCAGCTTGAGTTTACAAAAGCTTCACCTCACGTAGCTGTTCTTGTTAATATTTATCAAGAGCATCTCGACCACTACAAAACAGGCTTCAAGGGTTATGTTGAAGCAAAGCTGAATATTGCCGTGCATCAAAAGGGAACAGATTATTTGATTTATAATCCCGAACAGGACCTTGAGGGTGTTGTTGATTGGAAAAAGGTTCTTAAAAGCAACGGCAGACCCGTTACCTTTACGGATGCTAAGAATGATGCTTTTGTCAATGAACTGTGGAATTCAACAGAGCATCTTAAGGGTGAGCATAATCGCCAGGATATTGCTTATGCTTTAGCGGTTGCGAGAATTTTCGGTATAAGCGATGATGCGGTGAGAAATGCAATAAAATCCTTTGGCGGAATTGAGCACAGAATGGAATATGTGGGTATCGTAAATGACATTTGTTGGTATAATGACAGTATTGCAACGATTCCTACTGCGGTTATGGGTGCGGTAAAGGCACTTGGAAATGTTGATACTCTTCTTTTCGGTGGACTTGACAGAGGTATTGACTATACCGACTTCATAAAGTTTTTGTCAGAGTGCAATATTTCTAATCTCGTTGGTCTTCCTGAAACAGGTCACAATATTATAGATACCCTTAAAGAAAAAGGAGTAAATAAAAATTTCTATTGTGCCGAAAATATGGAGGCTGCTGTAAAGAAATGCTCGGAAATAACAGCGAAAGGTAAAAGCTGCTTATTTTCACCTGCTGCTGCAAGCTATAACTACTATAAAAATTTTGAAGAAAAGGGTAAGCACTTTAAATCCGAAATCCATAATTTGACAAAATAGTTTTTTAGGAATATACTATATACTTAGAAAAACTAAAAAAGGAGATACAAAAATGAAAAAAGTAATTTCTGTTGTTCTTGCAATAACAATGCTTTTCTCACTTGTAACAATGAGTTTTGCAGGTTACAAGGATGATGCAAAGCTTCAGTTTAATGCAAACGGCAAATTTAAAATCCTTTGCCTTGCAGATGTTCAGGATGATTATCCTATGGAGCCCGCAGTGCTTCAGTTTATCCGTGAAGCTCTTGATTTCGCTGCACCTGACCTTGTTGTTTTCGTAGGCGACAATGTTGTTGGCGAGGATATCAGAGCTATTGATGAGATGATTGCACCTCTTGATGAGAGAGATATTCCCTTTACCTTTGTTTTCGGTAACCATGATGATGAAGGCGGTATGGTTAAGGAAGACCAGCTTGCAGCATACCAGAAGTACTCTGAATGTTTGGCATATGATGCCGACCCTGCACTTCATGGCTGTGCAACACATAATGTTCCTATTCTTTCAAGTGATGGAAGCAAGGTTGCATTTAATGTTTGGTGCTTTGACAGTGGCGGAAGCATTCATGATGAAGACGGCAAATGGCTTGGTTATGACCATGTTCACGCTGACCAGATTGAATGGTACAACACGACCCGTGATGCTTTAGCTGTAGAAAACGGTGGTGAGGTTGTTCCTGCTATGGCTTTCCAGCATATCATTCCTCAGGAGCCCTGCGAAATGATTTACTATGAGGGTGCTATTGCTCTCGGTGAAGCAACTATCAATTTCTCCGACGGCACAACCTATACGCCCATTCCCGATATTACAAAATATGACGGCGTTATTTTTGAAAAGAGCTGTCCCAGCTACGGTAACGACGGTCAGTGGGATGCAATGGTAGAAGGCGGAGATGTTCTTGGTCTTGTTGTTGGTCACGACCATGTAAACAACTTTGTTGCTCATTGTGGCGGTATGGACCTTATTCAGACTCCCGGTTGCACATATAATTCATATTACAACAATATGTATCAAGGTGCGAGAGTTATTGAGCTTGACGAGGCTGATCTTACAACCTACGAAACTTACAACCTTACATCCAATGAGCTTGCTAACAGAGACGGTTCCCAGTTGGGCGAAATGGGTGGAAGAAATAACTACGATTTCTTCTATACAATCGAAAAACTCTTCTCTGCAATTTATAACTTCTTTGTTGATTTCTTTAAAGTTCTTTAATAAAATTAAATGAGGCTGTAAAAAAACGTGAGTTTTTTTACAGCCTCTTTTTAGGGGATAGGAAAAAAAGATGCAGAACGGACAAACTGAGCAAAATCAAGGCTTCAGACTTGCCCGAAGGCGTACAAAGGTACGTCGAGTGGCGAAGTTTGTTCGTAGTATAAAACATAATTTTTTTCATAAATTTTATGTT
>JAZQJD010000005.1:0-106274 GCA_045541435.1 Acutalibacteraceae bacterium
CTCCTTTTTCGTTTCACGAAAAAAGAGGGACAATAAAAGCTCTCATCAACTAATTCCGCACAAAAAACACCGCCTGTATAATTTATACAGACGGTGTCAAATATTTATTCATTTTTAACTTTCCGATTTCATTCAGACAACAAAAAATCGTCCTCAAGGGTATCTATTCCGAAGCCCTCTTCCTTTAACACATTTCTCGCTTTTTTTAACTCTTTAGTGTTTTTATCAAGAATTTCTTGCTCACTCTCACCTTTTTCCGAATAATAAACAGTAACGCAAACAAGCATAATCAAATTAAAAAGGAATTGGAATATGCAAAGAATTTGAGATATTTCATTCTGAGAGAAGAAGCTTGTAAAAGCTTCACCGAAGGCTGTTATTTCATATTTTCCAACGGCATAATTAAAGAATTTGAAAGCATTATAAAGGACACTTATCATCACAGAAATAAGCTCCGGTAAAAGAAGCTTCGGATTTTCTTTATCTCTTATTAAATACCAAAGAGAAACAGAGCCGAAAAGGAAGCCGAAGGAACCAACAGTTGAAAGCAGGCTGACTCCCAAGCGGGCAAGAATCCCCCCAAGGCTTTGGACAGGAACTGCCATTGCAAGATTTTCGGGTACTGCTTTAATATATCTGAGAAGAAAGCAAATAAGCAGCAATAATTTAAAAAAGCCTAAAAGCTTCTTCTTTTTTCTGTCACGATTTCTTTTATGGCAGACCGCTTCACCGTTAAAGGCTACATAGCCCATAACCAAAACAACATAAAGGCACAAATTAGAAAAGCTGGTTGCAAGCTGCGAAACACGGGGTAAATCCCCCATTGAACCAACTGCAACAAGAATATTAGCTAAAAGAAGCATTCCCGACAAAGCTGCTAATATTTTTGCTGAATTAGATAAATAAGTTGATTTTGCCATAAAAACGCTCCTTTCAAAATTTTCATAAAAATCGGCGACACAACCGTGCCGCCGAAAAGTTTTACATTAAAGGTCCTTATTCTGAGAGCCAACTGATAACTGCTCTTTAGCAAGCTTTTCAATAGCCTCTTTATCACCGGACATTGCAATTTTTGCATCTTCCTCACGACGAGCGAGAAGCTCAGCATACATACGCTCTCTCTTTTCACCGCTAAGGTCATAGAAGAGAATGGGGATGATACCGAGAAGACCGGTAACGGTGGGAATAATTGTTGCCATTGCGAAAAGACCGAACTTGGTATTATCTGTCTGAGCTTCGCCTCTTGTGTAAGAAGAAATATCATAACCGATAAGCTTCTTAAGCTGGAGAGAAAGAGCAGAGTTAGCAATACTTGCAAGCTTCTTTGTAAGGTCACGGGCAACGGAGGTCATAGCCTCTGTACGATAACCGTTCTTCCATTCGCAATAGTCCATAGATTCGTTATACATTTCACTGGGAATAACTCTACGAACACCCCAGAATACCATATAAATAGCTTCCTTGATTGCCATAACGAAGAACATTGGCAGAACTTTTTTATAAATACCGTTATGCTTACCGCCTATCATACCGATTAAGAATACGGGAATATCAAGCAACGGCTGGCTCTTTGTACCGAGGAGGTAGAGAGTTTTTGTTGAGAAACGTCTTCTGAACCAAGGAACAAGAGAGAATGAGAATGGGTTAATGATAGCACCGGGAATACCGGCAACCATTGTCATTGATGCGAAGTTAAGAACGTCGATATAGTAGTCGTTGATGCTGCCGCCAACGCTGAAGTTTGAAAGAGTTTCCGAAAGAGTAAGCAACAAGATGGGCTTGTTGTTAACAACGGATTTCAAGCTCTGCATAATGCTGGGAGTTTCAACTGACTGAAGAACACGCTCACGGGTCATAACGCAGAAGATAAGAGATGCAACACCACTTACGATTGCGGTAAAGTTACCCATAAACATAAAGGTTGAGGTATATGAAAGGTTAATAACCTTGTTACCGATAAGGTCGATTAAAACAGTTAAAATCTGCTGGGGAAGCTTTTCACCTAAAAGACCCGAGAAGAACTCTGCAACCGTAATCAGTCGGGTTCGGTCAACCGGGTGGGGCGTGATAGTTGCCAGCATACCTGTTTTTGCGATAGCACGGAATGTACCTGCACCCTCACGGACAATAGCAAGAATGAAATATGTAAGGAATTTTGTCATATCTCTTGCGCCTTTTCCCTTGAAGAACATGGGAAGAAGCCAATAGAAGCAGGTACCCAATGTACCGGGAATACCCAAGCCAACAAGATAGGGCTTGAATTTACCCCAACGAGTACGGGTTTTTTCAACGATTGCCGCTGTGAAGATATCGTTGATAACATCCCAGAAGCCGTTGAAAACGCTAACGATTGTCTGGTAGTCAAGGTCAATTTGAAGAATACTTGTGATGAAACGGTCGTTAAAAGAGTCGATATTGAAGCTCTGGCACATATCGTAAACAACGTACCATATAGTTTCCTTCATACCGACATATCTTCTGTTTTCATAGACATACTCACGAGAAGCAGGGTCTATTTCCGGCGTTTCAACAACAGTGGTTTTTTCGTCTGCCAAAAGATACACCTCCGTAGAATTTGCAATAAAGCACAATAACATACTTTATCACACTACTAATAGAGCAAGTATAACATAATTACTTTTATTTTTCAACCGATTATTCGATTTTAGCTCTTGTAATAAATATCAAAATAAGATGGAGTTTGTTGTGCAAGTTGCCTATTGCAAAGTGCAAAACGCAAAGTGCAAAGTAAATGGGAAGCTTTGCTTCCAAGCATTATATTTGTTATTCACAACTAAAATTATTCTTACTGATTAAAATATTCAGAACAATAAAGCTGCATTTTCATAATTTTTATTATTGCCGTGCGCAGCACCCGACATTTAGCACTTTGCATTTAGCACTTAGCACTAAAAAAACACCGCCTGAGCGGTGTTTTTTTCTTAAAGTATCTTCCCCAAGAATGACTTAAGTCTTTCGCATTTGGGGTTGTCGAAAATTTCTTCTGGAGTGCCGTCCTCCTGGATGATACCCTCATCCATAAAGATTACACGGGTTGCAACCTCTCTTGCAAAGCCCATTTCGTGAGTAACAACAACCATTGTCATACCCTCGGCTGCAAGCTCCTTCATAACATCAAGAACCTCGCCTACCATTTCGGGATCAAGGGCAGATGTTGGCTCATCAAAGAGCATAACATCGGGCTCCATACAAAGAGCACGGACAATGGCAACTCTCTGCTTCTGACCGCCCGAAAGCTGACTGGGATAAGCATCTGCTCTATCCTTAAGACCAACTCTGTCAAGAAGCTCAAGGGCTTTCTTTTCAGCCTCTTCCTTGCTCTTTTTAAGAATTGTAACAGGTGCGCTTGTCATATTTTTAAGAACGGTCATATTGGGGAAAAGGTTGAAATGCTGGAAAACCATTCCCATTTTCTGACGGTGCTTATTAATATTTGTTTTTGGAGCAGTGATATCTGTTCCGTTAAAGATAATCTCACCGTTTGTGGGGATTTCAAGAAGGTTAAGAGAGCGTAAAAATGTACTTTTACCGCTACCCGAGGGTCCGATTATAACAACAACCTCGCCTTTTTTAATCTCGCAGTTAACACCGTCGAGAGCCTTGACCTCACCGCCGTTATAGTGCTTTTTAAGGTCACGTACTTTAATAAATGCATTATCGCTCACTCTTCCTCAACCTCCTCTCAAGCTTTCCTACAAGGGATGAAAGAATCATAACCATTACAAGATAAATAATTGCAACCGTGAAAAGCGGAATGAAATATTCAAAGGTTCTGCCTGCAACAATATTACCCGATTTTGTAAGGTCCATAACGCCAACATAACCTGCAACAGAGGTTTCTTTGAGAAGAGCTATAAACTCATTACAAAGAGTGGGAAGAACCGCTTTAAATACCTGGGGAATGATTATGTAGCGCATTGTCTGGAAGTAGTTGAAGCCAAGGCTTCTGCCCGCTTCAAACTGACCGTGGTCAATGGACATAATGCCTGCACGGAAAATTTCCGCAACATAAGCACCTGAGTTAATACCGAATGCAAAAATCGCAACGGGAACACCGTCCTCAGAAGCAACGAATATAACAAAATAGCAAATCATTAACTGAACAACAACGGGTGTACCGCGGATTACAGTCAAATAGACTTTTGAAATTGCATTGAGAATTGAAAGAATAATGTAACCTGCACCACCGTGAAGCTTCATTGATTCTTTATTTTTGTCAAAGGATGAACGAACAGCGGCAATAAGAACACCGATAATAATACCGACAACCAAAGCACCTGCAGTGATTTTCAAAGTATTGGTAAAACCATTAACGATAAGCTCCCAACGACCATCGCCGAAAACAAATAAAAACTCTGCTATAAGCTTAGTAATCCACTCGAACATACTTTAACACCCCTTTCTACCAAAAAACAAGGGCGGAGAAAACCGCCCTCATCAGAGTTCAAATTATTATTTAATTATTCAGCAGGAATGTATTTTTCGATAACTTCTTTAACAGAACCGTCAGCGATGAGCTCTTTAAGAGCACCGTCAACCTTATCCTTAAGCTCTGTGTTTTCCTTTGCGAAGCAGATAGCGTAGTCTTCAACTGTGTATTCTGTATCAAGAACCTTAAGACCTTCGTTAGCTGCTACATAAGATTTAGCGGGCTCGTTATCGATGATAACGCAGTCAACCTTATCTGCAAGAAGAGCTTGAACTGCAACTGCACCGTTGTCATAACGAGTGATAGCATCCTCGCCGTAGTCATCTGTTGCATAGATGTCACCTGTTGTAGAAGTCTGAACACCGATTTTCTTACCTTCAAGGTCATCAATAGATTTGATGTCGCTGCCGTCTTTAACGATAACAGCCTGGATACCTGTTGCATAAGAGGTTGAGAAGTTAACCTTTTCAAGTCTTTCATCGTTGACAGTAAGACCGGCCATACCCATATCATATTTACCGCTCTGGACACCGGGGATGATTGAGTCGAAAGCAACGTCAACGATTTCAAGCTTCATGCCGAGCTTTTCTGCAATAAGACCTGCGATTTCAGCATCGATACCTATGATTTTGCCGTCTTCAACATATTCATAGGGAGGGAATTCTGCGTTAGTAGCCATAACGAGCTTTTCCTTTTCGCCGCCGTTACCGCCGCAAGCTGCAAAGCAAGCAATCATAGCAATAACAAGAACTATGGAAGCAACTTTTAAAAACTTTTTCATTTTAAAAACCTCACAAATTAATTTTTTTCGGAAGATTATATGTACTTCTCTTCCGTTTGTGAGTGAATTATACAACTAATAAAAGCAAATTGCAACTGTTTTTGAAAAATAATTCATATTATACAGTTTTCGATGTATATTTTTGCGAATATGCAGTTTTGTTAAACAAAAATATACATTTTGGGTATATACAAAAACAGATTTCTTGTGTATAATAAAAAATGTTAACTAAGCGCAAAGTGTAAAACGCAAAGCGCAAAACGTTGGGACCTGCGGTCCGCATTATAATTATATGTTTGGAAGCGAAGCTTCCCCTTCATTTTGCACTTTGCACTTTGCATTTTGCATTTTGCATTTACACATAGGAGAATAATATGAAAAAAATCTTATCTCTCACTCTCGCACTATTTTTAATAATATCATCCATCCCCATTGCAACTGCTTTAAACTACAACGGCTTTGTTTATGTTGACAATGGTGACGGAACCTGCAATATTACCGGCTACAATGATTTTTATGCAGAGGACGTTGTTATTCCCTCAACAATCAACGATTTGACCGTTGTTTCCGTTACAGGCTTCCGCCAGAAGAATTCCATAAGATACGTAAGCATTCCCTCAACTGTTGAAGCAATCGGTGCTAATGCTTTTTCAAACTGCAAAAAGCTTTATTCCGTTGCCATCGGTACGGGTGTTAAATCCATCGGAAAAAGTGCTTTCAGCGGTTGCGTTGAGCTTACAAGCGTCAATATCAGAAACACTGAACATCTTGGTGATATGGCATTTTACGGCTGCACAAAGCTTGACTGGTTCAACTGCGGAGCTGCCTTAAAGAGTATCGGCACCCGTGCCTTCTGGAATGCGAAAAAGCTTAATTATTTAAAATTCTCCCCCACTCTTGAAACCATTGGTGACTATGCCTTTGCAAACTGCGAGCTTCTCCCCTCTCTTACTTTCCCCGACAGCTTAAAATCCATCGGCTTGAGTGCTTTCAGCAACTGCAAGGCTGTTGAAACAATTACCTTTGGTACAGGCGAGCTTACTATCAGTGCTTATGCCTTTGAAAACTGCACTCTTTTATCAGAGGTAACAATTCCGCAGAATGTTACTTACATCGGAAAAAATGCTTTCGCTTTCAGAGAAACCAACAGCACCGAAAGCACCCATACAGTAAAAATCAACTGTCATTTAGGCTCTGCAGGCGTAGATTACAGCGTAAAAAACAATGCTCCCGTTTACATAATTGAGCTTGACAGAACAATTAATTCCTTCGGTGATATTGATAACGACGGCTCCGTTACAACCGTTGACGCAAGGAAAGCCTTAAGGCTTGCTTCCGCTATGGACACAGCTATTACCGATGATATGCTCTTTTTAGGCGACCTTAATCAGAACGGCTACATAGACCTTGAAGATGCTAATATTATTCTTCAAAGGGCATCGGGAATTTAATTTCTCTTAATTATAAATCCCTCAAACCCTGCCTTATTCAGCTTTTCGACATAGCTTTGAGCATTCTTTTTATTTCGGAAAGCCCCTACCTGAACACTATACAACGTTTCGTCCTTTGACGGAGCGTTGTTTTCTTTTTCTGCAGGACGGATTAACCCGTCCCCTACATTTTCTTTATCAATACTCACACTGTAATAATCACAAATACCCTTTGCAATAGCTTCACCTATTGCTTTTGTATTCTTTCTTATAAAATCAGAGCCTGCCTTTGTATCGTGAAATTCACATTCGCAATAAACAGTAATACCTTTAGCAGAATTGATTTCATAGAAATCCGGCTTTTCAATAAGCCTTTCGGCAGATTTACCGGGAGTTATGGGTGCAAGGCGGGAAAGCACCGCCCCACCTATCTTTTTCCTTTCGCCCTCAAGATTATAAAGCAGAATCTGCGTTCCGCCTGTTACATTATGCTTTGCGGTTGCATTTGTATGAATTGCAACATGCAAATCGGCACCGAAGGAATTGCTTTCCCTTACCCTTTCATACATATCATCATTATAGGTGCATTTAACCGTAAAGCCTTTTTCCTTAAGGTAACTCACGCAAGCCCTTGCAATTTTATGGCATTGCTCTTTTTCGTTTGTGCCGCCTGTAGCGTAAACATTTCCAGCTTGATTACTTGGTGAAATATAAATTTTTTTACTCATTTTTTCACCTCTTCATTTATTCTTACATCACTATCGGTGCAATAGGTCATTGCCCTTTCGCTGTCATTGACACCCTCAGTTGTAGGGTCAACAATCACACCGAAGAAAGCTAAAATATTGACAAGCATCGTAATCAAGCCCGTAATTTCACTTTCTGTTATTTTCGGAACAATATCAAAGGCACTAAGCATCTGATAAACAAAGGAAACGATAAGTGCTGATGCGGACAAAACAAACATTTTATTATTTAATCTTGCTTTAATATTTATTTGCATATATTTACCCCCCATTGTTAATGTTATTTTCACCGGGCAAAAAGGTTAAAAGCTCCTCATATTTATGCTTAACCTCGCCATTTCCGCCGTATTTTATATATTTTTCACCTGCAGCAATTCTCTCTGAAAGAGGCATTTCCTGTGACATAATCGTAAGCCGTTTAATAGATAAATAGTTATCAAGAGAGTGTTCGCTTTGCTCTTCAGCCCATTTGTCCCATTTACGAATAAATTTATATATCTTGATTGCAGTTGCAATTATCACACCAAGGGCAGTAAGCACAGATGCAATCAGAAGTATGTTATTAACTATTGCTTTCACCGCCTTACATGCTTGCAGTTGCATCGTAGTCTGCGGGTTTACTCGAGTTAGCAGACACCTTAACGGTAAAGGAAAGCACAAAGTTTGCATTTGCAGGTACTTCAACAGGTGCATCAAGAACCTTGCGGTAAACAAGGGCACTGTATGCCGAACTACTGCTTGTCGTTTGAGTTGGCTTTGCGTAAATACCAATTTCCTTAACAGTTAAATCCTCTTTTGCCAGGCAGACGCAATAATATGTTTTTTCCCAAGTATTATCTGCTTCATTATAAATAACATCTCCAACAGAATGAGAGATTTTTTGCACTTGGGTATTTGTAAAAATATTCTCAAGCTTATAATCGTCATAAGTTACCGGGGTATCACCATTTCCTGCAACTATCGTTGAATGGCCAATACTTATATCAGCAAATTGAGTACTTCCGCAGGTAAATTGTTTAAACGGCATATCAAAACCATAGGCCGATGAACCGAAATAATGATAAACCCTTTTCAAAGCCCCTGAAATATCCTTTAAGCATAAATGCTCATCACTAAAAGCCGTTGCGTCACCTAAGGTCTTACCCAAACCGGCATTAGGCAAAGCACATAAAGCAACTAAATTATCATAATTTCTTAAAAGCATATATTATCCCTCCAAACTTGCCGAGCTGTCGGCTTCTACACTAAATTTTATTTCTGCCATTGTTGTTGGCATTGTCACAGGTAAGATTACTTTTGCAACGCAGCTATCTGCTTTAAATGTTGTTTTCGGTTCTTCCGATGCATCTCCCAGCCTTGCAATATTTTGCATAATCTCATAGGTTGTGGTCCCCAAAGGAAGCTCAACACCCTTTTTAGCCAAATTGGCAATTCCTAATTCATTGACATTTTCCAGCTGTTCTTTTATTTTTTTTATACTTGCCATTAACGGACGCCTCCCAAAAGTGCAGAAACGGTATCAATATCACCCTTCATGCTATGATACATTTCGTTAATTACTTTTGCAGAGTAGTATTGATATTCCGTTGCGTTTTCTTTATATTCACCGAGGGTATTCTCTCCGAAAAGCTCACGCCAATAGCCCTGAAGCATCTGACAATAGGTTTCGTAATCGAAAACCTCGGGAATGATTTCTTCATTTATCTCTTTGCTGAAGGAGCCCTTGCCCACGAAGAACATTGTAGGCTTAGGAGAGTACATCAGCTCTGTTTCCTCTCCGTTTTTTCTGTAGGCATACACACCTAAAATACAGTTACCGTTTGGAAGAGAGGGAATGATGCATTTTCCGTCGGTTAAAGGAACGGGAATACCGTTGAATATTGCACTTACATTAAGCTCGTCAAAGCTTTTGGGCAAGGTAAAATCGCATCTGTTAATACCGAATTCGCCCTCGTAAACCTCGGTTATTTCCGTAACCATAACCTGTTTTTCAGTTACCTTGACTTTCATTCCACCCCTCCTTATTTATAAATCTTATACATCGCCTTAAGATAGCTTTTATAGGTTCCGTATTTGCTTTTTGCTTTTTTATGGGCACCGTATTCAGTTTCAGTCATAATTCCCGGGTAGCCCGTTGCGGAGCAGAACTCCTTATAGGTTTCCGGATAGCTTATGGTGTCGCTTACCTTCTTTTTATTAGTGCCTGAGCTGCTTGAGCTGTTTGAAGCATAAAGCCTCTGAAGAGAAAGCTGATAATCTCTGTCCGCATTCGCCTGCTCCCTTTCTGCCTCTGCCTTTTTAAAAGCCATTTCCTTTTCAAATTCAGCTTTGTCGAGAGCATCGGTTTTCTCCTTGAAAGTAAAATCCCTGTCATTTTCCCAAGCCTCAACAGTATGTAGAAACTGCTCATATTCCGCATCTGACATAGCAGTGAGCCTATCTAAAAGATATTCGCCATCCTTGTAATATCTTTCAAGCTTGTTAAGATATTTATCATAATCATCCCCGTCAAGAGAACGAAGAAGCTTTACATCCTCAAAAAGCTTGTCCCCCTCGTCGCCATACTGCTCATAAGCCCTATCTCTTAAATCAAGGGCAACATCATTGAGATTATTGAGATATTCGTGATATGCTTGATTACCTGCAGTTACCGCATAAGAATTAGAATAGCCGCCTGTTAAAGCGGAAGCCTCACCAACGGTGTCCATCATAGCCTTTTTTCCGTTTTGGGTGTAAAGCTCACGATACTGCTCATAAAGAGGGTCGGCATTGAGATTATAAGAGAATTTTTCTCTGTTGAGAATATCATTTAAAATGCCGTCAATTTCCGCAGAATACTTGCTTTCATAATCCTTGGGAGCATTTTTCTCCCATTTAGAAAGCTTCTTCTCTGCATTTTTAACTTCATCGCTCTTTTTGTATGTAGGACGTTTTGTAGTTTTCGTGATTTTTGTTGTTTTCGTTGTTTTCTTTTTATCTGCCATATATTCACTCCAATCTGGTTAAATGTAGGGAACGGATTCATCCGTTCCGCAAAACTATTCGTAAATTGGCGGTACGCATAAATGCGTACCCTACATTGTTTTTACTTGCGAAGACTCATTACAAATTCCGCACTCAACTCCTATACGCAAAATAAACTCCGCTTACATAAATAAAATCACCTGCATCAATAGTCTTGTCGGAGCTTATAATAAGCTGACCTGTTTCTGATTTTATACCACCCTGCCCGATTTTTTCGGTACCTGTATTAATACTTACGGTTACAGGTGTATACAGAGTTGGTATTTTATTAAATGTGGCAACAGTATGAGCTTCACCTGCGGAAAGAGAAGTATTTGCAGTAAAACGAAGCCTCACAACAACCAGCTCCATACAGGGAATGTATCTTATAATACCTCTTTTATTTATAACTGCCGAGGAAATTTCCGTTTCCACATTCTCATAAACCAAATCACCCTTAACATTCAAATCCCAAGCAACAGTCAGCTCGTTATCTTTTTCGGAATAGCAACCAAATGACGCACCCCTGCCGCCTTTTCTGATATTAAGAGGAATGTCTGCACTGGGCACTAAAGCCTCAATAAAATCATTTTCTTTTGTAATGCTGTCGGTAATTTTAAAGGCGATGATATACGAGCTGCTGTTAAGAAACTCACCGTTGCCTAAAATCTGAACATTTTCATTAATGGGGATTTCACCCGAATAGGCTTGAGAGTCCGCCTTTTTATATTTATAAGTGATTTCACAGGTGTTTTTATTATTCAAAGAACTGCAAGAAGATTTCAAATCAACAAGCAGATATGTACCCGAGGTTGTTTTATTCCCGTTTTCATCGCAGCGATAAAGGCTGTTAACGGAAGCTGACGGTGCGGAATAATAAAGAACATTGATTTTCTCGGATTTTGTAACGGTGAAGCCACGGCTGTCTTTAACTGTAACGCTGACGGTTATCTCACCGGATTTGGTCAAATCAAAGGTTGCAGGAAGACTTGTTTTTGAAGAAGAACCAACCTTGGCAGTATAGGCCGAAGACTTTGCACCGTGCTTCAAATTGAGATTTTCAATATTCACCTTAATCTGACTTTTGCCCTTGACATATTCCCCTATTTCCGACGGAACTGTATTATCAATTCGTTCTGTTATAAGATTAAAATCGGGTAAAAATTCTTCCGTTGCGGGAATAATTAACTTTAAAGAATAGGCCCTCGAGCCTATTTTTTTAGTGCCCTTATATGTGGCAAGAGTTACGGAAAGCTTTCCGCTTTTGGCATTAGTTATTTCTTCACTCCAGCTTAACGGGACAGTAAAAGCATCCTTAGTCACTCCTGCAGAAAGGCTGTGAGTAACGCTTGAATCACCCAATGACCATTTTATTTTATGAGTGAAGCCGTCACTTGCACTGCTCAAGGTTGCCCCTACGCTATCAAGAGGATTAAGGCTTGATTTTGAAAGTGTAAGCGTTGAAGCTCTCGGAATATCGGTGCATTTAAAGCTACCGCTTACAGAACCACCCGAAAGACCTGTTCCGCCCATAGTAAAGCTACCGCTTAGGGAAAGTGAAAGCGTACCGTCTGCTTCATGGGTAACGTCCCCCGTCCAGATAGCAAGAGTAACACTCACATTATTTCTCGTATCAATACTTAAATTTTTATTGACCCTTTCCTTACCGCCAACCTTTAAAATGACGGAGTTGGAGCTTTCATTAAGATTATATGCCGAAGAGGAATAGCCGTCATTTCGTTTGAGAAGCAGCTTTACCGTAACATTACTTTTGTTATCTTCAATGCTTTGAGAATTCTGCTTCACATTAAGCCATATATCATATTTACTGCCCGATGAACCCGAGCAAGCACCATATATATTAATTGCCACCGGACCACATCACCTCCAAGCCGTTTTCCGATACATCAAATGTAAAATATCCATCCGAAGAATTACCGATTTTAAGATAATCAAGAATTTCTGCTCTTGTTATGTAGAGATTGCTCCCCGAAATATACGCCACCTCAGAAAGACCTTGAAAAAAGGAAAGGCGGTCATTGGTAAATCTTGCCTTTATGTTGCTGTCGCTTCTGCCGATTTCTATACCGAAAACGCCCTCTTCAAGCTCGCCTCTGCGAATATAAACGTCAAGGGAAGAAACAAGCTCCTTAACCTCGCCGCCAATGGAGCTTAAATCCTCGGAGAATGAAGAAAGACTTTCTGAAAAGCTTTCGGTTATACCATCAGCAGTCTGAGAAATCTGTGAAGAAATCCTTTCCTCTAAATCCCCCAAATCCGTTTTGGCAGAATAAATATTTTCCACCTGAGAGAAAATTTCCTCAGCTTGAATTGAAAATTGTGCGTTATTTACTTTTTTATAATTGTCCAGGTCAGTTGAGATTTCTTCCATGGCTTTTGCATTGGCGGTTATGCTTTCCGCCGTTTGCAAAAGCTCAGTATCAACTTGATTTTTATATTCGCCGAATTCTGTCTTGGTAGCAAATTCACCTTGAGCCCTTTGGAGAATTTCTTTTTCACTTTCAGAAATTGCAGTAGAATAATCCATCTCAATTTCTTCCGCTGTTCTTATAATCTGCTCTTTTAATTCCTCAAACCGCTTTTTACTGTCATTTTTAAGTCGGATTATATTTTGCTTTTCTTCACTTTTTCCACTTTCAATTTCCTTTTTGAGATTCTGAATTTCAGTCTGTGATTTATCACCGAGAGCAAAAGAAAGAGTTTCATTCAGCTCATAAAGGTAGTTTTTAAGGAGCAGAAAGCGGTTGTCGTTTGAATATTTCGGTGAAGTTAAATTGGGAACCGATAAATTAAGGTCGTACATTCAGTTCACTCCCCGTTTCAACAGTTCTGCTTATAAGATAAACCTTACCTTTGCCCTTACCCCTTATTCTTATGCGCAGGAAACGGCAACGGGGCGTTGTAAAGGGAAGCACCGCAGAACCAAGCTCATTGGCGCTGAAGCTCATCTGATTTTCCCATTTCCCGCTTTCATCAGTCTGAAAATCTATGTGAATTCTTGCGCCTTTCTCACCCGAAACGCACAAGGTTATGTTTGAATAATATTTGTTTTCAGGGATATCAAGTCCCCATATACCCGTTTGGCAACTCCAATAAAAAATCCTCTTCGGGAAACCAACCTGAAAGCTGACCCGAGAAATTGCCGTAAACATTCTCGCCATCTGCAAGGTAAAGCCTTTTCACTCCATCAATAGCACCGATAAAATATAAATTCCCGTTATGAGTAGCAAATTCTTTAATATCAATATTATCTTCCTTGTGCCAGATAGCCTTGCTTTCATCGTAGTTAAAAAGCACTCGCTCTCCGTTTTTATCACTCAAACAAATGTAGTATTTATTACCGAGAACACCGGCAACTGCATTTGTATAATAAGCACCGCCCAAGGCTTCTGAAATATTAACAGGCACACCGCCCTCAAAGGCACAAATACCGTTAGGGCTTTTATAATAAAGGGTTTCATTAACAACCTGAACAGATTTATGTGACCCCTTCTGCACACCTCTTATATATGATGTGTTCACAGTATAGGGCGGATTTTGTCCGTAAATTTTATGTATGCAATGCTCCTTGAAGAAAATCACATATCCTCGAAAAGCCACCGCACCGGTAAACTCACCGTCTGTACCGACAGTAGCTGCATAGCTGTCTGTTGAAATGCCCATAAAGCTTTCGAAGTTTTTCGGATCGCCTAATTTGGAAGCGTAGATTTCATTTTTCTCTGAATTGCAGCCCCATATTCTGTTACCGCTTTCAACAACGAAATCCATTTCGGGTAGCCTTCTTTCAACGCTGATAGATGCTGTCTGATTAACGGTATTGGGAATAATACCCGTAACAGTAATAAAATCATCACCCTTGTCACGAATAATGTGAGAGCCGTTCAAATCTTCATTCTGAAATCCTCTTAATGTAACCCCATCATAGACATCAAAACTCTTGCCGATTCCCGAACAGGAAATTCTTACATAGGTTTCTGCCAAGCTCATCCACATACCGAGACTTTCGGAATACTGCTTTAATTCATTTGGTGAAACCGATGTGTCAAGCCATAAATCCCCGTTTTTTACATCCTCGGGCTCAGCAGAAGAAACAACATAATTTTCATATAAATCACCGTCCCCCTTTGCAAGAGAGCAGGTAACATTCGTTCCCTCTTCGGTTTTAAACTCTGCCTCAAGAGAGCCATAATCCGATAAATCCGCAGTATTAAGATAAATCTTATCAGGGAAAATCAGCACCCTTGCCCCCATTGAAACGAACTGCCTTTCGCCCTCAATATCGTGGAAATGAAGTCCCTCAACCGCTTCGCCACCATAGTAAAGAAGACCATTGTTAATATACATAAGCTTGGATTTTGAAAACAACCCGTGAAGTCTGTCACCATGAACATTGAAATATGCTCTTTTATTTCGTGGGGAAAGCAATGGAAAATCTGCACCGCCCATATTGGTTTCATCGGAAAAGCAGTTATCGGGAATAACGGGATTGCAGTTAAAACCGCCGAAGGAAGAAATCAGCTCTTGAGTTTTCTCCATTTCATATACAACAGGGTTATACATCGTAATCTCCCACCTTTAAATCCGTATTAACGGGTAATTTTTCCTTTCGGTTAATAAAATCGTGCATTTCCTTATACATTCTGTTAAAAAGCATTGCAGAATTGTTGTAGCGACCTATTTCACCATTCATATAATCAAGCTTCATATTCATATAAAGAGTGTAAATTTCTGCATATTCAGGGGGTGCTTTAACAACTGCATCAAGAGGAATCTCCTTGCCGTAGCCGATATATTCTTTATCTCCTCGGGGCTTTAATATCTCGCCCCATATTTTTAAATCGAGCTGTGAAATCCAGCGTTTTTTAGTAATAATTGAAACATTGTTAGTGCGCTCACTATCAAAGCTTTCAATAACCTCTGCAAGTGTCATATAACAACTCCTTTCAAAATTACAAATTACTAATTAGAAATGAGAAATTTCGGGTCTGCGACGCAATTATAATTTTGTTTGGAAGCAACGCTTCCCCGAAATTTTGCATTTTGCATTCTACATTTTGCATTTATATTGACGCATTTGCGTCAATGTACTTCGCCGCAACCGCCGCCATAGCCTCGCTGTTTTTAATAACCTCTGCAAAGCGTTTGGGCACTTCAACTGTCTTACCGGTCTGAACGAGAATTCTTTCTCCGTTCACCGCAACAAATCTTTCTGTATCATTTCTTGATTGCTTGGGAATAAACACACTCACAAGCTCTTCGTTTTTCTTATTTTCAATTTTCTTATTAGCCATAATAAAATCCTTTCAAAATTACAAATTACTAATTAGAAATGAGAAATTTCGGGTCTGCGACGCAATTATAATTTTGTTTGGAAGCAACGCTTCCCCTTAATTTCTCATTCCTCATTTCTAATTTTTAATTAAAAAATCAGTTCGCCTCAGCCGTACCGCTGAATGAACTACCGCTTTCGATTCTTACAAGGTATTCCTCAACAAGTCTTTTTGCGGTCTTAAGACCCTTCCAGCCGATTGAAGAACGCTGGTTAAGAGGGTCGTTGCCGTAGCCCTTCTGCTTAACGATATGTTCAACTCCGCCGCCTGTAACGCTTGTTACACCGTAAGCATCCGCACCGATAATAAGGGTTGCAAATACTGCGGGAGAGTCACCGTCCTTCCAGATTTTTGCCTCTGTGCTTTCAACGAAACGAACACCGCCAAGGCAACCGATTTCACCGTTGAGCATATTTTCGGGAGTTGCATATTTCTGCACCTCCATCCACTGATTGCCTGCCTCTTGCATAAGGTCATAAGCAACATAGGGATGAATAATGCCAACATAGTAGCCGTCAATTTTAGGAGCATTCATAGCCTTAAGCTCTGCCGCAGCCTTGAAAACGTCCTTAACACGAAGAAGAGAGGTATTGTCAATTTCACCTCTTGATGTAACCTCAGCTTCAACGCCGTTAGCTACCTTGGGGCAGTAAAGCACGTTAGTACCGCCAACGATTTCGTTACGAACGATTGTGTCCATTGTAAGACCTGCCTGAGATGCAAGCTGCTTTGTTGCCTCAACAATGGTGTTGTCAACTGCTGTAAGCTCAAGCATATCTGTCTGCTCAATGTAGTCACCGTACTGCTCAACAGTTGCACTTACTGCAGAAACATTAAGCTTGTTACCTGTAGGAGTAACGCCCTCGGTAAGAGGAGTGAGAGCCTTGGGAAGAGAAGAGAATTTTCTGAATTCAATAATCTTACCGCCGTTTTTGGGAATATCACGCTTCTGACCGAACTGGTCGTGAACGAGATAAGGTGAAGCTAAAGTAATAAGTGTTTTATCGTAAAAGGTTTTCATTTCTGCGGAAAGATTTTCCGAAGCTGTGGAGTTCACCACATCACCTGCCGCAAAAAGCTGAATGTTAATTTTAAGTTCTTTCATTTAATCTTCCTTTCTGTAGAGTGATTACACACTCCGTTTTAAAATTTAATACTCGCACCGTTCTCAACCTGCTTGAGTATTTTATGGATGTCCTTTGCTGTTAAAGCATTGACATCAACTGCAGTCATAACTGCACTTTCCGAGGAAATACCGTTTTCAAGGGGCCGTCTGCCCTTGGTTTCGATATTTTTAACTACCTGCTCACGTACCTTGTCGGCAGTGTAAGCCATAGCCCCGGAAATAATTTCGTCCTTGTGGACAATTTCATAGCTTGCTTTTAAGGGTGCACCTGCAAGAACGAGCTGAGAGAAAAGCTTTGACGAACGAAGCTCTTGTCGCAGGTCAAAGTCCGGATACAATTCTTTAACCTGTTTACTTTCATTAAGCCAACCCGAAATACGATTTCTTAAACGTTCTTCCCTTTCACGAATGAAGTCTTCTTCATCATCAGTTTCATCTTCTGTTTCTTCATTGATTCTCTCTTTTTCTTCTTCATCACTTGCCTCATCATCAAGAACATCAGACTTAATTTCTTCATTCATTTCCTCCTCTGAATTTATAATCGGCTCTGCCCCTTCATTTTGCATTTTGCATTCTGCATTCTGCATTTCGTTTCCGCCTTCTTCTGCTCCTTCTGCAAACAACTGTATATCAATAATTTTTAATTCTTTCATAACTACCCTTTCTGAATATGTAAAAGTATCGCAAAAACAACTTTTCTTCTTTATTCTTTTTTCTTTCTTATATTTTCTACACCTTTTCAAAATGAAGTATTGCTATGCAATATGAAGTAATCCTTTAGGGATTATGAAGTATTTTGTATAACAAAATATGAAGTAAAATAAATCCTTTTCATACGCGTAAGCGTACTTCATAGCGATAGCTACTTCATATCCTTAGGATACTTCATAAATCTGCAAGGATTTATTTCATTGGGGCATTCACCCCTGCAATCTTATTAATAACATTCGCTTTCCCCTCAAACTCCATCATTGAGAGTGCCGATAACGCTTGACTTCTCATTTCGGGATTGAAAAACCCTGCGTTATATAATTGGAGTGCCAGCTCATTCTGACTGATTTTTGTAAAGGGTGTTGCAGTCTGTGCACTTACCTTTATATCAAATATAGGCTGACGCATACCCATCTCAACCCCAAACGCAGAGCCTTGATTTCTTGCAATAATCCCTGAGTTGTCGTATGAAACGAATTCCTGCTGACCGTTGGGAGAAACAATTCTGAAAAATCTCGGTTCATCATAAAACTGCCTTATCAATTCAACTGCAAGGCAGTTAATTTCCGAGAATGCTCTGTAACCGCCCTTGACCATATCACGAGTAAGCTTGCCCCCTGCTTCCTGCAAAGCCGCAATAGCAGAAGCTGCCGTAACACCGCTTGAAACACCGCCTTGAGAGAAATCTCTGTTACCGCTTGTTTCCTTAAGCTCGTCAATTTTAGAGTTGAGAATACCAAGATATATTTCGGGAATACCCGAGATTTTAATTTCTCTGATGCTGTCCTCACCAAGATTACTGCCCGAAACATGAACGAAGCTGTTACTCCAGTCTGCAAATTCCTCCTCATTGACTGCACCTGCGGAATTGATGAAATATCGTGGCGTTGTAGCCATAGCCGCATTCTTCACAAGGGAATTTGAAAGAATGTCAATCTGCTTCTGAGCATCCTTCATAATGTCTATGTAACCGAAGCCGCAGGGCGTGCCCTCTTCAACAAAAAGAGTGTCGAAAACAAAGGGGTATTTGCCGTGGTCATAAAAGCCTCTCTCACTGTATTCGGGGTCATTTTCCGAAGCATAAAGAAGCTCCCCGTTACAGAGCTTGCAGTAATGAACAGTTTCCACACCGTTAAGAATTTTCTTATAGTAGCGGTCAATTACCGCACTTTTGTCCTTGGTGTCAACGTTATCGTCATAAACGTATTTTGCAATTTCAACTGCGGAGCTTCCTAACTTACCGCTTAATTCGGGATACATAGCCACAAGGGTTTCGTTGTCAATAAGCTCAACGTGAAAGATATTCTTACTTTTCTGAATGTCTTTAATACCCGGCTCCCAGAAGAGATTGAGAATGTCAACCTGCTTTATTTCAATATCACCCAAGCCGTTGCTTTTGAGAGGATTCCAGAATATGCCGTAAACCGCAGTACCTGCCTTAAGCTTGTACCACCAGGCATCGCTGTAAATTTTTTCAAAGCCGTTTCGCTCAAAAATAACCGGAAGAATCTGCGAAAGAATTTCCGCTGAGCTTCTGTCGCTCTCCTCTCGGGGAAGGCAGGTCACCTGAGGGAAATTATCCATAGCGTCTGCGTGCTTGTTGGCAATGGAATTAAAAAGCCAGGCAGAAGCATTTTCATTCCCCTTACTGCCCGAAAGAGTGTCCCAATGCCTCATTCTGAACCATTGCTCATTCTCAACAATTCTTTGCTCAAGAACATTCTTCCCCTCTTTATATTTCTTCAAAGCTTCAAGAGCCTTCTCCACTTCATCAGAACCGATAATGCCAACCTTGCCCACATTATCAATTTTTGCTTCTTCTTTTTTTATCTTCTTTTCTTTTTTCAATACACCAACTCCTTTAATATCTATAGTCGCCAGCCTCCAGTCGCCGGTTGCCGGTATGTAAGAATAACGCGAAACCTTTATAATGTTTGGAAGCGTAGCTTCCCCTTCATTTTGCATTTTGCATTTTGCATTTTGCATTTAAATCCAACGGGTCATCTCCCAACACCAAGTTTTCCCTCTTCACCCTTGGCTTTATGGGCCTCGCCATACACATATACCTTACCTCATCGGCAATATGGTCCTCACCTGTTGTATCTAAATCCTCGGGATTAGAAACGCTGAAGGTCAGCTCGGGCATAGTGCGAATGAAGCCCTTGCAGGTGTTAAAAACATACATCATAGGTATTCCGTTTTCGTCAAAGGAGAATCTGTAATGCACCTGCATCCAACCGGGAAGACGTTTATTATCACCCTTATTAAAATAAACTCCGTTTCTGTTTGCCGCCTCAATAATAGCTTCACCTCGGGAAGCATCCCATATAGACGGGTCAGCAACTCCTAAAATCTGCTTTCCCTTTAACCATCGGTGTTCTCTCTCAATTCTTGCAATTTCTGAAAATATCTTCTCGGGTGGCCATTTCACACCCTCGTTATGAGTTTTTGAGCAGCCGTAAAGCTCAAGAATTCTGTAAAGCCTACCGTCATAATCCACCGCCCACCATGCACAAGAAAAGGGCTTTGCATAGCCGAAGTCAAATGAACGGTAAAGCACCCAATCCCTCGGTATTTCAAAGGGCTCAATAACGTGGGTGAATTCCCCGTCCTTATAATGCGAGGGTAAATCTCTGAACTCCTCGAAAAACTGTCCGTCAAAAATATCCCAGTTACCAAAGCGGTGAGCTTGACGAAGCTTTTCGGGAAGAGAGTCAAGAACCTTAACATATTCGGGGTTCGATTTCATAAGAACGGTGTTATCATCAATGGTTGCAGGAATGAAAATATAATCATCCGGGTCTTCATTTTCCTCATATCTCCCCTTAACAAAAAGCCTTTTAAACCAGTTATGCCCAACTCCGCCCGGGTTTCCCGTAAAATACATACGAGGCTTGAAGTCCTCTCGGGTGGTACGGTTGCAGGTAGTTAAAAACTGAATCTGCGAAAAGGTAAAATGTGTGCATTCCTCAACACCGATAACATCATATTCCTGCCCTTGATATTGATAAATATCGTTTTCCGTATCGCAGTAGCCAAGCCTTATTCTCGAGCCGTTAGGAAAAATAAATGCCCTTTCATCACGCTTGTAGCGTGCAATTCCGTTTAATTGTGCCAACATCGGCAAAAGATGATTTTCTCGAAGCTCGGGAAGAGTCTTACGAAGCAATAAAAGCTTCAATCCGCTGTATTCAAGTGCAAGTAAAATAAATTTTGTCCTTAATGCCCAGGACTTCCCCCCACCTCGAGCCCCGCCATAACCGATAAACCGCTTCTGACTCTCAAAAAACAATTTCTGTTTCTCATTTGGCGGAGAAATAATAAGTTCTTTCATAAAATTCCTTTCAAATTACGAATTACAAATTAGAAATGAGAAATTTTGGGTGCTGCGCACGGCAATTTTAAATTTTTGATTATCTATACGGCGCTTTTTTGCGCCCCTAAATTTCTAATTTTTAATTTCTAATTTTTAACTCCTATTTACAATACTTCTCCATTTCCCTCTCAAATCTGATAATAATCCCCTCATTGCATCCGCCGAAGCCGTCATATTCCGCCAAAAGCTCATAAAGCTCTTTAAGTGCACCCACGCTCTCTTTAAGAAATTTTGCATCAACCTCCGGCTTGCCGTTCTGCTTAAAATTCTTCCGAGCCTTTTTTATGATGTCATCAATCAATGCACTCATATTCTCCGTTGCTGAAGAAACACATTTCAGTGTTTTGTCCGAATTTTTATCACTCTTTTTATTATTTTTAGTATCTGTTTCTATTTTCCTTACACCTCATTCCGAATTAGTAGGGAACGGATTTATCCTTTCCGCAAAAACCCAAAACCTCTCCAATCCTCATTACGAATTACGCATTATCTTAATCCTTTCTCATACAACTCATTAATTCTTTTATAATGCAAGCAGGTTTTCCCGCAATTCTGCGAACAGACCAGCTTTTCATAGCCTCTTCTTTCTCTTTCATTTTTAAAAACATGCTTGTCCTTTGTTCCTTTAATTAATCCCTCGCAGATAATCGACTCTGCTCCGCAGGAAATAAAGAACGGACATTCAATAAGAACGTTTACTGCTCCTTTCATCGATACTCCTTTCCGAACATTTGTTCTTTTGCAAGCACATTATATCACGTTGAAAATAAAATTCAATAGACTTAGCACCCCCAAAACAAAAAATCTTCTAAAAGCCCCATAAAAGCCACTTTAACTGGTATTCTGCCTATTTTTAATCAAAGACAATAATAATAAACATAACCTTAGGGGGTGCTAAATCCATTGAATTTTTAAAATATTTATACTATAATATGAACAAATGTTCTTCGTTTCCACAAAAACAAAAACATAGGGAACGGATTTATCCGTTCCGCAAAACTCACGATAACTTGGCGGTACGCATAAATGCGTACCCTACATTTACAAATGCTGTGCGCAGCACTTTCATCGTCACTCCTAAAATATGTAAAAGTATCGCAACATTATAATGTTCGGAAGCGTAGCTTCCCCATCACTTAGCACTTAGCATTTTGCACTATTTACAATACTTCTCCACTCCCCACTCTTCACTCCTCACTCCTCACTCCGCATTCTGCATTCCGAATTCCCCTTTCCCACTCGCACCGACTCGCACCCAATATAAATATAAATATCAATAATATATAAATATAAAAATAGTAGTAAAAAAAGATACGATAGAAGAATAGGTAGAAATATAGGAACGAAATAGTTTTTGTGGCGATTTTTTCGCCGAAATTTTAGGGTAGTTTTGAACATTTTTAAGGCAGTTCTGAACATTTTTTGAACAAAGGAAACCACATATCAATGTTCAGAAGCTCCTCATAAAACAAAAATAATTATAATCTAAGGAGAATAAATGAATGACAAGAAAAAGCTTTTTAGTTTATTTCGATTGGGAAGCACCGTTGCAGGAATTAACCTGTGAAGAATTAGGCGAGCTGTTTAAAGCAATGTTTATTTACGCAAAATACGGCGAATTAATTGACTTTGAGCATCGCTCTCTGAAATTAGTTTTCGGATTTATTAAAAGTGCCATTGACCGTGACAGAGAAGCTTATAAAGAGCGTTGCAAAAGGAATGCGGAAAATGCCAAAGGCAGTAAAAAGAAAGAAGAAGAAAACGGAAAAGAAAAAGAAGAAGATAAAAAAGGGAAAAAGAACCGTGATGTTGGTGCAAATATGAGCTTGGAGGAGCTGATTAAAACAGTTACCCCCTCTGAATAAATAAAAAAAGAGAATGGAAAAATCCATTCTCATAACTTCAACTATTCACTAATTCCCCTGTTGCCCCGTAAAGCTTGCCCATTATAAAATTAATCAAAGATAATTATCAACCCTTAAATGAATAAATATACGGAAGTCTTGCCTTGCAAAATGCAGAAAACTCAAGAACCGCCTCATACCCCATATCTCTTTTAGGTAAAAAGTAAAGCTGACTTCTCTTGGACATAAGAACAAAATATTCGGGTGTTTCAACAATTTTCTTAAGAAACTCATATCTTATTGAGCATTCGGAAATGCTCATATTATTTTCAAATTTCTCATAAAAATATTCATCGTAAAGCCCGAAGGTAACATCATAAGGGCAACCGATTTTGTTCTGCTCAACAAAGCTTTTGGGAATAGCCTTCTTTTTAGCTCTTCGAATTATCAGAAATCCGAAAAGCATATAAAAAGGACTGGCTATGCTGAGGGCATAATTTTCCGTTGCAAAGCCCATTACCAATGCCCATATTGAAAGCACTGTAATAAAAATCAACATTCTCTTATAAAGCTTGTTCTGTTTATCTATAAAATGCTCTGAATAAATCTGACCTAATTTTTCATTATGAAAATCATCATAAACGGTCCTGAACTCAATTCTCATTATAATCAACCTATCAATCCAAATATTTTTCTATATCATAACACATTAGTTAGAAAATAGCAAATGTAGGGAACGGATTCATCCGTTCCGCTGTTGTTTCTTGAATAAAGCAAAAGTAATGTGAAATCTATCCCTCTTTTTTGCTTGCAAAAAGGAAGGGGGACCGTTCTTCTGCTTGTAAAATATCTGTATATGTAAATTTCGGAAAATTAGCTTCTTGTAGAATACAGTTCGGGCGGAACGGTGGGTGGTACACTCTTTTCACTTTCTCCGTAGCCTTGTACCACCCACCACCCCGATGGAACAAATTGATACAGAAACTTTTTCACACGAAATCCACCTATCAAAAGACTTTATTATCATCAAGGGCGGTCCCCCCTCCTTTTTCGTTTCACGAAAAAAGAGGGATAATATCGTCCTTCCTCTATCTCTTGCGAAATCTATACAACATTCGGAAGCGATGCTTCCCCTTCATTCCGAATTCCACATTTCGAATTCCCCACACTCCCCATAAAAAAAAGAGGACGGATTTCTCCGTCCTCAAAATCATTGAAAATTAAATTATTTAATTTCAACCTTTGCGCCAGCTTCTTCGAGCTTAGCTTTTGCTGCTTCTGCATCGTCTTTGGATACAGCTTCTTTAAGAGTTGCGGGAGCGCCGTCAACCTTAGCTTTTGCTTCTGCAAGGCCAAGACCTGTGAGCTCACGAACAACCTTGATAACAGCGATTTTGTTTGCGCCAACTTCTGCAAGAACAACGTCAAACTCTGTTTTCTCTTCAGCTGCAGCTGCTGCTTCTGCGGGAGCTGCTACTGCAACTGCTGCTGCAGCGGATACGCCGAATTCTTCTTCTACAGCGTGTACGAGTTCGGAGAGCTCGAGAACTGTAAGTACTTTTAATTCTTCAATAATAGCAGTAATCTTTTCAGATGCCATTTTAATTTCCTCCAATTATTAGCCGTTAGGCTTTAGATTTTAGTTTTAATTTAATTAATTAGTTACAGCAATTATTCTGCTGCTTCTGCTGTGGCTTCGCCACTTTTGTCAACAATAGCCTGAACTGCACGAGCGAACGCTGAAATAGGAGCGTTGAATGCATTGCATACAGTAGCGAGCAATACTTCTCTTGAAGGAAGCTTTGCAAGACTATCGATTTTCTCAAGAGAGATAACCTCGTTATCAAGGAAACCGCTCTTAACAGTGAAGTCCTTATGAGTGTTAGCAAATTTGCAAAGAATTCTTGCAGCAGCAACGTAATCATCCTTGGATGTTGCGAGAGCTGTTGTACCTGCGAGGCAGTCTGAAAGACCTTCAAGCTCAGTACCTTTAATTGCAAGCTCGATCATTGTGTTCTTTGTAACTGTGTACTCAACGCCTGCTTCACGGAGTTCCTTACGGAGAGCTGTGTCGTCAGCAACGTTGATACCCTTGTAGTCAACGAGAACACCTGCACATGCACCCTGAAGTCTTTCACCGATTGCAGCAACTTCTGCTTTTTTTGCTTCTAAGATTTTAGCACTTGGCAAACTAATTCACCTCCGATTAAATTTTTTTGCCAATTTCAAATGCCCTTCCCGCATAGCACGAGAAGGGCATAAAAACTCAATAAAATATCAAGAATTAATGCATTCCTCGGCAGGCGGTTGGTTAAAAACCATGGACCATTAAACAAAATTTGCACCTGCTGTCTTTAGAACAGCACAAGTAATATAACACACCATTTAAAGTATGTCAAGTGTTTTTTAATTATTCTTCTACAGTTGCGCCTGTAGCAAGCTTTGCAGCGTTAACACGAACACCGGGGCCCATTGTTGTTGCTACAACGCATGAACGGATGTAAGTACCTTTTGTTGCTGCGGGTTTTGCCTTAATAACAGCATCGAGAAGAGCCATTGCATTTTCAGTGAGCTTTTCGCCACCGAAGGAAGCCTTACCGATGGGGCAGTGAATAATGTTTGTTTTGTCAAGACGGTATTCGATTTTACCTGCTTTAGCTTCTTCAACAGCCTTTGCTGCATCGGGAGTAACAGTACCTGCCTTGGGAGAGGGCATAAGACCTCTGGGACCAAGAACCTTACCGAGACGACCAACAACACCCATCATATCGGGAGTTGCGATACAAACGTCGAAATCCATGAAGCCGCCCTGGATTTTCTCAAGAAGATCCATATCGCCAACGATATCTGCGCCTGCAGCTTCAGCAGCCTTAGCAGCATCGCCCTTTGCGAAAACAGCTACACGAACATTTTTACCTGTACCGTTGGGGAGAACAACTGCACCTCTAACCTGCTGGTCAGCGTGACGGGAGTCAACACCAAGACGAATATGCATTTCAACAGTTTCGTCAAATTTTGCACTTGCAGTTTTTGTTGCAAGCTCGAGAGCTTCTGCAACTTCGTAGAGCTTTGCTTTGTCTACGAGCTTTGCGCTCTCAACATATTTTTTACCATGTTTCATAATTACAATTCCTCCGTAATCAATCAACAACAGTAACGCCCATGCTACGTGCTGTACCTGCGATCATTGAGATAGCAGAATCAATATCAGCAGCATTAAGATCGGGCATTTTCTGCTCTGCGATTTTTCTTACTTGCTCTTTGGTAATTGTTGCAACCTTAGTTTTGTTAGGAACGCCTGAACCGCTTTCGATACCGCAAGCCTTCTTAATAAGAACTGCTGCGGGGGGAGTTTTAGTGATAAATGTGAAAGAACGGTCAGCGTAAACTGTGATTACAACAGGAATAATGAGACCCATATCATTTTTTGTTCTCTCATTGAATTCCTTTGTGAATGCCATAATGTTTACACCGTGTTGACCTAAAGCAGGACCAACAGGGGGTGCCGGGGTTGCTTTACCGGCGGGAATTTGCAATTTGATGAAACCTACAACCTTTTGAGCCATTTTTTGCACCTCCAAAATTCGTGGTATGGCGGAATAAGAGCTCGCCTTATTCCTCCCACACGCAACATAAAAAATTTATGTCGCATATAACAGAGTACATTGCCTCTGATTACCAATGTTAATGATTGCTAATCTTATTATTAGTCAATCGCTTTTTCTACCTGACTGAGCGGAAGCTCAACAGGTGCTTCTTTACCCATAAATGAAACGATAACGCGAACAGTACTGTTAGCGGTGTCAATGCTTTCAACAACACCTGAGTTACCTTCCATAAGGCCTTCAGTAATAGTAACAAGGTCACCCTCGCTGAACTGAACCTCAGTAACTGTATTGATGATGTTGTCCTCGCCTTCTGCGGTCTTTTCGACGCCTAACTTTTCAACCTCTTCCTGAGTGAGAGGAACGGGTCTGCCGTCGGGACCAACGAAGCCTGTAACACCTCTTGTGTAACGGATAGCGTGCCATGTTTCATCGGGCACCTTGAGAACGTTTTCTTCGCCCTCTTTATCGCTGTATTCAACTGCAAGCTTAACCACAACATATCCGGGGAAAATCTTACGCTCAACCTCAACGGTTTTGTCGTTTTTAACTTCAACAACCTTTTCAAGCGGAATATTTACACCGAGGATTTTATCGTGCATCTTGCGGTTTTCAACGATTTTACCGATATTCTCCGCAACCTTATTCTCGTAACCGGAATAGGTGTGGATTATAAACCATCTTGCTTCGCCTGACATAGTTTACCTCCGAATTATACTGATTTTTAGTAATGAATCGGATTATTCCTTTTCAGTCGATTCTTCTGTTGTTTCCTCGTCTTCGTGGTTGTGACCTTCGTGGTCTTCTTCGTCTTCTTTATTTTCTACGGTTTCTGTAACCTCGGTTTTATCAGCAATATTGCTGAGACCTTTAACAGCACCTGAAACTGCGAAATCAAGAATCCAAATACCTGCGCCGATAACAAGGATTGCAGCAAGAACAATACCTGTGCTCTTGAGAACCATATGGCGACCGGGCCAAACAATTTTCTTTGTTTCACCCTTGAGGTCTTTAAAGAATTTAGCGATAGCTTTGCCGATTTTTACAAAGAAATTGCCAACCTTCTTTAAGGGATTAGTTTTCTTTTCAGCTTTAGAGGTATCTTCTTTTTTGACGGTTTTCTTTTCGTCTGCCATGATGCTACCTCCTTACTTTGTTTCTCTGTGGAGAGTGTGTTTCTTGCAGAATCTGCAGTACTTTTTCATCTCCAACCTGTCGGGGTTGTTTTTCTTTTCCTTCATAGTGTTGTAATTACGCTGTTTACATTCTGTGCAGGAAAGTGTGATTTTTACTCTCATAACGGCACCTCCAATTTTTGATTAGCCTCCCTCTCACCGATTGAAAAGAGCGAATCCCTTTTCTTACCGAGAGAGCCTTAAAGCGTCAGAATATGCTGTTCAATTTTTATGGCACATCCTAAAATCAGGACGCAAAAAAAGAACCCTCTTCGAGAGGTAAGGGAATTATAGCACACTTGTATAAATATGTCAACTGTTTTTTATAAGAAATTACAAAATCAGATGCCAGTCGCCAGTTGCCAGTTGCCAGATGCCAGTTGCCAGTCGCCAGTTGCCAGTCGCCAGTTGCCGGTTGCCGGTATGTAAAAGTATTGCAATCCCCTATCCCTCTTTTTTGCAAAGCAAAAAGGAGGGGGGACCGTTCTTCTGCTTGTAAAATATTTGTATATGTATATTTCGGGTAATACAGTTTATAAAAATCACAGCTCAGGCGGAACGGTGGGTGGTACCCATAAATGCGTCCCCTACATTACATCACCCAAACCCTCTTCACTCTTCACTATTCACTCTTCACTAAAAAAAACTCAACCTCCCACCTAACGTGAGAGGCTGAATTTTTTGGAAAGAGAAAATGAAATGTTAAGCATTTAATGTCTACGATTATTATATACCACACCTTTATTGCAACATTTTCACAACTTTGTGAACAAATTGTAAACAAAATTACAAGTTACAAATTACAAATGCGAAATTATAGGGCGAAGCCAATTATAATAGCGTCGCAGACCCGAAATTTCTCATTTCTAATTTGTAATTTCTAATTAATTATGGTATTATTAATACCATAAATATAAAAAGGAAGATTTTATGGACATTTTAAAGACTTTACAAGACGAGTTTTCCGTCAGCGAGCACCACATAAAGAATATTGTGGAATTAATTGATGACGGGAACACAATCCCCTTTATCGCCCGTTACAGAAAGGAAATGACAGGCTCCTGCGATGATCAGAAGCTTCGTGATATCAACGACAGATTAACCTATCTTCGTAACCTTGAAAAGAGAAAGGAAGAGGTGCTTTCCTCTATTGAAGAGCAGGGCAAGCTCACAGAAGAAATCAGCGAAGCAGTTGCAAATGCGGTAACTCTTGCTGAGGTTGAGGACATTTACAGACCTTATAAGCAGAAGAGAAAAACAAGAGCAAGTGTTGCAAAGGAAAAAGGCCTTGAGCCTCTTGCAGAGCTTCTTTTCTCATTTACTCTTCAAGGAGTTGACCTTTCAGACGTTGCAAAGGACTATGTTGATGCAGAAAAAGGCGTTGAAACACCCGAGGACGCTCTTCAAGGAGCTTCCGATATTATTGCGGAAATCATTTCCGATGCTCCCGAGGCACGAAAGGTTCTTAAGGATTTAATCAATAAGCGTGGTGTTATTGAATCCGTTGCAAAGACGGAGGAGGACAGCGTTTACAGTATGTATTACGAATACTCCGAGCCTGTTTCTAAAATCCCCTCTCACAGAATCCTTGCCATTAACCGTGGAGAAAAAGAGGGCTTTTTAAAGGTAAGCGTTGGTGTTGAGGAAGAAACTGCTTTAATGCTTCTTGATAAGCTCTTTATTAAAGAGGGCAGCTCTTCAACCGAATTCTGCAGAGAAGCTGCAAGGGACAGCTATTCAAGACTTATATTCCCCTCTCTTGAAAGAGAAACCCGTTCAGCTCTTACAGAAAAGGCGGATGAACAAGCTATCAAGATGTTCGGCTCTAACCTTAAACCACTTCTTATGCAGCCGCCTATTAAGAATAAAACAGTCCTTGCAGTTGACCCTGCTTACAGAACTGGCTGTAAATTAGCTGTTGTTGACGGCAATTCGAGAGTGCTTTATACAGGGGTTATTTACCCCACTCCCCCTCAGTCAAAAATTGCTGAATCAGAAGCAAGGGTTCTTGAGCTTATAAATAAATTCCATATTGACTGCATTTCTATCGGTAACGGTACTGCAAGTAAGGAAAGCGAAATTTTCATTGCAGATACAATAAAAAAATCACCTCGCCCCGTTTCCTATATGGTGGTTAACGAAGCAGGTGCATCAGTTTACTCTGCATCCAAATTAGGTGCAGAGGAGTTCCCCGATTTTGACGTTTCGGTCCGTTCAGCAGTTTCAATAGCAAGACGCTTGCAGGACCCTCTTTCAGAGCTTGTTAAAATCGAGCCCAAAAGCATCGGTGTTGGTCAGTATCAGCATGATGTCCCCCCCGCAAGACTTGAGGAATCCCTCTCGGGTGTTGTTGAGGACTGCGTAAACTCCGTTGGCGTTGACCTTAACACCGCTTCCGTTTCACTTTTAAAATATATTGCAGGTGTTACAAGCTCAACTGCTAAAAACATTGTTGCTTACAGAGAGGAAAACGGCGGCTTCAATGCAAGAACAGATCTTAAAAAGGTTAAAGGTCTTGGACCAAAAGCTTTCCAGCAGTGCGCAGGCTTCCTTCGTATTCCCGGCGGTAAAAATCCCCTCGATAACACAGGCGTTCACCCCGAAAGCTATGATGCAACTAAAAAGCTTCTTGACCTTTTCGGCTACTCTCAGAAGGACGTTGCCGATAAGGGTGCTCAAGGCATCAGCGGCAAGGTGCAGGAATACGGTCTTCCTAAAGCAGCAGAGGAATGCGGCGTTGGTACTCCCACTCTTATTGATATTATGGGCGAGCTTGAAAAGCCCGGCCGTGATATTCGTGACGAATTACCCAAGCCAATGCTCCGCACAGATATTATGGATATGAACGACCTTCGTGAAGGTATGGAGCTTACGGGCACAGTAAGAAATGTTATCGACTTTGGCGTGTTTGTTGATATAGGCGTTCATCAAGATGGTCTTGTCCACATCTCCCAGATTTGCGATAAATACATCAAGCATCCCTCCGAGGTTCTCAAGGTCGGCGAGGTTGTAAAGGTTAAAGTCCTCTCCGTTGAACCCCAAAAGAAACGAATTTCATTAACTATGAAAGGCGTAAGTCAATAAGGAAAAACCCACCTCATTTGAGGTGGGTTTTGTTATTTAAGAAGCGGGTTTAAATGTTGCTGTAACAGTAACATTTGATGCAGGCATTATATATAAGCCGTATTTATCGGGGGTAAGTGTATTACCGCTTGCATCTTTAACAGTTACAGTATCAACTACATAACCTGTTGAAGGTGTAGTAAATACACAGAACTGTTCACCCTCAACCATTGATTCATAAACACTATATTTAGTGCTTTCTGCAGGTTTAAGTGTGATTTTTCCGTTTGTAACATTTGAATCAATTGTCATAGTGCGCTTAACTTCTGTTGAAGATGTAGCTTCAACAAACTCAAACTTGTATTCGAGACCATATCTCAAGCCCGTTGTTTCATTTGAACACTGGTACATTGCCCAACCGGATCTACCCTTGATATCTCTGGTTGATGAAGGTGTTCTGCTTAAGCCCAAAACATTTTTAAGGAAATTATTTACCATAGTCTGAACTTTAAGCAAATCAAGATCTTTATAAGAATTATATCTTGTATTGCTGTTGCTTGCATCAAACATACTTGTTGTTTCGGCTGAAGAGTAATCACCTTTAGTTGTTGTAGCTTTAAATGAAATTGCATCAGTAACACCAACCATCATACCTTTTAAGCCGGTACTCTGTGTTTTTGTAAGAAGCAAGCCGTGTGATCTGATTTTTGCAGAAATAACTCTCTCGCCATTCACTCTCAAGCCGTAGCATTCAACATCTCTTTGGTCAGTATTACGCTGTCCTCTACCCATTTCTGAAACGGTAAGCTCATAATCTCTTATATGAGTAAGAATTTTTTCTTCATCTTGAGAAAACTCAAGATTGAACGAAAAGCTATTGGTTCCGTCAGAAACAACAACGGGAACTGTTCTTTTTGCTTTATAATCTTCATAAAGCACATCATCTGCAGGAAGATAACAACCAAGAACATCTTTTTTTGATGTTGTAACGAGCTTTGTTGACTGACCTGTATAGTGGTTATAATCTCTTGGCGCAAGAGCAGACAAAACATCAGCATGTGTTGCTACAGATGTATTATTAACCTTTAATGTATATGCAGAATTGCACCAGTTGTTGATGCTTGTGTTAAAATTGCCAAATGTATCATAAGCTTTGTTAATAACAACTGAAAGCTTTTTATTTGCATTATCAGCGTTTACTTTATATGTATATGCACCTTCACTGTTTTTTACTTCTTTAGGAGCAATAACAATAAAGCCAAGCTCTCTTGTTCCGGAATTTACAAGATATTCTTCGCTATCAGCAACCTCTGCTGTAACAGAATAAATACCGGCGGCTGTCGGAACAGTATCTGCATCATTATATCTAATAGCATATTTAAGTCTGCTGTCATTTGCAGTAACTGCAGCAGCTCTTGCTGCACCTGTATAAGCATAAATTACAGATTCAAAGCTGAGAGTATCATCAATGGGAGTTTTTCTACCCTTGATATTCTCAACAATGTTATTTTTATCGCTTTTAGCATCGTTAACAATATACTGATAATCCTCCGGTTGAACAACTTCATCATCAAAGCCCAAACGGGGCTTTACTGACTCATAAACTGCGGGATTCTCTGTTGCGTCCATTTTACCGGTTTGGCAAAGAGCTGCAATAGCAGCATCAATAACATCAAAAACGCCGTCGCCGTCTGCATCACCATAGGTAACAAGACCGTATGTTGCAACTTTTACGCCATCTTTATAAACTACAATTTCATCAGTTGTACCGATGTGAGCAGCAGCATTGTCAATTTTTTTACCTTCAAAATCGTAATATTCTCTTGTATAGCCATCTTTAGCCTGGAAGTAATTATCACCGTAGGTTGCATTAGTGGGAAGACCAACAAGTAAGCCATCAACACCTGTTGAAGCATCAGTCGCTTTAAAGGTTGGGACTTTTCCATCTGCAAGAGTTTTTGCTTTAACCAAGCAAGCAGGGTTAATAGACCAATAAGCAGGAGTATCTTCCGCAGCCGAAGCAACAACAAAAACAGATGCTACCAGAACTATAAATAAGGCTATTGCTAAAAACTTTTTCATTTTTTCACACCTTATAAATTAATAAACCCAAATTTATGTCTTACCTAAAAACGAGCATATTCTGATTTTATTCGGAATATGCTCGTATTTATTAATAAAACTTTTTACTGAAAACTATTAGAAAAGATCAACAGAAACAGTAATTCTTTCTGTAATGCCTTTAGCTGTGATGCTGCAATCAAATACATAAGCACCACTTTCATCCATAATGTCACCAACATTATAACGGATAATATCTTCGCTCAATACATTATAAACTGCTGCAACAACATCACCCAAGGTTGCATTATCCATGTAAAGCTCAGCACCCTCCATAAGAAGAGGAACGTTCTTTCCGTTTACATTGATTGTTGCTGCATCGATATTATCGATAACCTTGTTAGCAACAGGAAGTAACTCAGAAACCATTTTAAGAGCTCTTTCGATTTCGTCAGCATATTCAACGCTGATGTGTTCAGCATCAATAGCTGTAAGAACTATGAAAGCATCTTCAACTGACATAGAATTAAGTTCTGCTTTTGCTGCTTCAACACTGCCATATTTTTCAACAAGAGCATTCTTAACACCGGCAGGAGCTTTAACATTAACTACTGCGTTACCGTCAACTTCTTTGAAGCTAACATGTTCTGCAACCTTTGCAGAAATTGCTTTGATTTTTTCGATGTGTGCAGGGTTACCGTCAAGGTTGAAATCGATTACAAATTCTTCTTTATTGCCTTCAGCATCTGTAACTACTGTTTTGTAGCTTCTGAGAGTAGCAACATCCATATTTGCAACATCTGTGAAGAAGCCTGCTGCTGCGGAGAAGAGAAGGTCTTTAACCGCTGCTTTGTTGATTGTACCGTCAGTTACAAGCTCAAAATCGCCAACCTTGATTGTTGAATCGCTGAAGTTTGCATTGAAATAATCTTTAATGTTTGTGTAAAGACCATTGATTGCATCAACATTGAATGACTTAAGTCCATCAGCAAGAAGTTCTGTTGCATCAAATGTAGCAACTGCTTTTCCTTCTGCAAGCTCTACAGAAGCAAAGCTTGCAACACCGAGTTCAGCAAAAATCTCTTCAACATAATCTACTGTATCTTCGATAGCATTTTCTTTTTCGATATCACCGAAAACATCAAGGTTGAGAGTGATTGTTTCTTCAATACCACCGATTGAAAGAGCAATATCAAATACACCTGTGTATGTGCCGTCAGCATTTACGAAATCATAAACGTGTTTACCGATAATTTCGTTGCTTAATACTCTGTAAATAGCTGATACAAGACCACCTAAGTTTTCTTCGCCTTCATAAACTTCGAATTTAGCATCATCAATAAGAAGATCAACTGCTTCACCATTAACTGTTGTTACAGTTGCTTCAGATACTTTACCAAGAACCTTGTTGATAAGGTTGTCAACGCTACAAACAAGTTTAACTGCTGCTTCGATTTCTTTTGCATTAGCTTCGCTGATGTGGTCAGCGTCAATTGCTGTAAGAGTAACAAAAGCATCTTCAAGAGTCATATTGTTGAGTTTTTCAATAGCTGCTGCTTGGTCACCATTACCAAGTTTTTCAACTATAACGTTTCTCATACCTGCGGGAAGACCAACGTTAACAACTGCATTACCTTCAACAACCTCGAAAGAAACGTAGTTAGCTACCTTAGCTGCGATAGAAGCAACTCTTTCAACATCTTCAACTGAACCTGCAAGAGCAAAGTCAAGGTCAAAGTTGTGTTCTGTACCGTCTGCTTCTGTTACAACTGTATTGAAGCTTCTGAGAACATTGTTTGCACCAAGGTTTGCTGCATCCTGGAAGAAGCCTGTTGCTGCAGAGAAGATAAGGTCTTTAAGAGCAGATTTATTGATTTTACCTGCTGTTACGATTTCTTTACCGCCAACAACGATTGTTGCTGTGCCGTAGTTGTCATCAAAGTAGCCCTTGATATCTGTATAAAGGCCATCAAATGCATCTTCGTTAAGAGTAAGGTTTGTTGCAAGCTCACGAGCATTAAGAGTTGCAAGAGCTCTGCAATTTTCTGCATCGTAGCTTACTGCTGCTACATTTGCAAGACCGAGAGTTTTAATAATGTCTGAGAAATAAGTTGCTGTTTCCTCGATGATATCGGGAGTTTCAGCAGCACCGAAAAGGTCAAGGTTAACGATAACCTTTTCGCTGATATTTCTGTAACCAAGAGTTACATCAAATTCTGCAGTGTAAACATCGTCGTTTGCATAGTTAGCAATATTTGCTCCCATAACTGCATCAGAAAGCATCATAGCGATTGCACTTACAAGGTCGCCGATTTCATTATCGTCGGGTTCAAGATAGAATGAGCTACCGTTGAAAATGTCAAGAGCTTCGCCGTTAACATCTGTAACTTTTGCTTCTGTAACTTCATCAAGAACCTTATCAACTGCAACACCGAGCTTAGCTGCTACTTTAATAGCCTGCATAATTTCATCAGCTGATGAAGCGCTGATATCGTCAGCTGTTAACATTGATACATAGTTAAGAGCCATACCAACTGACATACCGTCAAATTTAGCCTTTGCGGCTGCAACATCACCTGTACCTTCGCTGAGAACATCAACAACCTTAGTTGCGAAGCCTGCGGGCATTGTGATATCAATTACTGCATTGCCGTCAACAACGTCAAATGCAACATAGCGGGAAACCTTAGCTGCGAAAGCCTTAACTCTGTCAATATCAATATCTGCATCAGCAGTCATAACAACATCAATGTTGAAGTCTTCTGCAAGCTCAGCAATCTCATTATTTGTAATAAGAGTACCGCTATAGGATTTAATAACATTGTCATCTGCATTTGCGATATCGCAGAAGAGACCCTTTGCAATATCGAATACGAGAGCTTTGATAGCACTTCTGTCGAAGTCACCGTTAGCTGCGATAGCAAGGTCACCTACTGTAAGAGATGCTTCCTGGAGATATTCTGCTTTAAATTCGTCAATTTTTGTGAGTAAGCCGTTAAGACCGGACATATCAATATTGAATTTGCCACGGATAATCTTAGAAGCGTTAACGTTAACTTTAATATCAGCTACGCCGTCAACAAGTGCATATTCTGCTTTAACAACTTCGCTGAGGTTAGCATCCTCGATAACCTCGTTAACAGTTGCAACCACTTTTTCAAGAAGGCTAACAACCTCGATTTTAAGAGTAATTGAACCGTGGAAAAGACCTTTACCTGTGATTGTTACTTTACCGTAAATTTCATTGGTTTCAACATCTCTGTCATACTTAACATCGCTGATATCGAAATATTTTGAATCAACCTCGATATCGTTGAATGTAAGAGTAACATCTTCCTCTGCAAGAGCATACTTGCCTGTGTTATCACTTACATAAACCTGTTCGTCAACCTCAACAAGACCTGTGTCTTCTGTACCGGTTGCATTCTGGTTAATTTTATCATTACCAACAGCTGCATTTACTTGAAGAGAGTAATCATTTGCATCGATTTCGCCGTCTTTATCAGCGTCACCTGCAACAAGTGCAAGCTCTGGAGCTTCAACCTTGCCTGTATGATATCTCTGTGCCTGAGCAGCGTCAACAACGTCAATAACGCTATCACCTGTAAGGTCACCGAAAATAACAACAACAAAGGGATGTTTTTCTGTACCGTCATTAAGAACAATTTTTGAACCTGTACCAACGAAAGCATCATCTGACAAAATGTCACCTGCTTCATTAGTAACGTCCATTGAGAAACCATGTGCTATATCAGCATCAAGGTAATCTTTCTTAAGCTGGCTAACTGTAAGCTCAGGCTTAAGACCATAAACTTTCATGCTCTCAACGTCTACAACTACGCCTTTGCCATTGTCTTTAATGTCAAAGCCAAAGGATAATTCGTTGTTGTCGTAAGCAGCTTCCTCGCTGTTTCCTGCGACACCGACTGTTGCGAACATGCTGCTCATTGCAAGAATAAGTGCAAGAGCGATTGCTGCAAATTTTTTCATGTGCGAACACTCCTTAATTTAGGCTTTCTAATATGCTCCCTCGCATACTATTCCACCTATAATTTTACTTTTGAATTGTACAAAGTAATTGTTGTGTAATTGTGAATAAATTGTTAACAAATTCATATTTTCTTAATTTTCGTTAATATATACTATCGGAGGCAATTTTACCCTGTTTTTTTTATAATTTTTGATAATTTCGACATAATTTATAACTATTGAATTTAACAAATTCCATCCGCTGCCTATATATATTATAATGGTATATAAAAAATGTGCATCCCTCATTCCGAATTACTACCATTTCACAACGTAGGGAACGGATTTATCCGTTCCGCAAGCGAAGCCTAATATGCATTACGCATTAAAAAATGCGCCCTTACGGACGCATTTTTTTACATACCAAGCATTGAAGCCATCATGCCTTTTTTCTTTTCTTTTTTAGGTTTATAAAGGGGGGGATTCTGAAGTCTTAATCTTGCACTTTTGCTCTTGCGAAGATATTTGATAATTTCGCCAACGGGCTCTTTCATTGTATCGCTGAAATGCTCCGTTGCAATATCAATGAGCTCGGGGTTTTCGGAAAGAGAGCAACCAAGAATTGTAACAGCAACAATACTCTGAGTATCGTTTGTTCCATCCTCATAAATATCATTAAGAAGCTTGAAAAGCTTTTTCATTTTTGCAGGCTCGTTTTCACGAATTGTTTCAATAACAACCGCATTACCGTGATTTATAAAGAAATCCTCTGCTAAAAATTCACCGAACGCCTCAAGATTTTTCTTGTATTCATCACGAAGCTCCGGGTAAACAGTTGTGAATCTGCTGCCGAGAGTATTTGCATCATAAGCAAGAACACCGCTTTTAGCTTGGGATCTTGAAACAGGTGTTGGAGCTTTTTTACCGCTGTGCGCAGGCTTATGAGAAAAAAGCTTCTCAAAGGTTTCATTGTACTCCTGGCAAATGTATTTAATATCCTTCTCATTGAAGGTTTCCAAATCAAGAAGACTTAAGGATGCACGGGGCATATCATCATCGGGAGTGTCATTTTGATTTTCTTTTGCACAGAAAAGACCCAGCTTTCCGTTTTCATACTCAAGACGGATTCTTCCTCTTTCACCACGATACATAATAATTGATTTTCCGTTCACCTCTTCAACAGGAAGCTTGGGAGGGAAAATTCCATCGGGGTATTCGGGTTTGAAGCCTAATTCTTCAGTTTTACCGCCTATACCTTTTATAATAAGTTCAAGTGCATTGTTAAGTTCAAGCATTTATAATACCTCACATATATAATATACCTTTATAATATAGCACAAAGTTTTACATTTGTCACTACTTATTTAAAAAAAGCTACCGGTCGCCAGTCGCCAGCAAATAGCGAATAGCAAATAGCAAATAGCAAGTAGCAAATAGCTTTTAGTGTTTAGCATTTAGCATTTAGCATTTAGCATTTTGCACTTTGAATTTTGCATTCAGATAAAAAATAATCACCGCCTGAGCGGTGATTATTTATTTATCTATTATTCTTGCGATTAAACTGTTTCTTTTTTCTTTCTTGTAAGAACGAATGCTGCGGAAGCTGCTACGCAAATTGTTGCTGCGAGAGCGATACCTGCATCGCCTGTTTCTTCGGAGCCCTGTGAAGAGCCTTCAGCAGTTGTTTCCATATTGGGAGCAGCACCTGTTGTTGCGGGAGCCTTTGTTTCATCATCGTCACCGAAGAGGCTGAGGATGAAATCAATAATTTTATTAAGTAAATCTTCAAGGTCGCTGAAATCAATTCCGAGGCCTTCAAGAATATCCTTGAACATATCTGAAATATCAACGTTACCGTCAACGAGCTGTTCGATAATGTCAGTAATTTCAGCGTTACCAAGCATATTTGCAATAGCGTCTGCAAGGTCAGCAAAGGTTACGCCGTTGCCGTTAAGCATATCTCTGATAAGGTCAAGAAGCTTATTGATATCGGAAGCAGATGTGTCGCCTTCGCCATCACCATCACCATCAGCACCTTCTGTTGTTGCGGGAGGTGTTCCCTCGGGGAAGAGGAAGCTTACTGCCATATTCTCTGCAAGAAGAGTTGATGTAACATCATTTTCGTCGTCACCGTCATCGGTGCGGAACTCTTCGATATAGAGGTTAATTGCTGTATCTGTTTTAGTTGTGTCGATAACATTGAATGTTATGTAGAAAATATCTCTTGCAGCTTTCTTTGTAACGCCGTTGTTAGAAATCCAACCGAAAGAATATTCGCTGTCAGAGCCTGTTTTGTAGCCGTTAACGGAAATTCCGTTGAAGTAAGCACTGAAGTTGCCGTCTTCATCTTCTGTTCCGGCAGCACCTGCACCTACAACTGAAAGAACTGCAGGGTCGAAAGAGAAGTAGAGGTTAACACCTGTCAGCTTTGTAACAGCGGGAACCTTAACTGCAACAGTAAAAGTTGTTTTAGTAACAACATCTGTTCCTGTGTTGCTGCTGTCATATTTGCCTTCCATAACTCTTGTAGCGAGTCCGGGGTCAGCAGCTGCCAAACTCATGGGTGCAAGACTGATGCAGATGAGTAAAGCAGAAAGAAAAATCGCAAGAATTTTTTTCATTAATATCTTCCTTTACTTGAAATTGAGGGAAAATCCTCTTGCCGCAAAAGTGCGCATAGATATAGCATCACTTATAGCCTGCATTGATTATATTACAAACGGCAGGTAAAGTCAATAGATTTTTTCTATTTATATTATGAAAAAGCCAATGTTTTTCAGAAACAGAAACAGCCGAAAACCCTTGTCCCATCAAGGATTTTCAGCCGTTCCGTCATTTTATACAAAATAACGGAGTGTTTTTGTACACAACTCAAACGCGGAATGTTTAATTCCGAATTTCTTCTATATCGCCATTAAAATAATCCAACGAGCCGAAAACTCTCTTCTCTAATTCCGAATTTCGAATTCCGCATTCCGAATTTTCTTTGGCTGGAAGCAGGAATACACCAATCGAACAGCTTTCCCCTATTTTTTCGGGAATCATTTTAACTGTTCTGCCGTTAATTGTTCTTTTGGTGAATTTACAATTTCTGTCGCAGAAGGTACAGGTGTAAGCCTCGTCAACAAAGGGCAAGGGCGGATTTTTAAGAGTAGGAACCCTTGTTGTCAATGCACCTGTCGGGCAAACATTAACGCAAGCACCGCAGGAAACGCACTTGCTTTCACCCAAGGGTAAATCAAACGCACTCAAGGGAAGCGTTCCGAAGCCTCTGCCGAAAAGACCGAGATTTTCGGTACCGCTTATTTCCTTACAGGCCCTTACACACTGACCGCAAAGAATACACTTGTTATTATCACGGACAATAAAAGGATGGCTTTTATCCTTTTGGTATTGTCTTGTTTTGCCGTAGATACCCGAAGCGAAAGCATCGTAATCTCTTGCGTATGGCAAAAGCTCGCAGGAATAAACCGCAGAGCAGCCGCATTCAAGGCATCTCTCCGCCTCTTTCATAGCCTCTTCTTTTGTAAAGGTGAAAGCCGCTTCATCAAAATTCTTATTTCTGATATCCGCATCAACGAGCTTTATTTCAGCCCTCTTGATTTCGGGCATACCCTTTAAAATTTCGGGGTTGAAATTCTTGTTTACGGAGTAATCGGGTAATTCGGGCGGAACGCTTACGCCCTTAAACCAGCAGTCAATACTCCTTGCGGCATATTTACCGCCTGCAATAGCTCTGATAGCAATATCGGGGCCCTTATTGATAACATCACCTGCGGCAAAAACGCCCTCAAGGGATGTCATAAATGTAGCTTCATCAACTGAAACAGTTGATTTTTTTGTTAATTCAAGTGAGTCAATATCACTGCCGACAACCTGCTGTCCGATAGCGGAAATAACCGAATCACATTCAAGTATTTCCGTTGCACCATCAATAGCAACGGGGCTTCTTCTGCCGCTGGCATCGGGCTCACCCAGCTCCATTTTCTGCAAGCTGATACCCTTGACTTTTCCGTTTTCGCTTATAACCTCAGCAGGTGCACAAAGGAATTTAAACTGAACGCCCTCCGCCTTAGCATCTCTGATTTCATCGGGCTCTGCAGGCATTTCCTTTTCGGTTCTTCTGTAAACAAGAGTTACCTCTTGAGCACCAAGTCTTACGGCAGTTCTTACCGCATCAATGGCAGTATTACCGCCACCGACAACGCAGACTTTTTTACCCAAATCAACCTTTTCGCCCTTAGCAACCCTATAAAGCACATCAATACCGCCAAAAACGCCCTCTGCAGCTTCACCGGGGCATCTCATAGAGGATGCTCGCCATGCACCGATTGCCAAGAAAACCGCATCAAAATCGTCTTTAAGGGACTGAACTGTAAAATCTCTTCCCAGCCTTTTGTTATAATGGATCTGAACACCCATTTTCTCAATATTTTCAATTTCTTTATCTAAAATATCTTTAGGTAATCTGTAAGCGGGAATGCCGTAGCGAAGCATACCGCCGCCATGCTCCTCTGCCTCAAAAATTTCAACAGAATAGCCCTTTATCGCAAGGAAATATGCACAGGAAAGTCCCGCAGGACCTGCACCGATAACAGCAATTCTTTTCCCGTTCTTCTCTTCACAAGGCGGAATATAATCCATAAAGGAATCCGCTGCAAAGCGTTTTAAGGCACAGATTGAAACTGCACCCTCAAGGTGAGCTCTACGGCATTTTTCCTCGCAGGGATGAGGACAAACTCTGCCGATTGAAGCAGGCAACGGATTATCCTGCTTTATAATTTCAAGAGCTTTTTTCTCTTCACCGTTTGCAATAAGACCAACATAAGCTTGAATATCCTGATGAGTGGGGCAAGCCATATAGCAGGGTGCCTTGCAGTCACCTGCGTGGTCGCTCATAATAACGGAAAGGGTCATTTTTCTGCTTTTTTCAAGCTCCTCGGTGCTTGTTGTCACCCTCATACCCTCGGTAACGGTTGTTGAGCAAGCACGAAGAGGCTTTCTTATACCCTCAACCTCTACAAGACAAAGACCGCAGCCGCCATAGCTTTCAAGCTCTTTGTTGTGGCAAAGGTGGGGAAGATAGATTCCGTTCTGAAGAATATTATCAAGGAGAGTTTTTTCTGTATCTGCAAGGTATTCTTTACCGTTGATTATAATTTTAACCTGACTCATTCTACACCCTCCCCGGAAAGAATTTCTATTGCACCGAATCTGCAATTTTCGATACACTGACCGCAACGAACGCATACCTCATTGTCAATTTTATAAGGTGCTTTAATAACACCGCTTATTGCATTTACAGGGCATTTTTTGCTGCAAAGGGAGCAACCCTTACACTTTTCTGCAGCTATATTATAGCTTATCAATGCCGGGCATTTTTTTGCAGGGCATTTTTTCTCTTTTATGTGAGCTTCATATTCCTCTCGGAAATATTTTATGGTAGTTAAAACGGGGTTAGGTGCAGAATTACCAAGACCGCAAAGAGCACCCGTTTTAATAGCCTCGCCTAATTCAACGAGAGCTTCAATATCTCTTTCTTCACCCTCGCCTGCAACAATTCTTTGAAGTATTTCAAGCATACGGGTAGTACCGATTCTGCAGGGCACACATTTACCGCAGCTTTCCTTACTTGTGAAATCCATAAAGAATTTCGCCATATCAACCATACAGGTTTTCTCGTCCATAACAATCATACCGCCCGAGCCCATAATAGCCCCTGTTTTTGCGATATTTTCATAGTCAATGGGAGTATCAAGAAGCTTTTTCGGAATACAACCACCCGAGGGACCACCCATCTGAACGGCTTTAATTTCTGCATCGTCCTTAATACCGCCGCAGATACCGAAAACGATATCGTTAATAGTAAGTCCCATGGGAACCTCTACAAGACCGCCTCGTTTAACACGGCCTGCAAGAGCAAAAACCTTTGTACCCTTACTGCCCTCAGTACCCATTTCTGCAAAAGCTTCACCGCCGTTAGAAATAATCCAGCTAACATTCGCAAAGGTTTCAACGTTATTTATATTAGTGGGCTTACCTCTGAAGCCCTTTTGAGCAGGGAAAGGCGGCTTTGTTACGGGCATACCTCTGTTACCGCCGAGGGATGCAAGAAGAGCAGTTTCCTCACCGCAAACGAATGCACCTGCACCCATCATAATTCTGAAATCGAAGCTGAAATCACTTCCGAAGATATTTTCGCCCAGTATACCCTTCTGACGCATCTCTTCAATAGCTAAATTCAGCCTTTTAACTGCAAGGGGGTATTCGGCACGAACATAAATAAGACCCATTTTCGCACCAACTGCAATACCCGAAATCATCATACCCTCTAAAACTCTGTGAGGGTCGCCCTCAAGAACAGCTCTGTCCATAAATGCACCGGGGTCACCCTCGTCTGCATTACAAACGATATATTTCTCGTCACCCGCTGAATTTTTAGCAGACTGCCATTTGATATGGGTGGGGAAGCCTGCACCCCCACGACCACGCAGACCGGATTTTTTTATTTCCTCAATTATACCGTCAGAGCCAAGCTCCAAAGCCTTTTTAAGAGCAGAATAGCCACCGTTTTCTATGTAGGACTCTATGCTTTCGGGGTTTATCTTACCGCAAGAGGAAAGAACGATTCTTTTTTGACCCTTAAGGAATTTCAGCTCTTCCTCTGCAAGTCGATTTTCTGCCATAAGCTTACCGTTTTTAGCAGACTCTGCAAGTGCAGCCGCACTTTTTTCATCAAGCCTGCCATAGAGAACACTCTCGCCCTCATCAGTTATAACCTCAACAATAGGCTCCGCAAAGCAAAGTCCGTTGCAACCAACCTTTTCAACCTTAAAAGCTGTATTCTCAAAAGCCTTTTCAAGACCTATAAGAACATTTTTAGCACCTGAGGCAATACCGCAGGAGCCGTAGCCTAAAAGAAATCTCATTCCCCTTCCTCCTCTCTTATGGAATTGATAATCTCAGTAACCATATCGGGAGTAAGCTTTCCGTAAGCGGTATCGTTAATCATCATAGCGGGAGAAATACTGCAGCAGCCAAGGCAGGCAACCTCTTCCCAGGAGAAAAGTCCGTCCTCGGTTACATCCCCTGCTTCAATGCCTAAAACTCTCTTAACCGTGTCGCCCACACGTTCTGCACCGTTAACGTGACAAGCAGTACCCATACAAACCATAATTCTGTATTTGCCGACGGGCTTAAGACGGAAGCCTGCATAGAATGAGGCAACGCCCATAATTCTCGCAGAGGGAATTCCGCTTTTTTCTGTTATATATTCAACGCTTTCTTTTGAAATATAGCCGTCAATCCCTTGAACATCCTGCAAAACCGCAATAAGACTTTCCTCGGGATTTTCGTACTTTGAAAGTATCTCGTCAATCCGGCTTTTCGTAATAGCCACAAAACCATCTCTTTTCACTTAGTCTAAAGATAAAATAATTACCTTTTATTCTACTATAATATGAAAAATGTTGCAATAGAGAATTTTCTAAAATTACGAATTAGAAATGAGGAATGAGAAATTAAGGGTCTGCGACGAAATTATAATTGGCGTAGCCCATAAATTTCTCATTTCTAATTTGTAATTTTAAATTTTATGTGCTAATATGTTTCTCGGTGATATTATGAAAAATTATAACTACTATTTATTCGACTTTGACGGCACTTTATGTGATACAACCGAGGGTATTTTCAATTCAATTATTTATTCTCTTGACTGCTACGGCATTAAGGAAACCGATATTGAAAAGCTTCATTTCTTTGTTGGTCCTCCTCTTTTTGAAAGCTATAAAACAATTTACAATGTTTCCGACGAGGATGCCCAATGGCTTATTGATAAATACAGAGAGCGTTACAGAGTAAAGGCTGCGGAGGAATCAAAAATATACGAGGGTATTCCCGAAATGCTCCAAAGATTAAAAAAGGACGGCAAAAAAATTGCCGTTGCCTCCTCAAAGCCTGTTCACTTTGTAGAGGAAATTTCAAAACACCACGATATTTATAAATATTATGATTTTGTTTCCGCAGAGGATTTCAAAAACAACCATTCAAGTAAAAAGGATTTAATTACCGCCTGCCTTGATTTCTTCGGTAACCCCCCGAAAGAAGAAATAATTATGGTTGGCGACCGCTGTTATGACATCGACGGAGCAAAGGCAGTGGGGCTTGACAGTGCAGGGGCAGTCTATGGCTTCGGTACGGCAGAAGAATTAACCGAATCGGGTGCGACGTATCTTCTGAATTCGCCTGAGGAACTCTATTGAAAATGCAAAATGCAAAATGCAAAATGTACGGGAAGCTTTGCTTCCAAACATTTTAATCTTCGCAAGGAGTAAAGATAGAAAAATAAAATTGATGTATGGGGTACCTCTCTTCGAAGAGAGGGGGACCATCGCTTGCGATGGTGGAGAGTTCTTGACGCGAACCCTTGAGCGTCTTTGAAGCGTAGCTTCAATTTCAATAAACTCTCCGTACCACCAAACTAAAGGAGAAGAAATGGATAAAAGAAAGCCGTTACCTATAAATCATGAGTTAAAAGAATATGCTGTGAAAATGAGAAAAAATATGACTGACGAAGAGAAGAGGGTCTGGTTTCAGATTCTAAAAGGTCGTGTTCCGAAATTTCACAGACAACGGATAATTGGCAACTACATTGTAGATTTCTTCTGTCCTAAATTAAAATTGATAATTGAAATTGACGGCTATCAGCATTTTTACGAAGAAAATAAAGAGTATGACAACAAACGAACAGAATATCTTGAAAAGCTTGGTTTTTATGTTTTAAGATTTGAAAACACTGAGGTTAATAAAGATATTGAAGAGGTTCGGTATATCATAAATAATGTTTGTGACGCACTTGTAAAAGGTATTAAAATTGCTCCTGAATATCGTGAGTAGTAGTGGTGGTGAGTGTATGACAATTGAAGCTTACGCTTCAACTACGCTCGAGGGCTCGCGTAGAGAACTCTCCACCTCCCGACCAACTAAACTTTTAAACTTTATTTATCACTCGCTTGGAACTTTAATATAAACAACAATAAATCAAAAGGCGGTCCCCCTCTCTTCGAAGAGAGGTAAGGACACGCCTTTACTTTTTGTTCTCATATATATTTTTAATTTTAAAATCCACTATTTAAAAACAATTCCCACAAGTTGTATAACCTTGTGAATACAAGCTATCAAGCGAACCACTGTAGCTTTTTTTATTGCTTTCGTTCATTTTATTTATATGATGGCAAGATGTTTTGTGAATTTTCTTTGTGTTTGTATTCAAAACATATTGCCCCGTAATAACATTCTGTTGCTTTGTTGTTTCAACCTGTTTTCTTGTTGCTTCAACCGGTGCAACAGTTTGCTTTTTTGTAGTTTCTTTATTACTCTCACTTGCCCAACTTCTACCCGTTGTATAGTCAATTTCAACCCCCGGCTGAACATTATAGCAGAATATATTAAAGCAGATACCCTCGCCCTCATCCTCAACGGAATAGGCTTCCATCTGCACGCCCGTTGCCACAAGGTCACTGCCGTTATAAACTGGTGTAACTCTGTATGCAACGTGGTTTCCGGTTTCACGAATATAGTCCGCAACCATATTTTCAAAGGGCAGCATACCCTCGGTGTTCATATATCTTGTGCCGGTTATAAGATTTCTCTTATTTGCATTTTCTGCTGATAGCTGCCAACCGAGCAAATGGCAACGGTTATAAAGATATTTACCCGATACCCAATCATATTGAGCTTGAACCCAACCGCTTGGCTTAACTGAACTTATGCTTTCTCTTTCTTCATTTGCCTTTGGCATAATTTCTCTTCCGCAGGAAGCAACCGCACCACCGCAACGACCGAGATTATCAAGAGAAGCATAGGTTTCATAGCCCCTTGTTGTAAGCTCATATTTATTGAAGGACGGAACATTATCATTTATAACAGCATAAGGTCTGCCCGAATATTCGGGAATTTCCGATAGCACCGCCTTGCTGTTGTCATCGCCGACGCTTTGAGGCTTATTTACCTTTTCAGCTTCCTTTTCGGTGGTTTTATCATCCGTCTTTTCTGTTTCCGAATTATCGGTTACAGCTTCGGTTTCATTCAGTAATATTGTGCTTTCTTCAGTTGTTCCGACAATTCCGGTTGCAGTTTCCGAATCACAAGCAGCAAAGCTTGAAAACAAAACCGCTATCAGACAAAGTATTGATAAAAGTGATTTCAATTTATTATTCAATTTCATTTTCATCACCTTGAATAAATTTTTAATGTAATTTTATCGTGGGAGCTCCCTTGGAACTCCTCTTTTTTTATTTTCTTGAAGCCCTCTGATTTAAGGTCAACTGAGAAGAACAAGTCACCGGGGTATTTTCTGTTCCAGTTGAAAATATAAAAAGCTTCAACATTTTCCGCAGAAATCTCCGCTTCCTCAACAAAGCAGAAATCCCCTTGACCCGCATTATCCAAGAAAGCATCATCAACAATAACTCTTTCAACATTTTCAAATTGCTTGGCAGAATAAGAATTCATTAAAAGCCTGCTACCCTTTGATATTTCAAGAATTTTTTCTCTCAAGGCTCTGTCTTGGCTCTGCCTCTTTCCCATAAATGCCATTCCGCCACTTTTATCAATGCAAACTATTATATTCAACCTATTCACTCCAAAATGTCAAAATATTGCGAAGCCTATCCCTCTTTTTTTACGAACGTAAAAAAGGAGGGGGGACCGCGTAAGCGGTGGGTGGTACTATTTAATAAACTCTACCACAACATCTTTTCCCAATTCTTCTGCTCGCTCTTTACAAATATCTGTAATAGAAACCGCAATATTTTTTATTGATTTATTTATATCACTGTTATAAAACCTTAAAATTTTATAGCCCTTCTGCTCAAGAAAAGCAGTTCTTGCATTTTCATATCTTTCATTTTCGGGCATATAGTGTTGCTCGCCATCAACCTCGATAATCAATTTTAATTTCAGACAGCAAAAATCAACAATATAGTTCCCGATTACTCTTTGACGAAGAAATCGCGGACGTATTTTTTTGAGTACAATGTGCCATAGCTTATTTTCTTCTTCGGTAGGTTCTTTTCGCATTTTATGAGCGCGATCCACCAATATCTTTTTATCTTGCATAAAGATACTCCTTTTTGTACCACCCACCACCTTCGGTGGTCCCCCCTCCTTTTTGCTGAAGCAAAAAAGAGGGATAGGCTTCGCAACTCTTTTACTACTTGCGAAGCCAATTACGCATTACGAATTACGCATAATAACATCGATATACAAGCAAGCTTGTTCGATATATTTTGCTTCACAAAATTCGATATATTTCGCTTTGCTCAATTCGATATGATATAAATCCTTTTAATCTCGTGCCGTCAGGCACATATCGAACCGTAGGTATATCGAAGCTTCAGCTATATCGAAAATCCGTCAGGATTTATATCGAGGTGGCGTTGCCACCACTTCAACGCTCCGTTCAAGTATTCCGTTCATCTTCGCAATAGCAACCCCATAATTAACCATAGGAACACCTTGTTCGTTAGCCAGATTCATTCTGTGCTTCATTTCCTTTTCATTAAGGGTACAGCCACCGCAATGAACAACAAGGGAATACTCTCTTAAATCCTGCGGGAATTCACCGCCTGATGTAAAAGAAAATTCGGGCTCTGCATTTGTGAATTTTCTTATCATATTGGGAATTTTAACCGTTCCTATATCGTTGCACTGCCTGTGATGAGTGCAGCCCTCACTTATGAGGATTTTGTCACCGTCTTTAATTTCAGCCAGTTTTTCTGCACCGTTTATAAGGGTCGAAAGCTCGCCCTTATATCTTGCCATAAGAATTGAAAAAGAGGTAAGAAGAATATCATCGGGCACAATTTTTGAAACCTTACCGAAAATCTGTGAATCGGTTATAACCAGCTTCGGTTTTTCAGCAAGTGACTGCAGGGTGCTTTCTAATTCTGTGTCTTGACAAGCTACAATAATGCAATTACCGTCCAGCAAATCACGAATTGTCATTTGCTGAGGCAGAATAAGCCTGCCCTTTGGTGCAGCTTCGTCAATGGGGATTACAAGAACAACAATATCGCCCTTTTCCACTAAGTCAGATACCACATATTTTTTCTTTTCGGTAGTCTTTGCAAGACTGCCGATTTTTTCTTTCAACTCAAAAATATTAAAATTTTCAACTGCACTTACATAGATTTCATTGTCTTTTAAAACTTTTTTCTCTTCAAGCAACTCGCATTTGTTAAAGGCGATTATATATGGAATATTTCTCTTTTTAAATGCTTCAATTAAATCTTCATCACCCTTTGACAGACCCTTGAGAGAGTCAACAACAAGCACAGCCACATCGGTTTTTGCGAGAATTTCGTTAGTCTTTTCAACTCGCTTTTCACCAAGGTAGCCCTCGTCATCAAAGCCGGGAGTATCAATAATAACAACAGGACCTAAGGGCAATAATTCCATAGCCTTTTTAACAGGGTCGGTGGTTGTTCCCAAAACATCGGAAACAACCGAAAGACTCTGCCCCGTAACTGCATTTACAAGGCTTGATTTACCTGCATTTCTCATACCGAAAAAGCCGATATGCACTCTTTCAGCAGAAACAGTTTCATTCAAACTCATTTTAAATCACCTTAAAATCTGAAATCACGTCTGTTGGAATTTTTTATATCACAAATATTGCTTTCTGCAATTTCTCTTACCTTATCCTTAGGAATTTTCTTAAGCTCTTCTTCAATAAGCTTATAGCCGATTTCTTTGGTTTCGGGTGAAGCGTAGTCCTCAAGATACTCAGTAAGCGTCATAAGTGCATTAGGATGACAGCAGTTAAGAATCTGACCCGATTTGCAAAGGCTCATAAAGCGGTCACCTGTTCTGCCCTCTCTGTAGCAAGCGGTGCAGAATGAGGGAATATGTCCGTTTTCCATAAGCCAACGAACAACCTCGTCAAGAGTTCTCTGATCGGAAACATCAAACTGCTCGGAATCGTGGGGGCGTTCCTCCTCTGTGTAACCGCCAACAGAGGTACGGGAAGCACCGCTTATTTGGGAAATACCAAGGTGTAAAGCCTCACCTCTTACCTTTTCGCTTTCACGGGTGGAAATAATCATACCTGTGTAAGGAACGGCAATTCTGATACAAGCAATAATCTTCTTGAACATTTCGTCACTTATACCGTTGTCAAATGCATCCGGGTCAATATCGTCTGCCCTTTTAAGTCTTGGAACGCTTATTGTATGAGGACCGACTCCGTGAACTGCCTCAAGATGCTCAGCGTGCATAAGAAGACCGACAAATTCATACATATATCTCTCAAGGCCGAAAAGCACGCCAAGACCAACGTCGTCAATGCCACCCTCCATAGCTCTGTCCATAGCTTCGGTATGATAGTCATAATCGTGCTTTGGTCCTGTTGGGTGAAGCTCAAGGTAGCTTTCCTTATGGTAGGTTTCCTGGAAGAGAATGTATGTACCGATACCTGCATCCTTAAGCTTTCTGTAATTCTCAACAGTAGTAGCGGCAATATTCACATTAACTCGTCTTATAGCACCGTTTTTGTGGTTAACGCTGTAAATAGTTTTGATACATTCAAGAATATATTCAATAGGATTATTCTTTGGGTCCTCACCTGCTTCAATAGCAAGACGCTTGTGGCCCATATCCTGCAAAGCAATAACCTCTGCTTTAACCTCTTCTTGAGTAAGCTTTTTACGGGCAATATGCTTATTTTTAAGGTGATACGGACAATATACGCAACCGTTCACACAGTAGTTTGAAAGATAAAGAGGTGCAAACATAACAATTCTGTTGCCGTAAAAATCCTGCTTAATCTGATTAGCAAGAGCATACATTTCCTCAACCTTTTCGGGAATGTCACAAGCAAGCAGCACCGCTGCATCTCTGTGAGTAAGACCTGTGCAATGAAAACCATTCCCCTCTTTTCGAGGCTTTGCCTTTTCAAGAATACTGTCAATAAGCTCAATATTATGCTTGTTTTCCTCTGCGTATTTTATGGTGTCAAGAATTTCACCATCGTGAATAAATTCTTCTGCCTTTAATGATTTTGGATTGTAAATTGACATAATAAAAATTCCTTTCAAAATATTAAAAATGAAGTATTGCTACGCAATATGAAGTAATCCTTTGGGATTATGAAGTATTTTGTATAACAAAATATGAAGTAAAATAAATCCTTTTCATACGCGTTAGCGTACTTCATAGCGATAGCTACTTCATATCCTTCGGATACTTCATAAATCCTATAAGGATTTATTTCATTGACGAAGCCACATCGCCTCTCGCAGTCACAACCTCATACCCTATACCTTCCATTTTCTTTTTTAGTTCTGCTATATGAAAAGCATTTTCTACACCGGTATTCAATTTGTTGTTATATAATTCATATTTCTTTCTTGCACTTTCGGGAGAAAGATTCGGCATAACAACATTTGCACCCGAGAGAATTCCCCGTTCTCTTCCGTCATTTTTCACTGTGCCCAATGCCGTTGTTGCAGGTAAAAGAATATTTGGGTGGATTAGTCTTATAATTGAAAGCAGGTAGCAGGTCAAATTCGCCGACCCTGCATTTTCATTTGCGTAAATTGTATCTCTGTGAGGAACAAAAGGTCCTATTCCGCACATATGGGGCTTGAATTCCTCAATAAATTTCAAATCCTTTGCAATATGCCTTGCAGTCTGATATGGTGCCCCAACCATAAATCCGCACCCGGTCTGAAAGCCTATCTCTTTAAGATTTTTAAGGCATTCCATTCGGTTTTCGAAGGACATATCCGCAGGATGCAATTTCTCATAGAGCTCTTTATCTGCGGCTTCGTGACGGAGAAGATATCTGTCAGCCCCTGCATCAAAAAGCTTCTGATAGCTTTCTTTACTTCTTTCTCCCAATGAAAGCGTAACCGCACAATCGGGAAAAACCTTCTTGATATTTGAAATTAAATGGCAAAGTATTTCATCGGTATAAAAACCGTCCTCACCCCCCTGCAAAACAAAGGTACGAAAGCCTAATTCATACCCCTCAACGCAACACTCCATAATTTCCTTAGGAGTAAGGCGGTATCGTTGGCAATGATGATTCCCCCCACGAATACCGCAATAAAAGCAGTTGTTTTTGCAGATATTACTGATTTCGATAAGTCCTCGGATAAAAATCTGATTTCCGTAAACATCCTTGCGGACTTTTACTGCGTTGGCCTTAAGGTAATCTGCCAAGCCTTTGGAATAGCCAAGAATCAGCTCTTCGTATTCTTGCAGAGTGAGTGAATGATTTTGAATTAATTTATCGGCAATAGTTAATAAGTTATTATTCATCGCACATCACATTTGAAAGCACGGTTTTTGCGCTTATTCCCTTAAGATTTCCGATTTTACCGCTTAAGGCGGAAATCACATCCTGGGGTGCATCTATAGCAACGCTTATAACGCTTATTTCCCTTTGCCGATAGGGAATTCCCATTCTGCCGATAATATATTCGCCGTAATTATGCAAAATATCGTTAAGCTCGGAAACACTCTCCCCGCTTTCAACAATAATGCTGATAACGCCAACACGAGAAGACATAAATTCACCTTCTTCAATAAAATAAAAATTACCATACCTGAAACAAGGTACGGTAAATTGCAAAATGCAAAATGCAGAATGCAAAATTTCGGGTCTGCGACGCGATTATAATATTCGGAAGCATAGCTTCCCCGAAACTTTTCACTCTTCACTATTAACTCTTCACTTAATCTTCCGTCCCTTATTTTCAGGAGATATAGCTCCCCTTCACGTCAGGTACATATTGTATATTCATTATACAATATAATTTTTAAATAATCAATGAATATTTAATTAACATAAGAGAAAAAATAAACTCAAAGTGCAAAACGCAAAACGCAAAGTGTCGGGTCTGCGACGCAATTATAATGTTCGGAAGCGAAGCTTCCCCGAAATTTTGCATTCTGCATTCTGCATTTTGCATTTCACTAAAGGAGCATCTTATGAATCCAAAACAATACCAACAACTCGTCCACTCAACCACCCCCAAATCCCCGCTTTTAAAGGACTGCGTTTTAGCCTTTGTTTTCGGCGGGTCAATCTGCTGCTTCGGTCAGCTTTTAAGAACTCTTTATACAAATGCAGGCTTAACCGAGGATGAAGTAAAGCTTGCCGTACCCGTAACACTTATAGTTATCACGGCAATTCTCACAGCCACCGGTGCTTTCGCAAAAATCGCAAAACATGCAGGTGCAGGCACCGCTGTTCCCATTACAGGCTTTGCAAACTCCGTTGTTTCCCCTGCGGTTGAATTCAGCGCAGAGGGCAAAATCCTCGGCACAGGCGCAAAAATGTTTAACCTTGCAGGACCCGTTATAGTCTATGGTTGCTCTGCCGCCAGCCTTTACGGGCTTATTTATTATCTGTTTTTGAAATAATATTATTGATTTAATTATCTGTATGTGTTAAAATCACTGCAGATAATTAAATTTTTAACAAAGAGGTAATGACTATGAGCAGAAATGCAATCTACGGTGCCGGTTCACTCGGCACTGTTCTTGGCGCATACATCACTAAAAATGGCGGTCAGGTTGACCTTATTAACAGAAACAAGGCTCACGTTGAAATTCTTAATACAAAGGGTGCAAAAATCATAGGCACTGTTGATATGACAGTTCCCGTTAAGGCTATCACTCCCGAGGAAATGGAAGGCAAATATGATGTTATTGTTCTTCTCACAAAGCAGCTACATAACAAAGAGGTTGTTACAATGCTCAAGGATTTCCTCAGCGAAAGCGGTGTTATTGTAACTCTTCAGAACGGTATTCCCGAGCCGTCAGTTGCCGAAGTAGTCGGTGCCAATCACACAATGGGCTGTGCGGTTGAATGGGGTGCAGCACTTATTGAGCCCGGTGTTTGCGAGCTTACAAGTGCTCCCGACAGTCTTTCCTTCCACATGGGTAAATTAGACGGTATCACAGACGAACAGGTAAAAATGGTTAAAGACCTTTTAGAGCTTATGTGTCCCGTTCACGAGGAAGAGAATCTTATGGGTGCTCGTTGGTCAAAGCTTCTTATCAATGCTACCTTCTCCGGTCTCGGAACAGTTGTTGGCGGCGTTTTCGGTGATGTTTCCGAGGATAAGGACGCTCAGAAGGTTGCCATCCGCTGTATGAAGGAATGTATTGATGTAGGCCATGCAACAGGCACTCAGTTTGCTCCCGTTCAAGGCAAAAACATTGTTGGTCTTTTCTATTATAAAGGTGCTCTCAAGCGTGCTCTCGGCTGCAAGCTTCTTCCCATTGCAATGAAAAAGCACCGTCTTATTGAGCCCTCAATGCTCCAGGACCTTAAGAAAGGCAAGCCCTGCGAGGTTGATGCAATTAACGGTGTTGTTTGCGAATTCGGAAGAAAGCATAGCATCCCCACCCCCATTAATGACAGAATCGTTGAAATCATCAAGAAAATTCAGAACGGCGAATTAAAAGCCGAAAAGAAGAACATCAGACTTTTTGATGATATTCTTTGATAGTTAAAGTTTGCAACCCCTTAAAATGTTTCGACATTTTAAGGGGTTGCGTATTTTTTTGCCATTCTTGCAAACAATATAATAAAACTTTTAAGGAACGATTTTATGCCACAGAGAATGGGAAAATATACAATCGAATTAGAAAGGACTCCGTCAATTATCGGCTATGCCGCAGTTGTGGGAAAAAAAGAGGCGGACGGACCTTTAGGTCAATATTTTGATAAAGCATATAATGACGCTTTTTTTGGAGAAAAAACCTTTGAAAAAGCGGAAACAAAAATGCAGAAAATCACCATTGAAACCGCTGTAAAAAAATCGGGGCTTTCTAAAAACGATATTCAGCTTGCCTTTGCAGGTGACCTGTTAAATCAATGCATCGGCTCATCCTTTGATATGAGGGATTTGGGATTTTGCTTTGCGGGGCTTTACGGTGCTTGCTCAACAATGGCACTATCCCTTGCCCTTGCAGGAATTTTCGTGGATTCGGGTGCAGCAAAAACTGCCCTTGCCGCTGCATCCTCTCATTTCTGCTCGGCAGAGAGGCAATACCGCTTCCCTCTTGAATACGGAGGTCAGCGTAGTCCTGCAAGTCAATGGACTGTTACGGGAGCAGGTGCAGCAGTAGTTACAGAAAGCAGAGAAAACGCACCCCATATAGAAAAGGTTATAATCGGTTCTGTCAGGGATTTGGGCATAACCGATGTTAATAATATGGGTGCTGCCATGGCACCTGCAGCGGCACAGACAATCGGTGATTTTCTTAAAGATACCCAAACGAAACCCGAAGACTATGACTTAATTCTCACAGGTGACTTGGGTTCAACCGGCTCTGCTCTCTTAAAGGAATTAATGAGAAAGGAATATTGCACGGATATCAGCTCTGTCCACAATGACTGCGGTATGATGATTTTTGATTCAGAAAAGCAAGATGTTCACTCAGGCGGTTCGGGCTGCGGCTGCTCTGCAAGCGTGGTCTGCTCATATATTCTGGGTAAGCTGAATAATAAAGAGCTTAATAAAGTTCTTTTTGTGGGAACAGGCGCACTTCTCTCCCCCACCTCATCAATGCAAAAGGAAAGCACACCCGGAATAGCACATGGGGTGGTGCTCACTGCGTGAGAATGCAAAATGCAGAATGCAGAATGCAAAATTAAAGGGTGCTGCGCACGGCATTATATATAAGGAGATTATTTTAATGGATAAACAACAAACCTTACAAAACCTTTCAAATGTAACAAAAACCTATTTAAGAATTTCACAGTTAAAAACAATTCTGACAATATTCTTTGTAGGGTACACTTTAACAAAAATAATAAAAACAATGCGTAGTTCAAATTAAGAACTACGCATTAATTAATTAAAATGTTTGGAAGCCAAGCTTCCCCGACAATTTTGCATTCTGCATTCTGCATTTTGCATTACTCTGCTAATCTTATCATAAGCTCTGCAAAAAGGCTGTTTGCCCAGGCGAACCAAGGACGAGTGAAATCCGTATCATCATTTTTATTAAAGGATTCGTGCATAAGATATGCACCTGCATGGGTGGTGGTCAGCATTCTTATACATTCTTTTATTTCCTCATCGTCTGTTGAGGTGAGGGCCTGCATTGTCAAGGAAATATGCCAGATTTTATCTGTGCCCGTATGAGGACTGCCTATACCCTTTGCAACCGCACCATCAAAATACCAGGGATTGTTATGAGAAAGGATGAATTTTCTTGTATTCTGATAAATTTCATTATCGGGCTTTACATAGCCAAGGTATGGGGCAGACAAAAGGCTGGGTGAATTAGCATCGTCCATTAAAAGCATATTGCCCATACCATCAGTTTCATAAACAAAAATTTTGCCGTAGCTGTCGTGGTCGTAAACGCCGTGCTCCTTAATACCCTCGTCAATATCAAAGGCGAGAGAACGACATTCGCTTTCAAGCTTTGTATCCTCATAGCCCTCGTTAGCCATCTGAGCCGCTTTTTTCAAGGCACAAACCGCCATCATATTTGAGGGCACAAGGTAACCGTAAAGGCACCTGTCATCAGAGGGACGGAAGCCCGACCAGGTCATACCTGTGTATAAAACATCGTTGCCCTTACCCTCGTTGGGAAGAGTATCAATAGTGGGGCAATCGGTTCTGTTAAAATAATATTTTGAATTCTGGAAATGGTTCTGCTCTTTTTTGAAAACATCAACGATTTTCCACATCATTTGGTGGAACTCTTCTGTGAAAATAGAATTATCGAGAGTTTCGTTATAATACTGATGAGCAAGATAAAGGGATGCACAAAGAGAGTCAACCTCGTATTTTCTTTCCCAGATTAATTCGTGCTGAAAATCGGTATCGTCCTTATGACTTTTCGAATTTGGTACTGCATTAAAAGCATTTGCATAAGGGTCAAGGCAAACAAATTTTGCGTGACGGGCAATAACGCTTCTGATAATTTCCTTTAAATCCTCGTCCTCATTTGCATAGCGTATATAATGAGTAAGCTGAGAGGCACTATCTCTTAGCCACATAGCAGGAATATCACCTGTTATAACGAAATAGCCACCGTCATCAAGCTTTGTAACTGTTGTTTCAATAGTATTCAAAAAGCAACCCTTGAAAAACGGTGCAAGCTCAGGGTGCTTTATTTTAAGCTTTTCTGTAATTTCATCTGCTTTTTGCAGAAGAATCTTCGGAATATCCATAAAAATCTCCTAATTTGCATTACATATAATACATTTTAAACAGTATATCACGAGCAATTTTTTAAAACAATGGTAATATTGCAAGGGTTTTCAACCTTAAATTTGTCAAACTTACCGAAATTTAAAAAATACGAAAATATTTGAATTTTGTTAATGATTTATCAATCTGTGTGTAGTATAATAGGTTCGTTAATAAACCTTTGGAGGTATAAAAATGGCAAATCGTATTGTATTAAACACAATTTCCTATCATGGAAAAGGAGCAATCGAAAACATCACCACAGAGCTTCAGAGCCGTGGATTTAAAAAAGCTTTCGTATGCTCCGACCCGGACCTTATCAAGTTCGGTGTTACAGGTAAGGTAACAGACCTTCTTGATAAAGCAGGCTTCCCTTACAGTATATTCAGCGAAATCAAAGCAAATCCCACTATTGAAAATGTTCTCAGCGGTGTTGAGGCCTTCAAGGCAAGCGGAGCAGATTGCATCGTTGCTATCGGTGGCGGGTCTGCTATGGACACAGCAAAAGCAGTTGGTATCATTATTGAAAACCCCGAATTTGCAGATGTAAGAAGCCTCGAGGGCGTAGCAGAAACAAAGAACCACGCAGTATTCACAATCGCAGTTCCCACAACTGCAGGTACTGCTGCTGAGGTTACAATCAACTATGTTATCACAGACGTTGAAAAGAAACGTAAATTCGTTTGCGTTGACGTTCACGATATTCCCGAGGTTGCAGTTGTTGACCCCGATATGATGGCTACAATGCCTAAGGGTCTTACCGCTTCAACAGGTATGGATGCTCTCACCCACGCTATTGAAGGCTATATCACAAAAGGCGCTTGGGAAATGACAGATATGTTCCACCTTAAAGCAATTGAGCTTATTGCAAAGCATCTTCCCGGTGCTTGCGAAAACACACCCGAAGGCAGAGAGGGTATGGCTCTCGCTCAGTATATTGCAGGCCAGGGCTTCTCAAACGTTGGTCTTGGTATTGTTCACTCAATGGCACACGGTCTCGGTGCTCTTTATGACACACCCCACGGTGTTGCAAACGCAATTCTTCTTCCCTCAATTATGGCTTACAATGCTGAATGCACAGGCGATAAATATCGTGACATCGCAAAAGCAATGGGCGTTGCAGGTACAGACGCTATGACAGTTGAAGAAGCAAGAAAAGCAGCAGTTGACGCAGTTTACGCTCTCAACGAAAAGGTTGGTATTCCGAAAGACCTTAAGGGTATTCTTAAGGAAGAGGATATTCAGTTCCTTAGTGAAAGCGCATTCGCAGATGCTTGCCGTCCCGGTAACCCCAAGGATACAAGCGTTGAAGAAATCGCAGAGCTTTACAGAGCACTCCTTTGATAATAAAAAATTCCGTCCGACGAAAGTCGGGCGGATTTTTTATTTAGTGAGGATTGAGGAGTGAGGAGTGAGGAATGTCGGGGAAGCTTCGCTTCCAAACATTATAAATCGCGTCGCAGACCCTTCACTTTGCGCTTTGCGTTTTGCACTTTGCATTTTAAACCATCTCAAAAATCTTACACACAAACGGCACAAGCACTAACCCTGGCAACAAATTCGCAACCTTGATTTTTGTTATACCGATAAGGTTAAGCCCGAGAGCGATAATCATAACTGAGCCTGCGCAAATTAATTCCGCAACTGCAAAATCATTAAGAAATGAACCGAGAGCCATTGAAAGTGCCACAAGTCCGCCTTGGAAAACAAGAACAAAAGCAGAAGAACAAAGCACACCTATACCAAGACTTGCACCAAGCATTGTTGAAGAAATCAAATCCAAAACAGATTTGGTATAAAGCATCTGATTATCTCCCGATATTCCTGCATTCATTGAACCGACAATAGTCATAGCTCCAACGCAGAAAAGAAGTGAAGCTGTAACGAAGCCCTGTGAAAATGTGCTTTTTTCATTTTCACCCTTTTTGCTTTTCTTTTGAAGCCTATCACCTATTTTAGTAAGCTTTCCGTCAATATCAATAAGGGTACCGATAATTGTGCCGATAACAAGGGAAATAATCATAACAAGCTGATTTTGTCCCTTTATAACTCCAGTTACACCTATTGCAACAGTGCAAAGACCGATTGCTGTCATAACCGCATTTGTCAGCCTTTCGGGAATTTGCTTTTTAAGTAAAAGTCCAAGGGTACTGCCTATTAAAACTGTTAAAACATTTACAAGCACACCGCTGAAGCTATGTAATAAATCAATCATTTTTAACACTTCCTAAATTCCAAGGATACTTTTCAAAATCGGGATTTGAAATAAACTCAACCTTTTCCTTTGTCCTCGGATGATTAAAAACTATTTTATGAGAATGAAGAGCAATACTGCAGTCACGCACCTTACTGCCATATCTTCCGTCACCCGTAAGAGGCGTTTTTCTCGAGGAAAACTGAACTCTTATCTGATGAGTTCTTCCCGTATGTAAAAGCACTCTCACAAGTGCATTTTTCTCACTTTTCTTTAAAACAGCATATTCAAGGCTTGCCTCTCTTACACCCTTTCTCATTCTGTTAACAACAAAGGAGCGATTCTTTTTTGAATCCTTGAAAAGCAAATCCTTATATATACCCTCGTCATTTTCGGGAACTCCGTCTGTAACCGCAAGGTAGGATTTATAAAACCTGCCGTTTGCAATATCCGTTGAAAGTGCCGAGGCACTTTTTTTATTTTTAGCAAAAACCATTACACCGCCGACATCCCGGTCAAGACGGTGCAAAAGGTGCAGGTTATCATTTTGAAGACAGGTCAAAATCCCCTTTTCGCCCTTTGGAGAATCTTCACTTAAAATTCCAACAGGCTTGTTTATAACAAGGATGTCGTCGTCTTCAAAAACAACCGGTATATCATTTATGCAAATCGTATTTTCCATTGTATTCCTCGAAAACTTCCTTGAAATCCTCATTATCATACTTAATTTTATTAAGATAATTGTGAGGGTCAAAGGTATCATTCTGAGCTTCAATTACCGCAACGGCAATATTGGAGCAGTGGTCGGAAATTCTCTCGCAGTTAGTAAGCAAATCCGAAAGCACAAAGCCCATTTCAATAGTGCAGTCACCGCTTTGAAGACGGTTAATATGATGTGATTTAATTTCAGCAGTGAGGCTGTCAATAACCTGCTCAAGAGGCTCAACTCTTGAAGCTAAGCTCAAATCATTTTTCTCATATACCTTTGTTGTCATGACAACGATTTCTGTAATCGCTTCAATAAGAGTTGCAATTTCCTTTTGAGCACTTTGAGAGAAAGTGATTTTCTTTTCATGAATTTCTTGAGCAACTTTTTTAAGATTTAAAGCGTGGTCACCGAGTCGTTCAAAGTCCCCTATTGTATGAAGCATTCTTGAAACTGTTCTTGCATCATTAGCTGAAAGTGCTTGTGCAGAAAGCTTAACAAGATATGTTCCCAATTCATCCTCATAGGTATCGAGAACGCCTTCGTTTTCTTTAATTAAAGCTGCTTCCTCTTTATTATAATCGAAAACAAGATTCAGTGCCTTAAGAATGGTAACCTTAGAAATAATCGCCATCTGCGAAGTGTAGTTATCGCATTCCATAACCGCAACTGTGGGAGAACGGAAAAGTCTTTCGTCAAGGTAAACAACCGCTTTTTGTCCCTTTTCTTCGCCTTTTTTCGCCTTGATAACCTTGTGAGCCAATTTACCGAGAAGCTTTGTAAAGGGTGCAAGAAGAACAACTGTTGTAACATTGAATATGGTGTGAATAACAGCGATGCTTGCAGGGTTTACCATATTCTCGTCAAAATAACTGCCCATAGCAGAGTTAACAATAAGAAATACAGGCATAAAAATCAATGAGCCTATAATGTTAACTATTGTGTGAGTAAAGGAAACCCTTTTTGCATTTGCCCCTGCACCGATGCAGGAAATAAGACCTGTTGCACAGGTACCGATATTCTGACCCAGAATAATGGGAACCGCCATTGTATAAGTAATTGAACCTGTAAGAGAAAGTGCCTGCAAAATGCCGACAGATGCGGAGGAGGACTGAATAATTGCAGTAAACACAGCACCCACAAGAATACCCAAAACGGGATTATTGAATTTAAGAAGAACCTCCTTAAATTCGGGCATTTCTGCTAAGCCCTCAACTGATCCGGACATAATATCCATACCGTAAATAAGCAAGGTAAAGCCGACAAAAATAGTACCGAGATTTTTCTTTTTATCGTTTTTTGCCATCATTATAAATGCAATACCGATAATAGCAAGAATGGGTGAGAAGTTCTGAGGCTTCACCATCTGCATAAAGAAAGAATCACTCTGCACACCAACAAGAGATAAGAACCACGCAGTAATTGTTGTACCGATATTAGCACCGAAAATAACTCCGATTGAATTTTCAAATGCCATAAGCCCCGAGTTCACAAGACCCACAAGCATAACAGTTGTTGCTGAAGAGGACTGAATAACCGCAGTAATCAATGCACCCATAATAATGCTTACGAATACATTTGAGGTCATTTTCTTAAGAATAATCTCAAGCTTACTGCCTGCCGCCTTTTCAAGACCATCGGACATAGTATTCATACCGAAAAGGAAAAACACAAGCCCTGCTAAAAGGCTTAAAACATCAAAAAAAGTCATAGCTTTCTCTCCTTTTTTGACAAAAACAGAATTCACTCCAATTTTTTACAAAAATCATTTTATCACAGATTTTTCTACTCTTCAATATTGTTGGAAAAATAAATCAAAAAATGCAGAATGCAAAATGTAAAATGCAGAATTATCGGGGAAGCTTCGCTTCCAAACATTATATTAATATTATTTATTCTTACAATAGCATTTTCTTTTTGATTTTTTCATTTCCTTTAATTTAATAAAATAAAAAATTCAGGACAATTAATGTCCTGAACCTTTTACTTTATTATTTAAATGGCGTCGCAGACCCTTTAATTTTGCATTCTGCATTCTGCATTTTGCATTATAATTTAGAATATCCGTGACAGTTAATCAATGCATCAAGCTTCTTGCCCTCTTTGCAAAGGGGACATTCGTGAGCAGGAACTGCGAAATAGCCCTCTAAATCATTGGGATTGAAAACGGAGTTAACAGTGTAGCCGCCGCAATTAGCAACAGTTGCGAAAATTGAAGCAATACCCGAAATTTCGCCACCGTAATATTTAACCGCTTCAACAGCAGCCTTTGCAGTTGCTCCGGATGCAACGGAAACCGCAAGAATAAGCACATGCTTACCCTTAATCATATGAACAAGGTTATCTCTGAACATCATCTGAGAGCCGTTAACAATTTCGGGAGTAACAACATAAACAGTCTGATGAGCGTTGATATTTGCAAAGGAGTGTTTAGTAAGCTCATTTGCAAGGCAAGCACCGATAACCTCAGTGCCGTCAAGGCAAAGAATTGTGTCAACTATAGTTGTGCCGTAATTATAATTTGAGCAAAGCTCCTCTGCAACTGCTTTTGCTTCAGAATAACGGGATTTCTGATCAGCAACATCAATATAGTAATTTGAATGAGTGTAGCTTGTTGCAAAATGGCCCTTTGCTACACGCAGAAAAAGATTTTTTCTTTTGGTTTTGGTTTTGAAAACTTCTGTTGTAGGCATAAAAACACCCTTTCTATATAGGTAAATGATTTTATTCTACGCGTCTTACGACGCTAGAACCCTCCACCATCGCAAGCGATGGTCCCCCTCCCTTCGCCAGGGAGGCTCTATAAAAACATTCTACATTATCTCAATGATTTTTGTCTATTGATTTATTGCATAAAATCAAAAAGCCTTATTTTATCATTTCGTCAAATTGAGCCTCGGAAATAACTGTAACACCCAATTCATTAGCCTTTCTCAGCTTGCTTCCCGCATCCTCACCCGCAAGAACATAGGTAGTCTTTTTGGAAACCGAGCCGGATGCCTTACCGCCGAATTTTTCAATAATAGCTTCAGCATCCTTTCTGCCGAATTTTGAAAGAGTACCCGTAAGAACAAAGGTCATTCCTTTAAAGCGGTCATCAGCCTTTTCCGTAAGATTTTTCATATTAAGCCCGTATGCCTTGAAATCCTCTATAAGAGCAACAGTTTCGGGAAGAGAGAGTGTATCCTTGAGAGTTTTTGCAGATATATCCCCCATACCGTCAATCTCTTTAATATCATCTTCGCTTGCATTTAAAAGTGCATCCATTGTATCAAAATGGTTTGCAAGTAATTTTGCCGCCTTTAAGCCGATATGATGAATACCCAAAGCGAAAATCAATTTATATAAATCGTTGCCCTTTGATTTTTCGATAGCCTCAATAAGATTAAGCGAGCTTTTCTCACCCATTCTTTCAAGAGAAACAAGCTCCATAGGACTGAGCCTGTAAATATCAGAAGCCTTTGAAATAAGCTTTTCTTTAACAAGCTGTTCTAAAACTGCTTCACCGAGGCCCTCAATATCCATAGCATCTCTTGAGCAGAAGTGAATAAGCTTTCTGAGAAGCTGTGCAGGGCAATCGGGGTTAACGCAACGTATTGCCGCCTCACCCTCTTCACGAACCACCTTACTGTTACAGGCAGGGCAGCTTTCGGGGTATTGATATTGCTCATTTTCTCCCGTATGCTCTTTAACGCAAAGCACCTCGGGAATAATATCTCCTGCCTTGCGGACAATAATTTTATCGCCGATGGCAATATTCTTTTCTTTTATAAAATCTGCATTATTGAGAGTTGCCCTTGAAACAGTTGTGCCTGCGAGAATAATGGGCTCAAATATAGCAGTAGGGGTTAAAACACCTGTTCTTCCCACCTGGATTTCCACATCAAGAAGCTTAGTTTCCTTTTCTTCGGGGGGGTATTTGAAGGCTACCGCCCATTTAGGAAATTTCGAGGTACTGCCAAGCTCCTCTCTCATAGAAAAATCGTCCACCTTAATGACAGCACCGTCAATGTCAAAGGTAAGCTTACCTCTGTTGTCACCAATGCCGTTAATGCAGGCTATTGCTTCATCAATACTATCGCAAAGGGTATATTCGGGAATGGTTGAAAAGCCTAATTCACCAAGATAATCAAGGCTTTCCTTATGAGAACGGAGTTCTTTTCCTCCCTCTTTTTGCTGAATATTGAAAACGAATATATCAAGCTTTCTTTCTGCAGTTATTTTTGGATTCTTCTGCCTTAATGAGCCGGATGCTGCATTACGGGGATTTTTGAAGGTCTTTTCCCCCTTCAGCTCCTGCCTTTCAACCAATTCATCAAAGGATTCATGGGACATATAAACCTCGCCACGAACCTCGATAAAGGGCAAAGCCTCTTTGAGCTTCAAGGGTACTGAACGGATTGTTTTAACATTAGCTGTAACATCCTCGCCCACATTACCGTCACCACGGGTTGAAGCTCTGACAAGAATACCGTCACGATATTCAAGGGAGCAGGAAAGACCGTCAATTTTCTGCTCAACAACATACTGAGCCTTGGGGAAAGCCTTTTTCACTCTTTCGTCAAATTCCCTTAGCTCTTCAACGGAAAAAGCATCCTGCAGACTTTCCATTCTTACAGTATGAGTAACCTTTTCGAAGGTAGTGTCACTGCTTCCGCCAACTCTGTGAGTGGGCGAATCCTCCTTTAAAAGCTGAGGAAACTCCTCCTCAATAGCTGAAAGCTCACGCATCATCATATCGTAATCATAGTCCGATACATCGCTTTCATTTCCCATATAATATTTGTCAATACAGTCGTTAAGGATTTTCGTCAATTCCTCAGCCCTGTTTTTTGCAACATCAAAATCCATAAAAAACCTACCTGTTCAAAATTACAAATTGAAAATTAGAAATGAGAAATTTCGGGGCAAAGCCGATTATAATTGCTGTCGCAGACCAACACTGGCGACTGGCGGCTTATAATGCCGACCGCAGGTCCCTTAATTCCTAATTTCTAATTTGTAATTTTTAATTACAATAATTTTATCATATTATTTGACAAAACTCAACCTCACCAATATAATATACAAGAATATTTTTAAAAGGAGAAAAGTATGAAAGAAAAACTGAAAACCTGCTTAACGCTTTTTCTCACATTTCTTAAAATCGGTGCCTTCACCTTTGGCGGCGGTTACGCTATGATTCCGATTATTGAAAAGGAAATTGTTGATAAGCACGGTTGGATTACATCTGAAGATATTCTCGATATTTTCGCTATTGCGGAAAGCACTCCCGGCCCTATTGCCATTAACTCCGCAACCTTTATCGGCTATAAAATCTGCGGTGTTTTCGGCTCATTCTGTGCCACCTTCGGAGTTGTCCTCCCCTCTTTTACAATCATCTCAATAATCTCTCTTGTGCTTCGTGAATTCAGCGATATCAAGGCTGTTCAGTATGCCTTCAACGGCATCCGTGCAGGTGTTCTGGCTCTTATTATTAAAGCCCTCGTTTCAATGTACAAAAAAGCTCCGAAGGATATTTTCTCCTATATTCTTATGGGTGCATCCTTTGTTCTTGCAGCCTTCACCGAAATAAACGTTATTTTCGTAATTATCGGTTGCGGTGTTGCAGGTTTAATCAACTCTCTTATTATCAAAAGGAGGGTTAAAGAATGAGTATTTTTCTTGAGCTTTTCATAACATTCTTCAAAATCGGTCTTTTCACCTTCGGTGGCGGTTATGCAATGCTCCCTCTTATTCAGAAAGAGGTTTTAAACCACGGCTGGATGGAAATTGAAGAAATAATCAATTTTATTGCAGTCAGCGAAAGCACACCCGGCCCCTTTGCCATTAACTGCGCAACCTACGTTGGTATGGAAACAGGCGGTGTATTGGGAGCAATTTGTGCTACCTTAGGCGTTGTTCTCCCATCCTTTATTGTTATTCTCATTGTTGCAAGGTTTTATAAGCAATTCAAGGAAAGTAAAATAGTTTCTTCTGTTATGACAGGTCTTCGCCCTGCGGTTATCGGTCTTATCGGTTCGGCACTTGTTTCAATGATTTTAACCGTCTTTCTTCCCAACGGCTTTGACTTCGGCGGTATTGTAATTCCCGATTTGCTTGTATCCTTAGCAATCGCCGTTGTGATGACAGTTTTAGTTTTCAAAAAGGTTCACCCGATTATAATTATCGTTATTTCTGCAGCGGCAGGAATTGCGGCGGGATACCTGCTTTAAATGCAAAACGCAAAGTGCAAAATTATTGATAGCAAAATGGATTCAGGACAATAAACTGTCATGAATCCATTTCTTTATTTTAATTTGCGTCGCAGACCCTTCACTTTGCGTTTTTCGCTTTGCACTTTGCATTTTATATAATTCTCTTTTCCCTATCTCTAAATATTTATAGATTTCGACAAATCTTTCACAACCCTATAGTTTTTTGTTGATAATCAAATTATTTTAGTATATAATACACTCGAATATTTGAAAGGGTGGATACCAATGAAAACAGTAACAGAATATTTCGGTTGTGATGTATTTTCCGCATCTGTTATGAAGGAGCGTTTGCCTGCAGAAACCTATGCAGAGCTTGAGCGTACTCTTGAAACAGGTCATCGTCTTGATTTAGATGTTGCAAATGTTATTGCCAATGCTATGAAGGATTGGGCGATTGAAAAAGGTGCAACTCATTATACCCATTGGTTCCAACCTCTCACAGGCGTTACCGCCGAAAAGCATGACAGCTTCATCACCCCCACCAAAGAGGGTGGCATAATAATGGAATTCTCGGGCAAGGAGCTTGTTAAAGGCGAGTCCGACGCTTCCTCCTTCCCCTCAGGCGGTCTTCGTGCAACCTTTGAAGCTCGTGGCTATACCGCTTGGGACCCTACATCCTTCGCATTCATTAAGGAGGGTGTTCTTTGCATTCCCACCGCTTTCTGTTCCTATGGCGGAGATGCACTTGACAAGAAAACACCTCTTCTTCGTTCAATGGAAGCAATCAACAAGCAGACTCTTCGTATTTTAAGATTATTCGGCAATACAGATGTTGTTTCCGTTAAAACAACCGTTGGTCCCGAGCAGGAATATTTCCTTGTTGATAAGGATGTCTTCAATAAGAGAAAGGACCTTGTTTATACAGGCAGAACCCTTTTCGGTGCAAAGCCTCCCAAGGGACAGGAGCTTGACGACCATTATTACGGTGCTATTAAGCCTCGTGTCCAGGCATTTATGGCTGACTTGGATGAGGAGCTTTGGAAATTAGGCGTTCTTGCTAAAACCGAGCATAATGAAGCAGCTCCCGCCCAGCACGAATTAGCCCCCATATATGCCACAACAAATATTGCTACCGACCATAATCAGATTACAATGGAAGCAATGCAGAAAATTGCTAAAAAGCACGGTATGGTTTGTTTACTCCACGAAAAGCCCTTCGCAGGTGTTAACGGTAGCGGTAAGCATAACAACTGGTCCATTTCCACCAACACAGGTGCAAACCTTCTTGAGCCCGGTGAAACTCCCGCAGAAAATGCACAGTTTTTACTTTTCCTTTGTGCAGTAATAAAAGCAGTTGACGACTACCAGGATTTACTCCGTATTTCAATAGCTTCCGCAGGTAATGACCACCGTTTAGGTGCCCAGGAAGCACCACCTGCAATAGTTTCAATGTTCCTTGGCGAAGAGCTTAATGCAGTTCTTGATGCTCTTGAAAATGACGAGGACTATGGCTCAAAGAAAAAAGAGGTCCTCAAGGTTGGTGTTCATGTTCTCCCCCGTTTTCCTAAAGACTCTACCGACAGAAACAGAACCTCACCCTTCGCCTTTACAGGTAATAAATTCGAGTTCCGTATGTTAGGCTCCTCTGCTTCCGTTGCAGGCCCTAACACAACTCTTAACACTGCAGTTGCAGAGGTTCTTTCTCAGTTTGCGGACGAGCTTGAAAATGCCGATGATTTTGAAACCGCAATTCAAGCTCTTATCAAGAGAGTTATTAAAGAGCATAAGAGAATAATCTTCAACGGCAACGGCTATGACGATGCCTGGGTTAAGGAAGCAGAAAAAAGAGGTCTTCTCAATCTTAAGACCACTCCCGACTGTCTTCCCTATATGCTCCACGATAAGAATATCGCTCTTTATACAAAGCACGGTGTTTATAGTGAAGCGGAAATCAAGGCTCACTACGAAATCAAAAACGAAAAATACTGCAAATATCTTAACATCGAGGTTCTCACAATGATTGATATGACAAAGAAGGATATTCTTCCTTGTGTCAGCCGTCAAATTCACGAGCTTGCAGATACAGTTATTGCAAAAAGAGCAGTTGGCGAATTTATTGATACATCTTATGAAGAATCAGTTGCAAAAGAGCTTTCCGGACTTTCAAAGGAAGCCTTCGGTGCAGTAAATGAATTGGAAAAGCTTTCAAGAGAGGTTAAAGAAATTTCCGAAAGTGATGCCGCTGCTATGTTCTATAAAAACAGAATTATTCCAGTTATGGAGCACCTGCGCTTCGCAGTAGACAGTGCAGAAGCCCTCTGCCCCTCAGATAAATGGTGCTACCCGTCCTATGGACAGCTTTTGTTTAGCGTCCGCTAAACAAATGCAAAATGCAAAACGCAAAATGCAAAGTTATTTTCACAACAAAAATGGATTCAGGACAGTAAATTGTCTTGAATCCATTTCTTAATTTATAATAGCGTCGCAGACCCGACACTTTGCGCTTTGCACTTTACACTTTGCATTTATAAAATATACTCCTCATACTTCTCAAGTGTAAAAATCTCCGCCGTAATATCAAGCAGTAAGCCATCGGCAGTATATTCTTCAGAATGAACAACGCCTGTTTTTCGAAGCTCCGCACCAACACCGCCCATAGAGAAGGGAAGAAGAATTTTAACCCGCTTTCTTGTTGGCGGAAGTGCCTCCTTAACCTTTTCAAGAAGCTCGGGAAGTCCCTCACCCGTTTTTGCAGAAACTCTTACGGAGTTTGTCATAGGAATTGAAATATCATTCACAAGGTCACATTTATTAAGAACAGTTATAATAGGCTTGTCACCGCACCCAAGCTCCTCCAACAAGTCCATTGTAACCTTGTAATGCTCTGCACATTCTTCATTTGAAGCATCGCAGATATTAAGAATCACATTTGCATTAACCGCTTCGTCAAGTGTAGATTTAAAAGCCTCAACAAGCTTATGAGGAAGTCGGCGTATAAATCCGACAGTATCAATCAGAAGAACACTGCTGCCGTCGGGAAGAGTCAAGGCCCTTGCAGTCGGGTCAAGGGTTGCAAAAAGCTTGTTTTCCGCAAGAACACCTGCATCTGTGAGAGTGTTCATAAGAGTTGATTTACCCGCGTTTGTGTAGCCGACAAGGGCAACAGTAACAACTCCGTCCTTTTTTCGCCTTTCTCTGTGACGGGCTCTTCTCTCTTCAAGCTCCTTAAGGTCTTCTGAAAGTGCAGAAATTCTGCGTCTTATATGACGGCGATCTGTTTCCAGCTTTGTTTCACCGGGACCACGAGTACCGATACCGCCACCAAGTCGTGACATACTTGCACCCTTACCGCCCAAGCGTGGCAAAGCGTATTTAAGCTGTGCTAACTCAACCTGCAGCTTACCCTCTCCCGATAATGCACGAGATGCAAAAATATCAAGAATAAGAGTAGTTCGGTCAATAACCCTTGTGTCTGTTATTGTTTCAATATTCTTCTGCTGAGCAGGGGTTAATTCCCCGTCAACAATAACTAAATCGGGCTTTTCATTTTCGCAGTATTCTGCAAGCTCTTCTAATTTACCGCGACCAAGATAAGTACCCGCCTCGGGTGCTTCTCTTTTCTGGGTCATTTCGCAAATAACCTCTGCCCCCGCAGTTCTCGCAAGCTCGGAAAGCTCAAGAAGAGAGGAATCAACATCAAATTCGCCTGTGTCAACAGACACAAGCACCGCCCTCTCCTGTTCAATTTTATTTTCATACATTTCCATAAGTTCACCAGTCACTATAGTTTGTCAGTTTAGTAAAGTATAGCATAATTTATATTTTTTTCAAGTTATTAAACATTATAATAAAATGCTAAATGCTAAGTGCTTAGTGCTAAATGAAGGGGCAGCTTCTATTCCGAACATTATATTTAATTATTCATAACTAAAACTCACTCTTACTATTTGTCTTATTTAGGAAGAAAATAATGTTGACTTTTATTTATCTTTACAATTGCCGACCGCAGGTCCATTTATTCAGCATTTAGCACTTAGCATTTAGCACTTTTAAATTTGTAATTTTTAACGCAAAAAAGTCCATAATATAATTATGATAAAAAATAACATTTACAAAGCAACCGCAATAATAATCACAATACTATTTTTCCTCCTCACCGGTGCGGATATGTATCTTAAAACCTACGGTGACATTTCCCAACATCCTGCAACTGTTCAACAAGCAACAGAGCTTGAAAAATTAAGTGGAATTTATAATAAAGAAAACAGAGAAATCCGCCTTATGACCTATAATATTTTATCAGATTCCGTTGGCTTTGAGGGAAGCCCTGCCCAGCTTCGTGCTGACGGTGTTTGCAGAGTTTTAGAGGGTATAGCCCCCGATGTATGCGGTTTTCAAGAAATGAGCCGAAAATGGTTTGCCTGCATATTTAATAATACTAATTATAAATTTATCCATCCGATTCGCTCAGCGGTTTTCCAAACTATGACAACTCTTGCCTATAACCCGGAAGCAGTAAACCTCATAGCCTTCGGAGAGCAGGTTTTTAAAAACGGCAGCAGCTCCCCTCTTCGAAGAATGGTATGGGGAGTTTTCCGTCATAAAAAAGCCGATAAAATTTTTGCGGTTGTAAACACCCATTTCAGCTTAAGCGGTTCTGATTTCTCGGATAATGCAATACCGTTAACTCAAGCCCTTGAGCTGATAACTCTCTGCAAGGATTTAAAAAACCTTTTTAATTGCCCCGTTTTTCCTTTAGGAGATTTTAATACCCATAAACCCACGAAAAAAACCCCGTCACCTATTTATGACATTCTTGTGACTGCATTCCAGAACACCTCAGCTCTTGCAAAAACATCCTCTCACGGAGAAAGCACCAACAAAAAAACGCCCTTTATTGACCACATTTTTGCTTTTGGTGATGTAAAAATTTCACACCATGCAACACTTTCTCAAAAAAATTTAAAGGAATTAAGTGACCACTTTCCTGTTTTTTGTGATATTTCTATACAATAAATACTAAATAATGTTAATTTTTTGTTGACTTTAATCCATTTTTTAGTAAAATGTTATTATAAGTATTAATATGTACTTACAAAGGAGAGATAGAAATGGATTTAAGTAAGATTATTGATTTAAAAAGCAAAGCTGCCCAATATATGATTGATGAAATCACATATATTTGCAACACCTTTGAAAAAAGAGGCCCCGGCTCAAAGGGTGAGAAGCAGGCTTGCGAATATGCAGCGGAAAAAATGAAAGAATTAGGCTGCGACAGAACCTATGTTGAGGGCTTCAAGGAAAATCCCGGCTCCTTCTTCGGATGGATTTATCTGACAATCACTTGTTGCTTTTTAGCACTTCTTTCATATTTCTTTATTCCTGCATTGTCAGTTGCATTTATTTTAATCGGTCTTGTTATCTGCTTTTTACAGTTTGGTCTTTACAAGAAGCTTGTTGATAAGCTTTTCAAGGAAGAAACCGGTCATAATGCAACAGGCTTCAAAAAGCCCGCAGGTGAAGTAAAAAGAAGAATTATCTTTGTCGGTCACGCTGACGGTGCTTGGGAATGGCCCTTTAAATACAAATTTACATATTTAGGCTTTGATATTCATATGATGCTTTGCTTCCTCGGTGCATTCTATCTTCTTGCTATTGCTATTTTAAGCATTGCAGGTGTTATTGAAGGCTCTCTTGCAACAAAGCTCGGTCTTGGTACGCTTGCTTTTGTGCCCTTCTGGTTCGGACTTTACTTTATGTGGAACAGAAACAGAATTGTTGACGGTGCTAACGATAACCTTTCCGGCTGCTATATCGGCATGGGTATCCTTAAAATGCTTCAAGAAGAAAACATCGAGCTCGAAAACACAGAAATCGGTGTTATTTTCACAGGTAGTGAAGAAGCAGATCTTCGTGGTGCAAAGGCTTGGAGCGAAGCTCATAAGGACGAAATGAATGATGTACCGACATTTATTTATTCTTACGATACAATAACTCAGTCTGAAGAGCTTATGGTTAACTATCGTGACCTTAACGGCACTGTTAAGGTTGATAAGGATGTTTCCGATTTGTTTATAGAGGCTTGCGAGGAATTGAACATTCCCTGCAAAAAAGGTATGGTTCCCCCTCTCGGCGGTGCTACCGACTCAGCAGCCTTTGCTCAAGCAGGACTCAGAGCAACAGGCGTTACCGCACTTAGCCACGCTCTTCCCGATTTTTATCACACAAGACTTGATACACCCGATGCTCTTAATAAGGATTGCCTTGAAAAATGCTTTGCAGCAAGCGTTAAGGTGCTTGAGATGTTTGATAACGGAGCGAAACAATAAAAACGCATTCAGCGTTTTTATTGAATGCAAAATGCAGAATGCAGAATGCAAAATTATGAGGTGATTATATGCCAAATGAAAAATACACCTTTAACTTTACAGAAAAAGAGGTTAAGGAATTTTTAAAACAAGTTACTGACCATAAAAAAGGTGTGATACAGCAAATTTGTTGGATTATTATTTTCTTTGGTTTAATCGCTCTCGCTTTTCTTTCGGGCTTTGTTTTTGAAATTCTCAAGGGTATCTTCATCGGTATTCTCATTATATACTGTCTGCTTTTAATATTGTCTTATTACAGAACCAAAAAAATATTAAAAGAGGGCAGAAACCGAATTGTAGGTAATACATATAAATATGAGTTTTTTGATGACTATGTTCTTGTTGCTGTTTTAGACAGCACCTCAGCAAGAACGGTTCAGATTAAATATACTGACATAACAAGCGTAAAAAGCTTAAAAAACCATTTCGGTTTAAAGTATGCAAATCAGTATTATTTCTTAAGAAAATCCGATTTAATCGAAAATGCAAAAATAACAACACTATAAACAAAAAGTATTCAGGACAGATTTTCTGTCCTGAATACTTTTAATATTATAATCGGCTTGCCCCGACATTTTGCGTTTTGCGTTTTGCACTTTGCACTTTTGCAGCAAATCCACAAGCTCTTGCATACGCCTCAGCCACATATTCTTCTATGCTCAATTTCGCATACTTATCATTCTCATGTCGGTTGGGTTTTGAGGTTTTATTCAGCTCAAATGTAAGAATACCATCATAACCGCATTTTACAAGTCTTTTCGCATTGTAATCCCAATCGGCTATACCGTCAAAGGGTAAAAGATGCAAATCATCGTGCCAGAAAATTCTGCCGTTAAAATCCTTTATACCTAAATTATCGTTAATATGGGTAGCATATAATTTGTGACCGAAAAGGGCAAGTAAATCCTCGCTGAAATTATAGCACATTTCGTGACCCGAATCCCAGCAGAAGCCCATTGCCTCTCTGTCACCGTATCTTTCAAAAATTGCCTTTAAATATTCAATACCCTCGGTGTTTTCAAAGGCAATTTTAACACCGATTTTTTCAGCATAGTCTATAACCTCACCGTAGTTTTGAAGACCGAATTCTGTTGGCTTATACTCAACATCAAAACCAACAAAAACATGAGAAACGAGAACGGGTACATCATACATTTTGCAAAGGTCAAGGCAATGCTTTAATTCCTCAACACCCTTTCGGGCATCTTCCTTTTCGTTTTCATCCCACATGTCCTGGCAGTAGCCCCAAGGAGCGTGAATGGACTGAAAAATCATATTTTCCTCTTTAGCAACCTTTGCACATTCTTCTATTTCCTCATCCATACCCTTTTGCCAAAGGACAAAGAAGCCCTCAAAGCCTGTTTTCTTAAAAAGTCTTATTTGTTCGGTTAAGCTGATACCGTAAGATTTACTTGCAGAAAGGCAAAGTTTTTGTTTATACATAAAATCACTCCAATATATGAAAGTATTGCAAAATTATCCCTCTTTTTTGCTTTAGCAAAAAGGAGGGGGGACCGCTTGCGGTGGGTGGTACACTCAGCTACAAATCCGTAAATTGCACAAGTACCCACCACCATTCCGCCCGAACTTTGTTCTTTAACAAACTATTTCACCCGAAACAACAAATAAAGAGCAACAGTTATATCAAGAATGGTCCCCCTCCCTTTTTCCCAATCGAAAAAAGGGAGGATAATAATTCTCCTATTCAAATTATTTTTATACTAAACATCTTGCAATTCACGACAAAATTGTTATAAACTATATTATATATCATTCTACTACTTTTTCAAGGAGTAACCTATGAAATCTCAAAAACGAATTTTAACTGCATTTGTTTTAAACCTTATATTCGCCATATTTGAATTTATCGGCGGAGCATTAACGGGAAGTGTTGCAATTATTTCCGACTCTGTTCACGACTTCGGTGACAGTGTCAGCATCGGCATTTCCTATATTCTTGAAGAAAAAAGCAAGAAAGAGCCTAACGATAAATACACCTTTGGCTACGGCAGATATTCCGTTTTAGGAAGCCTTATAATGACAGTTATTCTTATAGTAGGTTCAATTTTCGTTATCATCAAGGCTTGCGACAGAATTATTCATCCTGTAGAAATTGACTACAACGGCATGCTTCTTTTTGCAGTTTTCGGTATGGGTGTTAACCTTGTTGCTTCAATCGCTACCCGTGGTGACGGCTCATTAAATCAAAAAGCCGTAAGTCTTCATATGTTCGAGGATGTTTTAGGCTGGGGTGTTGTGCTTTTAGGTGCAGTTTTAATGAAATTCACCGACATCACCTACATTGACCCTTTAATGTCCATAGGTGTTGCAATCTTCCTTCTTGTTCACGCCTTTAAGCATTTCAAGGAAATCTGCGATATTTTCTTTGAAAAAACTCCCGACGGTATTGAAATAAGAGAGCTGAAAAACCATATTAAAGAAATTGACGGCGTTCTTGATGTTCACCATCTCCACGTAAGAACCCTTGACGGTGTCAACCATATCGCAACTCTTCACATTGTCACCTCTGACCACCCTGCAGCAATCAAAAAAGCAGTTAAAGAAGAATTAGCAGAACACGACATTTCCCACGCAACAGTAGAAATCGAAACGCCCGAGGAAGAGTGCGAAGATCTTGTTTGCCACCCGAACCATAACGAACATAGTCATCATCACCATCATTAAAAATGCTAAATTCTAAATGCTAAATGCTAAGTAAGTCTTTTCGTTCTTATACTTAGCACTTAGCATTTTGCATTTTGCACTTAAATAGCTCTTGACATTCAAATTCTTTATGTTAAAATATACAATCGTTAAAACATTTTATTGTATATTATATATAAAGAAAGAAGTAATACTATGCATTCAACTCCCGAGGTGCTTTTAACCCTCTCAATCGCCTTATTATCGGGACTTTTGCTTTCCCGACTTGCAAAAAAAGTAGGCTTGCCTGCAGTCACAGCCTATCTTGTGGCAGGTGTTATAATCGGACCCTTCTGCCTCGGCAGATTAGGCTTCGGCTTCAATGAAGAATTCAATCCCCCTCAGTATTATTCAATCCTCTGCGATTTAGCATTGGGATTTATCGCCTTTGCAATCGGTAACGAATTCCGCCTTGCCCAGCTTAAGAAAATCGGCAAGCAGGCAACGGTAATCGGTATTGCCCAAGCTATTGTAACAACAGTAGTTGTTGATATTGCTCTTATTGCCCTTTCATTTATTTTACCCGAGGGCTATCTCCCTCTCCCTGCGGCAATTATTCTTGGTGCGGTTGCCACTGCTACCGCACCTGCAGCAACTCTTATGGTTGTCCGTCAGTACAAAGCCAAAGGTCCTGTTACCGATATTCTTCTTCCCGTTGTTGCTCTTGATGATGCAGTTGGTCTTGTTGTATTCGCAGTTTCATTCGGAGTTGCAGGAGCAATTAATACAGGTACGGTTGATGCAATTTCAATGATTGTGAACCCCATTTTAGAGGTTGTTTTGTCAATCGCTCTTGGTGCGGTAATGGGCTTCTTGTTCACTCTTTGCGAGCAGTTCTTCCACTCTCGTTCAAAGCGAATGGCAATTTCCGTTACATTCGTAATGCTCACTGTTGCGATTTCCTCTATGAAATTTGAAATCGGCGGAGTTCATATTGCATTCTCAAGCCTTTTAGCTTGTATGATGCTTGGTACAATATTCTGTAACATCTGTGATTTTTCAGAGGAGCTTATGGAAAGAGCAGACCGTTGGACAACTCCCCTTTTAGTTCTCTTCTTTGTAATAAGCGGTGCAGAGTTAGATTTATCGGTTTTCAAAAACTGGATTTATATTGTTATCGGCGGAGCTTATATAATCTTCCGTTGCCTCGGTAAATACTTCGGTGCAAGAATCAGTGCAAAGGCTACCAAATGCGATGATAACATAGTTAAATATTTAGGTATCACCCTTTTCCCACAGGCAGGTGTTGCTTTGGGTATGGCAAGTCAAGCACTTGAATTCGGCGGTGACATCGGTGTTCTTGTTCAGAGCATCACCCTTTTCTCCGTTCTCGTTTACGAGCTCGTTGGACCTTATCTTACAAAGGTTGCCCTTACAAAAGCCGGTGACATTGTTCCCCACGGTAAAACAAGTGCCCGTGAGGAAGCAAAGCTTAAATTGCAGGAAAGCGACAGTCCTAAGAATAACAAGAAAGCATAATAGTTAGCGAATAGCAAATAGCAAATAGCAATTAGCAATTAGCAATTAGCAATTAGCAATTAGTGCTTAGCAGTTTAACAAAATAAACTAAAATCATAAAAGAAAAGAGCGACTTACCATCTTCGGTAAATCGCTCTTTTTATTATTTCTTATTTTAATTAACCACTTTGCCAATGCTTCGGAAAAGTGAATCCTCATGAGTTGACGGTAAATCGCAGTTATAGTGCCATACCATCACACCACCGTAACCATTGTCAACGGCATATTCTGTTTTCTTTTCTATAACCTCAGGAGTATTGAACCAGAAATCCTTATCGGTTTCAGAGCAATGGTACCAACCCTCATCATCAATTTCTTCATAGTAACCGTTATAGCCATACCAAAAGGCTCCCATATCGGAAGGCCTTGAATAAAAGGGTAAGCCAACATTAATTTTATCTCTGTCTATTCCGCCGAAGTCAGTATTCTCTAAAATTCTAACAGTATCCTCATAGGTAGCGTGCCTGCCGTTTTCATCGTTATAATCATAGGTCATAAGCTCAAAATAATCTATTGCCTTTTCCGCTTTTTTTGTAAACCCGATATTCCATTCAACGCCTGCAACACCTAAGGTATAATCCCCTAATTTTTCATCAAGAGAAACAAGAAATTTGTTATAATGACGCCAGGCTTTTTTTGAAATGGGATATTCATAGTCAAAATGAACACCGTCAAAATCATATTCTTTAAGAACAGCTAAAATATTTCCCTCTAAAACACCGCTGTTAAAGGCTTTATTGTGTTCGTCACTTTGAGCTTCCATCTGCTTTTCCCATACATCAGAATCAGTTTTGCCACCGGGTCCCAAAAGGTTAAGAGTTATATTGACATTTCTCCCCCCTATTGCCTTGCGGATATTTTGGAGGGCAGCTTCAAGCTTTTCCTTTTCTAAATTAACCTTACCCTCGCTGTCAAAGGACGCACATTCAAAAAGAATAACATCTGTAATAATATCAAAATCCTCGCCATACAAGCTGTCCTCTTCTTGAACATAATCCCCTCGTATATAGGCAACAACCCTAAAATTGTCAACAGGTTTAATTTCTTCATTTACATCATTGGTACAACCAACAAAAGATGTAAGCACAAGAACAAGTGACAAAAAAAGTAAACTAAATCTTTTAACCATTCCTTTTCACTCCAAAATAATTGATACAATTAATATATCATACAAAAAAACATTTTTAAAGATAGACAAGCAATAAAATTTGTGATAAAATTTTCTCATAGCAATGTAGGGTACGGTCTTGACCGTACTGCCAAATATATCATTCGAAAGGATGCTACAATTATGAAAGACCTTACAAAATACCACGGTATAATCCCCGCTTTTTACGCTTGCTATGATGATGAGGGAAACGTTTCCCCCGAGAGAACAAAAGCCTTTGCAAAATTCCTTTTAGATAAAGGGGTTAAAGGACTTTATATGTGCGGTTCTTCAGGCGAATGTATTTATCAGAGCAAGGAAGAAAGAAAGCTTATTCTTGAATCCGTTATGGAGGTTGCAAAAGGCAAAATGACAATTATTGCCCACGTTGCTTGTAACAATACCGCTGATTCAATGGAGCTTGCAGCTCATGCGGAAAGCCTTGGTGTTGATGCAATCGCATCAATCCCACCTATCTATTTCAAGCTTCCCGAGGAATCCATTGCTCAGTATTGGAACGATATTTCCTCTGCCGCACCTAATACAGATTTCGTTATCTATAATATTCCTCAGCTTGCAGGTGTTTCTCTTACAATGCCGCTTTTCAAGGAAATGCTTAAAAACCCCAATGTTATCGGCGTTAAGAATTCCTCAATGCCCACTCAGGACATTCAGATGTTCAAAGCCGAGGGCGGAAAGGATTTTGTTGTTTTCAACGGTCCCGATGAACAGTTTGTTGCAGGCCGTGCAATCGGTGCTCAAGGCGGTATTGGCGGTACTTATGCTGTTATGCCCGAGCTTTTCCTTAAATGCGATGAGCTTATAAAGGCAGGAAAGCTCGACGAAGCAAGAGAAATTCAGTACGCAATAAATGAAATCATTTATGCAATGTGTGCTTGCAAATGCAATATGTACGCCGCCGCAAAAGAGGTTCTCAGACTTCAAGGCATAGATATAGGCGATGCAAGAAAGCCTCTTGCCCAGCTTAAAGAGGAAAGCAAGCCTTTAGCTGCTAAAGTAAATCAGATGATTACCGATGCAAAGGCTAAATTTTGCTGAATAAAATAATGAATACCCGTTACAGAAAAAATCACTCTGTAACGGGTATATTTTTCACTCTTCATCCGGCTGTTGTCCGTCGTGGGCAAGCCATTTACATTGGGTTATTTCCATATTGGTAAAGGTTGCCTTGAATGATGAGCCTTCGGGACTGCAGGCGTAAATTCCGAATTGAATTTTTCCGCCACCGTTCCACATATGGCAAACTCTCATCTGCTTAAATATAACGCCATCCTCGGAGCATTCAATGCAATAATCGTCCTCACGGCGACTGAAGCGGTACCACATTGATTTAATATCAGCATCAATTTCGGTTGTCGCCCAATCAGAATAACCGTTATTAGTCACAACAGACCCAAGATGCTGAAACCTCTCATTTTCATATTCGATTGAGCCCTTGAGCCAATTATCAGAATCCAGGTACATAACAATATCGCATTGGTCAAATCTATGTTTACTTTGAAACTCGGTTTTAACAACAAAGGAAAAGAATTTTTCTTCTGTTTCCATTTGGAAAACGGGAGCATTATCATTTCTGAAATGATAATAGGTTCTTTGCCATAAATCCGTATGAGGAGCTGTAATTATTTCTATTTTATCTTCATTTACAGAATAATCTGCCGGCTCCCTTGTCCACTTAAATTCATTTATATTAAACTTCATACCAACACCGCCAAAGCTTTTTTCAAAATGATTATATCACACAAAAATTAACTTTTCCATAGTTAAAAATTCCTGTTGAAAAAACTCTTTTGGTATGGTAAAATCCGAAGTATCAAATGTACTCAACAAGGCAGGATTTTTATGAAAAAGCATTTGGCAAATATTGTAACCTCAAGCAGAATTATAGGTGCAATTATTTTATTTTTTCTAAATGATATTACAACAACCTTTTTGGTTATATATGTTTTATGCGGGTTTACGGATTTAATTGACGGACCTATTGCAAGAAAAACCAACAGCTCAAGCACTCTCGGTGCAACCCTTGATACAGTGGGTGACGTTGGAACATACCTTGCACTTACTAAAATTCTTATTAAAAACAAGCTTGTTCCCGGTTGGATTCTTATATGGATTATAAGTGCAGGTGTTCTTTTCGGGGCTTGCTCTCTTGTTTCTAAAAAGCGTTTTAATAAAATGTATCTCCCCCACACATATTTAGGCAAAATCTTCGGCGGAGCAGTATTCGTTCTGCCTGTTGCAATGCAGTTTGTTGACGGAGCAGTCTGGATGGCTGTTATCTGCACAATCGCCTCAATTCATGTTATTGAGTTATTTATTGTCCAAAGCAAAAGTAACCAAGCCTCAGACTTTGTACCATCAGTTTTTCACATAAACAAATAAATATATTAACAACGAGGAGCAGACCAAAAATCTGCTCCTCGTTATTTATTCCTTACTTATAACCTTTTTCTGCCATGACCTTTTGTTGCACTTCGGGCATTTCATATATCTTGTTCTGTTTATATGCATAGCCCAGAATACACTGCTGTATCCGGGAATATATCTGTGCCCGCACCTTTGGCATTCATAGTAGCCTGCTTTTTGCTCGATTTTTAATGCAAACGGAGTTGCAATCAACAAAGGAATTATACTTGCAGACACAATTACCGCGCCCAACCATTCATCTATCGGCACAGTCAGAACGATTACGACCGAAGCAATAAGCGGTAAAACACAGCATATACCCATTACAATTTCTATCCAAAGTAATCTTTTATCGCTCTCTTCTTTCTGTTTTACCATTTCAAGAAGCTTGCTCTCCATTTCTTTGTTGTAATTATCCATAGTAATTACCTCCCCACTTAATAAATCATTTACTGTAATTTTAAGGATGCTGCACAAATCCAGCATAATTGATGAATCGGGTAAGGATTTGCCCGTTTCCCATTTTGATACTGCTCTGTCGGTGATATTCAGCTTTTCTGCCAACTGCATCTGAGTTAAGCCTTCCTTTTTTCTGCATTCGGCAATAAACCTTCCGATTTTCACTTGGTCCATAATGTGCCTCCTTTCAATTTCAGTATAGATTTTTTAATTAATAAAATAAACACACCGGTGGTTGAGTGAGGAGAAATCAACCATGGGTAGAGTGGGTAAAGCGTTCATCAAAAACATACATCTGACCGAGACCCGATAAAATTCCCTTTGTGCAGGGATAATAATTTTTCCTTTTATAGCACCATAGACGGCAGATATAAAGAGTACTTATTGTCAAGCTGTATGTATTAAAACAGGTCCGTACATACCACCTGCTACGGAATCCTTTGCATACTCTGACTCCGCCTCAAAATAGGGGGATAATTCATTGATGCTCCATTTATCAAAATAATTTGTGTGAGCATACCAATTTGCAGATGTGTTCGTCACAATTATTTTAAGCCTGTTGTCTTTATCAAGTATACATGCAGGAATTTTCAATCTGTACGGCGGCATTAATGCTGTTCCCAAGAGCTTGCCGTTGAGAATAACCTCTGCGGTGAAACGCACGTCGCCCAGGTCAATCTCTCCCTCTTTACCGACGCTTTCAGCAGGAAGCTTAAAGCTTGTTTCATAAACACCGCTTCCCGAGTAAGCCTCACCAATCAAATATGCCCAATCACCAAGCTTAACGGGAACTGATTTATCAGAATGCTTTATATTTTCAAATCCCTTTTCATTGCAAATAAGCTCTTTTTCTTTGCGGAAAGTAAAGCCCTCGGAAATATCAAAGCTGTTTTTGATTTCCTTTTCGCTTTCTGCATTCAGAGCTTCATCAGTCAGAAATATTACCGCTGTTTCACCTATCTCAAGCGAAAGCTCGAGAATATTATTTTCGATTTTTAAATGCTGTAAAGCACCTGTCAACAAATCAAGCATATAACCCTTTGAAGACGGCAGATGTATTTTATATTCTTCCTTTTTGCCCGCTTCTCTGAACAAGCAGAAAATCTCTCCGTTTTCTGCTTTCCTCTGCATTGCACGCAAGCCGTCACCCTCAGTCTTAATTACAGGTGTAAGGTTGGAAAGACTGTATGAAACTCTGCCACCGCCTTTAACAAAACGATCAAGCCTTATTTTTATATCATCAGAAATATATGCACTTTCGGGAATGACAATGCTTTTATACGATGCATTCCCGATTCTAATATAGCCCTCGTCAATTCCCTGCGCCGTTCTTATAACATCATCGTCAACAATGTCAAAATCCACCATCATAGCTTCCATAGCTCTGCCGAGAGCGTCAAACTCCTCCGCCACAGCTTCCGCTTTCAGACCGCCTTGAAAATCGCAAACGGGATAATAAAGACCCGTTTCGCAGACTCTTTTACCGAGAGAAGAAATATATGAAAGCCGTTCCATATAACCATTGAACTGACTAAGCTTTTGATAATACGGCTGATTTTCAGTAAAAATCGGTAACTCCTGTGCAAGAAGTGCTTCCTTTCGCCCGAGAGGAAAATTAAAAAGATTAAAAATATTTATACCTCTTACTGCTTGATAACCCGCAGTATATCTCATTATATCGTAGGTAAGCCCGGGACCTGCTACACCCAATATTTCACTCATTGCAGACCTTGTGCCGTTTTGTGCAGCAGCAGATGAAGCGTATCTGGGGAAAAAACCGTTATATCCGTTCATATCATCTTTATTTATTATTTTGCTTTCGGGATAAAGCTGACGCCATATAACATCCACACCGGGAATATCAAAGCATCTGAGAGAACGCATCAGATTAAAGCTCCCGCCGCCATCAACACAACCCATAGGACTATGGTCCTTGTCCATATGTCCCGTAAAAGCTATTCCCTTTTCCTTTGCCCATTTTTTACAAGGGAGAAGATAATTCTCACAAAACACCTGACTGCATAAATCATACCAGCGGTGCAATATATAAACATTTTCCTCTGTTGGAGCAATTCTTTCAGCAATTAACGGAAGATGGGGAATAATCGATTCACCATAAAGAGCTTCATATTTCTCTGTTAACTCCTCATTAAACGCTCCCGAGGGTGCTTTGGGCTCGTCTGTAAATACTGCTGTAGCATTATCACCGAGGGTATCTTTCATTGCCGAAGCATATTTTTCGTGAGTAATTTCTATAAAATATTCTGTTGCATTTCTATTGAGTAAATCGGGATAATCTGTATTCCCGCAAATATGCTTTTCTGTAACATACTCGGTCACAACAGCATCCTTTGAAAATATATAACCCTCTTCAATTATTTCCTTGTCATTCAAAAATGATGCAAGAACATTGGGCTTTATTTTTTTATATACATCCCCTGCAGAAAAAAAGCACTCGTAAAACTCTAAGGTCTGACGGGCATATTCGGGATGGTCCTTTAAAACTCTTCCGCAGGCACTGCCAGAGGGCCATCCGCCCTCATCATAAATCCAGCACTGCATACCAAGCTCCTTGCCCTTTCGGACAGCATAAGAGCAAAGCTCAAAATATTCTTCCGAAAGATAATCGGGCATAAGCCTTGTAGGCATACTGTCAGGACGGAAATTCTTCGGTTCGGGAAGAATATAAAAGGCTCGTATTCCGAGGCTTTGCATTTCCAAAAGCTGAGCATCTATAATATCTCTTGTGCAGATGTCATTCCATACCCACACATATACAGGAGCATAGGAAGCATCGGGTGATATAAAGCTTTTTATATGGAATTTATCATTATTTTTCATAATTAAGCCATCCTTGAAAATCAGACATCTGCATTGTATTTATTTTGTTTTTTCAATTTGTTTATAAAGAGCTTCAAAGCCACAATCATTATCACATAAAGCACTGCAAGTAAAAGCGGATATACTTTTATACCAAACAACCCGCTTATAAGACTGACCATAGGCGGTGCCAGCATAACACCTATGTAAGCAAATGCTATCTGCGAACCCATAATTGATTGGGATACTTCTTTGCCGAAATTGTGTGGTGTCAGGTGTATCATATTCGGGTAAATAGAGCCGTTGCCCAGACCTATAAGGAACAAGCCCACTACTGAAACAACACCCGACAAAGGAAGAAGCATAATTATAACTGCAGGAGCAAGAATAACAGCACCTATACCGATGCGCTTCCAGGTGCTGATTTTTTCGGAAAGCAAGCCTGAAACGAAACGTCCGATAGACATTCCGATATAATATACTGTCAGAGCAAGTGCACCGTGTTCTGTTTCAAAACCTTTTTCGGTTACAAGATAAGTGCTTCCCCATACTCCGCAGGCATATTCAATTGCATTTGTTGCAAGCATAATAATCCATACAAGACGAACCTCAGGCTTTTTAGCCATCTGCAAAATAGTGAGGTTTACGCTACCATCTTCTTCGTCTTGCTCAGCAGAAACAGTCTTTTTCCATAGAGGGAGCGACACAATAAGTAATAGTGTGATTGTTGCCTGCACAAAAAAAGCATAACGATAACCACTGCGCCAACCGGCACTACTCAATGCCTGTGACATAAGATAAGGACTAAGGCTCACTCCCACACCGTAAAAGCAATGGAGAAAATTCATATGACTTGCTTTAAAATGCAGAGCAACATAATTATTAAGACCCGAATCAATTGCGCCTGCACCAAGTCCCAGAACTACTGCCAATGGTATCATAACCCAAAAGGTCGGAGCAACAGAAAATCCAATCAAAGCCGCCGCAGTCATTGCTGTACTGAAAGCAGTAACCTTAGCAGTTCCTAATTTATTGAGAATTCCTGCGCTGAACATACTTGATAACACTGTGCATCCCGAAATAATAAATGTGAGAATACTAACCGCTTCAACAGGCACATTCAGCTCATTATGTATAGCAGGCCAGGCAGAACCTATAAGAGAATCAGGAACTCCCAGACCAATAAACGCAATATATATAACAACCAATAAGAAAACCATAAATCCTCCGAATAATTTTTCAGTGTCGTATCCTTTAGGATTTTTTACTGAAAGCTTTTAACCCAAGTTACCAAAGAGCCGTGATGGGTATTTTCTCTTACTGTACCTAACATATAGTCGGTTACAGGACCGTTTCCTCTCATTTTTTCAAGAATTGCTTCTTGAAGCTCTTCAACAGACATATCCTCATAGGCTTTATTCCAATCAACAGCTACCTCTTTAGGCACTTTTTCGCACTCTTTTTCTTCAATAACAGGAAAGGGGATTTCTTCAGTCCTTACAGCTTCTGTCCTTTCCTCTTTTTCAAGAAGCTTAACAGCTTCGGGAGCCTTCTCAATTTCTATTTCTTTAACGGGTGTAAAGCATTCTTTTATTTCACCCTCAGAAATCCATATTTCACCATAATTCCCCGAAACCTTTACTTGAATTCTTCCGTTAGCTACAGCCACCCTTTCACCCGACAATGCACCAACATATTCTCCCGAGCTGCCGCAGGGAAGATTCATATTCACATCATTATCCGAGTTATTGACAGTAACAATTACACTTTTTCCCTCAAAAGCTCTCTCATAGGCAAAATGGGTTGTCTGAAGCTCAAGCTCTTTATAGTCACCGTAGCAAAGGGCAGGGGTATTCTGTCGGATTTTTCCGAGAGCAGAAATAAGCCTTGTGCAAGGGTTTGTATTTACAGAGTCCTTGTAATCCTCAAAATTCAACGCAGGTCTTAAGGAATCGTCAGAGCCTCTTTCCTTTCTTCCCTCGATACCGAATTCCGAGCCGTAATAAACAGAGGGAATACCGGGTAAGGTATAAAGCATAATATGAACCGGTACAAAATGAGCTTTGTTTTTTAGCTTTGTATAGATACGCTCAACATCATGATTATCAACAAATGTATAAAGCTTAAGTCGATTACCCGTCATATTATCAACGTACTTTATTGTATGAGCAATTTCAAAATAGTTATGGTCGTTATGGGCAGAATATAAGGCCTTGTGAAGCATATAGTTTGTAACGCTGTGAAGAGTTCCGTCATTTGCCCAACGGGAGTAATCCCCGTGAATAACCTCGCCCATAAGCCAGAAATCAGACTTAACCTCATTTGCCACCTGACGAAGTGATTTCATATAATCAAAATCCATAACATCCGCCGCATCAAGACGGAGTCCGTCAATATCAAATTCTCTTACCCAGAAGCGAATCACATCACAGATATAGTCCTTTACAGCAGGGTTACGCTGATTCAGCTTAACGAGAAGGTCATAGCCTCCCCAATTTTCATAAGAAAATCCGTCATTATATGAATTGTTACCCAGGAAATTCACATTGCAATACCAGTCTTTATATTGTGAATTTTCTCTGTTTTGCTTAATGTCCTTAAAGGCAAAGAAATCACGGCCCGTATGATTAAATACACCGTCTAAAATCACTCGGATTCCCTGTTTATGACATTCAGCAACAAAATTCGTCAAATCTTCATTTGTGCCGAGTCTTGAATCTAATTTTTTATAATCCGTTGTTTCATAACCGTGGCCGACAGATTCAAAAAGCGGACCGATGTATATTGCATTACATCCGATTTCCTTAATATGAGAAATCCAAGGCAACAGCGTATTAAGTCTGTGCACAGGCTCACTATAAGAATTCTCCTTTGGGGCACCTGTCATTCCCAAGGGATAAATATGATAAAATACGGCTTCGTCATACCACGCCATATTATGCCTCCCGATTTGAGAATATTTTCTTTTATTTTATACAAATATTGCTGCTTATTGATAAATTCTTATTCACCTTATTTTTCCACAATCTCAACATCAGATTTTTTATCACCGTTTACATACTCACCGTTTTGGTAAAAAGATTCTGAATTGATGTTAACAGCAGCACCCTTCGGCACATATAAAACAGCCTTTAAATCTTTTGGTAAGGTAAGGTCGATAATATAATCCCCGTCACACTTTTCATAATTAAGAGTGATTAACCCTTTAACGCTTGGAACAGTGCAATTAATACTATCTGACAAATTGTATTGAGGCTTAATTTCAACCTTTTCATAGCCTGCTTCAAGGGGAGTGATACCTGCAAAATGCTTGCTCATTATAACAAGAGGTCCGCCACTCCATGCGTGATTTTTAGTACCCTGCCATTCATCCCAGAATTCCCAGAGAGTAGAGTAATCCTCGCACACCATATCATTATATCTGTCCTTAATTCTGTCATAAGCCGCTTCATATTCACCCATCTTACAAAGGGCTTCAAGAACATAATATTCCATATACGGACTTGAATTTTTAGTAGTTACGAGTACATTTTTAATAGTAGAATACTGCTCTACCTCTGCAAGCCCTGCCAGAACTGCAAGAGCATTAGCTCTGTCATCGCATTTCTTTACATCTTCACTTTTGAAGCCTTCTTCTGTCCATAGAGCCTTATAGCCCTCTGAGATAATAGCCTTTCTTTCGGTAATAAACGAGATGTCCTCATTTTTTCCTAAAAGCTCCGCCATTTTTTCTGTGACAGAAAGAGCATAATAAACCCAGGCATTTTCAATAGCAGTCATATCTGCCTTTTTTCCCCAATCAGGCCAATCCCATGAGCCCTCACGATGAACAACAAGCTTATTTTCACCCATTTCCCAAAGCTTCAGATAGTCAAGGGAAGCGTCATAAACCTTTTCGATAAAAGCCTTATCACCGGTATATTCATAGTAAGTAAGGAAGCCAACGATTCCCGCAAGCTGCTGAACGGGAAGCTCAAAATAGTCATCGTTTATTGGCACAACAGTCTGAAGCACCTTTGATTCGACAATGTGAGAAAGCATCGCCTCCACACCCTTTTGATACAGCAAATAAGAATTACTGTCTAAGGAGTACATTGTCATAATCATTTCGCTTGTAACATCGCCCCACCATTGAGCTCTTTCTCTGTCGGGACAATCCATAAAATTGTCACGCATTGTCACATAAAGAGTACGAAGAGATTTTTGCCACAAGGAATTCATAAACTCATCATCGCATTTAAAATCACCGCTAAAGGAGCTGTCATAGCCTGTTTCACGATATTGAAGCGAAATAACCGTAACATCCTTTGGAATTTTATATGTAATATGCTCTCCGTTAAACCAACCTAAAGCCTCAAATTCCTGCTCACCCTCTTTGGTTATGTAGGTAGTTGAAACTGCACCAATTAAAGTATTTTCAGTTGTTATACGAATCTTTTTTCCGGCCGGTGCTTTGATTTTAAGATAGGGTGTAAGCTGTGCATTATAGGGAATATCTACTGTGATTTTTTCACCGAGCTTCTTAGCTACAGTATAGTTTTCATAATCCTTTGAATTCTCATATTCTTTAAGACCGTAATTTTTTAGGAACGGTATTCCTCTCGGGTAGAGTTTTCCGTAAGCCCCCTCGCCGCCAAGGGCATATTCCGTTGCATTTTCCCAAGACGAAGCATCATAAGCAGCATTTGTCCAATCGCCCATATCTTCTCTTGCATCGAAATAAATACTATATTCGGGAAGTCTGTAGTTAGGCGGATAAAGAGGGCTGTCAATATAGGCAGGATTTCTTTTTACTTTCCAGGTCTTATCAGAAATAATTGTTATATCTTTGCCTATTGCTTCAAAAAGGAAACCGCCCTGACCGCTGCTGCTATAGGAATAGCTTGTTTCGTTATCCCAATACCACACTAAAGCACAAATTGAGTTTTCACCCTTTTTGAGATATGGTGCAATATCTATACTGTCATAATAGCCGCTGTTTTTATCGGGGCCTCGTTTCACGCTTCCCTCAAAAACAACGGTTTCTCCGTTTATGTAAAGCCAATATTTAGAATCTGCTGAGATATGAGCAATAAGTTCTTCGGGAATCTTATCAAGCTTTACCTTTTTATTAAGGCACATCCAGACATTTTTCTCTGTAAGATTTTCCTTATCCCAAATCCATTTTGCTTTCCAATCACTTTTCTCTTCTGTAGAAATAATTCTGTATTCAGAAATACTGTCAGGAATCTTATAATCATTTTTATACGGTACCATTGTCAAATCCCCCTTAGGAAAAAGTGAAGTGATAAAGCCTGCCGCTATCACAAGATAAGAAATAATTGTCTGTAAAATTTGCATAGAAGCCTCCCTTTATTATTTATGGTTACAAAGTATTTGAAATAAACTCTTTCGATTAAGCTTATTTTATTATAATCGGCTCATAATTTCAACTTTAAGTTTATGAAAGTTCCTATATATTCAAAAAATTGATATACAGCAAACAAAGAAAGGAGCTGACTGAAAAGCCAGCTCCTATAGTTTTTAGTTCGACAAATTGAAATTTGTCTATTGCTTTCCTATTTAGAGGTTACTTCACAATACTTGCCAATGGTGAACTTGGTTTTCGGAAAGCGTTGTTTCTTTCCGTTAACGGTTATACCGTCAAGCTCAACCTGAACCGTGTTTGTGTCGCTATTCGTACCTGCAATTTTCGGTTTCATATATGAAGTGTAAGAAATGTTTCTGAATACAATGTTTTTAATTTCAAATTCCTCTGCTTCTTCATCATAAATCTTCACAAGTATGGGTCTGCCTTCATCACGGAATATCTCAATATTCTCAAAAAGAACTCCGTCAATACTGCCTTCGGTCTGTTCGGCTACAACAACAAGTGAGCCTATTCTGTCGTTATCCCATATACCGTCACGGTAAATTACGGCACAGTCACGGAAAGCCACATCGGAAATTTTCTTGTTAACCTCCCCTGTTATACCGAAGCATCTTGCATATCCGCCCCAGGCAATACAGTTTGTGAATGTGATATTTTTGCTGTCCATTGTACCGCCGAGGGCCTTAACCTCAAAGGTATCGTCTGCCACTCTTGCAAAGCAATTATCAACGCTTACGTTATGGCTGTTGCAGATTGCAAAGCCATCGCAGTTACCACGGTTGCCGATAATATCCACATTGTCAATGCTTACATCGGTACAGCAATAGGATATAAAGGACCATTCGGGCGAATTTATAATTTTCACATCTCTGACATTTACATTATTACAGTTGGTGAAAACAACGCCTCTTCTCTCTCTTCTGTCAAGTCGGGTCATATCTATTACACCCCTGCCTGCAAGGGTTATGTTGTTGCAGTTGTAAAAATTTATAAACGGATACCTTGTAAGCCCTATGGCATTATCGCCCCACGCAGTAGGCTCAGAATATTTGTCTTCATCCTCGGCACAGTCAATATCATAAAGATGATTTGCAATAACGTAAGCACCTTCACGAAGATAAATCACCAGGTCCTTGTGTGAAACCAGGTTAACATAGTCGTATTCATACACACCCTTATCAAGAACCCAGACATTATCCTCTCCGTATTTCTCTATGTATTCTGCAATTTCTTTGTCCTCATCAACCTTTTCACGAACCATAAGAGTATAGCCGTAATATTGGTTTGCATCGTTGAAAAGGAAGGTATAAACGCCTGTTTTATTGATTGATGCTGTTACGGTGTTGTCTTTACACTGTGCCTTTACGCCGTGTGATTCGGGTAACACGGTGGCATTTTCAAGCACAACATCAGCACCGGTTATCTCAATATTGAATGAGAACTCCTCGCTTGAATCAACATAAATTTCAGAGAAGGAGTGGAGCGTACCCGTATCGTCAACACGTATGAAAACCACTGAAGCATAAACAGGGATTTCCTCTCCGCTTACCTTTGCGGTGTAATAAGGTGATATTATTATGCCGTTTATATCGTCATATCCGCCGGACTGCACGTATTCGGGAAGCTGAGCTGAGGCTCTGCCTACAAGCTCCTGCTCTGTAAGCCCTGCCTCTTCAAGAGTGATTATTGCCTCTTCGGGATATTCAAGATATGAAAAATCAAAATTCTCGCTTTCGGGATAAACTGTTGCAGGATACAACAGATTTGAACAGAAAATTGAAAGGGTTGTGAAAATTGTAAAGAAAAATTTAATAATACTTTGCATTGAATTATCTCCTTAATGGAATTAAATCATAGAAAAAAGAGTTTTGAAGAATAAAATTATTATAGTGAAAAAATTCACATCTGAGTCTGTTGTGTTGTCGATTATCTCAAAAGAATCAATTATTTCATCTGTATCCGTGCGATAAGTTGTACCCACAATCGCTCCATCGGTAAACTTAAACGCTGTATAAGTGGGAACACGAACATCAAAGGCGGAAACAGTAAACGAAGCAGCCGTTTCGGGAAGCGGGTCATAGTTACTTCCGGAAGCTGAGGAGGACTGAACATATACCGTACCTTCGCCATCCGTAACCTCGCCTGCGTACATAGTGTCTGTGCGTGAATAAAAGTGGTCGTGTCCGCTCAGGCACAGGTCTATATCGTATAAATCATAGAGCGATGAAAAATAAAGCCTTTCGTCTGAAAAATCATCATCGCTTAATGAGGCTGAATAAGGATTGTGATGCATTGTGACAACCCTCCACTTAGTGTCGGGATGAGCCTTTGTTGCTTCACGCAAAACCTTTGCGGTATCAAGCATAAGGTTGTTGTTTGAGTTGATTGTAATAAAAAGCACATCACCGTAAGTGTAATAATATCCTGTTCCGGCTTCACCGGGATTAAGCTCATCAACTTCATTCGGATTGTTAAAAATTTCGCCGTAAAGCGTAGAATCATCATCGTGGTTGCCGATAGTGTTGGCAACAGGCAGAGAGCGTAATGCTTTGGGAGAAAGATAAGCCTTCATCTGAATGAGGCTGTCAGCCGATTGAAACTGGTCACCACCTGAAATTGCAAAAGCTGCATTCGGGTAGGCCGTAAGCATTTTCTCAACCGTATAATTCCAGCCGCAAGTGTCACGGATAAGTATTTCTTCAAGTGTTTCGTCACCGGAACGTCCGATTTGTGCATCGGAAACATAGAGAACGGTGAATTCGTCCGCAGGCTGAACCGTAAAGGGCTGTACCTCACTCCAAGCACCATTTTCAGTGTATGTATAGTAATAGGTCTTGCCTTGCTCAAGTCCTTTTACGGTAACCTTGTTTGATTTGAGGCTTTGGATAGCATCGGCAGTAATAACCTCAAGCTCTTCGGCGTCAGACATATCGCTGTTTTCCGAAACCTTGAAAGCGGGGTTACTGTCTGTTGAGCTTGATAGCCATGCAAAACGAAGCTCGCCGACTTCAGTACCCGGCGTAACGGAAATCACCGTGTCATCAGCCTGTATTTGCGACCATAACGGTGAAAACTCTGTAAGCACTTGATCCTTGTACGCAAAGCCCGGCTCAGCAAAAGCCGTAACACTCATAACAAGTGCAAGAACAAGCACTACTGATATTGTTTTGCTTGCTTTTCTCATATTAATTCCTCCAAATCACTTTTTGTTAAAGCTTATCTTTTTCCGCTTATAACTACTTTTTATCAAAATCAAAATAACTCAACAAATCGGAATTTATCTTACCCTACCTATCATATCAAGAGGAATTTCTTTGAAATCAGGAGCGTCTTTTCTGATTTCATCAATATCCTTGATACTATAATCTCCGTTATCGGCATCAACAAAGATTTCATCGCATTTGCCTACATTATAAATAGCATTTTCGCTTATATCGCTGAACGTCCAAACTGAGCTGTAAATCTCGCCATAGTCCATATTTTTATTGATGATAATATTATTTTTAAATGTGCTTGCAGGGTTGGGTATATAATCAGGCGAATCTGATTTTGAAATATCGTCTGTGCAGCTCTTGTATTCGGGGAATGCATTTTGCCAGGCTTCACTCTGCCAGGGTGAATTATACAGTGCCTCCCACATATCACCACTGCCGATATGAGCGTGAGTAAACCATCCGTTTTCAAGAGCACCCTCTCTTGCTCTATCATCAAATCTCAAAGCATTATTGCCGGGGTTAACGATGATATTATTGGTTATAACGTTATCCCTGCCACCACCGACGTGAATTGAATTGCTGGGAATATTAATAAGAAGATTGCCGTAAATCTGATGACCCGAAACCGCATCATCAAGATAAATACCGTCGGGTCTGTGATTTTCCGAACCGACATTATAAATACAGTTATATCTTACAACATTGCCGTACCATACCCAGCTTCTTCCCGAATAAATTGCACCTGCATCATCTGAAAGAAGGCATACATCGTGGATAAGATTATATTCAATAATATGATTGTTACCTTTGTAAGTAATTGCCTCGTGAGGAGAGTTCGCCATTTCGTTGTGAGAGCAAATATTTCCCACGCCCTCAAGAGTAACGGCAGGCTGATAGGTCTGGTAAATTTCCGACCAATCGTGAATGTAATTGTTATCAGCCTTGCTGTTGCCGGAAGTAAGAGTTTCTGTATCGCCACCGGTAATAATAATTCCGCCCTTTCCGGTACGGGTAATTTCGTTGTTATATGCAAGGTTGTTGCTGCCGTCCATAATAAGAGCATTGCCTGCAACATTTTTGATAAGACAATTCTGAACGGTATTGTTATTGCCTGTTATAGCTACGCCGTCACTTCGTGTTCCTTTTACGGTTAATCCGTCAAAGGTGATGTAATCACCCTCGGAATTTATTACGGGATTGAGTGAGAGTGAAAGAATAATTTCTGCATTATCCTTGTTTTCAGGTTCCCACATACAAAGAAGTCCCTTTTCTCTGTCGAGATACCATTCTCCGGGCGCAGAAAGCTCTTCAAGAACGTTGAAAAAATAATAGGGAGCTTCTGTTTTTGTTCCGTAAAGACTAACAAACCTGGGAGTAAGCTCACGAGTATCTTTATCAAAACTTCCTATGGGAGTTGAAGCATCCGCCCAATCATATTTCCAATAGCCGAACATCCACACATCATCAAGGTTTTTCCAGCCTGCAATTCTCTTTGCAAGCTCAGGATTAACCTTGTAAATATCCGGTTCGGGATTACGGATTTCATACCAATCCTTAACCTCTGTAAGCGCACCGTCGGATTCCTTGCCCAAGCCTGTTTTTACAACCTCTTCGGTATAAAGATATTCATTATCGGGATATCTTGCAATGGTTTGTCTTATGTCATCCACGAAAAGCTCGCAATAAAGAGGACCTGTATAATCTCCGTCATAGCTATCTGCTGTATGGTAAGAGCCGATTGCATAAATCTTACCCCAATCGTCGCTTGTGAGGGAATAGGGTGCTTTTGTCAGGTCAATAACCTCAACATTTTCTTGAGCCTCGGCAGAAAGTCTTTCTGCAATCTCGGGATACCCTTTTACATTTTTAAAATCAGTGGTATTAAGCGTTATACCACCATTGATAACAACCTCACCGTTATAAGAACAGTATGTTACGGGACATTCCTCTGTGCCCGAATCCTCTTTGGTAAGTTTGAGGGAAGACACACGGTATTCACCCGCTTCAATGCAGACGGTTATTCCGTTTTTGCCTGTTTTATCGGTATTTCTTACAGCTTCAACCGCTTTTTCAATTGTCAGAAACGGTGAATCTTTTGTACCGCTGTTGTTGTCATTTCCGGTTGTGCTTACATAAAAATCGCCCATAATCATTTTTTCATCATTCTTTTCTTTTGATACTGTTGATATAACAGGTGTAGGAGCAGTGTAATTTTCGTAAAGTAAAATATAAATATGCGATTTGATATACGAATGACTTCCGAAGAGAAATCCGATAACAATAAGTACGGAGAGAACCGCTTTTAAAACCTTGTTATTAAATATTCTGAACACGCAAAGCAGAGCCATAACAGATGTTATAATGAATGTGAGATACACGGGAATAACCATTGCAGCCAAATCAAGCTCACCGTTGCCGATTACGGCATTTATCAAAAACATACCACCAACAAGAATTGCAGCAAAAGCCAAAGCCGTTAAAACTGCATTCAATGCTGTTTTCTTTTTATCTTCTTTTTTGCTCAGCGGTATCGAAAGCAATGCTCCGCCAAGGCACACAACTACTGCAAGTATAAATTGCAATGCTGTATATTCATAGCACAGGTATTGCATGTGGTAGTAATATAAACCGACAATTACAAAAGCTATGCCCAAAATAAGACAAATTGTTCCGAATATTTTTGGTTTTAAGGTTTTCTTCATAAAAATAAATCCTCCCGGATGCAGATTCGTTGGAATAATTATAGCACAATATAACTATTCTTTTCAATCGCAAGTGACAAAATCCCCTTGGCTTTCTGTGTTATATGGTTATGTTTGTTACCCGACAAATTGGAATTTGCGGAATTTATTATATCATTCACATAATGAAAAAATAAATAGTTTTATGAAGGATTATGATTTAATTGTTTAAAATTGCGAATTAACTTGTGCCCAGACACGAATACTGTCTGCCTTTGCAATTTCTTTATATCGTAAAAATCCGCTATTGGTGAAAGCATTTTCTGTGTAGGTTACATTTGAACAATATTTTCCGAACTGAATTCTTCCCTGGTAATCTTCTTCCTCAAAGAAGTCACCTGTATCAATTTTATTGTTACTGAAAACAAAACCGTTTATATTGTTTGCTCTGAGTAGGTTTGACGGTATATCCTTAAACTCATTTGAGCTGATTTCAACATTTGTAAAAACAGTCGTTTGTGCACTTTCGCCTGCAATATTTGTACCGATTTCAATTACTGAACCCCAGTCGCTGTAATTGCACTTTTCAAAACTATTATCACGAATAACAAGGTTATCAACACCAGTTCCCTCCTGCCAAAGGGTAGGCTCAATATCCATAACAACCTTTATTGCCTGTGCCATTGTTTTATAGAAACGGTTATTTTCACAAAGTCCGTTTGAGGATTGAAGAAGTAAGCCTCTCGCTCTGTTTTCGTGGAAATAATTGTCTCTGATTACATAGTTGCTGCTGTCACATTCTAAATTGAAAGCTGTAAATCCTTCAGTAACACCTACAGGTAATTTTTCAACTTTGACCTCTTTGGTTATGCCTTCAAGAGCTTTGACTGAAACTATTTTTGCAGTGAATTCCGTGTTTTCAAATTTTTCGTTTTTAAATGCGAGAGTATCACCTTCGTTAAGCCTCATTGCAGATGCAATCATTGTAAGGGTGTTACCGTTAACTGACGAAACATAACCGAGACCGTCATGAACATTAATAGCATCATCGCCCATTCCGCTTATATCACAACCGGAAATATTGAAGCATCCGTTAGTGTTTACGATGTGAATAGCATCAGCACATAAGGACACACAACGTTTGTCCTTGTATTTCGGGTTAACTCCGATAAAGCTGTTGATAATCTGAAAATGGGAACAGTTCTCCTCACAGATATATGCCATACCCGGACTGCCGTAAATGCTGACATTGTCAAAGGTTACGTTCTTACTCTGATTTCTGATGCTGAAAATTGTTCCGTCATAGACAAAGTGACGCAAAATATATGTTTCACCGTTTTCAAAATTATCCATACAGCCGTTATGAGTAACACGAAGAGTATTATCCGAAATTTTCTTAACGGACTTCACAGATGTTTCATCCTGGTAAAGATAATTTTCCTTTGATGAGTATTTTTCACCAAAGGTATATGCCTCGGGATCGCATTGGGTAATAGCCATCAGGCGATTATTTTCATCGCAGTATTCAGCATCCTTGAAAACAAGATCGAGTGTATGAGTATCGGGGTTGCTGTTTTTAACTGTAACAACTGAAGCAAGCGGGTTTTCTGCCCAATTCCAATCAATGTTAAGATTCTTTATTTCTACACAATCGCTGTTGTTGATAAAAAACTTATATCCGGTTGAGGAAAAGACGAATGTTGCATCGTTTCCTTCAATAAGCAAATCTGTGCAGTTGTTCGCATCAAGACCGTTTTCGCTTCTGAAATAATATGTACCCCTGTCAATAACAAGCTTTGTCTTCGGATTTTGAGAGCAATAATCAAGTGCCTTTTGAAAAGCTTCAAAATTATCTTTATTGCTTTCAGAAAGTCCGAATTCTGAAGCATTTACTTCATTAAGGCTCTCATCCTTCGGGCGCTGAATATAGAATTTTGTTCCGTTAACACCGTTAATTTCATCTGCATATCTGCTTTTACTTAATTTATCAAGTGTTTCAATAAGCACACCCGGACTTTCAGGCATGGCTGTTGCTGACATAAAAAACAAAAATATTGAAGCAATAACCGAAACTAATTTCAAAAGCATAGAATCTCCCTTTCAAATTCAAGTTTGTCGAGTTGATTATATCACCAATCAACAAGTAAAGCAACAAAAGAAAAAGTCTGAAAGCATCTATCTTTCAGTCTTTTTTGGTTGGAGTGAAGTGATTCCCGCCCCGACTGCCAGACGGAAAACGGATTTCGAAAAACATTTACGCTAAAGCAAGAGAAGAATGTGAAACACTCCTTGCAGAGCTTATAAAGGAAATGAAAGCCGAAATTCAGGCGGAGAAAGAGCGATTGAAACAAGAGCAGAGTATGTAAAAATTTTTACTGCATAATACAAAGAAAAGGAACTGACTAAAAAGTCAGTTCTTATTTGTTGAGTTGATTATATCACCAATCAACAACTAAAGCAATAAAAGAAAAACGACTGAAAACCAATGGTTTTCAATCGTTTTTGGTCGGAGTGAGGTGATTCGAACACCCGACTTCTTCGTCCCGAAGAGCTATGTCCGTCTGCTTTCAAAAGCTACACACAACATATTGTGCTTTCGTGTATTTTGGGAATGCTCTTTGAAGCTGAATTCTACACTATTTTCATATAGTCCGACCCTGTCTGTGGGCTTTATGTGGTCGTTACCATTTTTAATAGAAAAATAAATAGAATTTAAAAATTGAATTCAGGACAATTATTATATGGTTTGGGTAATGCTTCGTCAAAATCAATCCATCCAAGATTTTCAACAAGTACAGACTGTTCCTCAGGGAAAACCCATTCATTTAGATACTCTATAAAGTCCTCCTCGTTGTACCATCCTTTTTGTCTATATTTATTAGCGTTTGGACTCGTTATTAACCAATCATCACAAAAGCCTATACAATATTCTCTCAAATTATCTGCAACAATATCCGGAACAGAATAAACTTTTCGTTCACCGTCAGCACTAATTACTACATTTTTCAAATTGTCCGCCTCCACAAATTCAAGTTTTACAATTCAATTTTAGCAGAATACTGTTCCAACATGTGATTGATTTCTTCTTCATTTTCATAGAACATATCATCACATTGTTCCATAATTTCTTCAGCTTTCTCGTCATCCTCTTTTTCTTCTAAAACCAAATATGCCTTGTATGCCTTTTGCAAATTGTTTTTGAGTTTCGCTGACAGAACAGATTCTAACACAGACATTTCTTTTTGCAAATCACCTATGTTCCCAACATTGAGAAAATATTGGTCGTGTCCGCCATTGTTAATTTCACTTTGGTATGTAATCAATTCGGCATAAGGTGAATCTACCTCTCCTTCTGTCCAAAGCTCCCACATCTTATTCCATTTCTTTTGCTCATCAGTTAATTGAACTTCTTTTTTCTTGAGAAAATCAAACAATCCCATAACTTTTCTCCTTACTTAATCACAACAACTCTCTCAGCTTATCAAGAAAAGCTTCTTCGCCCAAGGTATTCACCTTAAATAACATTGCCTGACTTCCGCCCGATGTAATAGCAGAAAGATAAATCGGTCCACCGGCATTCTGAAACAATGTAACATTCATGCTCACGCGATTTCCACCTGCATAACTGTATCTTTCAAAAACACGAACACTGCACCTTGCATCACCATCAACAATATCGCTTGAATCTTCGAGGGATGCCGACATACTACCATTCAATATTCCGTTCTCAATTGTCTTCAAAATCTGTCCGAAATCACCATTAAGAACCTGCTCTAATTTTGCCATTGCTTCTCCTCCTGTTCTATTACATCAACATTTGATTATATATAAATCCTCGTTCATCAACCCCATTATACCATACCTTCCACAACATTTCCACAGTTACATACATGTAAAAAATTTTACTGCATAATACAAAGAAATACACCTACCAAATGGCAGGTGTACGAATTTAAAATTACAACCCTAAAATTGTTTTTATTCTCTCAATATTTCTTTCTGACATTTCCGTTTGCCTTGCAAAGAATTCCCATTTTGAAACAGCGTTTTTTACTTGCTCAATACTTTTTTCTGCATCAGATTTTTTGATACCTACCTTTTCGGCAACCATCAACATATCATCTTTCGTTATGTTGTCAGCCTTTCCGTTAATAAGCATCTGATGAGACTTAACCCATTGACTGTCTTTTCTGTATGCAAAGGTTACATCATAAGCAGGTGATAAGGACCAAACACCTTTTTTATCCATAAGGAAGGATATGTTTTTGGTATGGTCATCATAGTTTTTGGCATATTCGTTGAAGACCATTCGTTTGAACAATTGAATGTAGTCGCTATAAGGAAGCTTAAGCTTCTTCATTACAGAAAAAGCATCCTCGTAGGAATAAATCATTGGTGAATTAAAGTCCATATGAGCTAAAGCGCAAAGCGTTTGCATGTGCAGCTTCCTGCCGTTTTTACCTGTTCTGTCAAAACGCTTTGTCATAAAATGAGCTTTTCCGTTCTCTTTGTAAAGCTTACATTCACTCATTTCTATACCTGCTTCAACAGCCATGAGATAATAGGCATATTCAATCTTAGTATATTCACTATCATCAGGACGAGTGTCCTTATCCTTGTTGTTTTTAATATCATCAAATTTTAATAACCAATATTCATAGCCTTTACCTGCTTCAATCTGACCTGAACGGATATCGTTTGTTTCAGGATTCCATGCTATAAGAGTCTTGGCTCTTGCTCCGCCAACAGAAGAACTGCATTCCATCAACTGAGACATAAGACGATCATTTTCTTCAATATGAAAATTCTCTTTTTCAGAAAGTATTTCAGAAGCAAGCTTTGTTAAAGCATCAAGGTCAACAGGCTCATCTATAGCTCCGATTTCCTGGGAAGGCTCATATTCCAATGCACCCATACCTCTTTTGCCTGTATAACAAAGCCTTTCTATAACAGATAAGCTATCAGGCTCTCTTCCCTGACTTTCTAAATATCTGTTGATAACAATGTTACCGAATCTGTCAGGAAGCGAATCTGCAACCATACCAGGAAGTCCGTAAAAGGTTTGTTCCGGCAAGCTACGGAAAGAATAGGTAACGTTTGATAACGGCATCGTAACAGGTGAAATTTCGATATTACTCTTCAAAAACTCATCGTCATACTGAAACCCTACTAAACCATTATCCTCCTGATGAAGATAACCTACAGTAGTACCCCACATTTTAACACGAACAGTATTTACTTTTTTCAATCCTCATCATCCTCCCTGTCTTCTCCCCAGACCCAATTATTATCTTTCTTTTGTTTGTCCGGTCTTGCGCGTTTTCTGATTGTTTTTTCTTCAAACATCGCTTTGTAATCAGGTTGAGGTTCAGGAATAAGCATATCAAGATTATCCAATAAATTAAATTCCGATAAAATTTTAATTATGGCAGACCACTTTGTATCATCGCCATTTTCTATACGCATTAATGTAGTTACTGAAACGCCACAACGCTCAGCAAGCTGTTGCTGTGTAATATTCAAGGATACTCTATATTGTTTTATACGATTTCCAAATTCTTGTAAAATTGCTTTTTCGCTGTCAAATTGCGTAATCTTCATAACTCCTCCTGAAAATAACTATTCAGATTTGCAACATTATATTAACATAACGCACTTAATATGTCAACTTTGAATAGTTAACATAAAAACAAACATATTCAAACATCAAGTATCAGAATTCGACAAACAACTAAAAATAAAGACAGATTCACACACCATACCATCACCGCAACAAAGCGTAGATACCGTGAGCAAATCTGTCCAATGCCAATTCAACATATACCAAACACATTTTCCAGTGTAAAAAATTTTTACTGCATAATACAAAGAAAAGAGCAGACCGAAATCTGCTCTTATATATTTTACACCTTTGATTTTTTCAGTAACACAACGGAATACGCAAGTACCGACACAGCTGAAATAATAACGAGTATGTTATGTAATGTAAATACCTCAACTATTGCCCTGTGTTCCGCAGAAGCAACAAAGAAATACGACAAGAACATAAACCCTACAAATACAGGGAGCAAAATCCTTGAAAGCCATTCCATACCCATTTTCTCTGCGTTGATACCTGCTTTTTTAGTAAGCAACCCTATGAGAATTGCAGTTAAAATAACTGCCACAGCTATTGCAATTATATATATTGTATCGGAGCTATCTTCAAAACGCCTTGCAACAGGACGGACAAGGTTCACACCTACCGTACCTATAAATCCTGCTAAAAACACAAGTATTTTCTTTGGCTTTTCGGGAAGCTTTGAAAACGCAATTTCGGGAACGTCCTCGCTTTTTTTCAAGGATATCAGAACAGCAGTAATTATAACACCTGCAATAAATCCTGTAAAATATTCCCAACAAGACCAGGCGTATAAAAAATCGCCCTCATACTGTGCACCAAGCTGACGGTAACCACCGTTTGCAAAAAAGAAGAACAAGTTCGATACTGTTATAGAAATACCGAATGCACCGCACACAAGAGCACCCACTTTTGCAGCAACCTTATCTTTAACAATAAATCTTGTGGCAAGTATTGCACCCAAAGCTCTGATGGCGGCAGAAACAGCCTGAATTTCGGAGAAATAATTTCTGCCTCCGATAATCTTTTTACCCCAGGAAATATCAGCGAAATGTTGCATGTATACCTGATATGCAGAGCCCTCTTCACCTGCTATTTCAAGACCTTCCTCAAAAAGCTCCACAGCCTCAGGCTGAAGAAGCCCAACAATCCAATGGGAAACACTCGCTTTGGAAACTGTGTCAAAAATCAGGAAAGCTCCAATAACAAAAAGGAAATCCTTCACCTTCCATTGGTGAGAGCTGAACCCTCTGCCCAACAGCACTGCGTAAATACCTGCCATACCCAAACCTACGCAACACATCATAAATGCTCCTGACACAGGTGAAATATATCTGAAGAAATGCTCTGCACCCTCCACTTCGCTCTCACGGATAACCCCTGTTATCTGATTTACTATTGTTCCCCAACTGGGTACTGTCAGAATAAAAGACATAGCTGTTAAGGAAAGCCATCCTAAATCAAGCTTTTTGCGTTCCCCCATAACAGTTGTGATAAAAAGCAGGTAAACAAAACCCACATTAAACACACCTGCTTCCGAGCCCCAGCCACGCGAACCGCGAAGGCGCCACAAAAAGCCAAGAAGAAGCCCACCAAGAAGAATTATCAGAATTTTCTGCCACAAAGGTCTTTGCGTTGTGTTACCCATTATTTTCCCTCCTGTTCTATGCTATATAAACTCCTATTCGCCACATCATTATATCACACATTCCCCAACATTTCCACAATTACATTCATGTAAAAAATTTTACTGCATAATACAAAGAAAAGAGCTGACTTTTTCAGTCAACTCTTTGTGTTTTAGTTCGACAAATTGGAATTTATCTATTAACCTCAACAACTACCCCTGTGAAAGGAGGGATTCTGTTCAGATTAGTATGACTGTTTTTAATAGCTTTGCCCCCGAATTCCTCCCAATCTGTGTTAAGCAAAACTGTGGCATTATTATCATAATCAGCCTCAACAACTGCCTCTTTGTCTGAAAAGTTCAAGATAACATTCAGTACTTCATCTTTACCAATACGAGCAAAAGTAAAAACACACTTGTTGTCACTATTGCAATCTATCCATTTGAAGCCTTCACCGCTATGGTCAAGCTCCCACACAGCATTACTTTCAAGATAAAGCCTATTTAACTTCTTGATATAACGGTTAAATGCACTGTGAGCCGGCAATTCCAATAAATCCCAATCAGGCTCACGCTTTTCATCCCATTCACGAAACATAGCGAGCTCATTACCCATAAAATTAAGCTTCTTTCCGGGATGCATCGTCATATATAAATATAAAAGTCTTGCCTGCGCAAATTTATCTTCATAACTGCCGCAGAGCTTATCAATTATCGTTTTCTTTCCGTGAACCACTTCATCGTGAGATAAAGGCAGAATATAGCGTTCATTGTATGTATAGAAAATGGAAAAGGAAACTTTATCTGACATAAATTGTCTGTCATTCGGATGGCATTCAAGATATTTTAAGGTATCGTGCATCCAACCCAAATCCCATTTATAATCAAAACCGAGACCGCCGTCATCAACACTCTTTGTAACGCCCTGATAAGCTGTTGAGTCTTCAGCGATTAGCATAGCAGTAGGGTGTAAATAATGCAATCCCTTATTCATTATTTTAAGGAAGTTTATTGCTGTGCCGTTCTCACCGCGACTTTCATCACCCTGCCAATAAATCAAACGACTTACGGCATCCATTCTCAAACCGTCAAAGTGATATTCCTTAAGCCAATAGTTTGCGGCTGACTGAAGAAAGCTTGCTACTTCCCTGCGTGAATGTATAAAGTTATAGCTTCCCCATTCGCTTTCTCCCACATCCTTATGTGGATATTCATATAGCGGAGTACCGTCATATTCTTTAAGTCCGTAAGCATCCATCGCAAAGTGAACAGGAACAAAATCTAAAATTGCACCGATGTCTGCGTTATGCAGTTTATCAATCAGTTTCATCAGTTCTGTTGCTGTTCCATATCGTGATGTAGGAGCAAAGAAGCCTGTGTTCTGATATCCCCAACTGCCGTCAAATGGATGCTCGGATAACGGCATAAATTCAACATAATTGTAACCGTTATCCTTCAGATATGAAATAAGCTCATCGGCAATTTCCTCATAAGTATACCACTCCTCGCCCTGCATTTTCCATGAACCTAAATGCAATTCATAGATATTCAGTGGCTTATCATAGCAAAGAGTTCGGCTTTTCATCCACTCTTCATCATTAAATTCATATTCTGTTAAATCCCGTATAACAGAGCAAGCACCGGGGCGAAGCTCCATACCAAATCCGTAGGGGTCACAATGCTCAACTCTTCCGTTTTTGCCGTAAATAACATATTTATACATTTGTCCCGGCTTGGCATTTTCAGAAATGAAAGTCCATATTCCGCTTTGATGTAATTGTTCTAACGGTTGTTCCTGCCAATTATTAAACTCACCCACAACAGCAATTTTTTCAGCATTCGGAGCATAGGTTCTGAAAACAACACCGTTATTTTCCAAGTGTGAACCAAAGTATTCGTAAGCATCAAAAGCTTCACCCATATAAAACTTTTGTAAATCCATATTATATCCTTTCCGATATGACAATATACAGATAAGCAAATTCTCATATATCAATTTCATTATACCATACATTCCACCACATTTCCACAGTTACATACATGTAAAAAACTTTACTGCATAATACAAAGAATAGGACTCAAAAAAAGACGACAGGTTTTCGCCTGTCGTCTTGCTGTATATGGTTAAAAAATCGGTATGAATTCATTTATTAAATATATCAATGCACCTGCTACACCTAATGTCAACGCAGCAAATAACAAAAACTCAATGAAAGAACAAATAGAACTTTTCTTTTTCTCAGGTCTCCTACCTTTATTTTCATAATAGTAGCTGTTTTTTGATGCAGTTTTTTTCGGTGGAGTGCTTATTTTTCGGATACTTTGGTGAGCTTGTGATATGGGATCAGTCTGATTTAATATACTTTCACGAAAATCCCGTAGGTATTCAATATCATCCTGTGTAAATGGCATATATTTCGTTCCGTCTTCTTCATGGCTCCAATTATTTTTGGTTATTCTTATACGCTCTAATTCACGATAGTGATAGTCCCAATCCGGTATATTTCTTTTGATATGTATAGGAGTGTTTTTCATATCCTGGGTGTAATTCCAAACACCACGCAATTCTTCTTTTGGCAAGTGCTTGTATAAGTCCTTACAAAGTTTTTCAAGCCTTATGTATTCATTTAAAAAAGTCTGATTCAAATCACCCATACCATCACCACCTCAAAACAAATTCCTTACTAATTATAACACCATCACAAAACAAAAACAATACAAAAGCGAACCCCTTTCACCGTCATATTTACCAACCCACCACCCCACCAACTATGCAATCCGCTGAAAATTTAAAAATTATAAAATAAATCTGAAATATTTGTTGTTTTTTGTCATATATAAGTGGGATGTGTATCATCTTTTAAATTTCATACGCAATATTCAAAGATTACACTCATAGTCCGTTGAATAGGATTAGATTTAGTTGAAATGTGAAAATAAATGTATTATAATGTAATTTGTATTATTATAATTATAACTGCTTACTATACATTAAGCAAAAACAGGAGTTGTAACAATGACAGACGCTCAGCTTAAACAATTGAAAGATGATTTGTGGCATTCAGCAGATATGCTTCGTGCCAGTGCTCACCTTGCAGCTAATAAATACGGACAACCTATTCTTGGTTTGATTTTCCTCCGCTATGCAGATATTCTTTTCAAACAGCACAAGGTTGAAATTGCAGATGAATATCAGCGTAAAATAGGAACTCGTGCCGAAAAGACAATGAAAGAAGTTTCTATTGAAAAATGCGGTTTCTACCTTCCTGAAAGTGCGTATTTTGATGAAATCAATAATGCTCCAGACGATGCTAACAAAGCAACTCTTGTTAAACAGGCAATGGAAGATATTGAAAAAGAAAATCCAAGTATGGCAGGCGTTCTTCCAAAAGAAGTTTACGGACAACTTGTACCCAAAGAAGAGCCTGAACTTCTTTCAAAAATCATCCGTGTATTCAAGGATATTCCCGAAGATATCGGCATTGACCTTTTCGGTGAAATTTATGAATTCTTCCTCGGCAAATTTGCATTGCAGGAAGGTAAAGACGGCGGAACATTCTATACTCCTGCAACAGTAGTTCGTTATATGGTTAATGTCATTAAACCTGAAATCGGAAACAAACTCTTTCTGGACCCTGCGTGCGGTTCAGGTGGTATGTTCGTTCAGGCTGCTCGCTATATGCACAATCACAATGCATCTGCAGAAGATATGATGAAGTTTATGTGCTATGGTGTTGAAAAAGAGCCTGATACAGTTAAGCTTGCAAAAATGAATCTGCTTCTTAATAATGTCCGTGGTGATATCAGAGAGGCAAACTCTTTCTATGCTGACCCACACAATGCAGTCGGCAGATTTGACTATGTTATGGCAAATCCACCATTTAATGTTGACGAGGTTGTTTATGAAAAGGTTAAAGATGACCCGAGATTCAATGAGTACGGAATTCCTAAAAACAAATCAAAATCCTCAAAGAAAAATTCCGATAAAAAAGAAACTATTCCAAACGCAAACTATCTTTGGATTTCATATTTTGCAACTGCCTTAAATGAAAACGGCAGAGCTGGTCTTGTTATGGCAAACTCTGCATCCGATGCAGGCAACAGTGAATATGATATAAGAAAAAATCTGATAGAATCCGGAATGATTAAACAGATGGTAACATTACCTTCAAATATGTTCTCATCCGTTACACTCCCCGCAACTCTTTGGTTCTTTGATAAATCAAAGGTTGGTACAGAGAGAAAAGATGAGATCCTTTTTGTTGATGCAAGAAATGTTTTTACTCAGGTTGACAGGGCTCA
>JAZQJD010000006.1:0-139862 GCA_045541435.1 Acutalibacteraceae bacterium
TGGATACGGCCCGTTTACGGGTAGCAAGTAACAATCTTACGCAACTGGCAGACCGTACTTATGCGTTTACGCATACGCGAAGAACATAGGGCTATGCCCGCATATGAAAAACCACCCGCTTGGCGGGTGGATGTTTATTTACTTGCTTATCCGACAAATGTATGATAAACTCTATTTGTCAAATTTTATACAACTGACGAATTTTATATAAATGACGGAGATTAAAAATGGCTGAGCATAGAAAAATGAATAATAACGACAGACGAGTTAAAAGAACAAAAAAGGCATTATATGATGCCCTCTTAATATTACTTAAAGATAAAACCATTAACGAAATTACTGTTACGGAGCTTACCACAAAAGCAGATGTTAACAGAGCCACATTCTATTTTTATTATACAGACCTTATAGATATGCTTCAGCAGATTCAGAACGAGGCCTTTGAAGCATTTAAAAATGTTATTCAAAAAACCACCAATTCTGTTTCAACCATAGAGGGCTTTACAGAATACGCTGAAAGACTTTTCAGTTATTGCAAAGAAAACGAAGCTTTAACAAGATTTATTATAAACAACGATATCAATAATCAGCTTTATACATATATAAGACAGCTTATGCTTACAAACATACCAAACACTAAAGAAGTTTTTGCAGAAAACAACCCTGCAAAATATCTCTCTAACTATGTTATTAATGCAATGATTGGAGTTTGCATTGACTGGATGGATGACGGAATGAAAATTCCTGCCCGGGACCTTGCCGAGCTTTGTGCCAACGTTTACTTGAACGGTTCATACAAAACAAAACAGCTTTATGCTTCTTACGAACATTAAAAGGGGCTGTAAAAAACGCGAGTTTTTTACAGCCCCTTTTTAGGGGATAGGAAAAAAGATGCAGAACGGACAAACTGAGCAAAATCAAGGCTTCAGACTTGATTTTGCTTGCCCGAAGGCGTACAAAGGTACGTCGAGTGGCGAAGTTTGTTCGTAGTATAAAACATAATTTTTTCATCATTTTTATGTTTTTTATATTCTTTAAGGGGTTCTACAGGCTTTGTTCACCTGCAGAACCCCTTGCTATAACCGGTTTTATGCGGTCTGCGCTTTTTTACATCCCTTTTGTTTATTCTACTGATTTCAATGATTCAACCATACTAATCTTCTTCAGCTTAAAATGCATCAGCACATTAACAATAATTGCGAATATGGCTGTCATCACAATAGCTATAAGGAAGCTTGCAGGTTTAAGTGTTGTATTAAAGGTAAGCTGATCGATATCAACCACCCCTACAACCGCAATATTCAAAGGAATACCAAGGAAAAGACCTAATACTATACCTATAAGCGTGAGGAATATATTTTCACGATAAATATAAGCTGAAACCTCGCCGTTATAGAAGCCTAAAACCTTTAAGGTTGCAAGCTCTCTTATTCTCTCATTAACATTGATGTTATTAAGGTTATAAAGAACAACAAATGCTAACGACATAGCTGCTATAATAAACACAAGAATAACAAGGTTAAGTGTATTAACTATATTATTGAAGTTGTCAATAACAACTGTTGTGAATACTGAACCGTTTACTCCGCGAATTTCATTAACGCTCTTTTCAAGGAATGCCCTCTGCTCTGTTGTAAAAGCATCATCAACCTTGCAGAAAAGATAGTTGTATGTGATGGGACTGTTAATAAGAGTGCTGAAATAGTACGGTGTCATATACACATAATGGAAGGTGTAGTTATCAACAATACCTGTTACAACAACATCATATTCATAGGTCTTTGAACCCTCTATCCATGAAACTGTAAGGGTATCACCTATTTTTGTATTGGTTTTATCTGCAAGCTTGGTTGTTATAACTGCACCCTCGTCGGTTAACGGTACATCATTTTTACCAAGCTTCAAATCAATAAAACTCTGGAAATCTGCAGGATTTTCGGGTACAAGAATATCAATTTCCATTGATTTATCTGATCTGTCGGAATAACCTGTACAAACCTTAAGATAACCAAGCATTGAATGTTCTATGCCCTCAAGAGCATTAACATCATGAACTAACTGACTGTTTTCATAATCGATTTGACCATCTTTGAAAACAACCTGAAGGTCATATTGAGCAACACCGGTTTCTTTACCATACTGATTATCAATAACGCCACCGATAGCATCTCGAAGACCGAACGCTGCAAGAACAAGTGCCGTACAGCCTGCAATACCGATAACGGTAACTGCAAAACGCTTTTTGTTTCTGAAAAGGTTTCTGACAGTAACTTTAGAAGTGAAGCTTAATTTACTCCAGATACCGCTGATATTCTCAAGGAACACTCTCTTACCTGCTTTAGGAGGCTTGGGTCGCATAAGAACGGCAGGAACCGTAACAAGCTCTTTTCGGCAAGCAAGGTATGCAGCAAGAACAGTTGAACCAATAGCAATAATAACGCCAAGAACGATATACAAGGGCATAAACTGAAGAACCGTTTGAGGCATTTCGTACATAATACCCCAGGCTCCACATATTGCCAACGGAATACCGATTGAACCGATTATCGTACCGAGAATTACTCCAACAAAGCTTGCAACAGCAGAATACAGAAGATATTTGCCGGAGATCATTTTATTGGAATAACCAAGGGCTTTAAGTGTACCTAACTGTGTTCTCTCCTCTTCAACCATTCTTGTCATAGTTGTAAGACAAACCATAGTTGAAACAATAAAGAAGAATGTTGGGAAAATATACGCAAGGCGAACCATATTATCTGCCGCCTGACCGTAGCCGGTGTAACCGGGAGAATCATGGCGGGTATAAACGGACCAGCCTACACCGTCTTTTATATTTTGAAGAAGATTTTTACCTTTTTCGTATTCAGTTTTAACAGAACCGATTTTAGCATTAACCTCTGCGGAGCTGGCATTATAAGTTTTTTCCGCTTTTTCTATAATAGCTTGAATATTCTGATAGTTTGTACTCTGTAAAGCAAGCTCTGCTTGAGCAGCCATATATTTTGTCTGAGCTTCAATAGAGCCGTATTGAAGCTTATCTCCGCTTGCTTCAATCTGACGTTTGAAATCTTCAAGCTGTCTTTCAGCATCTGCAAGCTGAACCTCTGCTTCATCAAGCTGCTTTTTAGCAGAATTAAGCTGAGCATCTGCTGAATCAAACTCTGCTTTCTTAGCATCGTATTCTTTCTGCCCTGCATCCTTTTGTTGCTTTGCAACTGCAAGCTCTGTTTCGTATTGGTCAAGAAGCTGTTCAACCTCTACTATAGCATCCGCTGCCATACCCTGCGCGGTAAGGTTTGATGCAGAAAGAAGAATTTTTGCAAGCTCCGGGTTTGTTTCTTCAAGGCGGTCTGCAATCTGGTCAAGGTGCAGGTCCTCTTGAGAAACATTCTGGTTTGCTTCCAAGGTTTCAAGGGTTGATTTAGTGCTTGTAATAAGGCTTTCGGTAACTTTAATTTCTGCTTCTGCCAAAGAAAGCTGAGTTTTTGCTTCTGAAAGCTTATCCTTTGCAGCATCCGCTTCCATTCGCTTTGTATTATATTCCGTTTTCTTGTTAGCAAGCTCTACCTTTTTGTTTGCAACGGTTGTATATTTTTCATTATACTCGTTAACCGCTGCCATATATTGAGTGTTACCGCTATCCAACTGACTCTGAGCTTTTTTATACTCTTCATCAAGAGTTTTCTGTGCCTCTTCAAGCATCTGCTCGCCTTCACGCTCTAATTTATAGAGGTTTTCAAGCTGTTTTTTGCCCTCTTCAAGCTTGGAGCCGATAGTAGCTTCCGCATCCTGTATTTTAATTTGTGCATCAGCAAGCTTTGCTGCAAGACCGACATTCAGCTTTGCTCGTCTGTCCGCAGCGATACTTTCGCTTGCTTCGGCAATTCTTTGACGCATACCGTTTACAAATTCATCATACTCTTCGGTGTATGCATCAAATTCATCTGCACCCTCAAGGGTAACATAAGCCTCACTGTAATAATTGATTTTATCTGTGAAAGCATCGTTGGTAACATAAACGAAATCGCCTAATTTACCGCTACCTGCAGTTGTAACGCCACGTTCATAAGAAACCCAGTAAGGAGTCTGAACAATACCAACAACATTGAAGACGTTATTTTTAAGGGAATATGTAATTTCTTCACCGTCACCAACAACTTTAATGGTTTCGCCCATTTTAAACTGTTCGGGAGTTGTAAGACCGCTACAGGTGATAACACATTCATTATCTGCTTCGGGATAACGACCCTCAACAAGCTTTAATCGGTTGATGTATTCTGGATTATCATTACCATCATAAAACTCAATGGCTTTATCCAAATCAACGCCCATAACTCTTACGGTAAGTTCGGAGCCGTCAATATCAACGATACCCTCATATTCCTCATTTTCTTCCGAAAAAGTCTGAACATAGCCATCAACGAATTTCGCACCTTGAACGGCTTTTACGCCCTCTATGGCACGAACCTTTTCAAGATCTTCTTCATAAAGACCTATATAAGACTGCAACCTTAAGTCCATAAGGTTGTATTCTTGATAATATTCGTTTGCGGTTTCTTTCATATCGGGTCCAACCGCATTTAATCCGCAGAACAGTCCGCTACCCATTGCAACAATTGCGATAATTGAAACAAAGCGACTAAAGGTACGCTTTATTGAGCGTAAACTGTCTGTAACATAAGCTTTTGTCATTATTACCGTCCTCTTACCATTCAATATCTGCAACAGATACGGGATTTTCGTTAGTTTCTATACTTACAACACGACCACTCTTCATAGAGATAACTCTGTCTGCCATTGGAGTAATGGCTTGGTTATGGGTAATAACAATAACTGTCATACCTGTCTCACGGCTTGTGTCTTGAAGAAGCTTAAGAATTTGTTTACCTGTGTTATAGTCAAGAGCACCTGTAGGCTCATCACACAAAAGAAGCTTCGGATTCTTGGCAAGAGCACGAGCAATAGAAACACGCTGCTGCTCACCACCGGAAAGCTGAGCAGGGAAGTTATTAAGTCTTTCGCCAAGGCCTACTCTTTCAAGCACCTTTGCAGGATTAAGAGCTTTACTGCCAATTTGGGTTGCAAGCTCAACATTTTCAAGAGCTGTAAGGTTGGGAACAAGATTATAAAACTGGAAAACGAAACCAACATCATAACGTCTGTATTCAATAAGACGTTTACTGTCATATTCGTTAACAAGATCACCTGCGACACGCACCTTGCCATCGTCGCAATCGTCCATACCGCCAAGAATGTTAAGAACGGTTGTTTTACCTGCACCGCTGGCACCAACGATTACACAAAACTCACCTTGCTCAACATTAAAGGTAACGCCATCGGCAGCATTGATAACAATCTCGCCCATTTTATATCTTTTGTAAACGGAATCAAATTCTATAAAGCTCATTTATTTCAACCTTTCGGATTTTATATATTTTTACATACTGAACTATTATTTTACTATATATAACACAACAAGTCAACAAAATTAAATTTGAATTTACTGTAAATTTATGACAATGCCTTGTGTGCATTTTCCATTACGGATGATGCTATGGGTAATGCCGCAGATGAACCCCATCCGCCGTTCTCCACCACAACAACTATTGCAACGGGGCATTGAGGATTCTGGGAAAAGCCCACGAACCATGAATGAGGCTCCTCTTCATCGGAGATTTCTGCAGTACCTGTTTTACCACACATTTCAAGCCCTTTAAACCGCCAATCCCCATAATTATCTTCAACCGTAAAACGCATCAAATCTTTAAGCTTGTTTGCAACACCCGTAGCAATATACTCTCTTGTTACTGCTGTTGCTTCCTCAAGGACTCTTCCCTCGGGAGTGGAAATGCTTGCTACTGCATAAGGTAAAACTGCTGTACCATTATTAGCAACTGAACCAACGAGAGTCAGCATATGGTAAGGGTTAACAAGGGTTGTGTACTGCCCTACTCCTGCCCAGGCAACATCACCTTTTTCGGCATCACTTAAATCAAATCTGCTTTTTTCTGTTTGACCTTTACCAAAGGAAAAGCTTTCACCAAAGCCGAATTTCTTTGCAGTTGCAGTAAGCTTGTCTTCACCTAAATCAGCACTCAACTGCGCAAAGGCGCAGTTGCAGGAATTTGAAAAAGCTGTTTTAAAAGAAAGTCTTCCGTGAGAATGAGGGCACGTTACTTTAACACCATCAATCGTAGTTTCACCTTCGCAGTTATATTCCCAATCGTTAATATTTTTCTTGTTTTCAACAGCACTTGCAGCCGTAACAATTTTAAAGGTTGAACCTGGAGTATAAAGCCCGTCAATAAGGCGGTTCATATATATTCCGTCATATTGTCCGTCTTTATTTTCAGCAATTTCTTCTGCACTCGGCTTATTGCGAATATCATAGTTACCGCTTGAAACAGAGCAAAGAAGTTCACCTGTTTTATAGTTATATGCCGCAACAACACCTTTTCTGCCGTTTAATTTATCATAAGCTACGGCGCAAAGCTCACTATCAAGTGTTAATTTAACATCATTTCCCCTGCCGTTTTTTATGAGGGAATGAAGGCCTGTTATTCGGTTATAGCCTATTAATTGGGTTTTATATGCTGTCTGAACACCCGATGAAATATAGCCCTCTGTGTCACCTACAATATGAAGAGTTGAGCGTCTTATTCTTTCCGAGTCATTATAAACCCTTTCATTATTTTCAGTTTTAGCAAGAATTTCTCCATTTCTGTCGGTTATATGCCCTGCAGCAATAAAGCTACCGTCCTCTGTCAAATGCTCATTGGCACGAAGAGTTGCCCAATTCTCACCATTGACAGCAAGCTTATAGCCTAAAAAACCTAATCCTGCCACCACTGCAACCACCAGCAGTAATACTACAAGGCTTCGTCTTGAGGTCATTTTCATTTTTCTGTACCTCCTAATTTTGCCCTTGATGCTTTTTGTGCCTTTTGCGGTCTTGCGGTATCGGGCTTGAAGCTTGCATAGGTTCTTGTATCAATAACTTTAATGAAAGCGAGCAAGCAGAAACAGCTTACAATACTTGAACCACCTTTGCTTACAAATGGTAATGTAACACCTGTAAGGGGCAAAAGGTCGGTTATTCCGAAAACATTGAGCATAGTCTGAAAAAGCATCATCGCACTTGCAGCAACACCTGCTATTGAATAAAAGGTGGATTTTGCTTTACCGGAATTCACTACTGCCCATACTGCAATAAGACAATAGGTTAACGGAATCAAAAAGCCCATTATCATACCAAATTCTTCGCAAACCACACCGAAGACCAAATCCTCTGCTGCAGCAAAAATATTACGGAGCTGACCCTTGCCTAAGCCAAGACCGAAAAGACCTCCCGAGGCAGTATAAATAAGGGTTCTTGTCTGCTGGAAGCCTCCCTCATCCATATATTCCCAAACGTGAAGATATGTTGAAAAACGACTTGCAACATAGGGCTTAAAAACAAGAATCATCCCTGCACCTAATGCAGCAACCATACAAATCAGCACAAGGGTTCTGACATCACCGGAACGCATAAAGGCTATCACAACAAAGGTGAAGAAAAATATCAAGGCCGCACCGAAATCATACATTAAGAAAAGCTCTCCGACGCAAACTGCCGCAAAGACGATATACATTGTTAAATGTCTTATTGACTGTAGCTTTTCAAGAGTTACCGCACCTGCAAAAATAAAGGCCACCTTAACAAGCTCCGAGGGCTGAATAGAAATGCCACCTAAACTAAGCCAGCTTAAAGCACCATTTGTAGGCTCGGCAATCGCAAGAGTAACAGCAAGAAGACCTACTGCACAAAACGCCACCATCCAACGAAGAGTTTTAACCGCACTGACAAATCGCATAAACATCAAAAGAGCACAATATGCCACAACGCCTAAAACAACGGCAAAAAACTGCTTCATAACAGTATCGGGATACATACTGCCAACAATGGCAAGTCCTACAGATGCGAACATAAAGCCAATCATTTCAAGCTCAAAATTGTTTATTCGCATAACAAATGACGCAAAAACAAAATAAACCCATTGCAATGCAATAAAACCCAAATAAACAATTAAAATTTGACTATTGAAATCGCCATTCGGAAAAAGATTGAGAAGCATTGAAAAGATATTAAATACAGCAAGCAAAATGAGAACTATGCCATAGGAAGCTTGTCCCGCAGCACCACTTTTATCTTTTATATATTTATATTTTGCTTCTTTAAGGGTGTATTCAAGACCACCCATACCGATAACATCCCCATCATAAATATGACTTTTATCGTTTATTTTTTCTCCATTCACTGTAACACCTGTTTTTGAAAATGTGTCAAAAATAACAAAGCCCTTATTACGATATGCAATAACCGCATGAAGACGGGAAACTGTTTCAAAAGGCAAAACAATATCACATTTTTTGTTTCTGCCCAAGGAAAGCTCTCTATCATAGAGAGAAATCCCTTCTCCTGTTATAGAGTTTATTAATTTTGCTCTTACAGGATCGGTTGTCTTTTTGCAGAACAGAGCAATTAACATTCTTATTACAACAAAAAGAACTATACCTAACATAGCATATCTTAATAAAGGTGCAATAGTAATGATAAGCTCCACAGACACCCTCTCCTTTCAACAAAAATTATCAGTTTATTATACCATATAATACCTCAATAATCAACGAATAAAAGCATTTGATTTGTTAAGCTTTTGATAACTTTATGTTAAATTATGTCAATATATCGTTTCACCTTGACTTTACATCCTATTATATAGTATATTAATACATTAAGGAATACTTATACGGAGGTATAAAAATGTCTGTTACAAAAATGCTTTACGGCACTAAAACCGATAAAGAGGTTAATGCTTTTATTATTGAAAACAAAAATGGATTAAAAGCCCAGCTTATTGAAAAGGGTGCTACTCTTGATAAGCTTTTTATAAAAGATAAAAACGGTAAATTAATTGATATTCTTATCGGCTTTGATACGCTTGAAGACCACCTTACCCAAGGCGATTACCAAGGTGTTATTGTTGGTCAGTATGCTAACCGCATCAAAGACGGCAAATTCACTATTGACGGCAAAGAATATAACGTAACCCTTAATGAAAAAGGTATCACCTCTCTTCACGGCGGTGCAGAATATTCTTCTGAAATCTGGCAGGGTGAAATTGTTGGTGACAATGCAGTTAAATTTACATATCACAGCCCCGATGGCCGAGAGGGCTTCCCGGGAAATGTTGATGTTCAGGTTACATATACATTCAATGATAATGATGAGCTTGTTCTTGATTACAAGGCAGTTTCCGATAAAAAAACAGTTATAAACCTTACAAATCACGCTTTCTTCAACCTTAACGGTTTTGATAGCGGTGATGTGCTTGACCATATTTTAACTATCAATGCAGACCGCTACACACCTATTGATGAAATCAGCATCCCCACAGGTGAGCTTGAAGCTGTTGCGGGTACACCCTTTGATTTCACAGCGCCTAAAGCCATCGGCAGAGATATTAACTGCGACCATATTCAGCTTAAAAACGGCAACGGATATGACCACAATTTCTGCATTAAGGATTTTGACGGTACCTTGAAATTTGCAGCTTCTGCTATTGGTGACAAGAGCGGAATAAAAATGGAGGTAAAAACAGATTTACCCGGTATTCAGCTTTATACAGGTAATTTCCTTGACGGTACTCTTTTAGGTAAATCCGGTCTTCCTGTTCATTTCAGAAATGCTTTCTGCTATGAAACTCAAGTGTTCCCCGACTCCCCCAACCACCCCGAATGGTGCAAATGCGTTTATGATGCCGGCGAAGAATACAAAACAACAACGATATTCGCTTTTTCTATTAATTAACAAATAATTCATTGACCTTATAGGGTTAATTTGATATAATGCAAAAGATTTTGAGAAAGGAGACGATACAATGAAAAAACTTGCAAAAGTGTTATATTCTGTTATAGCCGTTGTCATGGCATTGGCAGTTGCATGCCCGTCTGCTTTCGCAAGAGAATTCGCACCAACTATAGATGCAACAAACATTGGCGTGAATACTCAATATAAATACGAAGAAAATGACCCTTCATGGCTTCGTCAATTAACCATAAAAGAGGATATGCTCTCCACAAGCGGCCTTATAAATGAGGAAATCCTTCACCCTGTTTCAAGCTATCCCTACACCTCTGACCCGGCCCATTTTAAAGCACAGGTAGAGGAATATATTACACTCTATACTCTTGATGATGACTCTCAAAGAGCTGCATACTTATACCTGCTTCAGCAGGTAGGTGCTCTCGGTATTATTGCGGAGCCCGATACATCTGATGAAGACAAAATTGAGTGGCTCAAAAACCAAGGTATTATAATTACGGATGAGGACGAAAAAGACCCCGAAAAAAAGCTTATGATAATAGCTTTATATGCCTTGATGAAAAATGATATTTATTATGTTTATACAGGCAAAACTCTTAAAATTCCCGAGGGAACCCCTTGTGAAGAAGCTATTGTTTTGTACCTTATGTCTCTTTCGGATGATGGCTCGGAATTAAGTGAATTTGTTCTCAAGTTTTTTGGTTCCTCCTCTGTTGGCAATTTGGATGATTATATTTATTACACTTCATTAATGGCACTTTATACTCAAGGCTATGTTTCACCTCTTGAGATCCCGGCTCTTTCGAGAAACGAGGTTTATCGCCGTGTTGCTATTATGACAATCCGCACCGCAGGAATTGCCATTGACGCAGAAACTGCAACCACCGAAGAAATACGTCATAAATATCTTTGTGCTATGTTGGGAACTCAATATTCCGTAACTATCGACCCGGCAGCTTTTCAGAAAGCCTTAAGTAAAACCACTACACCTTATTACATACTTCAGCGAATGGCTTATGAAGACTCAAAGGTTACAATTTCACAGAACAAATACTCATATGAAGAATGTTTTAAAATTGTTCTTCAGAAAACACATCGTTTCGACCTTGAAGACGAATTCTATTCCGACATCTATGAATATGATATTTATTTAGACAGCATAAGGAAAAATATTTCCGTAAATACTAACCCGATCAATAAAAACGGAACTACCGTTTCTATTAACGGTGTCGATGTTACCACCGGCTCTTATGCACTTGTCGAATTAGCAGGTAAAGCCAAAGAAACCATTACAATTATCTGCAAAAACACCACAAACAAAAAAACCAATCGTACAGTTTACAAGGTAAATGTTCACCAGGGTATAACAGAAGCCCCTGACAGCAATTTAACAGGTCTTATTCCTACACTTGCAGTTACTGATAGCGACCAAAGCACTCCAAATAACCAATCCAACGGTTTGCAGGGTCCTGCACTTACAGATGCTTTCGGCAATATAAATAATGCCGCATCACCTATGGTAAATACGATTCTTTCATTGAATGACAAGGGCCAATTAGTTGATCAATACGGAAATATTGTAAGTGACGCAATCTACGAAACGCTTCCCCCGGAGTATGAATATGTTTTAAATGACGATGGCATCATTTCGGTTGTTCTTGCAGACAAAAAAACAACTGAACCTACAACCGAAGGAGATTCAGAAAAGTTAGGCAAAGAAGAAGCTACAAAAATCATCATAATTATATCATCAGTTTGCTTAATTTTGCTTTTAATTGCCATTATTGTTGTTGCAGTTGTTTCTAACAAGAAACGCCACATGACAGAAAGTGAAAAAATGAAAGCAAGAAAAGCAAAGGAAAAGCGAAAAAAAGAAAAAAGAGAGAATAAGAAAAAATAAAAAGCAATGGCAGTCACAACTTAATTCGAAAGATGTAACTGCCGTTGTTTTCATTAAATACTATTTTATTTAAAAAATTGTTCATAACTTTAGCATTATTATGGTATATAATATACCTAAGAAAGTTCCAAAGGAGGAATTTATGTGGCTAACGAAAGAATTCTCATTGTTGATGACGATAGCAATATTTGCGAGCTTTTACGACTTTATTTTGAAAAGGACGGCTTTCAAGCAGATATCGTAACAGATGGTATCAAAGCCTTAGAAGCTTTTGAAAAGTTAAAACCGGACCTTGTTCTTCTTGATATTATGCTTCCGGGAATGGATGGTTGGCAGATTTGCAGAGAAATCCGTAAGACCTCTCAGACTCCGATTATTATGCTTACAGCAAAGGGTGAAACCTTTGATAAGGTTCTCGGCCTTGAATTAGGTGCTGACGATTATATTACAAAGCCTTTTGAAACAAAGGAAGTTATCGCCCGTGTCAAAGCAGTACTTCGCCGTAGTGCTATCCCCGGTGCAACTAACGCAGCACCCAAAGAGGTAAGCTTTGATAAATTATCAATAAACCTCACAAACTATGAATTAAAGGTTGACGGCAAAGCTATTGATACACCCCCTAAAGAGCTTGAGCTTATATTCCACCTTGCAAGCAACCCCAACAGAGTTTATACCCGTGACCAGCTTCTCGATGAAGTCTGGGGCTTTGAATATTATGGTGACTCTCGAACCGTTGACGTTCACGTTAAGCGTCTCAGAGAAAAGCTTGAAGGCATCTCAGATAAATGGGAGCTAAAAACCGTATGGGGCGTAGGCTATAAATTCGAAACTAAATAAGCAGATAATATGAAACGTATTCATTCAAAAAAAGGTGCTTTCTTTTTTAAATACTTCTTTATATTTTCCGCTATTGTACTTGTCAGCTTTTTGCTTATAGGAATAGCCTTGATGTTTTTCACTTCCGGCTTTTTACGCACTCATGACAGAAACACCACAACCCTTTATGCAAAAGAAATTTCAAAAACAATGACCGAGCTTGTTGAATCTGAAATGGTCACTCGAAATCCCGAAGGCTCTGCTTTCATTCTTTTAAATTCTGTCGACCTTATGTCAGATTGCACAGGTTATGATGTTTTCATTTGTAACAAGGATGGCTCCGTTGCTGCTTGTGGCGAAATGCTTTCCGGCTTCAAGCTCAGTAGTGAAACCTGCAAAAAGCATTCCAAGCTGATTTTATCAAAAGCCTATATTCAAAAGGCAAAAAAAGGCGGTTTTTCAGAATTTTCAACAATGGATTCCTTTTATAACAGTGTTCACTCTGTTTCAATGGAACCAATAAGAATAAAAGAGGATTTTACAGGCGTTGCAGTTGTTGCAGCACCATTGGAAGGTGCTTTGGTTAATAATTTACGAAACGTTTTAAGAATGTTTCTTTTTGCGGCAGGTCTTGCTTTGATTTTGGTTACAATAGCGGTTTATATTATGACCGAAAAAATTGCAAAGCCTATCCGAAACCTTGAAAACGCAACCCGTTGCTATTCATCGGGCGACTTCACTTACAGAGTTCCCGAAATTCATTCCCACGATGAGCTGGCGGGGCTTATAACCAAATTCAACTCAATGGCAACGGCACTTGAACAGTTAGAGAATTCAAGGCGAAGCTTTGTTGCCAATGTTTCTCACGAATTTAAAACACCTATGACCACAATAGGTGGTTTTATAAATGGTATTCTTGACGGAACAATCCCCCCCGAAAAACAAGGCTATTACTTAGAAATTGTTTCTTCGGAGATTAACAGGCTTTCAAAAATGGTTACAATGATGCTTAACATTTCAAAAATTGAAACAGGCAATGCAGATTTAACCATTGAGCAATTTGACATTTCGCAAAAGCTGGTTACAACTTTCTTAGGCTTTGAACAATTAGTTTCTAAAAAGAATATAGATATTGAAGGCTTTGAAAACCTGCCTCAAGTAACCATTCACGGTGACAGTGCTATGATTGACCAGGTTATATATAATTTGGTTGATAATGCAGTTAAATTCACAAACGAGGGCGGTAAAATAATAGTAAATTCCGCATCAGATAAACGATACGCCTATTTCTCTGTTACCAATAGCGGAAAAGGCATACCACAAAAAGATATATCAAAGGTTTTCGAAAGATTTTACAAGGTTGACCAATCACGAAGTACCGATGTTAAAAGCACAGGTCTTGGGTTATTCCTTGTTAAGAGTATAGTAGACCTTCATGGTGGCACTATAACTGTAGAAAGCGAACCTGACAACTTCACAAGATTTACGGTAAAATTACCGAAATAGTATCGGAGGAATATATATGGACGAAAATTTCAACACAAATAACATTTACGGTAGTGCAAACCCCGAAAATACACCTACCCCCTCGGAAGCAGCTCCTGCTCAGCAGCAACCTGCTTCACAAATGGGTACTGCTCCGGGTGGCAACAACTATAGTGCACCTTATGGTTCTTCTTATTCTGCTCCTTACAGTTCACCTTATAATGCACAGCAGAATCAAAGTCCTTATGCTCAACCCCCTTATAATACAGCAAACAATCAATATGGCAATGCACCCATGTATAATCAGACCGCCTATATTGACCCTAATTTCAAACCTAAGAAAAAGAAAAATACAGGAAGAAATATTTTTATCGCTTTGGTTTGTGCTTGCATTGTAATCGCATCCGTTGCTATCGGCGTTTCGGTTTCCGAAGACAGCGGTAGTGCCATAAAAACTGAGCAAGGCGACAAAGACACAGATAAAAATAATAGCAACAAGAACTCAGGTGCAGCTGCAAAAACAGAAGACTCCCCTATTACATTCTCCGAATATTCCGGCAAAGGTGCTATGACACCCGAGCAGATTTACGAAGAAGCAAAAGAAATAAATGTTGGTGTTATTGTTTACGCACAGAACCAAAAGGTTGGCGAGGGCTCCGGTATTATTGTTGGTGCTGATAAAGACAAGAAAAACACCTATATTATTACCGCTGCTCATGTTATTGCCGATAAAGGTGTAAGCGTTCAGATTCAGACTCATGACGGAAAAGAGTTTGATGCAGATATTGTCGGATTCGACAGTAAAACTGATATAGGCGTTCTCCGAGTAGAAAAAACAGGCTTTAAAGCTGCAACATTTGGTAACTCAGATAAGCTTACCGTTGGTCAGAAGGTTTACGCTATCGGAAACCCCGGCGGAACAGTTTTCTTCGGTTCATTCACAAATGGTATTATAAGTGCGATTGACAGACCTATCGCTTCAAGTGCAAGTGCTTACGATTTACCTTGTATTCAGCATAATGCCGCAATTAACCCCGGTAATTCGGGTGGTGCTCTTCTTAATGAATTCGGCCAGGTTATCGGTCTTAACTCCTCAAAAATTACCGATACCGAATATGAAGGTATGGGCTTTTCCGTTCCCTCAAACACAATGCTTGAAATTTACGAAGACATTGTGAAAAACGGTTATGTTACAAACAGACCCATGTTAGGTATTTCCTATTACACTGTTGCAAGCGATTACACCTACTCCGCAATCGCTTGGAAAAACAATCTTCCTTATGGTTCTATTGTTATTGCAGCTATGACAGAAGACAGCGACCTTCAAAAGCAGGGCATTAAGGTTGGCGATATTATTACAGGTGTAAACGGCAAAGCTCTTGATTCAACAGATATTCTTCTTGAAGTTATTGAAGACAGCAAGGTTGGAGATACAATCACTCTTTCTGTTTGCAGACTTAATAATTCAGGTGCAGTAAGCACAAAATTTGATGCAAAGGTTAAGCTTATTGAAGATAAAGGCGAAACCGCAGTACCTCAACAAGAACAAACAACAGACCCGTTCAGCAGTTATTTTGGTAACGGATTTGGATACTAATAAAAAATGCTCTCCTTTTTGGAGAGCATTTTTTAGTGAAAAGTGAAGAGTGAAAAGTGAAGAGTTTCGGGTGCTGCGCACGGCAATTATGAAAAAAAGATTCAAGACAGTTCACATTGTCCTGAATCTTTTTTATAGTAGTAATTAAATAAAAGTATAGCGAAGCTTCCCGATAATTTTGCATTTTGCATTTATTCTATGTTCCATCTATCTATACTCGCTCTCTGCATTGCACCGATTATTCTTTCGGGCACATCACCATACTCATCAGAAAGACTTTTGAGAAGCTGCTTTGCATCTTCTCTTTTTGTTTTCTCATTGGCGGGGCATTTACTTTCTATAACAGGTAAATTCAGCCTTTCCACAGCCTGTTCTACTGCAGCTTCACGAACATAGATTAGAGGTCTTATCATAGTTATATCTCGCCTCGAAAGGTATGTTACGGGAGCAAAACAGCCTATACGACTTTCTATAAGGAGATTCATCATAAAAGTTTCAGCAGCGTCGTCAAGATGATGACCTAAAGCAATTTTATTACAACCTAATTGCTTTGCGGTATCGTGGAGAATGCCTCTTCTCATTCTGGCACACAGAGAGCAAGGGCTCTCTTCTTTTCTTATATTAAAAATAATTTCGTATAAATCAGTTTTCTGAATTACATATTCAATTCCGTATTCGTCGCAGAGCTTCTGAATAGTCGAAAAATCCCCATCCTTGTTATCAAATCGCATATCAAGGGTAATTGCTACTATCTCAAAATCTGCAGGATAAAAACGCTTCAAATCGCACAAGGCTTTAAGAAGCATTACGGAATCTTTACCACCAGAAACACCAACGGCAATTTTATCGCCGTTCTGAATCATTTTATAATCATCCACAGCGGCTCTTGTCCTACTTAAAATTTTTCTCATAAAAGGTTATTCCTTGTCCTTCTTGGCCTTTTTAGTTTTACTCTTTCCCGAAATGTCAATATTTTCTTCTTTGGGAACACGCTTAACAGATACCGCAAGAACAACCACGCTTACAACAAGTGCTGATACAAGAACAGCTATATAAACTGTCTTCTGACCATCTGTCATTTCCTTTTTATTCTTAGTGGATTCAATTAAACCGTCGGAATCTTCAACGAAATCCGTATACCTCTTATTTACATCAATTTCAAGAACGAATTCTGTTGTTTCCTCTGTTTTCTCATCCTCTTTACCTGCAACAGTAAAAGAAAACACACTCAATAAAAGCAGTGCACATAAAAGAACAGAAATAAATTTTTTCACACTAATCACACTCTTTTTAAAATTTGTTTTTTCAATTCATTAATGGATTTTTCAAGAACAGACTTCGGACAGGCAACATTAAGTCTTGTAAATCCTTTTCCGTTTTCACCAAACCAAAAACCAGGGTCCTGAATAATTCCGCATTTTTCTTGCAGGAATAAATCAAGCTCCTCGTCATTCATTCCGAGTTCTCTCATATCAAGCCACATTAAATATGTGCCCTGACATTCGTAAATTTTAATTTGAGGAACATCACTTAATATATCATTTACAAGCGTTATATTCTCTTCAATATATTCATTAACCGCAGCTACCCAATAATCACATTTTGTATAAGCCGCAATAGTTGCAGGACGGGAAACACAGTTTATGCAGCTGTAACCATCTGCAGCTAATTGATTTTGAAACTTTTCTCTCAATTTTTTATCGGCAATAATTATATTTGATGTACCAAGACCTGCAAGATTAAAGGTTTTGCTCACTGCCGTACAAATTACTGTATTTCGGGAAAAGCTTTCATCAACATTATTAATTACAGTATGCTCTTGAGTTTTTCTTACAACATCAAAATGAATTTCGTCACTCACAAGAACAACATTATTTTTAAGGCAAATTTCCCCTACCCTTTTAAGCTCTTCCTTAGTCCAAACTCTGCCTACAGGATTATGAGGACTGCAAAGAAGCATTAACTTAACATCGTCTTGAGATGCTATTTTCTCCAATTCCTCAAAGTTCATTCTATAAATATTCCCATCGGGAATAAGGGGATTATCAGCAATAATTCTGTTATTATTGAGAATAGATTTTGAAAAGGGGTAATAAACGGGAGATTGGATTATTACCTTATCACCCTCGTTGGTAAAGGCTCGAATAGCGGTATTTATTGTGAAAACCACACCACCAACGCAGGTTATCCAATCATTTTCAATTTCAAAATTATGACGGCGAGAGAGAAACTCACGAACACAGTCACGATATTCTTTATCTGCATCCGTATAGCAAAAGAAGCCTTTTTCGGTAAAAGCCTTTATAGCTTCTCTTATCTCTATGGGCGTTTGAAACTCCATATCAGCAACCGAAAGCGGATATGCACCTCTTTCAATCAAGCCATCGGGAACAGTTGTATCCCATTTATATGAGCCGCTGTTTTGGCGGTTAAAAACCTTGTCAAACATAGTTAATCTTCTTTCAAGCATTAATGAAAAGTATTGAGGAAGCGAGCATTATCTGTCCCCAGAAATATGTAATAATATTGAATATCTTTAGTGGATAATTCTTTTTCTGGCCGCCGAAATTGATTATGCCCAATGTCGCATCAGAAAGAACAAAGAAAAGAGAACCGAAGGTTAAAACAATAAAGCATATTATTCCGTGCTCACCGCCGTTTTGCCAATAGTTATAGCCTAAAGCGGAAGCTTTTGTAAACATAAATGTTATGACAACGAAATACAATGCAATAGCATATTTTACAACCTTAGGACTGAATTTCACCTTTAGCACTTTTGCGGCAATCAAAGCGGAAGTTATTATCATCAAACCGATTATTATTTCGGGAGCATTAAACATTTCGTAACCGGAGAAAAGCTTTGGAAGAGCTTTAACATAAGCCACAATGTAGAAAATATGACCTATGAGAAAGCTTATAAAACCTGTTGCAAAATAGGCATTGGTTGGTTTGGCATGGAGAAAATAGTCTCCAATCCAGCCAAAAACAAGACCAACAAGCATTGTAATTGCATAGCTTGAAAAATTCCCGGCAATAAACATTGAAAGCACACCTATGCTTACAAACATAGTTGAGCAAACCATTTTTAAGATTAAGGATTTTCTGCATTTCTGAGGCCAGAGAGCTTTTAAATACCAAGGGGTACAAACCGCCTCAACAAAAAGACACAAACCGAATATAATCCACAATACCATATCATACCTCACCGCACAAGTAATTCCATACATAGTATTATATCATAACAAGGTGAGATTGTAAACACTGTTGTACCACCCACCGCTAACGTGCTCCCTCTCCCTAAATCCCCTAACAGGAGATTTAGTGAGGATAGGTAAGGTAAAGGATTTTATCAGTACCACCCACCGCTGACGCGGTCCCCCCTCCTTTTTTACATTCGTAAAAAAGGAGGGATAGGCTTCACGCTACTTTTACAAATTCTTCTACGGCGCATTTTCGCGCCCCTAACCTCTTCACTATTCACTCTTACCTCTTCACTTAAAAAACCGCCTGACCTCTCGGTCAAGCGGTTTTTTCTTACCATTTGTGGTGTACTTTTTCGTGAAATACTGGTATATCTTTTATTTCTAAAACCGTTCCGTCATCAAGGACGGCTGTGCCGTTGAGCATACCAAAAAGCTTTTCTGCTTTTTCGCAGATAACACCTGCGCTTATGTTGGTGTGGTCGTTGAAGAAAGGCTTAAACCTCATATTGAAACGGTTATCGTTTGAGGTCATAATCCATTCATCCATAACGTTACCTGTTGGCATACCGAAATCAACAAGGTCAAGCTTATGGCATTTGCCGTCATAGAAAAGCATATTTTCGCTGGCGTTTGACGTATCACCAAAGCCGTAACCGATGTTATATCCGAATGGTTTACCGTCTACAAGTCCGCAACCGATACCCCAATACCAAGTATTGTTATATGTCCAGACACCCCTGCCCCAATCGAGAATACCGAAATCTTTTTCGGAATCAAAAGTATATGTTCTTCCTTTTACTTTCACGTAACCACTTGCATTCATACAAGTGATTTTCTGATTATAGTAAAAGGCTTTTTTATCTTCTTTCCAAGGGGTTGCAATAACCATTGTGTCCATTGGGGGTTGCTTTAAATAAATATCTGCTTCAAGGTCTGTATGGTTAAAGCACCTTTCATATTTGCAGTAAATATGTCTGCCGTCTTCCGTGCGGTCAATGTGATAATCGCAGGTTTTGGATTTAAATGCAATATCCCCCTTTTCGCTTGTAACAGGGAGATTCAATTTACCCTTTGGCATAATCTGCGCTTCGGTGCAATCGAATTTTTCCTTTGTTTCAAAATCAAAAACCGAGCAACAAACAAGACCCATATATCTGTTATCATCAAAGGTGAAAGAGAGAGCATATTTGCCCTCGCTATTCATAATGAGGTAATAATCCCATTCTTTAAGGCGGTTTTTCTTACTCTTTGAAACCATATCGGGTGAATAATCAAAAACAAGTGAATTTGCCCAGCCCGGTTCACGAAGAACACCGTTTTCATCAAGAAGAGGACCGCTACCTGTTATTTTATGGTTTTTATTCATAATCAGATACCTTTTTCATCAAAGAGGAATACTGCTTCGAGGGCAACCTTAACGCCTGTGTCAATAGCTTGTGCGGAGAGGTTATCTGCAGTATCAAGACGAGTGTGGTAATATCTTGCAGGAGTGGGATCCATAGCAGTAAATGCACTTGCAGGAACACCTGCCTGAGACATTGCAGCAGCATCAGTTGAGCCAAGCTCAATCGTACCTATGGGAACATCAATACCGACAGTTTTTGCTGCGGTCTGTAAAAGCTCTGCAACTCTGCGGTCATTTTTAACCATACCTGTCATATCTTTTTCATAGATTTTTGCAAATTCAAGCTCACGGATTGTATCAAAAGAAACGAAAACAGTTTCAACACCATCATTGAGCATAGCCTTATTAGCTTTTGCAAATGCCTTCGAACCACGAAGCCCGGCTTCTTCTCCACCTGCACAAAGAACAGCAACCTCTGTGTTTTCAAAGCGGATATCATTATCTGCAAGGTATTTCATTGCAGCACAAGAAACAAAGCAACCGGTAAGGTCATCGTTTGCGCCCATAACAGGTAATTTATAGTTACAGAATCTGAAAGCCATAACAAGAACGGGAACCGTAATATACATAACAACTGCAAGGATTCGAAGAGCAATATTACCGTCTTCGCCCCAAACGATTCCGCCGAAAGCACCGCTGTGAATAAGACCGTAAATGTTACCGCCTAAGCCAAGAAGAATAGCAATAACTGCGGTTACAATAATGGTTGCAACAACGGGTCTGCCACCTTTATATGTATAAGTCCATTCGAAAGCGGAGTCGGTATGACCGCTTAAAATGATACGCTTTTTGGTTTCACCGCTTGCTTTTCTTACGCCATAAACATTACCACTTGTTACCTTGGGAAAGAACGGGTCAAGGACAGGCTTATAAAAAATAAACTCTGCAAGAACAAAGAAAAGTGTGAGAGCAGAAAGAACAAGACCTACCACACTCCAACCCAATGTGAAGAACACTGTTGAAAGAATGAGAAGTGCTGCCCCAATGGGAACCCATGCCATAAATGCTTTATCGCTGCATTTATATTCCTCTCTCTTAACCTCATCACAGAATTTCTCAAGGTCTGCTTTCATATATTCCTGTGCATTCTTTTCAGCCTCACTACCAACAGGACGGGGACCAAAATTCTTGCACACATTTTTTATGCTTTTAATTGCATAGTTGGTATTTTCCCTTACCTTTATATCAAAATTAGGGATGCTTTCATTTGCTTTCATACTGTACCTCTTTTCATTTTGTTCAGATTACGTTCTTTATGACACATTTCGCCATTTTAATGCCGACCGCAGGTCCAGAAGCTTGCAACTGGCGACTGGCAACTGGCGACTTGTAACAATTATATAACATCTTTATGCTTTTAACAAGGGCTTTAAATATTTTCCCGTGTAGGATTTTTTGCATTTTGCCACCTCTTCGGGTGTGCCCTGGGCAACGATTTCACCACCGCCGTTACCGCCCTCGGGTCCCAAATCTATAATATGGTCTGCAGTTTTTATAACATCAAGGTTATGCTCAATAACAACAACGGAATTGTTTGCATCAACAAGCTTATTGATAACCTCGAGAAGCTTTTTAACATCAGCGGTGTGAAGTCCTGTTGTTGGCTCATCGAGAATATAAATGGTTCTACCGGTTGATTTTTTTGAAAGCTCTGTTGCAAGCTTAACCCTTTGAGCTTCACCGCCGGAAAGAGTTGTTGCAGACTGACCGAGAGTGATATAACCCAAGCCTACTTCAAAAATCGTTTGCAATTTATTGCGTATTTTCGGAATATTCTCAAAGAAATTCATCGCCTCTTCAACTGTCATATTTAGAACATCGCTAATGCTTTTTCCCTTATATTTAACATCGAGGGTTTCTCGGTTATACCTTGCACCTCTGCAAACCTCACAAGGCACGTAAACATCCGAAAGAAAGTTCATTTCGATTTTTATGATACCGTCACCCTCGCAGGCTTCACAACGACCACCCTTAACATTAAATGAGAATCGACCTGCGTCATATCCCTTTGCCTTTGCATCTTGAGTAGATGCAAAAAGAGCTCTGATATCATTGAAAACACCTGTATATGTGGCAGTATTTGAACGAGGGGTTCTGCCTATAGGCGACTGGTCAATATCAATAACCTTGTCAAGATTTTCCAAGCCGAGTATCTCATCGTGCTTGCCTGCAAATTTCTTTGCATTATTAAGCTCTGTTGCCAACTTTTTATAAAGTATTTCGTTAATGAGCGAAGATTTGCCCGATCCCGAAACACCTGTAATAACAACAAGCTCACCTAAGGGTATTTTCACATCAATATTTTTAAGGTTATTCTGCTTTGCACCTTTAATTTCAAGAAAATTTCCGTTACCCTTACGACGCTTTTCGGGTACCTCAATTTTCTTTTTACCCGAAAGATACTGCCCTGTAAGAGAACGCTCGCAATTCTTAATATCTTCAACCGTACCGGCACAAACTATTTCACCGCCGTGAACACCTGCACCAACACCTACATCAACAATAAAATCCGCTTCATTCATTGTATCCTCGTCATGCTCAACAACAATCAGGGTATTCCCCAAATCACGAAGATTTTTAAGGGATTTCAACAATTTTTCGTTATCTCTTTGATGAAGACCTATGCTGGGTTCATCAAGAATATATAAAACACCCATAAGGGAAGAGCCTATCTGGGTTGCAAGGCGGATTCTCTGACTTTCACCGCCCGAAAGAGTGCCGGAATTACGAGAAAGAGTGAGATAATCAAGGCCGACATTACAAAGGAAAGCAAGTCTTGATTTAATCTCCTTAACAATCTGTTTACCGATAATCTGTTCTTTTTCTGAAAGTTCAAGATTTTCGATAAACTTAAGTTCATCACCGATGGACATATCTGTGAACTCTTTAATATTCTTTCCGCCAACGGTAACTGCCAACGGTGCAGGTTTTAATCTTGCGCCCTTACAATCAGGACAAGGACAAGAGGTCATATACTGCTCGATATCTCTTCTTGACCAATCGCTTGTGGTTTCTCTGTAACGGCGCTCAAGGTTATTTATAATGCCCTCAAATTCTGTCATATATGTTCCGCTTCCGTATTCATTTTCACGGACCATTTTTATTTTTTCGCCATTCGTACCATAGAAAATTGCTTTCTGACCCTCGGGCGAAATCTTATTAAATGGTGTATCAAGAGTGAAGCCATATTTATCTGCAAGGGCGTTATAATACATACCCGAAATGGTGCTTGCATCGCTTCTGCTCCAGCCCGCACCATTGATTGCACCCTCATTTATAGAAAGCTTTTTATTAGGAACAATCAAATCCTCGGAAACTCTCATAAACACGCTGAGTCCTGAGCAAGTGGGACAAGCCCCGAAGGGATTATTGAACGAGAACATTCTCGGCTCTAATTCATCCATACAGGAGCCATGCTCGGGACAAGCAAAATTCTGCGAAAAGAGAATTTCCTCTCCGCCGATAACATCAATAATAGCTGTTCCCTCTGTAAGAGAAAATGCAGATTCAAGAGAGTCTGTTAAACGGGAGTTTATTCCATCCTTCATAATAAGGCGGTCAACAATAACCTCGATATTATGCTTGATATTCTTTTCAAGCTTAACCTTTTCTGAAAGGTCATACATAATTCCGTCTATTCTTACTCTTGAATAGCCGGATTTTCTTACACTTTCAAGCTCTTTCTGAAATTCACCTTTTTTGCCTTTGGCGATAGGTGCTAAAATCTGAAACTTTGTTCCCTCGGGGAGAAGAAGAACCTTATCAACTATCTGGTCAATGGACTGCTTGGCAATTTCCTTACCGCAAACGGGACAATGAGGAACACCTATTCTTGCATAAAGTAATCTTAAATAGTCATAAATTTCCGTAACCGTACCAACTGTTGAACGGGGATTTTTAGAGGTGGTTTTCTGATCGATGGATATAGCGGGAGAAAGCCCGTCAATACTGTCAACATCGGGCTTTTCCATTATTCCTAAAAACTGTCGAGCATACGAAGAAAGGCTTTCCATATATCTTCTTTGTCCCTCGGCATAGATTGTGTCAAAAGCAAGGGAAGATTTACCCGAGCCCGAAAGGCCCGTGAAAACAACAAGCTTGTCACGGGGTATTTCAACACTTACATTTTTAAGATTATGCTCTCTTGCACCTTTTACAATTAAATTCTTTTCCATAAATAATTTTATTTTCCGTTTCTGATTTTTTCAATCTGGTCACGTAAATATGCCGCATGTTCGAATTCAAGTAACTGTGCGGCAGCACGCATTTCTTTAGTAAGCTTTTCAATAAGCTCGTTCTTTTCTCTTTCGGAAAGACGGCGTTTTGCAACTCTTTCTTGAATATTATCTTTAGAGCTGATTTCAAGAATTTCACGGACGTCCTTTTTAATAGTTTCGGGAACAATGCCGTGTTCTTCATTATATTTCATCTGCTTTTCCCGTCTGCGATAGGTTTCGTTTATGGCTCTTTCCATTGAGCCGGTTACCTCGTCCGCATACATTATAACCTGACCGCCTGCATTTCGGGCAGCACGACCGATGGTCTGAATAAGTGAGGTTTCGCTTCTGAGGAAGCCCTCTTTATCCGCATCAAGAATAGCAACAAGTGAAACCTCGGGAATATCAAGACCCTCTCTTAAAAGGTTTATACCAACAAGAACATCAAATTCGCCAAGTCGCAAATCACGTATCAATTCCATTCTTTCAATGGTATCAACATCAAAGTGCATATAGCGGACTTTAATGCCGTAATCCGTAAGATAATCTGTTAAATCCTCTGCCATTTTGCGAGTGAGAGTTGTTACGAGAACACGCTCTTTTTTAGCAACCCTTATATTGATTTCGGAAATAAGGTCATCTATCTGACCTTCTGTGGGGCGGACGCTGACCTCGGGATCAAGAAGACCTGTAGGGCGAATAACCTGCTCGGCAATCTGAGCACTTTTCACTTTTTCAAGGTCACCGGGAGTTGCACTTACAAATATTTTCTGATGGGTTTTATCATAAAATTCATTGAATTTTAAAGGTCTGTTATCAAATGCAGAGGGCAATCTGAAACCGAATTCAACAAGACTTTCCTTTCTTGAACGGTCACCGCCGTACATTCCGCGAACCTGAGGAAGCGTAACGTGGGATTCATCCACAAAGAGAACGAAATCATCGGGAAAATAGTCAAGAAGAGTAAATGGTGCAGTTCCAGGCTTTCTTCCCGACATAACTCTCGAATAGTTTTCAATACCCTTACAAAATCCCGTTTCACGAAGCATTTCAATATCATAGAGGGTTCTCTGCTGAATTCGTTGTGCTTCAAGGAGTTTGCCTTGGGATTTAAATTCTTCAACTCTGCTTTCCATTTCATTGTAGATATTTTCAAGAGCTTTTTCCATTTTATCTTGTTCAACAACATAATGGGATGCAGGGTAAATTGCCACATGGGAACGGGTACATTTAACTTCACCTGTAAGAGGATGAATTTCGGAAATCCTGTCAATTTCATCACCGAAAAATTCAATTCTGTAGGCGGTTTCCGAAGAATAAACAGGAAAAATTTCAACCGTATCCCCTTTTACCCTAAATTTATTACGGGTAAAGCTCACATCGTTTCTTTCATACTGAATTTCAACAAGCTTTGCAATAAGCTCGTCTCTGTCCTTTTGCATACCTGTTCGAAGGGAGATAACCATACTGCGATAATCAATCGGGTCACCGAGAGTATAAATGCAAGAAACACTTGCAACTATAATTACATCTCGCCTTTCGGAAAGAGCAGAGGTTGCAGAGTGGCGTAGCTTATCAATTTCATCATTTACTGCACTATCTTTTTCAATGTAAGTATCTGTTGTAGGAATATATGCTTCGGGTTGATAATAATCGTAATAACTTACAAAATATTCCACTGCATTCTCAGGGAAGAATTCGCGGAACTCACTACAAAGTTGTGCGGCAAGGGTTTTATTATGAGCAAGAACCAATGTCGGCTTATTTACATTAGCAATAATGTTTGCCATTGTGAAGGTCTTACCCGAACCCGTTACACCCATCAAAACTTGGTTCTTTAAGCCATTTTTGATGCCTTCGGTCAGTTTTTCAATAGCTTGTGGTTGGTCGCCCGTAGGCTTAAATTTCGAGTGCAAAATAAACTTATCCGGCACGTTCTCACTCCTTTCAATACGCTTACTATAGGCCATCAAATTCGTGTAATTTCTTATTAAAAAACATCGTTAAAATGTGCCCAAAATGCCATTACACGAATTTTGGTCACAAAATCATATAAATCCAACACCGTAAAACTAAATAACACACGGTAACACGAATTAGCACGATTTAGATGATAGATATTATATTATACCACAAAATAATCAATAAGTAAATAAAGGAACAGATACTTTTTCAATCTGTTCCTTTATAGTTTATGCACTCAAGGTGTCAAATACGGAAGGTATATCAAAATCTGTGCAATCAAATAGTTTTTCTTTTTCATCATAATTTTGCGGTTCTTTGGGAAGAACTTCATCCATATATTCCACCAACTCAGTAACTCCATCAGCAATAATTTCTTGATTATCAATGTAGTTATCTGCAGTCACTATTTCTTTTGAGTGTCCAAGTATTTTTGAAATTGCCTTTAGGTTGAACTCATTTTTCAGTAAGAGAGTCGCATAGCTATGTCGCAAATCGTGCCAACGAATGTCCGGTAGATTATTTTCCTTAAGCAATTTCTTAAACGGTTGGAAGTTGTACTGTGCGCTTCGCGGCCTACCATAAGTGGAGCAACAGATATAATCCAAATCTTGAAATTCCTTTTTTCTTCGATTTCTATTCTTTTCGTATTGTTTTCGGCATTTAAGAATCTCCTCAAAAAGAAAGTCGGGTATATCAAGTATTCTATCGCTTGATGCAGTCTTGAGCTTGATTTCTTGCTTCGTTTTAGTCTTAGGTTTAAATTCAACGCCATCGCTATTAGGCGCGCGACCAAGTTGTCTTGAAACGTGAAGTTTCTGATGAACGAAATCCACGTCACTATATTTCAAACCGTTTATTTCACTTTTACGAAGCCCCATAAGAAGTGCAAAAAGTATTTGCATATAAATTCCGGTTTCTTTACTTGCTTCAATTATAATTGCGATTTGCTCCAAATTTAAAGTATGGCTCTCCTTAATCGTTCTTGTATGGTATGCCTTAGTTTTAACTGATTTCGGCAAAGAAACATCGGTTGCAGGATTATCAGAGATTTTACCTTTATTCAGCGCATACCTCATAGAAGTATTCATAACTGTTTTAGAAAGACCGGCAACTCTATGTGATTTTTCTGCAATCGCAATATACATATTTTTGATTTGTGTGCGTGTTACATCCGTCAAATAGACTTTTCCCAATATAGGGATAATGTGATTTTTAACGGCATTTTTATATGAATCATATGTGTAAGCCGTTGTTCTCACCTTTATATCAGTTTCAAGCCATTCGTTTAAGAAATCGGATAGAAGCTGCTTCTTTGGCACAATGAAAGTTTGGGTGATAAGTTGAGCAATTATTCTTTCACGTTCTTCATTGGCTTCTTTTTTTGTTTTGAAACCGGAAAACTGTCGAGTTTCCTCTGTCTTATCATCAAACTTCAACAACACTCTAAAGCCGAATTTCTTTTTGATGGGAGTAACGTTATATACCTTATGACTAACAATATTCTTCATGCTCATAGTCATAATCAATCACTTCCTTTCGGTATGAATGTATTATCCATAAACGCCTTAATGTTATGACCTTCATCAGCAATATCACAGTAATACTCAAAGGTGGTGTTTATTGAACTGTGACCTAATACCGCCGAAATCTTGGAAAGACTCGCACCGTTTTCAATGAGCAACGTGGCATATATGTGTCGCAGTCCGTGAACAGTCACGGTTGGTAATGCCGCCTTTTTACAAACCTTCGTTAATGCAATATTAAATGCGCTTAAACTATGCGGTCGCCCGTTTGGTTGGCAACTGATATAATCACCATCTATAAATTCCTCTCCGAGCTTTTCTTTATAACTCAGTATAAGTAACCTACGCTTTTCTAACTCCTTAAAAATTATAGGAGCTACCTTTAACCTGCGAAGGCTGTTCGGTGTTTTGGGCAAACGTTCAACAAGCTCATATTCGGTTATTTTACTTCCGCTATTGGGTTCAATTATTGGGTTTGCAACAATTTGGCGCATTATAGTTACTGTTTCTTCTTTGGCATTGAAATCGCTAAATTTCAACCCGTAAATTTCACCTTTTCGCAACCCCAAGAACAAAGCAAGTAGAATCTCCAAATACCAAGAACATTTTTCTGCTTCTTCGAGGAACCTCTTTATTTGTGCTTTGCTATAGACCGTTATGCTCGTCTTTTTACGCTTGTATGGCTTTGTAGATGGCATCGGGTTATGTTTCACATACCCTTCAACAACGGCGCTTTTTAAGGCAATATTAAGCACCTCACGACATTTATTGCCTGCAGACGAACTGCTCTTAGAACATTCAAGTAGCAGAGCATCGAGATAATCCACATTTACAAGTGATACTCTAATATCGCTGTTAATGTTCGGCAAAATAATGTCGTATAAAACGTGTGCCGTAACCATACGAGTGGTGTTCTGTATCTTTGGCGAAAACTCATTCTCAAACCATAATTTGAGATAGTCTGAAAACAAAATATTATTGGTTTGATTTTGGCTAATCAACAGACGAGCTTTTTCAAACTCCTCAAGACAACGCCAATAGTTTTCTTCTGCTTCTTGCTGAGTGGCGAATCCACCCTTCTTACCATACTTAATGTTACCTTTTTCATCTAAAGTTTTGGTTCGATGATACCAAGAACCGCGCTCAAAAAAAGCAACACTATGCTTTTTGGTTTTGTGGTTTGAAACACTCTGTCTTAATTGATGATTGTCATATGATTTCATATGTCGTTATTATCCTTTCCGGCTAACCAATCGTCAAAAGAATTTTTTGGCACTCGTATCACTTTACCAAACTTTAAAACCCTAAATGGTTTCTTTTCATTAAACACCTTTTCTAAAAATGCGTAGGTGCTGTTTCTGCCAAGTGATAGCATCGCTTGTATTTCTTCGACGTTGTAAACCTTTTTTTCGGTATCGTTGTTCACGGCTTTTCCTTTCCGAGTGTCATTATCCTATCACACTCTGTTTTTTCTAACAAATGTGCGATTTAATGATTTGCACACTTGACAGGTTTGGTTTCTTCAATGATATAATCGTAGCCCAAACGAACTTGGCAAAAACAACAAGGTTCCTTATCTACCTGCGAATAATCTGACCTATATATTTTGGTGTTCGGTTTCAAAGAAAAATCACTCAAACACTTTGGGCATAACGTAAGTTCCGTTTTCATTTTTTGTCATCCTTTCAAAATATCTTCCTATATAACGTCAAAAATTCCGTTTTTTATGCATAGTTTTCTAATAACTTTTTTAATTTTATTTTCTGCACCGGATAATGACCTTGATATAGAACTCTGATTTACACCTTCTTCAGCGGCAATAACATCTTCCGTTTTTCCCTCAATATATCTACTTATAAATCTTCTTAACTGAATCTCCGGCAACTCTTGTTTTGCTATTTCCAAAACAAAATAGGGATTCATTACTTCTTCTTTAGTAAGTTCATCTTCTGTTTCAAGACGAAGGAACTCAAACTCAGCGGACTCAACCGAAACCAACTGCGTTTCCTCGATTTCGTTTATAGAAACATTCTTTCGAGTAATCGCTGTTGTTTTTAAATCTTCTTCTTTGTAAAGCTCATCGGATACAGATTTCCAATAATTAAAATCGTCTTCGGTCATATTGGGGTTTTCTTTTAAGAAACTCTCCAATGTGATTTCATAATCACCATCTACTCCTCTATAAACGATACCTTCGCTATATTTGTTTACTGCATAACTTTCATTTGTATAGTTCTTAGCCATTGTTGTAATCTCCTTAATGTTTGATTTTTGAAAATGTTTTGATTATCAAAAATCGGAGATTACGGGTATTTAGCCAAATAACATTCCCACATAGTTGACACCTCCACGACCCTGTAATCGTTTGAGCGTGTCAATTTAGTCCCTTTTTTCAAAGAAAATTGCTCCCTTCGGATTTTTTCGCCGGGAGCAATAATTTTTTCGGGTAGTTCTTACCGAAAACAAAAAGCCACCGGCAAGATAAGAAACGTTAAAGTTTCAAATCTTGACCGGTGGCCTCTCATGTAATATGTTTGGTATAACCAACCGTAGTATTTGAGATATATGACCTGAAGATGGATTTACGCAGCCTATTTCATCTCAACCATTTCGTCGTTATACCTTTAATTTTTAATTAAGTAACCTGCTAGTAAGCAAGTCGTTCTTGCCCTTTCGGGGCATACAAGTCTATCGTATCGTGACGACGTCCTTTCATCTTTCTAACCATAACAACATGACATCTTGTACATTCCACCTTAATATCGCCTTGGGCGTTTTTATAGCCTGTTACGATGGTTCCGCAGTTAGAACAATGCCATGAGAATGGTACCCACTCATCGTGCTTCACCATAATCATACCGTTCTCCTTATCTGAATCTCAATGTGTGGAGTTACAAAGATTTAATAACATTCTTTGCAACACCTTGGACAACAAGCTCCTTAACTAAAATCTCTTTGTTGCGATATTTCTTTTTGTTTTGATATTTCAGTATCGCACAATGAGATTCTTCATCAATACCCGCAAATGTTTTGAGGGTATTTTCATTGTTCTCATCTAGAGCTACGACAATATCTCCAACGCAAGCCGTTTCTTGTTTACGAATTACAATGAGGTCGCCGTCGTTAATTCCTGCATCTATCATAGAATCACCGGTAGCGCGGAGGATATAAAATTCACCTTTTCCGAAAATGGATTCGGGAAGGCTTACGTATTCCTCTACGTGTTCTTCCTCGGCTTCGGGGTCGCCGCATCGAATACTACCTACTATAGGTGCAGAAAAATATCCGGTTGAACACTTGTCAATCTTGGTGGACTCGATTGTGTGTCCATTATAAGAGATAAGACCTCGCTCATTCATCTCGACTAGGTAGCGATAGACGGTGGTTTTCGCGACATCAACACCTTTAGCTATTTCACTAAGAGAAGGAGAAAAGTGATTAGCACGATAAAAGGCATCAACATAAGCACTTATTTCTTTCATTAGTTCCGGATTTTTACTTCTCATATAGGTCCCTCGCTTTCTATATGGAACGGTTCGTTCTCGATAGCTTAATTATAGCAGAACATATGTTTGATTTCAAGAGGGTTTTTGAAATAAAAAACGAGGTGTCGCCCGCAAGCGTCACCTCGTTTAATTACAGTTATTTGAATATATCCCAAATGCTAAAGGAAGTTTTATTATAAACCTTGTTATATGCAGCCTTTTTAGGGTTCTTAATCCAACCCATTCCCTTCTTGCCATAGCCGGGTATAAGAGCTTTTTTCACAGCACGTTTAGCTCTGCCTGTAGTTCTTGCTTTAAATGACCTTTTTAAACTCGGCGTTCTTATTCCAAATTTCATTTTATTCCCCTCTTCAATCATCTTGAAACATCAAATATTCTGCGGCTCTGCCTGCTAATCTATTTTTTATTTCTTCTTTACTCATTTTCAAGAGCATTTTTTTGCTCATATTATAACATAAATTAGCGAAATATTCTTGTTGACAATGGTCAGACAAGTATTGAATGCCTTTTTCGTATTTTGGCGGTCTGTGATTTGAACGATGTGCATCTGAACCAACGAAATGAGCATACTGATTTTCAACGAGCCATCTTGCACGTTCCTTTAATTTTTCATCTTGTTCTTCCTCAAGACTGTATAGATTCACTTGAATCATCGCACCAATAGAAATTAGGTGCGGAATGGTTTCAATATCAAACAAATTGGGATAACGCTCTGTATGTGCAAGTATAGGTTTCCAACCCGCTTCAACCATCGCTTTAACAATATGTTCTGCTTCGTTAGGCGTTGCATCCGGATATAGTTCGGTCAACACACATTTACTATCCCCTAAAGGAAGAAAAACACCAATATCCAATCCGTACAAAATATCTTCTACATATTCGCCTGCGCACAGAAGCTCACAGCCCATATGCAAATTCAAATCGGGATATTTTGACTTGGCTACCATTTGCAAAGTCATAAAGTTTGCTTTATAGCGTTTTATTTCTTCTTCATCATATACATTATGAGATGTGCAGAATATATCTCTCACACCTTGCTCATAAGCCATTTTAAGCATATCAAGTGCCATAGATAAATCTACGGCACCATCATCTACTTTGGGAACGATATGCATATGTATATCAGTTATTCTTTTGACCAAGTTTCATAAGCCCTTTCACACATTTCTTCAATATACTCGCGTTTAATAAGTGTATCGCGCCATTCTTGTGGGATTGCTTCATATCCATATAGAGCACCCGCAAGTCCACCTGCTATAGCGGCAATAGTATCAGTATCATCACCAAGATTTACGGCGGTCAAAACACACTCTTTATAACTACGGGTATTCATTAAACACCAAATAGCCGCTTCAATGGTATCTACAACGTAACCGCTGCTTTTAATATCTTCACGTGTGAAGCGATGAAAGGCGTCGGGGTCATCTTCGAATTGCAAACCTATGAGCCCGATTCTGCGATATAAATTATCATAATGAGAATTTTCGGCATAATCTCTATAGAATATTCTTGCCTTATTGAGCCCACATCGTATAGATGACTTTGACGGGCTTTTAAGCAATTCCCATAATACAAACGAATATATACCACAAGCAATTTGCGACCTTTCATGCGCGTGCGTTAAAGCAGAAGCGTTATGAATTGTCTTCAAATCGAGATTTCCTTTTGTATATAAGAATAAAACAAATGGATGAATACGCATCAGCGACCCGTTACCATTTGAATATTCTGCAGCTTCGCCGCTTTCAAGAGCAGACATATTATGCGCAAAATAATTGATAATGGCTCTAACACAAGTGCGACCGGCATCAAAGGCCTCTCCAGAAGGCGTATAATCGCCGTCTTGGAGCCATTTGCCGAAGTTACCCATTATCTCATCCCAATCAATTACGCCCTTTACAAGGCTGTCTAATGCAGCTACAGACATACTCGTGTCATCAGACCAAGTTCCCGCAGGATAAGGGTATGTTCCAAATCCCTCCATATCCTCAACGGGATTTGCATCAACTTCTTCACGTGATGCAAACTCAACCGGAACTCCCAAAGCATCGCCGACAGCGTGACCAATCATTACTGCTTTGATTTTTTCTAACATTCAATACTCCTTATTATTCATAATCATCGGGGTCAAGGCCTGCTTCTTCAAGAGCTTCACGACGCTCAAAATATCCCATATCTTCAAGTTCGTTAGGGTCTAACCCTGCAGATACAAGCTCATCATTCTTTTCAGAGTCAATCATCTGCATAAACGCACCGAACTCTGCAGCTTGCTCAAATGAATCTAATTTGCCATCGCCATTAAAATCGAATAAATCGCCAAACAATCCCATCTTCATTCTCCTTCCTATCAATAACCATTTTTAATAGAAATAATATCACTTTCTGTTACAGGGCCTTCTATAAAAGCTTTTGTGGAATATCCGTCCCGAAGTTCTCCATAGGATACCTTAAACTCAACAGTCTTACATCCTTTCAAGTGCTGAGGGATTTTATTTTCGTGAATAAATCTAAAGGAATCCATAATTTTCTGTTTTCCCGAAAGAACAATGGGTTTTATTTCATCTTGGTTTAAAAAACCGCCAATAGAAATATCATTCATAGTAATATGGAATCTTTTATCAGATTTGTTTTCAACTATAAATGTTCCTGTCATTGAATAACCGCCCACAAGATAGCTAATGCGTTCCCATTTTACTAATGACATCCGTAAATTTTCATCTTCAAAAAAAGTATTACTTTCTTCGGTTTCAGAATTTTGCTCTTGATGAATATCATTGTTCGTTGTGATTATATCAAGAACATATTTCATTTCTTGTATATCACACGGTAATGCGCACTCAAGACATTCACCAACAGATACAACAACACCTTTTAAAATATCATTGTTATCTCCATATGAAACTTTGACATAATCCTTAATATTTACATTAACCTTATCTAGTAAGTAATAACAAGGTTTTTCAACGTCATCAACAAGGACTTTGCAAAACCTATAAGTCTTTTCTTCAGTTAAATTATTAAATCGAATAACATTTTGTCGGGCAGCTTCTATTTCGGTAGTATTAGTAGATAAATTTGCAAAACTTGATAAGATTTTTTTAATTCCTATTTTTTCAAAATCTATCTCTAAGTAAAAGTCTTTACCAACCGGTGTGGCAGTAACAATTTTGCCTACACCAAATGTTTTATGTAAAACTGTTTGCCCAACAACGTAACTTTTAGTGGCATTTGTTTTTTGAGCACATACTTTAAAAGGAATATTTTCGGTAACTTCTTCAAGTGCCTCCAAATATTCTTCCTCTGTTTCATAATCATCGGGGTCAATGTTGTTCTCAAAATCAAATTCATAGTTTTCACGCCAAGAATATTTTGCTTTTTCTACTGCTTCTAGGTATTCTTCTTGAGAGGAATACTCGTTTCTATTTATACCAAATTCTTCATTCAATTCAACATCAAACTCATCCGAATCGGTAAAATCATTAAAAGACTCATCGGCAGCAGTCGCACCACCACTACTAAGCACCATATCCATATAGTCATCAAAAAAACCATTGTTACCATTCATATTTTAATACCTGCTTTATGCTTTATTTCGCCAATTTTTATCTTCATAAGGTGTTGATTCAACACCGTTTGACTGTAATTCATCAACCATACGGTCGAGCTTACCTTGCCACATTTTCTTAAACCATTCGGTATGCCCAAACCATTTTACAAGCGTAGGACTGATAGCGTAGTAAGTACGAATAAAAGCTCGTCCATACCAAGTTCTCGCAAGCATTTCATCACGATACCTACGCAGGGTCCAAACTTGAGGACAATCATATGAACCATAAACACACGTTGCAACATAGCAACCATCTGAAGAATGATTGTATCCGCCTGTCATATTAGGATTACTTGAGCCGTTTGATTTGTTATTGGAATCATAATGCTTGTACCCACCAAACAAACTTGGGTCGCTATGTCCGGTCTTTTTGCCGTGATTATCATAGTGATTGTAACCGCCAAACAAACCGGGGTCACTATGACCAACCTTATTGCCTTTGGCGTCATAATTTGTATATCCACCAAAAAATCCGGGGCGGCTTGTTCCGGTTTTATGTCCGTGCTCATCATAATGGTGTATGTCACCAAAAAATCCTCTTTCACTATGTCCTTTGTTACCCATAAATGACACCTCATTTAATATTTATTTAAACAGCGATTTTGCAAACATAAAGTCATTTTAAAACAGTTCTTCTTTGCAATTATTAAAATACTGACACCATAAACAACAATGGCTACAATTTTTATTTCTGCAAAGCCACAATTTTGCGCGTTGAATTGGTGATTTCTTGACGAATGATGTCTGAAACCTTCGAATAACATTACTAATCATAACATAATTATAACCTCCGTTTTATTTTAATGCAAGTGGACCTTACCACCACCATCTTCTCGGACCGGGACCAAGCCAAGCGATAAGCAATATAGCTCCAACGAAAAGAAATTGTAATATTTGATACAAGGCAACCAACAAGAAAATACCAACAACCGCAATCACGGTATATAAAAGAACCTTTTTGACGATATTGATAATTTTTGCTTTACGAGCAGCATTGTTGATTTTTCTCTCATTAACTGTTGCAGTATTCATTTCACAAACCTCTTTTAAAAATGTTTTTTGAGTCTATAGTTATATTATCACAATAACTGTCCCATAAAACGGACTTTGCTTTGACACGCCCCCTGTCAAGTAGACATTTATTGTGGACACCTGTTATGCGGCATAAGCATAACGGACTTCCATCGGGGTCTGTCCTGTCTTGAGCTGTATTCGCTCATAGTTGTAAAAATAAATATATTCATCCACAAGCTCTTTGGCTTCATCAAAGGTTTGTGGCTTTGCTCTGTAAATACATTCTGTCTTCAGCATGCTGAAGAAATTTTCGGCGCAGGCGTTGTCGTAAGGGCACCCCACCGATGACATAGACGGTTTAATACCGTTTGCTTTGGCAACGTTGTAATATGCCTGAGAGGTGTATTGAAATCCATTGTCGCTGTGCAGGATAAGCCCTCCGGAGGGCTTGGCGTTTTTTACGGCTGCACGTACCGTTTCAATCACCAAACTTGCCGGCATTTGCGTTGCATATTTGTAGCCAACAATACTGTTGTCATACAGATCCTTGATCATGGAAAGATACAAGAAACCCTGCTTGGTTTGGATGTAGGAAATATCCGTTACCCATTTTTCATTGGGTCTTGTCGCCTTGAAATTTCGCATCAATTCATTGTTGTAATGGGTATAGGTATTGCAATCATAATGGCGAAACCGTTTGCGCTTTCGTATGGCAAGCAGATTGTATTTGCGCATAATACGAAGAACTGCTTTGTGGTTGATCACAAGACCTGTTTCTCTCAACAGCCAAATTTTAACTCGGCGGTAACCGTAGGTTCTATGCGCTTTTTCGTGGCATTCCACAATTAAATCTGCAATTACTTTGTCCTTGTCGGGTTCGTCCTTTCGCTTCAACCATTTGTAATATCCGCTTCGAGACACCTCAAGCAGCTTGCAGAGTTCTTCAACCGTAAAACGATCTCTGAACCGATGAATCACTTTGTACCGGAGTTCTTTGCATCCCACCTTTCGCACTCTTCCAGAAAAGCCCGTAATACCTCGTTCTCCATTTCTAATTGGCGTATCTTTTCTTCGGGTGTGTTCGGCTGCGGTTTTCTCGGTCTACCTCTTTTACGGGTGCTTAACCCTTCTTCTCCACGCTTTTGGTAGTCTTCAAACCAAGATTTCAGCATACGGTATTGGATGCCGGTTTCTCTCGTTAGATCGGCAACGGATATGCCATCTTCAAAGTGTCGTTTGATTACTTTTAGCTTGTATTCAGCCGAATAATATTTTGTGTTCTTCAGTGATTCCTTGCCGTTTTGGCGGTATTCACGAAGAATGTAACACAGATAGCTTTTGCTGATGTCATATTCTTCGCAAATTGCTTTTAGTGTCTTATGGTTTTCCTCGTGCTCTCTGATGATGGTAATCTTTTCTTCGTAACTGAATTGGTATTTTCCCATTTCTTTTCAACTCCTTGACTCTTTTATTATACATCAAGGTGTCCTGTATTTAAATGTCTACTTTATTGGTATCATATCACTTTATGATTATTATAGCACACTTTTTTAAACCGCTGAAAATTTTATCAAATTTGGATGAATTTAATCTTTTTCCAACTCTTTTTTCCAATTTTCGTTGGGAGCTTCGCAATTTCGCATAGAAGTCACGGCACAGTCAACTGCATCATAGAGGTTTCTTGTTCCCTTTTTAGAGTAGTTATAATTAGCAGCTCTTTCACGGCGAATACCAATACTATTTGCAGTTTCAACAGCATCAATATTTGCGGCGACAAAAAGGAACTCCCAACCATAACGTTCTTCTTGGCGACGAATCATCTTTTTTACGTGGTCACTTGTGTAATTATGACTTGCATTTTCTTGACCGTCCGTAGTTATGATAAACATAGTGTGCTCCGGCACATCTTCGTGGCGTGCATATTTGTGAATGTTTCCGATATGATGAATTGCTCCGCCAATAGCATCTAAAAGCGCGGTGCAACCTCTAACGTTATATTGTTCATCAGTCATAGGTTCAATGTCTTGAATATCAATTCTATCGTGAAGAACCTCAGTAACGTTATCAAACAAAACAGTAGAAACCATCACCTTGCCATCGAGTTTCTTTTGTTTTTCAATCATAGAATTGAAGCCGCCGATGGTGTCAGCTTCAAGACCTGCCATAGAACCACTCCGGTCCAAGATAAATACGAGTTCAGTTACATTGTTTTTCATTTCTAAATCTCCTTTTGAATTTATAATATAATCTGCGTGGTTAATCCAACTCTGATAGATTTCACCTGCGGACTTATACTTGCTAATGAGTTTTTTGAAAGGTGGAAACACTTCGGATTTAACAATGAGATAATTACCCATTCCGAGATTAACATAGTTCCAACCTTCGGGAACCTTACTGTCCATTCCAAACAATCCAAAATCACATTCACCCAATGTAGGAAATACCGCAAGGATTTCTTCAATTTTGAAATCACCAAACACATAGTTTAAGTGATATAGATTACCGTCTGTTCTTACGAACTTAATAGCACCGGGTTCACCCATAGCACCGCCTTCGGCAATCATGAAGAATAAGACGTTTTCAAAAAATTCCTTATTAAGATTTTCTCTTTCTAACTCAATGATTTTCATTTTCTTTCCTCCGTTAAACAAATAAGACCACAAGGCATTTGTCTCCTTATGGTCTTATTATAAATTATTCAATTTTATTTTTGGTCGCTTGTCGGGAGACTTTTATCCCGAACATTTGCCGAGCAAAATCAACAATATAACTATAACAACGATTGCGACCACTTGGCTTGAGCAACCCATGCCACCGCCACCACCGCCGGAGCCACCGCCCGACGTGCTATTAAAGGCGTGAAAATCATTTAAGTTTGGCATTATACATTCTCCTTAATTGAATCAAGATAACTTTTTCTTGACAAATACAATTCGTTGAATTCGGGACATATATCGGGATGTTTTGCGATAAATTCGCTTGCACCTGCATCTTCAAACAACTTAATGCAATCAGCAGTTTTATATACGCCTGCGCCATCAAAATCGCGACCCGTGCAACCAAGCATAAGGGAGGCCAAAGTAGTTCTAACTGTTTCTACTGAAAAATCAAGGTCAGAGTCCAAAAATGCTGATTCATCAAATAAGCTCGGATAAAGTAGAATAGCCTTCATCATAAAAGCAGTTGCAATGTATGTGGGTTTATAAAAGAACTCCACTCTTGAATCGGAAGGCATATTACTTGGTTCATCTAATCCTAAAAATTTCATCTTGGGATTCTTATCAAGTTCTTTTGCAAGGCGACAAATATCATAAATATAACGATATACATCCCATTCATCATTTTGAGAAGTAAGCAATAGATTAAGGTCGTATTGCATTTTGCCGATGATGTTATCAAATTCGGTAATGTTTACGTTTTGGGGTCTGTAAAAAGTGAATCTCATAGTTTGTTTTCTCCTTTAGGTTTGTTTTTTGTTTGTGTCTTAATTCTACACTCCAAAAGAGAAAATAACTATGAAGCTCAGCTTCAAATTTCCATCAGTTCTTCAATCGTGTATGTACTTCTGATAATGTTTTCTAATTTAATAGTGACATTTGAGCCGTTTGTTTTAATATCTATATTCTCTCCGGTATATGAACCGGGTACAAATACACAGTCCTTATATAACTGAACACCATCAATCGTTTTATATTCAATATAAAACGATTTTCCATTCTTTATGCAGTCCAAAACAACATTATCGTGTACACTACATTTACGCTCGGAATAGAAGTATTCATCATCGTCCTTTTTTAAGCTTTCGTACCAAGTCAAATCTTCGGGCAGTAACTCTGATAAAACAAAGTGTATTCTTGTCTTTGCATAGTCAGAAAGTTGTTCCCAAATATCCGATGCAGCAAAATGAGCATATTCAGCATATAAAGGATTTAACGACATTTCTTTTAACCCTTTTAAAGTCACAAGAATCTGTGTTAAATTCGGCGTTAAAAAGAGTGGGTGTGCAGTTGAAGAAAAATGTAATACGTCACGCCCTCGCTCCACATCATCAATTTTAAATACCTTACCACAAATCTGAATAGGGTCATCATCAAGGCCACGCAACTTCTTTATATCATCAGAAATTGTACGTTCACTAACCCAAAGCAAATCCGGCAAATCAGATATTTTATGTCGTTGGTCTTGTAGGTATTTCGCAATAAACATCAATCTTTCAAAAGAGTTTGAAATAGAGATTGGCGGAAAGTGAATCGGTATTTCAATTCCGTTTGTTTTCAAATGTTCTATGAATTTCTTATAAATACTGATTGCAACATCCTTATCTCTAACATAACCCCTAACAGATAGTTTAATGTTTTCTGCGAGATATTCCGATTCCTGATATGAGGGCTGTTTATTTAAAGAATATGGATTATCGCCTTTAAGTAAATTTTGAACAGCTTTAGCATCACAAGAAAGGTCATAAAACTTTTTCTTTCTCGCAAACGAGTCTATATGTGTTGATATGTTCATATTATCCCCTCATTGAGTTTACAAATTGCTTCACTCTGTCAAAATCAAGAGTTTGAATTTTGTCGCGGGCACCGTTGTGCCTTGTTATATATGTAGGATTGTTTTCTTTTACATATCCCGTAAGCTGCTCATAGGGATTGTAACCACGTTTTTTTAGTTCATCCACGATTTGTTGCATTGCTTCGTTGAATTGATTCTCGTTCAATCTATGCACCTCCGAGTTGTTGTTCATTCAACTCCTTTAATTCTGCGCATTGGTTTTCCATTCAAGTAGAGCTGATGGGTAAAGAAAACTAACGACAATGTTGTTTTACCTTCTTTAAGATTATTCATTCCTATTTCGTCAGCCATTCCTATCATTGTAAAGAAAGTATCTTTAGATTCACCCGAAATAATTAGTGTATCAATTTCAAGAATGACTTTAACTTCGTGCTCTAATTCTTTGATTAGGATTTCATATTCAAAACAGGCAGCAAACCCCTTACAAATTGAAATAAAGAGTTCTTTGGCTTTAATCCGATGCGGCACTTCTTCAAATTCTGAATTTTCCTCAAGCATCTCAAGAAATTCCTTTCCGGTTTCGGGTAAATGCAAACCGATAGGGTCATCAAAAGATTTTCTCTTAATATTGCTCATAATATCCCTCACTTATACTTAACAACCTAACAATACTTGGTCGAATTCAAATAACGCTTCGTTGATTTCATATATGTCATAAACGCCCTTTTGAATGAAATAACGAATAATCTTATCAAAAACAAACGCACGTGATAATGTTAGCCCTGCAGAAGCAAGTAAGTCTTGAGTTTCCTCAAGATTTAATTTGAGCGCTATTGCAAAAGCAACGGCCGTTTGCTTTGAGGGTTTATATGTTTTGGGGTTGCATTTGATTTTAGAAAAAGTCTTTTTATCAATGTTAGCCTTTTTGTAACACTCAACATCAGTCATGCCACGTTCATCAATCAAGTCAAATAGCTTATAAGCAAAAGACTTGTCCATTGATTTCATATACTCATGCAAGGTTTTATTTGCCGCACTACTATATGGTGCTTCACAAGGAGCAGACATTTCGTGACAAACGTTGAGTGATTTACTTGTGATTTCACACTCGTCTGATTCTATAGCTTCAAATTTTGCAAGTTCTGCAAGACAGTCTTCATCGTGCTCATCGACATATTCATCGTCTATTATTTCGCTAATTTCAGCAAAGAGTTTTTTGCTAAACTCGTAAGACTTTCTATCAAACACGCAAAGATATACCATCATTTCGTGCTCGAATAAGAATTCTGTTATTACTTGAATAGCGAATTTTAAAACTTGGTCTTTAGGATAGCCATATACGCCCGATGAAATTAGCGGAAAAGCTACTGAACTGCAGTTATTTTCAACTGCTAATTTTAACGATTCGACATAACAAGATTTAAGAATAATGCTTTCGCCATTAAGACCACCGTGCCATACCGGTCCCGATGTGTGAATAATGTATTTAGCATCAAGATTATATCCCTTGGTTATTTTTGCAGAGCCCAATCCAAGAGGTGCGATTTTCTCGCACTCTAAATCAAGCTCCGGTCCGGCACCTTCGTGAACCGCAAGGTCAACCCCACTATAACCAACCATTTCTTCGTTGGTTGTGTTGACAATGGCGTCAACTTTCATTTTTGTAATATCTTGTCGAATAATCTGTAATGGCACTTTTTCACCTTCTTATTTAGCCAATTTCCGTCATAGACTTCACATAGTTTACCAACTCAGTAAAATCAACTTTTGTATCGCTGTTCCAAGAAATACGAACCGCTTCGCTCACTCTTAATTCATCAAGTCCCATTGATGTCAACACATAACTTGGAGAGTGACTTCCGGAGTTACAAGCTGAACCATTTGAGAAAGCGTAATCTTCTTTCATCGCAAGGAAAACACCTTCTGCATCTACGCCGTGAAAGCTAATGTTTACGGTAGTAGGCAAACAATATTCTTGTTCCCCATTGAAAGAGTAATTTAAGCCTTTAATGCTCTCAATAAAAGTTTCTTTTATCTCAGCACATTTCTTCATATGCTTTTCGCACTCATCATTACACAACTGAGCCGCTAATGCAAATCCCGCAACCAAAGCGACGGGAGTAGTGCCGGGTCTGAATCCTCGTTCTTGTTGACCGCCATACATCAATGGCTTTACAGGTGGGCGCTTATAGCTTCTATCTCTTTTAAGAACGATTGCTCCAACACCTTGAGGACCACCCAATTTATGAGCAGTTACACTTAACATATCATACTTGGTGTTTCTCAATTCATCATTGAGTTTTCCAAAACCTTGTGTAGCATCAATATGAAAATATGTCGGTGTCTTTTCAAGAGCTTCACCAACCTCTTTGATAGGTTGGATTATTCCGGTTTCACTATTAACGTGCATAAGAGAAACAAGCAGAGTTTTATCTGTTACCAAATCCAAAATTTGTTGAGGTTTGATTCTACCTGTTTCATCGGGGGCAACAAAGTCCACAACACAACCGTGCTTTTCAAGATACTTCATAGCTTCGAGAACCGATTTATGTTCAATAGAAGTAGTTATGAAATGATTTCTACCGGTTTCATTAGCATATTCAAGCAAACCAAGAATAGCCATATTATTGCTTTCAGTAGAACCACTTGTAAAAAGCACGTCAGTTGAATCAACTTTTAAAATCTCTGCGATTGTTTTTCTTGATGCAGAAACTATCTCTTTGGCTTCTGTTCCAAAAATATGTGTTCTACTATCGGCATTGCCATAGTGAGAACGATATATCTCAATCATTCTATCTAATACTCTTTCATCAACCGGTGATGAAGCATTAAAATCAAGATATACTGCCATTATTCTACCTCCTCCTTCGGAAGGGCAGATTTAAGTAAATCTGAGCAATTCTTAAGCACATCTCTTGTACTGTAATGAGCAATACCGCGATTAAGGTGCAATCTAAAATACTTTGCGAGAGTCTTTTCATCATCACCAAGACCATCGTTCAAGCATCTTTGGCGAATGATAGCTTCATAGATTTCAGAATATTCACCCGCAAATGTTGACCAATCCATTTCAACATTACTATCAGATAAAGGGTCAATACCACCGGGAATTGAGGGTTCCGCAAGGGACCAACACAGAGCCCAACGGCAAAGTACATTCCAATTTTGAATACCCGTCTTTGATTTAATACGAATCAATCTTTCCTTTTCGGGTTGTGAAAGTTTAAAATGCTTTACTATCATCGTTTACACCTCCCCAAAATAACCGTGAACAATAGAAGTGCATTGTTCTTCTTCGCGATAAAGGAGAGTATAATAATCAACAACATTATCACGAACAAGGTCAAGGTATCTACCATAAACTTCTTCATCGGTAGAGAGAACCATAACTTGTGAACTTGCCGCAGGCAGATATTTAGTAACAAAGTTTGCTCTATGTGAGGAATCAAGACGTGCCATAGGCGTATCAATGATAACCGGAGCTTTATATCCCGAAGTCAAAGCCAATGCCCAAACAATAGATATAGCAAACATCTGCTGTTCACCGGCAGAAAGCTGATGCTTAAGCAGTTCATTACCATCAAGGTCAAGGATTGTTACATCCAATGTTGTTGGGTCGATATTGATAGCACTAACAAGGGAATCTTTTTGTACCAATTCTTTGAAACATTTGGTTGCAGTTGCGGAAAGCTTTGCAACCTTTTCTTTTTGCAAACGAATCTTGAACTCGGTAAGAACCTCCATAGACATAGCCGCGTATTTAACAATACGAGCATTGTCATCGTTTGCATTTTCTTTTTCAGCGATTTGTTTAATTAACTGTACGCGACGGTTAACCAAAATCTCGCGCTGTCTTTTAAGACTTTCAATGCTTTCGATTTGACGCTGATATTCATTATCTGCTATGGCTTTTTCACGTTCAATAGCTTTTAAGGCATCAAACAGTTGCATAGCCAATGTCTTTTCGTCAGCGGCTCCAAGATGGGCATCCAAGCTCATCCATTCACTTTCTTGTGCTTCAACGTGATTTACAAGAGAATCAATACGCTGAGAAATGGTTTGAAATACATCGGTAATAATCTTTTCATACAACATCATACTTGTTGCAGACATATTTTGATTGTTTGATTCGTCCGCATCTGAAGGCAGATGTGTAACAAGAATATCATTGACAATACTCTTAACTAAATCTAATGCTGTTTTGTCGAGATTTGCAGAATTAAGTCGCTCCATAATCTGACTATGCAAGTCAACGATAACTCTTTCAGAATACCGCTTTGCTTCACTACGCTGTGAATCCATTTCGGCATCATATGACTGAACCACTAAATCCTTGCACATAAACAACGGAGTAGAAGCATCTATTGCAAGCTGCAGTATTTCTTCTTGGATACTTTCTACCTCAGCGGAAATCCTCTGCATTTCGCTTTTAATTGCTTCGCGATTACGGCTCAAGTCACCACCCGAAGCCCAAAATTCCTTTTCCTTCGCTTCAAGAGTTGCGGCAACAGTTTCGCAACGCAATTCCAATTCGTTTGCGGCCTTTGTTGCTTCCGCCAACTTATTATCAATATCGGCAATTTGACTTTCAACCTCTTGATAGCCAACATTTATTTCACTATGTTCAAAGGCTTGTAATGCGGATTTCTTTCTTCTAATAACCTCGTCTGTGTGCTCAATGGCTTTTTCAATGGCAGATACACCGATAGCAGATTTAATCGAACTTTTGATTTGCTCAAAAGATGTGTCATCAGCTAATTGAGTGATTTTTTCATTGTTAAAGAAGAAGAAACGAGCAATTCCAAACGGAAGTATTTCTTCAATGTAGTAACTCCAACTTTCACCGAGATACTTATCTACAACACCGTTCTTTTCAACTATAGTTTCTTGGTTTATCTTTTTGCCAACGGCAGACCATGTTCGCTTAATTCTTAACTCAGTTCCATCATCAAGACATAAACTTACTGCAATATAAGTTTCTTTATCCTTGGCGTGTTTATTGATGTGGTCAAGTAATAACTTGTCATATGAACGAGCTTTTTCGTTGATATATTTTAATGCTTGTTTGCCATACAGAGCCAACAAAATAGCATCGTGAAATGTAGTTTTACCACGACCATTCAAACCGCCAACGAGTATGATGTTTCTGTCGCCGACTTTATTGGTAAGAACCATTTCGTGAGTGCCCTTGTAAATGCCGTAATTATGAAGTTCAACTTTAGTAAAATACATAGACTCTCACCTCATTCCACAAAATCGTCAGCATCTATTTCTTCGAGAGGACCGGTTATCCTCTTTGCACGTTGTTCAGCAATAATTTCTGCCTCTGCTTCGTCACGGTAGAATGCTTTTTTGATTTCTTTTTCAAAGTTTACAATTACATTATGCTTATTAGAAATAGCCGCCGCCTTTGCTTCGGTATCTAATAATGCTCGTTGCATTTCAGCTAATAACTGCTCATCGGGATATAATTCCGCGCAAACATTTTTCAAAAGTTCCGCTTCAGTTGCACCAAAATACTTGTTTTTACTAATTGTTCCATCTTCATATTTCTTGCCCGTTACTTCTTCATAAATGCGAGGAAGTGAATCATCAAATTCGTGCTTTTCATCGAGCCAAATCTGTCTGATAAATTTAAGTTCTTCCATTGTGATTAAGGGAACTTCCTTAATCTCATCGGGACCAATTTCGTGAATCAGTTTTTCAACCTCAAGCAATCGGCGCAGGAAATATTCTCTTGCGTCTTTTGTATAAGGTCCGTGTACTAAGCGATTGTTGTGCCAAGTAAGTCCGCCGCCTTTTCTTCTGAAATCACGTCTATCACGGTCTGTCTGCCAATCTGCAGCGATTTCGTTTCTGAACTCCAACATCGGTAGCATCCACGCTTTTTCTTCATCGTTCTGAATCATGGCTGCCATTGATTTATCTTCACTAACCATAGTGCAAACCCAACAACCAAAACGGCTATTACCGCAACTTGGCGTTGTGCTATCAATTACCAACGGACATTCGCCATCTGCAGAAGCTCCGCTATACATAGCCAAAAGGTCTTTGTTACTATGCCCCCAAGGATTAGGAACTTGAACAAGGTACTGCCATACATTATCATTTAACCAATTCTCGATGGGGGTAAAAACATAGGAGTTCGGGAAAGAACCATTCGGGCTAAGATGAGCTCTATATCTCTTTTTCTCATAACCCTCAAGAACTGCTTTACGAACTGTGCTTTCTGCTTTTCTTGAACCAAGAACCATAATTGCTTCACTTTCTGCATCAAGAATACTCTTGATAAATCTGTTAGAAGCATCAATTTTCATTCTATCGGTACACCAACGGAAATCACGACGCGGATAGGGATAGCCACGACCGATGAGATTAACCCAAAACGTATTTGTTATAGCCGGTGTCAGTCTATGAGGAATAATAGGAAGTTCATCTTCCTTTGCTTTGGTTGCCATTTTTCTCAACGATTCTGATGCCCAAATAGCAACAACGGGAGATTCAACCAATGTGTCGGTACTAATTACGTGGACAGTCTTTTTGAGCTTGTCCTTCGGCAATTCTTGCAGTGCATACCACACCAACTGCGTTACGGCGGTTGAGTCTTTACCTCCACTATAACCAATAATCCAAGGAATCATATCTTCTAAATACAATTCCTTTATTGTTTCAATTACTTGACGAATATCGTCTTTTGTTAAATTAGCCATTCTCGTTACCATCCATTCCAAGTAAAATGCTTCTCATATAAGAAGACATCGCACGTTGCGTTGACCTATTTGCCGCAACCTTTCCATTTACAAACACAAGGTTTTCCCAAATGGGATTTGATTTTTTCCAATCAATATTTGCAAGAGCGTTAATACGTTCTTTCCAATCATTAGGATATGCCTTTATTAAAGCATTACCGGCAAAGCCCAATGAAACCAAAGTAATACTTAACGAACAAATATAATCTCGTCTAACATCCGATGATTTCATATCGCCACCTGCAACCATAGTCCACTCTTTGATGTGATAAGACACCATCTTCCAAAACGATATTGCAAGCTCAGTCTTTTCGGTAATATTCAAATCCAAACCATTTAGAAGTTCATCAGTTGCAGTACAAATCGCACTTAATGTAAACAACGCTTTAGAACGATTTGAAATCGTTGTTTTTTCCTTCTCTACCAAACCATTAAATGACGGAACTTTTTCAATAACAGACTTAGCCACGATAGCAGATTCTTCACGTGAATTATAAAGAATGTTAATTGACTTTGTAGGCTTGATTGCATAACGGTTAAGGTCAGAAAACATTTGTTGTGACCTTGCCAAGCCTTCATCCTTATAAAATACGACTGAGATGTGTTCATTCTTCAGTTCGGGATTCATTTTTATAGCTTCGGCAATAGCGGCTCTACGATGTTGGCCGTCGTTAATAAGAAAACGAGAAGTCATAGAAATACTAACCGTTCCGATTTGAGGTGTAGCTTCAGAAATCGAATTAAATTCAATTTCGCCATCAACCGAAACAGTAAGCGAAGAAAACACGTAGTTATCAAGATTAGAAAGTATGTAATCTCTAATTTCGGGAATTCTCGATTTATTTAATATTCTTTGCGCTCTGATTTCGGGGGGCATTTCTTCATCAGCAAACTGAAATAGCTTCGATATTACATCCAACGGAACCATTGAAGTATAATACTCGCGTTTTGCTTGAACGCCTTTTACCGCCGGAAAAACAAAAGATGCACTACTCATATTTTTGTCCTTTCCTCTTTTATAAATACTTGAACAGAATATATTATACTACAAAAAGGAAGTCTTGTAAATAGTTTTTGGAATTCTTTTGTTTGTTTCTTTAAGACAAACAAAGACAAACAAAAATAAAACAAAAAAGTATGCACCCAACGAGTGGGCGCATACTTTTCATCGTCATAGCATAAATCTAAGTCGTAATTTGGAAAGCAGTTGTTTTTCTTTTAACCATTTCATTACATCATCAGTCAAATCAGCGACGGTTGCCTGTTGTGTAGAAACTTTTTTGAGAAAAGTTTCTATTGCAGGATTTAATGAGAATGAATCTGTGATTTCTTTAGCTTCCCTAACATCAGATACAAGTTTATTGATGGCTCCGATAGACAAAGCTCCTTCAACTGTTCTTGTAATGTTGTCGCCAAGTTCTCTTGCTTTTCTTGGGTCTTGGGTCAATCCACTTATCATTGATAGATAACCTTTGGTTCCTTCCGCATACTTTGTGGCGGCGTCCTTCCAAACAAGTTTAAGTTGGCTTGCGTAGGTTTCACCCTTTGTCTGCAATACTTTTACAGCATCAAGTGTCAAATTACCCTCAGCAATCGCAGAACCACAATCACCAACTGAAGTTAGCAAGTCATCACGAACAGATTTTGGCAGTGCAGGTTTCTCAACTATACCTTTTGCTTTCATTTCCGCTGCACAATCGAGTATGCTTTTTATAGCATTGTGCTGTTGAGCTAACTGCAGCAAAGCTTTAGTATAAAGGTCTGCATTTTGTTTGTTCTCTTGAGTTGCACGACAAGTCTTAATCGCTGTTGTGCTATTTTTAATTGTTTCAGTTAGTAGCATCGTCATACACCTCCGCATTTTTCAAAAGACCGTGAAGTTCTTTCATTGAGTCTTTGGCAGCATCAGACAATTCAGCCATATTACTAACACCGCTAATGTTAGCAATAGCATTTGTTGCTTTCGTGCCTTCGGTTTCCGCTTTTTGAGCTATTACTTGCAAATCACGTAAGAAGTCTGATACTTTGTTAAGCGAATTGTCAGAGTAAATTTTCAACTGCTTCACAGCAGGTGCATTTTTAGCAGAAACTAATTTTTCTGTATGCACCAAAATCTCGGTTGCCACTTCGACCGGTGCTTTTTCATATTTGGTTCTTAGGTCATTTGCGCCCATAATTCCGTTTTGAGCAAATACCGCGAAAAGGTCTTGAATCGAAGATAAGGTAGAAACGAGGTTGTCTTTATCCACCTTTCCAACATAACCCTCGACTTTTTTCAACACTTCATCTACTTGGGTAATTTCTGCGGCCATTGCCTTTTTAACGCTTGCATAAAGTGATTTTAGCAATGTTGCAGGATTATAAAGCAGATGCTTTGCGGGAATGGTTTCAGGCAATACCTTTTCAATATCCCACTCAGAGTCAATCAAGTGTTCAACGGCAGAAATCAATTCATTCGTTCTATAGCAGGACTTGATAGTTCCTTCTGCAGAAAAATGAATTGCACCCATTGTTGTAGCAGCAGAACGCTTTAACATATTGAAAGCATTAAAGAAATCTGCTTCTTTATTCTGAGTGAACTGAATTAAGTCATTCCATTCGCGAGTTTCACGTTTGATTTTATCGTTCCTCTTGATGTCCTTCATCAAAGACTCAAGAATAGTGACGGGAGAACTCATATCAATCTTATGACCAAGAATACAAGCCTTAAGATATTGAAGTGCAATACACCATTCCAATACGGGAAGTTGATTATCAATCTTGCTTGCTATAACCTTTTCAATTACTTCATCTTTTCTTCTTTCAAGCCAAGTAATCAAGCGTTGTTGATAATAAGCTGCTCCTTCAAAATCCCAACCCTTTGCATATCGAAGTTCATTGAGTGCAAATAAAGCATCTCTACTTTCTGCAGAACGGTCCATAAAAACAATGGCTTTTTCTGCATTGGCAGGTTGGCTTTGGTCATCAATATAATATGCCGCCAAGTCTGCTAAACGTTCATCAGCAATATAAGCAGGAACGCCAATATCTTGCCAATTCACAGCGCCACATTGTTTAGCATCACCTTTAAACAACGTTCTCAACCAATTTCGGTAATCCGCGTCATATTTCAATGATTCGTTTTTAACAAACCATGCGGTAATATCTTCTTTGTATTTAAGATAATCCTTGGTAGCTCCATCTACGGGCTTGGGCTTATTATCGGGTTCTTCTACAGGCTTTTGTTCGGGTTTCTTTTCGGGTGCTTTGGCACCGGAGCCGATTCCGGCAAACTCAGACAAAGCAATATCGCTCAAAAATTCCTTGCTCAATCCACCGATAGTTTCAATGCCATCGTCAGTCTTAACATAGGTAGCTGAGCCATCACCCCAAATAGCCAACACGGATTTAAGACGATTTCTTTCTTCTACAGAAAAGTTTTCTAATCTGTCGATGGTAGAACTATGTGGGTCGTTAGACATTTGAATGTTGGCTTGATTCAAGGGAAAATGCCAATCATCGCCATATTCTTTTCCATCAAAGAATTCCTTTAACTGAGCTCGAATAACATCCTTTAAGAATCTACGCGGACTTTTTACCGGAAGATGCTCGTACAAGGACATAATCGCATTTTTGTTAAAAGGATAAAGTGTAACTTCTTTGCCTTCGATAGTAGTAGTTTCCCATTTGCAGGGTGGTGCAAATTCACTTGTCGGTAAATCCTCTAATACTGCACCGTTCTTGTTCCAATCCCTGAGAGTATCGGGGTCACAATAAATCGCATTAAGGTATCTTGCAGACATTTGAACCAAGAATTCCTCTGTGCTGAAGGAATTATAGGTAACACTAATTTGATGTGTAACTCTATCAGTAAAGTTATCTCTAAATTGGTCGTAATAGTCGTTTGTAATACCGATAATAGCAGTAACTCTACACAAGTCGGCATAATCTCCACCGTGCTCAGTTGAAAGAACCGTAATTAACTCAGAGTCAATTCCGGTAAAACCGGTAAAGTCTTCGATGAACAACGTAAGATTCTTACCTTGCTTTTTCAAGTCTTTTCTTAATTCAACAAAAACGCTCTTGGTGCTCTCGCTTGATATATCGGCGCATCTTTGAACAACATCACGTGTAAACTTGTTAAGATAGTTTACGAGCTTTGCAATTTCGCTATCATCGTCTTTCAAAGTAGTTGCAAAGTCTTGTGCCAACGGGTCACCTTGCTTATAAACTTCGCGCAAGATTTTCTTAACATTAAAATCGTCGGCGGAGAAAATAGTGTTGTCTTTTAACACTTGGTCACTTGGCGCAGTAATCACAGTATAGCATCTTGAAATAGCACCGCCTTCGCGTAACAAATGCTCTGTCACACGGCTATCCGCAAGAAAACTTGCGATATTCTGACAAATAGCAGATTTATAAGTTTCTTGAGATTTGTCGCTCTTTACTGCGGCAATATATGAGTAAAGTATATCGGTTTTGAATGTTTCTTCATCTTTAGCTTCTGATGAGGCAACAAATTTCTTCAGTTTCTTTTCAACTTCGGGGTCTTTGATTACTTCTTGTTCAATTAACTGAGAAAAAGCACCACGAACAGAGTTGTTCAAACGTCTTAAGAAAATCAACTGTTCATTCGCGGGATTATATACAGTAGCCGGACTATGCTCCAATTTGGCTTTCAAATATCTGATAAGGTGAGATTTACCCGTACCATTATCACCACGAACAATAATCATTCTATGCTCATTATCCGGGTTGTAAACAAGGTTATCAAACACCTCTGCTTCACTCATTACTTTAGGCGTTGCGGTGGTCTTTCCACCACGATATACTTCAAGTTGAGCAAATGGCATATGTGTAGCCATAAAATACGCATCTTCTGTAGCCATATCATCGGTCTTGATGGCATATCGTTCCATCACAGAAGAATATTGTTTCCAACTCATAGTTTACGCCTCCTTTACTGTAATATGTGTGAAGTCGTTTATGGGGTCACCATCCACGAAATAAAGCATAATTTTTTCACCGTCTTGCCAAGTTGCAAGCTCGATGATATGTAACTCATGCAAAGTTCTTAATGCAGCAGATAATGCAAGAGGAAGTTTTCCGGTCGTATCCACTTCGGGGAGTTTGCTACTCAACCAAGTGATAAAGTCGGTTGCACGGATAGCTTCATTATACTTAAACTTTTTAGCAAATTCCGTTTTAATTACATCCTCAAGGCGCAATTTCATATTGGGTATAATCATTGTTCCACTTAAATAGCCCAATCCTAAAAAGGCCGCCCAAAAACGCCAACCCAATACAGCGTTCTCGTTAAGAGATTTTAATTCTGCTTGTTCTTGCGCACAGGTTTTCGCCATACTCTCCCAATTAGTTAATGAAAACAGTCTTTCATTTTGAGCAATAGCCCAACGGGTAAACATATAGAATGTAGTGTCTTTCTTTTGAAACACTCTTGCACTTACGTATCTTCTAAATTCAGTTGGCGAAGAAATGATGCTTTCATCAACCGCAAGAGTCAACAATCCATTTTGGTTTTTTATTAAATCCAATTCTAAAAGTGCGACATCGACAGACTCCTTAATGGGTTGAATATCAACATCCGCGTTTAATAAAGACATTGCATCGCGCAAGTCAGTTTCAGAAATAGGTTTTTGTGCCACTAAGCGGCATACTGCCAACACTCTTTCGGGGGTTGGCGCCATTCGCATAAAATCGGGATTTGATTTAAACATACGAACCCTCCTTAAAGTCTTTCAATGTCAATCATATTGCAGTCCAAACACTCACTCAACGGTTTACCGACATTTGTGACCACAATATTATCATTACAGTATAGAACTCTATAATAACCATACTCGGCAAGTTTTTCTAAACTCTTATATAATGTGATATTTTCAATAGCATCGCCATCAAATACACACATAACACCTTTTGCAAACAAATAGGGACAATTTGCAACCGCAAAATAGAATTCATCGTAATTAAGAACCAATCCGTTTACGTTAAGTTTAGCAGCAAACTTTTGCGGTACAACTACGGTGCCTATTCCATTGTTGGTCACTTTCTCTACAATCTCTTGAACTTCTTTTAAGGTACAAGAGCCGTTGTTGCTCCTTTTTACGACAAGCTGTTCAAAGGTGCCCATATATCTTTCTAATCGCTTGCCAATAGCTCCTATAGAAAGCTGAATGTTTGGCTTATTACGAAGTTTGTATTTTTCATCCAAAGTAATTCTACCGTCAATGTCAGAAGGACAACCGTTACACACCTCATTCGCAAGAGGAAAAAGATGTTTAAAAGTTCTGCCCCAACATTTTGATTTGGGTGAAGACACCAACTTACTTATTATGTAATAGCCTTCCATTTGTGATTTGTATTCTTCAGCACGTGGCTCAGTTAGAGCTTTAGTCAGTTCATTCTCGTCGCCAAGAATATCGGGCTCTAACAGTTTGGCTGTTATGCTGTAATACTTTTGAACCGGAGTTACATCTTGATTGATAATATAACTTACATCAACCAACTCAATAAAACCAATTCTATGCAAAAAGAGCAAGAGGTTTATGTTCCAAGAAACATTTTGATTTCCTGCAAATTCTGCTTCTTCATCACTCATTGTCGAAGGTGTTGTTGAGGTGTTAAGAACACACTCGTCACCATCAATAAAAGTTGATGGACTGTTCAGCATACTATTCCAACGAATAACCGCACGTTCAACTGTAAGAACTCTCTTATTAACCAATCCGAGCGCTCTACGTACATCGCCTTCGCTGTCATATCTGCTCTGATATGGCAAGAACAAACTTAAAGAAGGTAATCTATCACGACCGCCGCGACCAACTTCTTGATAAAATCTGCTTAAGTTTTCGGGACAACAAGCGTGAATTACAGTTCTAACATCGGGTTTATCAACGCCGATACCAAAAGCGGAAGTCGCAACAACTACATCAAATTCGTGGTTTTTCCACCCCGTCAAAACCTTATCGCGTTCTGATTCTTTAGTTTCTCCCGTAAAAGTAGGAATATTCAAATATCCTGCTTTGCGAAGTTGTTTTTGCAAGTCTTTTGCTTCTCTCGGCTCCAAGACATAAACAACCATCGGTTTAGGGAGTAACTTAATAGCTTCAATCGTTTTTTCGTCTTGTTCTTCAAGAGATTTGGTGGATTGAAAATAAAATCGCGGTTCTTGTCGAAGTGCGTCGCATCGAACCTGTGCATTACAACCCTCTTTACCAAACAACGTGAACAATGTATCAACTACATCATCAGACAACGTCGCAGATAATAAATATGTTCTCAAATAATTTTCTGATTCCGTTCTCCATTTGCGAAGTACGATAGAAAAGATTTGAAAGTCAGGTCTAAAGAATACGCCCCAATCCGGAACGATATGTGCTTCATCAACAACAACATTGCATAGATATTTGTCTTCTGCAGCTTTGTTCAAGATTTTGTGCAATACCGGATTTTTCAATATTGCTTCGGGTGACGTAAACAAGACCTTTGCTTTTCTGCTATTAAGAGCTTTGATTATCTCCGAACGCTCTTTTTCAGATTGTTCGCCGCGATAACAGAATACGCCATCTTGGTTAATTAAATTGTGTTTTGCCGCTTGATATTGGTCGAGCGCCAAAGCAACAGTAGGTACAATTACAATAGTCAAGCCATCCGACGTGCTTGAAAGAATCTGTGTTACAAGACTCTTACCGCCACCGGTAGGTTGAGAAATCAAAAGCGTATGCCCTTGAGGTAAACTTATCGCAGAGTGAACCGCAATTTTTTGCTCAAAACTCTTATAGGTCTTAAACTTGGTATGAGTAGAAAGAATCAAGTCCCCTGCAGAACCCTCCTCAAGCTCTATAAATTCTCCGTGCTTGAGTGCATATACATCTTCAATATATTTTTTTGGTTCAAGCCATTCGGGAATCTGATGCAAACACGAAACTTGGTTTCCACTTTCACAAACAAGGTTAAATTCCGCGCCGCAGTCTTTCACTACGTTATAAAGCTTATCGGTCAGTTTGATTCTTCCAAGATAAAGAACAACATCACGAATCTTTAAGCAAATATCTTTTTTTGATGCTTCGTCGCATTTGTATTGAATGATTCTTTTTATGAATCCAATCACACATCTTGCACGTGCGGCTTCTTGCATGGCGTTTAAACTCGTAGGGTTATCCAAGAGTTTTTCTAATTCGCCTATAGCACTTTTGGAATTCATTGAACCAACAATATATTGATTTAATATTTCCTTACTATCCATTCTTTCTCACCCTTAAGAAACAAACCGCATCTAAAACGGGTTTTGCGTTCTTTAACGCTCTCAATGTTGCATCAAAGACGTGTTTTCTCTTTTCAACTTCGGATAAATCGCGTTCAAAGTAAATACATTCGGCTCTGCAACCATCTAAAACACGTTGCATTTCTGCTTCTGCTGCTTCTAAATTTGAACGCTTTTCAAGGCGCACACAAGCTCTTTCATATGCCTTGGCTGAACACCTTTCAATTAGAGGTTCCCAAGTGGTCGCAGGTGTTGCCGCAATAAAACGTTCCAACGGAGAATAACCCATTTTTCCGCTACTGCGCTTACCCAAGTGAATTGCATTACGGCTTGGCATATTGAAAAGCAGTTTTACAACTTCTTTTTCGGGGATTTCTGCACTTGCTTTGTTCAAAGGTACTGTCACAACGATTTGTCGCAAAGGTAAATACATTCTATATTGAGCCAATGCTTGCAGAGTAATACCTTCTTCTAAAAGTTCATCAAGTGTAGGTTCAACATTGTAGATATATACAAGACCCGCATAATTGAAATCGCCCATTGTTTCAATACCGGTACATCTACCTCTATTGCAACCAACGGCATTAGAAATTATCGCATCATAAACCGCATCACCGGGAGCAAAGAACAAGACATCTTCTCGAATAGCCGCAGTTTTACGATTAAATGAACCTAATATTTTGCCTTCACGAAGCATAATAGAAGAATTGGTATAACGGTCCCAATCCGGAGGAATAAAGAGAGATTGTTTCGCGGCATTAACACTAAATGCACTTTCTCTAAATTCAATAAGTCCGGTTTTGGTAGGCTTTTCGGGGTGCAAGCCTGCTTGTCCGCCCCAACCCATCATAGCCGTTGCGAACAAATTATCGTCCTCAGAATTATACAATTCAAGAACATTATCAATGCCTTGTGATAACGGGCGATAAAGTGTTGCTCCAAGGTCAAAATCTTGCTCATCTTCAACACTTTCTCTCATTTCATCTGCTTGGTCTAAAATATCATCAAAAGCATTTAACAAGCCCGTATAATAATCATCTAACAACGCATCTACAATAAGCTCATTCAATTCGCCCGTGATTATTTCAAGGCCACTCAAAGACTGCTCGAACAGTTTCATTCCGTCTTTCCAAACTTTAAATAACTGTTCTTCTATTGTTCCTTCCGCATACATAACTACGGATTTTACATCCATTTCGGGGTCACGACCAAGTCTATCCAAACGACCGATACGTTGTTCCAAAGCATTTGCGTTCCAAGGCAAATCAAGATGAATTACTTGTTCAGCGTTTTGGAAGTTACGACCTTCACCACCGGTTTCATCGCAGACGATTACACGGCAAGCAGGGTCATTTTGGAAGTCATAAACACTATCCTCAAGGTCAGTTCTTGACATATGTTTTCCAAAAGGAACGGCACGAATACCCATAGGTTCATAACGCGAATTAAATAGTTTCAAGAAAGCGTTTAAGGTCGCATTGTGCGCCGTGAAAACTACGAACTTGCATTGTTCATTATCAAGAATATCTGTTTCTTGGTCGATATAGTTCATTGTTGCCATTAAACGTCCCTTGATTAAATCGGGGTCTTCATCCAAGGCAACATCTACAAGTCTATGCTCGTTGTCGGCTTGCAATCTCCAAGCCTTTGCACTATCTAACAATATATCATCAGTAATATTGAGCTTATCCAACATTTCTTCAAAAGCCCAAGCACTACTAAACAAAGAGGATAACAACGGCATAGCAACTTCTTTTACATATTCTTCATCATCTTCGCCATTGTTGGAAAGGTATGACAAAGTGTTTTGAATAGCACCAATTTCATTATAGTTTTCATTTAGAGAAAGAGGTGTATAAGGAATCTCGCAAAGTGTTCTTTGCGCCATCTTTTCAGAAATAAGTTGACGGCGATTTCTGATTACTTTGCGTTCTACTCTATAATTCTCGCAGATATACGCCAAAGCCTGCTTAACCAATGCTAAACCTTTATCTTCGGAGTTGATGTCAATTTCTCCAACGATTTTTGTAAGCGCAGAATCCTCAAGAATTTCAGCGATATTGTTTAGTTCATCAACAACGATTTCTGCAAACTCATCGTATTTTCTAAGACGATTAAGTTGCTGATTCACTTTCTTTTGAATATTCTTCTGCTTTTTAACAAGCCATGCAAACTTTTCGGCAGACATATTCTCATACTGTTCGGGATTTAACAATGCCAAAAGTCTTCTGTATTCTTCATTTCTATCTTGAATAGGTGTTGCAGAAAGCAGAAGGATATGTTCGACCTTGCGACTAACAGATTGAATGTTTTTATACCACGCATCGTTACCTAAAAGTCTATGGGTTTCATCAACAATAGCAAGGTCCCACTCGGCATCTAATATCATTGGTGATTTCGCCAAATCTTCCATAGGAAGTAAGCAAATTCTATCTTTAGCCGAAGAAATAGAAGCTTCAAGACTGTACTTGTAATGCAATTCATTTTTCCATTGGCTAATCAATGCACTCGGCACCACAATTAAAACACGAAGTTTCTTGTTTTCACTTGCCAAGATACTAAGAATAGAGCAGGCTTCAACAGTTTTACCCAAACCAACTTCATCCGCCAACATATAACGAACCGGTGTGGTTTCAAAACAACGAGCAACTGTGCTGATTTGGTGGGGCAAAAGGAACGCTCTACATCCCGCAAGAACCTTAAATCCGTATGTAGCGTTATTTACCAAATGGAGATTTCTGCTTACTTTCAAATGGTTAATAAACCACGTAGGATGTTGAAACTCATACGCCAACAACTGCTTGTCGGGAGCATAATTCATCTGAGAGTAATCAATTTTAAGGTCTGTTTCGCAAGCCTTAACGCATCTGCCATTTGGCAACTTAATCCAATACCAATACGGTTCATCATCAGAGTAGGGTTCGGTGGCGCGAGAAATAATTACTCCACGCCCCCAAACACCTTCAACTACTCCACCGGGACTTGCTTCACATCTCGTTACTGAAGCTGCAGGAAAAACATTATGCTCAAACAATTCGCTATAATACTGTCCACTTCCCAATAAGTCGTGCATTTCAACCCTTATTCCATCTGCGACCTCATTATACTCTGCCACTTGTGCAAGTACATAAAAGCGCGGATAGTCCCTATCGCCGGGTTCAACAACTATAGGGCATCTATAATAGCATCCTAATAACATAAGCTTCTCCTTATCTAACGAGTGTTTTGAGCGTTCAAATCACGAGATTAAAGACTTTCAAGTTTTCTCCTCAAGGTTTCCTGCGTCTTTAAGTATTTTGCAGTAAACGGCATACCTTTTTTAGACTTCATCATCGAAAAGGTTTGTTCGGTTTGATTCAGAAAATCTCCTATGGTTTTCACACCGTTATTTTGCAAGAACGAAATTTGATTTTGTTCCAATTTGAGGTTTTTCGTGCTGATTTTTTCAGCTAAAAACTCCTCTTGGCGTTTTCTACGTGCTTCTTCCAAAGCCGCCAAAGCTTCGGGGTCGTTTTCAACGATGACAGGTTCAGTATCTTCTTCAAAAGATGCCTCCGGAGGAGCAAGGAAGTCTTTAGCAGTCCAAACTTCAATATCTTCACCGGATGCCTTGTTTGAAAGGCTTCTATCATCAGTTATGAAGACAACGGGCACTTTCGCATATTGTCTATAACGAATGGCAACAGCTAAAATCTTGTTGTCATTTTCTTCTTTTTCGCCTTCTTCTGCACGATATACTTCGGGAACCAAATCGAGATATGCTTCTGCATAAGAAAGCGGGTATCTTCTCTTGTAGTTAAAAATCGCAGTAATAGCTCGTTGTGCTTTGAATTTTCTATCATCAAAGAAATGATTAACTTTATGATTTTCCAATTCATTGTTTACAACTTTAGGAACAACAACAAGTTCACCGTCGTTTACTCCATCCAAGAGATTCGGGAAATTCATAATCGAGCAGGTATCAAATACGATAACCGCTTTATATTTCTGAATTTCTGCAAGTTCTTCTTCGGTAAATTCAAGCGCTTTTTTCTGTTCCAACAAAGCACCTTGATTCTTAACTGTCCTCGAAAGCGACACATTCTTTGCTTCTGTGCTTGCGAGTCGGTCTTCGGTTTCTGCAAGCTTTTCCAACAACTCTTTGCTCTTCTTTTCTTCATCGGCGAGTCGTGCTTCGATTCTTGTAGTATCTTCACGACGGCTACGCCTTGAGGAAAGTTCGCTCTTAAGCTGCTGAATTTCTTGACTGTTACCTGCAACCATTTCTTGAATAGAACGAAGCAGTTGCTCAAAAGCACTCAACTCCACAGATTTATTCTCGGTTTTGGGTGTATTGTCAGCCTCTACAACCGGTTCAACTTTTGCGGCATCGGTGTCTATTGCTTTGTCAATAACTTCAACTACCGTTTCAACAACATCTTCGTTTTCATAAGCCGCGATAAAGCTTTGGTTATCATCTTCTGTGATTGCCGGCACTACTGCTGCAACAGGAGGAACCATAGAAACCGCAACACGCTTTGACTTGTTCGGAGTCGGTTTTGAACTTGAAGCATTGAAATCACCGCACAAGAACGATTCCATACAATTTCCTCTATGAACACAATAAACACACCAATCAGAAGCTATTGCAGACTTGTCCTTGCTAATAGTTTGGTTAATGTATTGCAAGGTTTCTTTGCTCAATTCTTCGGCAGGGATAGGTGCGGTTTCGGGCTTCGGCAATTTGTGTAATGAATAAATCTTATCTTGCTTTTCCCAACGTGTTAGAGCTTCAAACTTCTCATACGGGTTCTTTCTCTCAACCTCAGAGGAGTCAACCGCAAAAGTTGCCAAGCCAAAGAGCTTACGCATTTTCATATGCGAAGGAGCATAGGATTTCACCAAATCGCCGCTACTCTTTTCGATTATCTCATAAATGATATAGTTCTTTGTTCTGAGTTTGAGGTCGTAAATCTCTGTAGGTTTCCAAAAAGCGAAATACGGCTCTAATTTTTTTGATTCTTGGTCTATTATTCTTGTAAGATACTTTTTAGCATCACTGCATTTTTGCTCTTTGATTCTTTGCCATACCGCTTCAATTAAAAGATTTTCAAAGTATTTTTGATATAAGAAATTACCTTGAATCACGGGTTCCTTGCCCATAACATAGTCCAAGAAATATCTATACGGACACAAGAACATATCCATCATTTGATAACGGTCATAAGGAACCTTTTTGGCAACGTCTTGATTTATAGAAATTGAAAAAGGAACCGGTTTTTCAACACTTTCTATCAATGTGGCTTTAGGTTTAATTCCTAAAATAGATAGCAAAGCATATGGCTCTGTAGTTTCATCACCGTATTGCTTTACAAAGCTCAATCTTACATCGCAACGGTTATAACACAAACCATAGAACAGAGCATATCTAAGGAAATTACTTCTTTCGCCAAGCGCTGTATAATAGACTTGGAACTGTAAATCAACGGGAGAATAAGCTACACGAATAAACTCGTCCGTCAAAGGCCAAGGTAATTGGTCATTTACCGACATATTCATATCGCGGTCTGATACACACGCAAAGTGATATACTTTGTGTGTTTCTTTTTCAAACTGCTTTTTGCTCTGCAAAATATCGCCGTCGATTTGTTCGTAGTTCTTTACAATCCAATCAACACCTTGGTCATCGTCATTCTTTTGCTTCAAATAGTAGTGCAAACCTTCTTTAAGGTCCCTAAATGTTCCGGAGAATGTGGATTGTTCGGGTTTAATCTTATCCAAACGTAATTGGAGTGCCATTATCAAAGCTCGTTCTTGCTCATTTGCAAGGGCGAGTTCTCTTTGCTTAAGGAATTCTTCAAGGTTGCGGAAGTGTTTACCGAAGTTAATATAATCCTCGTGAGAATTATCAATAGCAAACAGATTGGTTGCAATCTCATTGATTTCCTCAATGGCTTTTATAAGTGCAACCATATCCTTTTTAGGAACCTTGTACTTGTTATAAACGGATAAGCTCTTAAGTTCGGAAATACTGCTCGTTCCGGGAGCACCCGTAACTTGCTTATAGTTTTCCATATATTTTTCTACTATCTCAGACTTAAACTCGTCAAAGGTAGTAATGTTCTCAAACAAAACCTCGGTGTTATAGAATGTTCTCAACAATACTTCGCCGGGAGCCGCGCTCAAAATGTTTGAGGACAAGCACTCTTTGATGGCAGAAATATCAAAAGCAATTTTGCCTTTCTCGTAATCCCACAGACGATAAATAGCAGAGAAGAACTGTCCGATAGGATATGAAAGGAAATGACGGTCTTTTGCATATTCGGGGTAATAAATCTTTAGGAGTGTATGGACATCTCTGTTTGCAGTATAAACCTGCTCAGATAAATGTTTTAATACACCGGCATTATTCCAAACATTATTACCTCTTTCCATAACAGTACGCGATTCAGAATACTTCTTAATGGCGTTGTCAAAATGGTTAGAAACAAAGTGGGCATATTCCGTAATGTTTGCAAATTCCTTGAGTTCAATACTCTTATAGAGTTGTTGCCATTGACGTAATACCGAACTGCCAATGGATTGCTTTTCTTCGCACAATTCACCGATAGCGCAAGCCAAAGCATTGCTTGGGTTCTGCATTGTGGGAAGTTGATACTCAGATACAACCGTATCGTGATGAATCGGAACTTCAAAACAACTATAAATATCGTGCCAAGAAGAATAGATTTTAGAATACTTCTTTTGATAGTTAAAAAGGAATATGATAGTAACGCCCATCTTTTCAAGAGCAAGTAAAAGGCGCAGTTGAACAGGCGTAAACTGATGTACGCCGTGAACAACGATTCTATCTAATGGTTGTTGAGCAGTAATAGTGACTGCTCTCTCGCAACGGTTCTTTTCGCGTTCGGGTCCTCGACAATCTTCGACTTCCTTGCTTGCAAGAGAAACCATTACTTCTTTAATCATATCAAGCGACGGTGTTTTGGGGAAACTAAACAAAGATGTTGTTTGAATCCTTTTCAGCATATAAACAAACAATTTTTGCTCGGTATTACCTTTGCTACCGTCAATAGCTGTAGCCGGAATATCTAATTCAACAAATAGGCGTAAAGCTTCAAGGAAATGGTTTTGGTTTTGGGACAAAGCCATATGAAACGATTTACTAATCTTTCTCTTATCCAATAGCTGCTTAAATGCAGAAGAAAGAGCACTATATTGTTGAACACGAAGGCTAATATTATCAGTCCATTGTTTATAAATTCTTTCGTGCTGAACCAACTCGTCGAGGGGCATAATCAAGCCTTTAATATCATCTTCTAAAACGTCTTTCAGACCATTAACGAGAGTTCGAGCACCACAGAAATGCGGCACGGAGGCAATTTCATCCCAAAAATCCGTTTGATTTAATTTATAAGGGTCTTCGTAAGTATAAATTTTAAACGGCATTTCCTTAAACCTCCGTTTCTATGAGATTTTGCCAAGACAAGTTTTGCTTTCCTGCAATCTCAATCCAAGAGAATGAACGAATTGCTCTTGTCATAGCAACATACAATACGCGGGTTTCTTCGCGGCCTTTTTCAGACTTTTCGATTTCTTCATCGTAATAATCGTTCTTAATTGTTTCGCCCGAACCTCGCACGTGTAAACTGTAACCGATTTTATAGCGTTCCTTGTCTTTCTTGGTACTTACGTGTAATTGTGTGCTCTTAATGTAATTGATAGATGCAGAGCAGAACGGCATAATTACATGACCGTACTCAAGACCTTTAGACTTGTGAACGGTAATACATTGTATCGGTATATCGTCAGTTTCGTTGGTTGAGGGTGTTCTACTATCAACAGAAACTTGAGATACAATACTGTTATACAAAAACTCTTGGAGCGTATTTATAGTAAGTCTATCAACGTTACAAGCATTGATAATTTGCTCAAAGAGCAAGTCCACATTAAGCTGATAATAATGTTGTTTCCAAGCATCAGAACTGTATTGTTTCCAAGGTTCCAAGATGCTATATATCTTTCTCAATGCTTGAAGAACGGGTTGTGTACGCAAAATAGAAATAATATGCTCCCAATCGCGATTCTCGTTTCTTTTATCCACAAGAATCTTATTCATAAATTCTATTAAGTAATTGATTTGGTCTTTTTCATCCGCTTCGCCTAACCAAGAGTTTTTCTTGATTTTAGAACGAATTTCAAACAAATTCGATTTAGGAATATCAAGGGAGAAAAAGTTAGAGGAAACAAGTGTATAGAGGTAGTCTGCTTCATCAAAATGAACCAAGGCATTAACCAATGTCATCATATCCAAAGCAGGCTGTGACATATACAAATCACCGCCGGTGTTTGTTTGAACACTTATTCCAAATTTAGCGCACTCAGTCCTAACCATATCGGCTTGCCAATTTTCGCGCACCAATATAGCAATGCTTTTTTCTTTGGGAGATAATTTCTTACCCTTTTTATTTTCTTCCCAATCAATACGCTTTTGGATTCTTCTGATTTCTTCGACGAGTTTTGGGATTCTTTGACCTTCATTTGTTGCAGTTAAACACTTAAAGAAACGTGTCTTATCTGCAAGATAATCGCCATTGTAATCCTTGGTGCCGATAAGTCTATCTTCATCAACATCATAAGTTAATAACTCATCATCACGTTTTCCCCATATAGAGAAGGACTTGTCAAAGATTTCAAGAAGATGCGCATCGGTTCTATAGTTTCTTTGTAGGGCATATTCTTTCCAAGCATCCTTGTTTTCGCTAATTCTCAGTTGGTCAAAAGCCTTTTCTTTTGCACCACGAAAACGATAAATACATTGCTTAATATCACCAACAACAAACAAACGATAGTCAAGTAGTTCCGATATACGGAGCAACGATTCAATCTGCGAATCGTCGGTATCTTGGAACTCATCAACAAACATAAACTGTTGTGCTTTTTTATCTTTTTTAAGTTCGCGAATTCTGTCAGCACTTTCGGGGTCGTTTATAAAACGATTCAAGAGCGACATCATAGAGCTCAAATGAATCTTATTGTCATCAAGTAATTCTTCAAAATACTCACGTTCAACTGCAGGAATAACACTTGCTAAAAGTTCATGCAGTTCTTTGCGTGAATTGTCATCTAACAAATTGCCAAAGTCTTGAGCTTCAATCGAGCCGACATCAACGCTTTTACTGTGCAATTTGCTTATGAAATCAAGTATGCTATCTCTAATAGCATATATAGGCATACCCAAATTAGCCACGTAGTCTTTTCCATACTCGCGGCTGAACTTTTTAACGTGGGCATCAAGCAGGTCGGAAATCTTTTTTCTTCTGTAAAATTCGCTTGATGTGATACTCAAATCTATTCCGTAACCAAAAGATGTTCCAAGCTGTGCAATTAACTCTTTTGCATACGAGTGAATAGTGCTGATTTGCATATTATCTACACGTGAAATCATATGGAGATAATCTGATTTTGATGTAACTAAATAGCAGTTGCGGAAATAGGTTTTTATTTTTTCCTCCATTTGGTCTGCCGCTTCGTTTGTAAATGTAATCATAACAATACGGTCAGCCATCTTTTGGAGAGGTACATTTTGAGAATAGCAAATATAACCTATACGAGAAATCATCGTATGGGTTTTGCCCGTACCGGCACCGGCACGAATAACTATATTCTTTTCGGGTGGTGTGTGTTCTACTAAATACTGCTCTCTATTGAATTGACTTGCTTTCTCTAACGATTTCAGCCACTTTTCTTGTTGAGGATTCAATTCGCCGTTCACAACAGAAAACGAAGATAATTTTTTGTCGATTGTTGTCGCAACACTCAAGGAGCAGTTAAAGCCCATAAAACTATTTGATATATCCGTTAAATCGGGAATGTGTGCAGCATCATCTTCAAAAGATAATTCAATATTATCTCTGTTACGTTTTAAACCGCGCGAATTCAGTCCGTCATCAATAGATTGAATAACAGACCTCATTTGTTGTTGAGTTGCGAAAACGCCAAAGATTTTACAACCGGAAAAATACTGTTCGGTAATTTCTTTTAATACCGTTTCGGACACAGTTGTTTCAGCATCAAAATAATAAAAACGAGAATAATCGTATTGATGATATTTGAACGACTTAGTAGATGTTGGCTCTGTTTCTTGATTTTCTTCTTCGTCTAAATCAATATCTGTTTCAAATAAATTCCGAACTTCAAGCATAGTTCTATGGTCGAAGTCATCACGATTCCAATTGCTTACTTCACGGAGAGCTTGGTCTAATTTGTTATATAAAGCGACCTTGCTTTCAAGGTCTTCTTTAAGTATCGTGAATTTTTCCTCCATAATTACATCCATACGGAGTTTATTGTAGTAATTCTTTGATACTTGAGGAAGGCAAACCATTTGATAAACGAGTGGGAATTTATTTATATTTTGCTTTATGTATCTGTCTAAGGAGAAACGATAACCTCTTGCTTGCTTTTGGGGATTTGCGAATATTTCACCATCTTCGGTCTGAACCACAACATACTCATTGTTTTCAACACGCAAGATATTTTCCTCGCGCCATCCTTTAAGCTCGACAACAAGAATACCCTTATTAGGCATAAGGATACATATATCAAATTCACGACCGAAAATCTGACGATTCCAATAAATGATATTGGTATCATCTAAATACTCGGTCACTTTGGAAATAAAATAATTTTCGCCAAAGTTTTCAGTATTGCCACTCCCAATTAGTCTTGCCATAATGCTCTCCTCGTTTTCAAAAGATACGGTCTTTTAGTTTAGATTTTCAAGTGATGCTTTTAGCATTTCTTCATACTTGTCTTTAACGTCTTGTGGGGCTTTAATTTTAACAAGTCCCCCAAAGCCAAAGACCCAACTATAAAAGACATGGCTTGTTGCCACATTTACAATTACTCTGAATGAAGTCATATCGTTAGCGTATGTTGTAACATCTTTTCCGAAACGGTCAATGATTGAATCCATAACACTATTATCGCATATGAGCTCAACATCACAATGCTCACTATTGTACATACGGAATGTTGTATTAAGATAATTGTTAATGTCAAATCCTTTTGGCGGTTCAACCGCAGGTTCATCAAGAATTTTAGGGCAACAAGCAATTCTATCTACTCTAAAATTGCCAATACGTTGCTGATAATCAAAAACGCCAATCACATAATAGTAATCACCATTCCACACCAAATGCAACGGAGTGAAAATAAACGGTTCTCCGTTTCTTTTGAGTTGCTGTTCTTTTCGCACATTGTATTGGAAATATTGGAATGATATTTTTTTCTTTTGATTTATTGCATCGTTAATCGTATCAACTATGATATATATTTTTTCGTTACCGGGTTTAATTTTACCTTCGGCGGTTAAGTTACGGCGTAATTCTGCCGACTTATTCTCCCCTGCAAGAGAAGATAATTTTCCCACAAGCTCTGAGCTTTTCTTGGCCGTAATAAATTTAGATGATTCAACTGCATCAATAAGCAGTTTAATTTCCGCCACATCAAATTGTCGGCTAATCAAATTATAACGATTTTGCGTGGACTTGATTTCTTGAATGTCCATACCAAAACGCTGCAACAACTCAATGTCCGTCTTTATAGTTTGGCGATGCGATTTAATTCCATATTTTTCTTCTAATATTTTCATTATCTGCGCAGTTGTCAGATAATGTTCCTCATCGGTCAACTCAGTCAATATTTTGCCGATATATAGAGGTCTTATTTTTGCATCGTTATCCAATCCAAGTCCTCCTCTCTAACTTAACCACGTATAATATCAACCTTGTCAGTTATCTTTATGGTTATCAATTACCGATTTTGCGAACAAACTAGTGATAATAAGCGCTATTGTCGCAAGCGGCTTTTTGGCTTTACTTGCTCCTTCTACAATTTTGAAGCCTTTTTTTATTGTCCGTTTTGGCTTTTCCATTTCACAGAGCCTCCAACAGTTTTTGTCCGGATATTTCTAATTCGATTACATCGTTCTCTTTGTGAGAAAAAAGTCTTTGTGAAGCATCTTTTATCTGAAGCATATATTGCTCCGGATGCTTATACCACGCATCTTCAATGTCTTCTACATAAATAGCTTCTGCATTTACAAGTTTATTCAGCAGTTCGTCATCTAAGAGTTCGGGGCAAGGACAAAAGACATCCTCGTAAGAAGATTCTTCGCCTAAAAATGCGTATGCGTATCCTAATAATTGTGTTGCGGCAAGATAATAACTTACAAGTTCTTCAATACGGTCATATGCCTCTGTTGCTCTTTCTAAATAAGTTTTATCTTTTGCAATTTCCCATGCTATTTTCATATCGCCTTGAGGAAGAATAGGCATATCTTTTAAGGCTTTGATGATAGTGGATTGAAGTTGACCTCTAACCTTGTTAAGTTCTGTTATGGCATTGATAGCCAAACCCTTACGAACTTCTTCGTTTTTGGCATCACTCATTTGAGCCATTTGATGATGCATACCAATAATGCTTCCAAAAAGGTCTTGGTCGTGACCCTCTTGCAATGCGATTACTCTTTCTCTCACATCGTTAATAACTTCTGTCATTTGAGCCATCTGCTGTTGAACTGCGAGAGTTGCTATATTTGATGCCATATCAACCGATTTACTCATTTGTTCGATGTTTACGTGACCTTGTATTCTGTTCTTTCCATTTACAAGAACACCTAAATTTTCACCGGTTTTGGAATCGGTCATAAAATCTAACAGTCCGGCATCAAAAGCACCATCCAATTTTCGGGGAATTTTCGCAACATAAATTGTTTCTTTATTTATGATTGCTTCAGCCTTCTTACGTATTGCATCCCCTTCTAATGATTGTGAAATCAAGTTTAGTGCTTTTTCCTCCGTAATATTAGCAAGGGCACTTGTAATTGACTCTTTTAGTTTCATTGGAAGGGTTCTTTGTGCTTCATATTCAACCATAGAAGAATCTGTTTTTTTAATCAGCTTTTTACTCATATTTAACCCTCTTTGAGTTATTCTTCATAAACGTCCATCAAATCGCCAATATCACAATGAAATACTTTGCATAGGCGCAACATTACTTCCATTTGTACCGGTTCATCTTTGTTAAGTTTGGTCATCGTATAAGCAGAGATTTCAGCAGCTTCAGCCAAATGACCCTTTTTCATTTTGTTTTGTTTCATAAGTTTCCAAAGTTTATCGTAACTAATCGCCATAAGATTTCCTCCCGTTCTTGAAAGTCACGACTTATGCAACAAGGTGCAAATATACAAAATACATTATACTACAAAATCTTATCAAATACAAGGACTTTCGATGAAAAACGAGCAAAATACAATGCGTGGTGATGATTATATCCGTCACCACGACTTATTTCGACAAAAAAACAAAAAAGATGCCACCCCAAAACGGGGTGGCATCAATGTTAATAAGCCGGAACTCCGTAACCTAAGATTCGTGAATCGCCTGAGTTATATTCAAGTTTCTTACACGCATCACCGGAATTACCTTCAATGGTATGGACTTTACCGTTTTCAACTTTCTCAACAATACCTACGTGATTTGCATATCCATCACTATCCCAATCAAAGAAAATTATATCTCCCTCTCTCGGTGTGTAAGTATTTGTCTGCCATCGGCTATGGTTTTTAAACCACGTCATACCAACATCGCAACTTGCAAATTTAGGAATAATACCTGCATCAATATAACCGCACTCGTTTGCACACCAAGATACAAAACAAGCACACCACTCTACACGGGACCCAAAGCCATACCAAGACCAATATGGCTGACCGCCACTATTACCTACTTGCATAGCAGCAACACTAATTATCTTTTTACTTCCTCCGGAAATTCCATATAATACTGAACTCCAAAGGTCTGCAAATTCATCAGATAACAACTCGGTTAGTATTTCATTTTGTTGTGAAGTGAATCCATAAGTGGTTGCCATTTCGCTCGGTGTTTTATGGCTAACGGTAATATACAAATACGTTTTCGTGACATTCGTATATGTTACTGTAATATTGCCATTTGCATCAACTGTTTCAGTCGGTACAGACACAGTTTTAGATGCAGTTGACGAGGATATGGTGTTCATATCCCAAAATACCGTCTTTAATAGTTCTTTTTTGCTTTCATCCATACTCGCAACCTCTTGCGGATTATTGGGGTCAAAACTTGTTTTTGCGGCATAGATAGCAAGAACATCTTTCCACGTTGGATTCAATCCACTAATCTCAACGACATCATAGGTGTTTGAACTCTTAACTTCATCAATCTTGGTTTGGTATTCTGTGTTGATTTCAGCAACAGCAGTTTGCATTGTGATACCTGTTCCCGTATCTTCTCCACTAAAGAAAATACCAAAGCAAGCAAGTAACAATGCAACAAGGCATATAACGATGATTATTACAACTGCAACCCATCCACCGGCGGCTATTGCGGCCACAAGCGCCTTTACACCTGCAATAATCGCTTTAACTGCGGCAACTGTCGCTTTGACAGCAACCTTAATTGCAGCAACGGTTGCTTTCGCCGCCACTTTTGCGGCATGAGCCGCCGCCTTTGCCGCTTTAGCCGATGCTTTTGCGGCTTCTTTAGCAGTTTTCGCGGCGGCTTTTGTAGTCTTAATAGCTGCTTTTGAAGTACGCTCCGCAGTTTTAACGGTTTTTTGTGTCGTTTTGACAGAGTGCTTCAGAGTTTTGGTAGTTTGCTTAGCAGTTGTCTTAACTGTCTTTTGCGCTTTATCCGCAGTCTTTACAGTCTGCTTCACATCATCGACAGACCTTTTCGCTTGTTTTATATCTTTGTGTGTTCGGTAAAGCTCACGACCTTTTTTATACGCGGATTTAGTTGTGTTTTTAACACCTCTTGCGGTATCCTTGGTTACGTCTTCTACGGCACTACGAATATTATTCTCGGCATAATCCGTTGGAGAATTATGGCCATCATCTGCAAGATTTTCAGCATTGTTCTTTGTGCGAACATAAGAGTTTTTCATCTTATCTCCAACGGTTGATGCTTTATCAAAAATCTTAATGTCTTTCTTGGTGTTTCTTGTTTTAATATCTGCCATAGAAAAATCCCCCTTTATCTTGAATGTTCAATAACGGGAGCAGTCTTGCTATGGCTATCAGATTTACCCTGCAAGAAATCAAGGTCTTTTTTGACAGAACTCTTAATCTTTTCGTAGCGGAGCTTATCAGCAAGGTCACTTGCTTTTTGACTCATATTTGCAAAGCCCTTAGATAGTTTTTCGTAACCTTTTCGGAAAGTAGAAAGCAATCCTTTATCACGCTTTACATATTCTGCTTCTTTAACTTCTCTACCAAATAATGCTCGTCCAAAATTCTTAAAGTGGGTCTTAGATTTGTTAAGTTCGGAACGCATAAGTTCAATTTGCTTTGCATCTTGTTCCAAAGACTTCGATACTCTCTGAAAAAAGGATTTGAGCTTATCTAATGTTTCGGGAATCTTCATCCCATTAACTGCTTTCTGCAAAGCATCTTTGCCTTTTTCCTTAAAGGTTTGTAGGGCAGATTTTGCCGATTCGACAAATTTATCTTTTACTGAACGAATAACACCAAAGGCCTGCTTAATTGAGTTTTCCGCCTTATCTACAAGTCTTCCGCAACGAGCCCTCAAGGTTGAGTTGTGGATGAGATTTACTTCATTACGCATAGCCTGCATTTCTTTAAGCATACCCGATAAAGTATTTTCCATATCCACAATATAGTCGGCAAGTGATACAACTTCGGCTTTTTCTTTTTCCAAACCATTTTTATCTAAGGTGTCAATAAGCTCTTGAACGTCGGGATGTTCTCTTAAGTTGCTCATTTGTTTCACCTCCTCTCATATTAAACTTCGCCGGGTTTAGTGGTCATAAGTTTATAGAGTTTCGTATGTTTGGGGAATTTGTTGAAGAAAGGCACTAAAGCAGAGCCAACCTTCATAAGACCACGACCTGCTTCGACGTTTGTGATATACGACATCTGCATATCTGAAATATTTACAAGTTCCGCTAAGCGTAAACGGTCTGTGGATGCCTGATTGAGCATAATAAGGAATTCAGAGTTTGCAAGCATAGTTCTTGCAGTATGGCTCTGTAAAAGGTCATCAACGTTCTGAGTGATACCGGTACAGTATGCACCATATTTACGAACACGTTTCCAAAGAGTAAAGAGGAAGTTAGCAGAATATTCGTGTTGGAAAAGCAAATAGATTTCGTCGATAAAGATGAAAGTATGTTTGCCTTTCGCACGGTTAGCGGTAATACGGTTAAGGATATTATCAAGAACAACCAACATACCAATCGGTAGCAACTGCTTGCCCAAATCAAGAATGTCATAGCAAATCAAACGATTATCAACATCCACGTTGGTTTCCTTCGCAAAGGTATTGAGTGAACCATCGGTAAACAACTCGATAGCAAGTGCAATTTCCTTTGCTTCGGGTTCGCTCTGTTTAAGCAATTCCGCACGGAAATCTTTAAGAGTAGGAACCTTGCCGGTATAACCACTCTGCTGATAATCTCTGTAAACAGACGCGGTACAACGGTCGATAATAGACTTCTGCATCGGGCCCAAGTTACTTGCACCGATAAGCTGTTCACAAAGCGAAAGAATAAACTCAGACTTTAAGGTTACGGGGTTTGCGCCATCACCATATTCGCTGTTCATATCCATCGCGTTAATATGATTATTACTTGTAGCGGAAATCTTAATAGTTGCACCGCCTAACGCTTCAACAAGTCGCGAATATTCACGTTCGGGGTCAATTACGATAATATCAGCATCACCGGCTAACATAAGATTTACAATTTCATTTTTACCCGTAAAAGATTTACCCGAACCGGGAACACCCAAGATGAATGAGTTACCATTCAAAAGGAAACTGCGATTAGCAACAATCATATTGTTGCTAATGCTGTTCTGTCCGTAATAAATGCCACCATCGTGCAAAATCTCCTGCACCTTGAAAGGCATAAATACCGCAAGACTTTCGGTGGTTAGCGTTCTGAGCGCATTTATTTTGCGGGCACCAATAGGAAGAACTGTGTTAAGTCCATCAGTCTGCTGAAAACGAAGAACAGCCAACTGACACAAATGCTTTCGTGCAATCGACTGTAATTCTTCGGTATCGCTATCAAGTTGTTCTTTACTATCTGCCATATGAACCATTGTGATGGTGGCAAACATCATTCTTTGGTCACGTGTGGTAAGGTCATCAAGAAACTCTTTGCTTTCTTTTCTCTGTAATTCCATATCGTAAGGAACTACCGCAGAGAAGTTATTATTACTGTTCTGTCGGCGTTGCCAATTCGTGATATTGGTTTCAACACCAAGCAAACGATTTTCAACCTCTCTAACTGCTTCGTCCGTAGGAATGGGAATCACATCTATAGAAAGCATCATATTGCGGTTAAGGTCAGTAAGTTCAGTTACCATACTATCCTTGATGTATGAAGCAAAATCTTTTAAGAAAAGAACACGTGCGTATTTATCGCCGAGTTTGATATAGTTATCAGCCCTCTCCATAGAGTCGGGACAAATATAATCCTTGAAATCGTGACCGAGCTTTGCAGAGTCCTTAACATCAAAATGAAAATCGGCTTCCTCTCCGGCTCTATAAAAGTCATGAAGAATACGAAGTCTTTCAGTTCCATCAATGTCTGCACACACCGAACCAAGTTTAGCAAAATGAGAACTAAGCTCCGAGCCAATTCGCGCGAAGTAATTTCTTGCTTCATCAATATCCTTTTTGTGTACGGATATTGTAATATATTTTTCCTGCGTAATGCTGTTTGCACCGGTCGCTTTATCAAGAAGCATATCGTTGTATTCTTTTCGATAAATATCAAGCCCGTCTTCCTTGAAAGGAATTAGAACGGAACGTTCAAAATCAACACGGTTGCGACAGTGGTTGTTAATTGTAATTTTGGTTGTTACACCACTATCCAAACTATTCAAAAGTTCAGAATATTCAAGGAACATCGCTTCTTTATCTTCACGACTTGCAACGGCGTAGTTGATGTCATCGAACCTAAAGGTTTTGGTGTAACGATTACCGACCTTAAAAATACCGTCTTCCCACATCTTCTGAATAGGGATATAATCTTGTACCGATTTAGGTAATTTATAACTCTCTTTATCTTGCTTAAAAAGAGTGCTTAAAGATTTAATCATACCTATCGAATACCTCCTTTTCTTTCTTTTCTATGTTCTCTTTAAGAGCTTTGTAATAGGTTGGCTCACTTTTAAACACGACCTGCTTAGGTTCAATAATTTCACTTCTGAGCCAAGCCCAAATAAATTTTTCGGCTGTCATACCGTTATAGGTTATAAAGCCAAGTGCGGCAAAAGGTGCGGCACCTAACATACAAACCCAAGACACCGTTTCTGTTCCTGCATAAGGGCTTACAAGGAAATACAGTAATACTGCAACTCCGCATCCTAACACAGAGAATAGGAACTGTCTGAGCGACAAGCCGAAAAACATCGATTCCGTATAGTTTCGTATTTCTCTGTTAATCTTAACTTCCAAAGCACAATTACCTCCTTTGCTTTGTTTTTGGGGTATAAAAAAATCGCCATCAATACGATGGCGATGAATTAAGTTATTTTATTTCCAATGGTTTCTTGTATTAAATACATTATTTACAGCTTCAATATAGCATATGAAAGACGGATGATTATGGTCGTTCATTGAAAGGTATTTATTTTTCAAATTCAAATACTGCTCTCGAACTTTTTGCCATTTGCCGTGTTCTTTTATATAATCAGCTTTACTTCTGACATTTTTAGAATTTGGTGCTTGGTTCCAATAGTATTTATCGTTAATTGTCCAACCGGTCTTTTCGTGAATAAGACGATATGTGTAACCTTTATCCACAACAACAATACAAATATCAATCGAAAAAGGTGTTTGATTTCCTTCTTCAAAGTAAATCTGTTTGGAAGTCAAAGACGATTTAGAATCCTCGCAATCATGTAGCCCTTCTGCATTTAACGCTCTGTTGAATGCTTTTTGGGCACACTCTTTTAAGTATCTACAGTCATTAAAATCTTCACACTTTACTATTTCAAGATTGTAGTCCAAATCTATTGGGTTGTTGCCGTTTTGTAAAATTAGATTGCGCGCACCGCTACCAACAAGATACGGAACAGAACCAATATCATATTCTTCTTTTAGGATATGACAAGTTGATTGAACAATTCTTCCACACAGTTCTCTCATATCTGATAAGAACTGCTTATCACTTATTTCGTGAAACATAGGCTTTCTCCTTTTTTCCCCAAGCCACCCATTTAGAACTCAAGAACTAAATCGTATTAGTATAATCACCACAAGTGCTCTTGTCAAGTATTTTAATCTAAATCATTGAAAATTTCAACTCAATTCAATTATAATCCCATCATTTCTCTAACGATTCGGTCTGCCATTTTAATGGAGCCAACGAGCACTAACATATTGAATATCAATTCTCCGATATAGCCCCATACCTGCGTTACCGCCGCCGCGCTTGTATCAACAACGGGCGGGCTCGATGCAAACACAGAGAATATAATACAAGCAAGAACGATAATAGCGCCCTCAAGCAATACAGCACAGAAACTCTTTAAAAACTGTTTACCAACACTTTGTGTGGGTTCACCTGCAAAAGTAGAAAGAGGGATAGGAGCAATCGCAGCATACATATATATCTTAAAGAATCTTCCATAAACCGAAAGAATCATAATAAATGCAAGAATTGTTACGAACAATCCACCAATTAAAGTTACTGCCCATAACGGAATTGATTCAAAGAATCCGCAGTCCTCTATTGCCGTGATAATACTTGATGGCAAAGTTGAACTATTGGATAATGTTACTCCCGATGCGCTAAGGATTTTGGAAATGACACCTTGCACAATTTCGACAAGTTTGACCATAAGTTCCAATCCGTGCGTAATAACGATTTTCGCTATTGCAAATCGAATAAATAATTTAAGCGCGTGTTCCGGTTTCTTTACCTCCGTAAAACTACCGCAGGTTTTAACAACGCCAACCACAAAGAAAAGGACAAGCAAGGCATAACCGATAGCTTGTAATGCTCCGTGAATGCTTGTAATAACATTCCAAATATCGCCGCCCTTAAATGTCTGCGGTGACTGAGTAATTAGTGAAACAATTTCAGCAAATTTTTCGTTCCACGTTTCAAGAGCATTTTCCAAATTTTGAACTACCCAATTATCTGACAATACTTTTTCCTCCTCTCATTAAACTTAAAGGTGGCGGTTTTTACGCCGCCACCTTTGACAACAAACATCATTAGCCCGTAATGAGATTAAGGATTTCTTTTGCGAATGTGATAATTACACCACCCGCCAAAGTCAAGAAACCGTTAGCTCTCTGCGAAGGGTCGTGAGATTTGAGGGACAAACCAATCTGAACCACACCAAAGCCAAGGAGAATCATACCGATGGCACGGATGAGTCCGAAGATAAAGTCGCTCAAATTATTCACAACTGTCAAAGGGTCATCACTTGCCGCAAAAGCAGTAAGAGATGTGCAACAGATAAGTGCAATCATCATCACGATACTGCAATAGAACATAAAGCCCTTTTTCACGCCGCCCTTCATAGGCAACTTCGTAGTAGATTTCTTTTTCTTATTCATTTTCATTACCTCCGATTTTCATCATAATTTCTTCAATTTCATCGTCTGTTAGTAATACATAGTTGAATTCACTTGTATCAACTTCTGTTTCGTTGAAAGCATCCTCGTTAAAACGAACAGAAGCAACACTATATTTATCAAGCCCGTGTTTATAAGATGGGGCTCCACCATCTTTGGAAAGTTTGATATTGGGATGTTTCAAAATGTCAAACTTAAAGTCTTTTACCGGTCTTTCACCACGAATAAAGAGCAGAGCATATTGGTTATCAAGCATACGCACTTCATCGGGTGTCATAAGTTCACGCCCCGTAATTTGCCAATTCGTTGAATAATTACCGTTATGCCCGTGTGACTGTCCATAGGTATTAGTGTCAATCGTTTCCTTTCCAAGAAGTTTTGAAACATATTCGTGTGTGGACTGCTCATTACCACCAAGGTATAGAAATTCATCACAGTTACCAACAATACTTTCCCATTGTTTTTCAAAAAGCGCCTTAAGCTGCGCCAAGTTTTGAATGATAATTGATACTGAAATTTCACGAGAACGCATAGTTGCTAATAGCTTTTCAAACTCATCGGGCAAAGCAACATTTGCAAATTCGTCCATTACAAAATGAACATGAACGGGCAAACGACCACCGTGAACAACATCAGCTTGATAGTACAACTGTTGGAATAACTGTGTATAAAGCATACCGACAATAAAGTTAAACGAACTATCGTTGTCGGGAATAATTGCAAACAATGCGGTTTTTTCTTCGCCCAATTTCCAAAGCTCAAGCTCGTCATACTGAGTAATACTTGCAAGGCTATCAAGGTTGAACTTCTCAAGGCGAGATACCAATGTAATTTGGATTGATTTAAGTGTCTTGCCCGAACCCGACCTGTAATTTCGATAATACTTAAGAGCGATATGTTCGGGGTTCTTTTTCTCCAACCTATTAAAGAGCTCATCAAGCGGCGAAGTGAAGGTGTCGTCATCTTCACGAACTTCTCCGGCCCTAATCATTTCCATAACCATAGGAAAGTTTTGCTCATCTTCGGGTGCTTCATAATGCAGATAAAAGACTAATGCTAACAAGAGCATCATAGCCGCTTGGTCCCAAAATGGGTCTTGCGACTGACTGCCTTTAGGTGTGGTATTTTTAAAGAGGTTAGTAACAAGCCTTTGAATATCGTTATCGTTTCTCAAATAAGCAAAAGGATTGTAACAATGACTTTTTTCCATATTGATGAGGTCGAGAACTTTAATCTTATATCCTTTTTGCTCAAGCAAGGCTCCCGTATCTCTTAAAATTTCACCTTTACAGTCAAGAGTAATAAAACTTGTGTTTGCGTTCATAATATTCGGTTTTGCATAAAAACGAGTTTTACCCGAACCCGAACCGCCACAAACCAAGACATTAAGATTTCTTCGGTGCTTTCGTCCATCAAGACCAATGCGTGTGCTTTTTGTTAGTATTTTATTTTGCGTTTTGTCCTTATCACTATATTTATTGTTTATGCTTACGGCATCGCCCCACTTTGCCGAGCCATGTTCTTCTCGACGGCGGTAATTTCTTGCAGTAGAAATATAAATTCCGATTCCTAAAACATAAGCAAAAATAAGAATGAGGACAGTTTTTAGGCTGCCCCCACAAATAGTGATTGAGAACGGATTGTTAAATACATTGCCGAGATTTTTAATTAGTTCCACAATCCCTCCGTCCGTAATGGCAGGGGCTATAAGAAGCCCCAACCATACAACGGGGATTATACCAAGTGAATATAGGATAAGGTTTGTGCGAGATAGCTTACCTTGCATCGCGGGTTTGCTTTCTCTTTTCCTTTTTAGTTGGGGCTTTAATGACTTTTAACAACAACTCGTCAATATCTTCGGTCGGCTTTTCACCTTGTATAAGGTCGTTGCGAAAATCGTTAAGACCCTTTACCATAAGGCGGTGCTCAAAGTCATCAATAGATATTACTCTTTTTTCTTCCGCCAAAGTGGTGCCTCCTTATCTTGCCGAGTTATCTCTGTTTCTGTTTTGGTTTCTCAAGTCTTTGCGAATCTCCTCCGAAATACGACTCATAGACTCGCGCATATAACCAAGAGCAGAACGAACATCCTTGTTTTCCTTACCGTCAAACATTTCGGGTGCTTTGTCAAAGTTAAAGGGCTTGGTGTCAACACCGTAACGATTGCAAATCATATATGCGGTGCAATAACAGCCAAACTCATTTTCTGCACGAACATAATTATCCTTGGTGTTCATATCACGGTCGGCGTGTGCAATTTCCTGCGCGAGTGCGCGGAAGATTTCATCACCCTCCATACCTTGACGAACAAAGATTTTCTTAACCTTGCTGCTGTACTTTGCATTTGTGCCTTCCATAAGTTTATCGCCGATTTCAACCGGTACGGGCGAACTCTTAACAAGTGCCTTTAAAAGTTTACGGGTGTCCGAAGTTTTATAATCTCTTACCTCTGCGCCCGTCTGCGAAATATCAAACACCTTTTTAACATTCATCGAGATAGCAGAGGTGCCATCCTCACGGGTGTACTCGTTTCCGGGTTCAAGGATACTGATTGCTTCAGAACCTTTCTTGACGTATTCGCCCTGTTCAGCCCAATACTCATAATCGCCAAGGCGTGTGGCTTCGGGCATCTGTGCAGTAATAAGCATTACATTACCGACAGAGAATCGGTCAAAACGACTCTGAATATCAAGATACTGCTTGAACGCCTGAGCATCACTTGCGACCTTCTCCGTCATTTCGTTCATCATATTATAAGTCTGCTCACGTTCAATCTGCTTTTTGGCAGCCCAATCCTCTTTATTAAACTCTTGGGCTTGAGGTTCTACCTTATCTTCATTTTTGGAATTTGCGAAAATATCATCATAATTACTCATCGAGATTTCTCCTTTTTCTTTTTATTTTTTTGGGGTGCCTTGTGAACATTCTCTTTGGACTTCTGAGTTTTGTTCTCGCGGCGTTTGTCTTGCTCTTTGCGAATGTCATTTAGTTCTTTTCGTACAGATGGCTTTTGGCTCTTATTACGGGGCGAATTTTCTTGAGATTGGCTTTTTTTGTTCTTTGAGTAAGGCTCGGACTGATTTGAGCCTTTTTCCGTCCGAGCCGTCGAGGGGTTTACGTTCTGTACTTCTTCCTTCGTTGGATTCGGCTTCTTTAAGATTTCATCAACCAACTTTTCCTCCTTGGATTTTTCTTTTCCAACTCTTTCGGGTGCAGGCTGAGCCGTATTTTCCTTGTTTCGACTTTTTTCGATTGTTTCCTCAACCGATGCAATATCTACTGTTGCAATATCAAAACGTTCGTAAATATGAGCAACCTTTGCAGAGTCTTCGGCTCTTACCATAATTTCCGTTTTGCCATCGGTACTGTTTTTGTCTTTAAGTATAGTGTAAAGAACACCATACTTTTTAGCGGCAGAACAGAACTTAGAAAGGTCCTTATCATTTACTTGGAAAATCTTAAGTTCCTTTCCGCTACGGAGCATATTTGTAAGACGAGTTTTACCTTTTGTCTTTCTTTGGTCTTTGAGAATTGAGTAAATCATTTTGGTTAAATGCTCGGCACCTTTACCGGTGATTTTTGCCGCAACCTCAACGCCGTTGAGTGACATTCTGACGATTTGGTCCGCTGCTTCCGCTGATGCGTTCATTATTCGACATCTCCTTTCTCTTAAATATTTCTTCAAGTTCCGTTAGCTTCTCACGAGGCACACCGGAACGTTCAAAGATTTCGTCACAAGCCTTGACTTGCTTTCTAAGCGGCTTGAGTCTATCGGTACAATTCTTAATTTTTTCTTTAATAGCGTTTATGTCGCTTTCATTACCGGTTCTCTCAGCACGCTTGAGGTCGTTCTTTAGCCCACGACGTTCATCTTCGATTACAGACATTTGCTCTGTTAAACTGAGCTTAAAAGAAGTGAGTTGCTCGGCTGTGTCAATGTTATGACTGCAAAGCAACTCACTTTGGAAAATATATCTATCAAGTTTTGCAATTTCGCTTCTGAGCAACCAATGAATTCTTTTATTGCTTGATGGTCGTTCTTTAGCAACTTTAAGTCCATATACATAAGTTTGATAAAGTGGTCTATAGCCCATGATAGTAAACGAACCGGGAATATCCGTGTATTTATATAGCACGTGGGATTCGAGTTCTTGTTTTTCAAATTCGGGAAATTCTCTGTAGGTATTGTTATATACACGATTCTCGATTTCATCTAATGTATAGCCATCGCCCAAACTAGCGAAACGAAAGAAATGTTCATAATCGGGCGGCTTAATTTTAGCGTGTTTACCCGACGTGTCGATAATATATCCCATCTGTTGCATAGCATCAAAGAACTCTCGAAGATTCAAGCATCCCTTAATTGCCGTGTCTATATCACTGCGAATACCACCACGAACAGTAGGGCGACCTTCTTTTTGAGCTCGCCATTCGCCATAATTAAGACCTTTGGCTTTGGGATTTTTAATTACTGAAAGACCATATCGAATACAAATTCTGTCTGATGCTTCACGCATTTTCCAATAGTCACGTTCCGAACGATAATACTTTTTGCCATCAAACATAGAAACAGTATTGAGAACAAAATGATTATGAATGTGGTTTTCTTTATCCAAATGGGTTGCAACTATAACTTGGTATTTATCGCCCCACAATTCTTCTGCAAGTTCTACACCAATGTCGTGAGCTTTTTGGGGAGTTACTTCGCCATCGGCAAAGGACTGATAGCCGTGATATGCAACTATGCCGCCTAACTTTTCAAAACACTCTTTTGTAGCGAGCATATCTTCTTTTGCGGTTTCAAGTTCACAGTTAATAGCGGTTATGAATTTTCTTTGTTCTGTTGCATTATCACGACCAACATATCCTATAACTGAATCTAAAACGTCGCTTGGAGTTTCTACACCCTCTGTGTTTGGAATAGCTTCGCCCGAAAGTGTTTTATCTTCATTTTCGACATATAATATAAGTTTGTTAAGACTACCTTTAATATGCCATAGTGATGTTACTGCCATTTGTAATCACCCTTAATAAGTTTTGAAACTGTTTTATGAAGCATATCAAAATTCTTCTTGTATTGAAGTGCATCCACCATATTCGTTTCATTGGCTTTCATTGCGATTTGATTCATATTCTTTCCTATGAATTTGAGCTCTTTAATTATTGTTATAAGGTCCTCTGAAGGGCGTTCTATCGGGACCACATCACGTATGGTTTTTCTTATAAAAGCATTACGGGTTAGACCACAATCGGATGATTTTTTGTCAAGCATTTCAAACTCTGCAGGAGAAAGGCGAACAATAAATCCACGTTGTTTGTGTTTCATATCTATTCTCCTTTCATCGGGGTATTAGGGGTGACAAACCCCTAACAAGTGTGTTTGTGGATATCCAAACACGATGCTTGCGAAGACAATGCCGTCAGCTATGCTGCTAACGGCTTATCGTTCTAAATCTCTTTGAGATTTATATTTCTCAACCGACTCAACATCGTGTTTATCCATATAGCATTGTTCGGTTTTCCAATGATTCTCTCCTCGCATATACATATCAAGACGAACAAGAGGGTCGCTACCGTCAATGCTTGAACCGTAAATAGAATAGCCACCCATATTAGGAATATAGGCTTTATTGTTACTTGATACTACATATGTTCTTGCTTCTAAAGAATACGGTTCGGTAAAACTATCTTCCGTAAAAACGATGTATCCTCTTACTGAAGGATGTCGTTTTCGTTCTGCTTCGCGGAAGATTTTTGCCATTTCTTCATAGGTCATAATCTGCCTTTCATTCTCGGCAGGGACATTGATTTCTGACATACAGTTGATACCTCCTTATCTACTTTCTTTATCTCTTGGTGTGTATGGAATAGCGGTAATTGTATCTCCGACCTTGTAAAATCTTTCGGGTCTTTTAAACTTTTCCATATAGGTTTTTAGTTGCTCATCAGAAAGACTTTTGAAACTTTCGCTATTGGCGGGTGCATCGCAAATGAAGAATGGTCCACAAAGAATGTCAACCATTTCGCCATCCATATAAAGAGCTCGATTTGCAGGCATACCCATACATTTTCCATCATCGTTACAAACAAGAGCCACCGTATCTTCAAAGGGATATATTGCTTGAATATCTCCGCCTACAGCTTCTTGCATAGATTCAAGGTCTTTTCCGATTTCAGTTATACGTGCTAATTTACCGGGCTCAACATAAAGAACTCGTAGTGTATTTGGTGTTCGTGTTCCAACTTTATCGCTCTCAAAATCAACTTTTTGAAAGCCGATGCTATCGACATAATAGAAACCTTTTTCGACAGTTTCCGACTCAACAATTTCAATAACATCAGACTTTTGAATTGGACGTCCTTTGAAATCGACAGGGCGATTTTCATTAAATGAAGAAAAGATTTCATCAAGCGTTTCACCGGTCACTTCGCCATCATATACGCAGTTGTAAATAGAGCTATCGGGGTTAGACTGTCCACGCAAATCACTCATTTGCTGATGATTTAAAAAGGCATAGTTTTCCGTATCTCTTTCAGAGTTAATTTGATAAATTTTAATATTCATCGTGCTCGTTCCTCCTTTCTTTTGATATTTTTAAGAGTATAAATAAGTTGGTCATTTAAGTCCTTACCAACGGTCGGAATGTCAATAAGAACGTTAAATCGGTCTTTTAATCTTGCCCTTAAACTCTCAGCAGCAGAAATGCCTATTTCATCATTATCAAAGTGCAATACGATGTTTTTTACCGATTTGGTTTCAAGATATTGTTTTAAGGGCAAAGGGAGTTCGCTATCATCACCGAGAATATAAACACCGCCAAGCGATAACATATCCTCGGTTCGCCATTCTTTATGATTCATTAGTTGCATAGTCCCGTAACTCATAAGGTCAATAACCGCCTCAAAAAGATGAACGGTATCCTTATTTGAATTGCCGGGAATAAAGAAAGAGAACCTTTTATCACTTCCCGCCACATCAATACGATAATCCGTAAATGTGGAGCGAACAGAAGCAAATTTAGGTTCTCTCTTTTCATCAAAACCAACGAACACCGCATTATGAAAATCTTTATCTTCATATAGCCTTTTTGTGTTAATGCAGTAATCAATGATTGGTTTTGCTATGCCACGTTTTGTCAAATAAGCACGAACAATGTCGTTACCTTCATTCCTTTCCGGCAAAACGAACTCTTTTGGTTTTTCTGATATTTTTGTTGTCGCTTTTGGTGGTTTTGTTTCAATGCTCCCAAGCAGATACATAGCTGCATCGGGCAATGTCATTCCTCTGACCAAGACAAGAAAATCAAGGGCAGATTTACCGCCAATTCTTCTTGAAGTCCAATGCCAAAGGCCATTTGAAATACGCATAGAATCGTGTTCAACTGTGGTATAAGTATTTCGCCCAACCCTTTTTAATTGCTCCGGTTCGTAGGTTTCAAGATAGGTTAATAAATCAATTTGTCGTGCTCGTTCAATTTCTTCGGGAGGTATCCACATAAAAACACCACCTTAAGCCTTTGCTTTTATGCCCGTATAAAGAAGCCTTCCGCATCGCTCCATAAGGTCGCGAAGGCTCTCTCTTTGTGGAGTGGGTTTAGAAAAACTTGCAAACAAATACGCAAGCGGATAATCAAGCCTTAAAAGACCTTGTGCAGCTTCATACGACAAGTCATAACGTTCCATACAAGCATAAATGAATTCTCTAATTGTGATTTCATATGCTTTCTCTACTATGTTTTCAGAATCGGACAGGCTTACTTTATCCAAGTAAGCCGCCCTTTCATTCTGCATTTTATAGAATAAAGCATCGTTGACCTTCATTTCTTCGGTCACAACTTTAATTCTTTCTTCCATTTAGGGTATTCCTTTCCTATCGCGCTTCGCCGGTTCTTTCCGGAGTGTTTTCTTCATTTTCATCACCTCGTTCACCGTCCACGATTTCATTTTCTTTTTTATCCATATTCAGCAAAATATTTAGTTCGTCAAGTCGCTTAACTTTAGCTCTATATTCTTCCTCTTTCGGGAAGGGTTTTTGAACTTCAGTTTTAGCATTTTCAAGTTCGCCACGCTCACGGTCAAGTTGCTCTCTACAATGTATCTGCTTTTCTTCAAATGCGTTTAATACATTATCAAGACGTAAAATGTTACCGAAAATATCAGTTCCTAAAGGAGTAGAATGAGTAAGAGAACCTTTGAGCGTTACGACATATTCTTTAGAAAAGTGCTCAAAAGACATTTCCAAAGCAAACCCCCGATAACTGCCCATTCGGACTGCATCGGGGGTTTTCATTTTCTTGGTATATTCAAGAAGTGCCGTACCTGCTTCTTTTTTATCCGTATAAACAACGCCATCTATCTGCATAGGAGAAAAACCATCCGCATTGGGGCGTGTGTTTTCTTCTCTGCGTTTTATATCGGCATCGTATCCTTCGATACGCTGTTCAATGGCAGATATTTTTGCAGGAATTGACTTTAGAATCATATCTTCAAGAGCAAATTTCTGACTTTGATGGTTTGCTTTTAGGAGCTTTAATTTCTGAACTTCAATATCCAAATCCATCTTTTCTTTGATGTGGGGATTACCCGATGCCAATGCTTTGATTTCTGCATAGCTTAGTGCAGTTTCATCCACATCTTCAGCAGAACGCACCGGTGATTTACTTGTCATAATCTGACCGATGAACTTCTGCTTGGATTCGACAAGCTGATACAAATATGCATCAAAGGTATTTTCGGTAACATAACTGTAGATTTCTACTTCGGGGTTATCGTTACCTTGTCGAATAATACGACCTTCGCGCTGTTGTAAATCAGACGGTCGCCAAGGACAATCAAGATGATGCAAAGCAATAAGACGCTTTTGCACATTCGTGCCTGCACCCATTTTTTGCGTTGAGCCCATAAGAACTCTGATTTGTCCTGCTCTTACCTTGCCGAACAATTCCTTCTTTTGAGCATCGGAATTTGCTGAATGGATATATGCGATTTCTTCTTCGGGAATACCTTTTTCAATGAGCTTTTGTTTAATATCATCATAAACATTAAACTTGCCATCGCCGTGTGGAGTTGATAAGTCGCAGAAAATCATCTGCGTAGATTTTTTATCTGCAGTCTTTTGCCAAATTTCAAAAACGTTGTTAGCGCAAGCAGAAGTTTTGCTATCTTCGTGGTCGGGCAACATATCATTCATAAGTCTTTGGTCAAGCGCCAATTTTCTACCATCATTAGTGATAAGAAGCATATTATCGACACTCGAATCAACCATTTTATTTCGCACTTTTTCTGCTCGTTCAGACAGCGATGCGACAAACTCCTTTTGGTGTTCAGAAGGTTTTAAAACCACGTTATGATAGTTCGCTTTCGGCACCGGAAGATTAAGCATATCCGCCGTTTGAATATCTGCAACTTCCTTGAACATCATAATAAGCTCCGGAAGATTGTAGAACTTTGCAAACCTTGTTTTTGCTCGGTATCCCGTTCCTTCGGGAGCAAGTTCAATAGCGGTTATAGTTTCTCCATAGTTAGAAGCCCAAGCATCAAAATGGATAAGGTCACGTTCTTTGAGGGTGTTATACTGCAGATACTTTTGCATTGTGTACATTTCAACCATACTGTTTGAAATAGGTGTACCCGTAGCAAAACAAGTACCTCTACCACCGGTGATTTCATCGAGATAGCGACACTTCATATAAAGGTCACTCGACTTCATCGCTTCGGTTTGGCTGATACCTGCAACATTACGCATTTTTGTAAAGGCCGCGAGGTTTTTATAATAATGCGCTTCGTCTATAAACAGACGGTCAATTCCAAGTTCCTCAAAGGTAACAACATCATCTTTTCGGCTTTGGTCATTGAGCTTATCAAGTTTCTGCTTGATAGATTTTCGCGAACGTTCCAACTGCTTAATTGAGAAGTTATCGCCGCGATTACGTTTAAGTTCCTCAATACCATTCAAGATTTCGTGCATTTGACGGTTAAGCATCTGAATTTGGCGCTCTTGCGACATTGGGATTTTTTCAAACTGCGAGTGACCGATGATTACTGCATCATAATCACCCGTAGCAATTCGACCGCAAAACTTTTTACGGTTTTTGGTTTCAAAATCCTTTTTAGTTGCAACAAGGATATTGGCTGAAGGATACAACTGCAAATATTCACTTGCCCATTGGCTTGTGAGGTGGTTCGGCACAACAAACATACTCTTTTGGCATAAACCTAATCGTTTGCTTTCTTGGGCAATAGCAACCATTGTGAATGTTTTACCTGCACCAACAACATGAGCAAGTAGCTCGTTTTGTCCGTAAATACCTCTTGCAACGGCATCAACTTGGTGTTTTCTTAATGTGATTTCGGGGTTGATACCAACGAAATTCAAATGGTCGCCATCGTATTCTCTTGCACGATGGCTATTGAATTTTTCATTATACATTTTGCAAAGTCGTTCACGGCGCTCCGGGTCATTCCAAATCCACTCTTGGAAAGCATTTTTAATGAGCTCCTGCTTACCTTGAGCAATAGCAGTTTCTTTCTTATTGAGAACCGCCACTTTGTTTCCGCGTTCATCTTCAACATAGTCAAAAATACGAACATCACGAAGGTTTAAGGTTTCCTCAAGAATCTTAAAGCCATTGATTCGACTTGTACCGTAGGTGTTATATGCCTTAACATTAGAACGGTCATAACTCTTGCCTTGAATATTCCATTCACCGGTGTATTTAGAATAATGAGTTTTAACATTGTAGCGCATATAATATGCCATACTGAAAAGCTCATACATAAAGTCATCAATAACATCGGTCGGCAACCAAGTCGCACCTAATCTAACGCTTATTTCACTTGCGGTAAGCTCGGTGGGCTGAACAGCTTCTAACGCTTTGACATTAACATCAAAAGAGTTGTTCCCATCAGCTTCGTTCTTGAGTTTAGCAATACGTAATTTTTCGCGAACATTACCCGAAAGGTACTCATCTGCAGTAACATATTCGGTTTCATCTTCGCCACCGATATTTTGGAAGATAACACCGGTTAAATCCTCAATTACTTCATCTTCTGTCTTTCCCGTAAGTTGTGCCATAAAAGGAATGTCAACCATTGTTCTTTCCGCAAGCGAAACGGATAGGGCTTCACTTGCAGTATCTACAGAAGTAACATTCACTTTTTGCTTGATAGTTCTCTTATTGAACATATCCGCTTTTCTGACAAAGTTTCCTTCTTCATCAAGGACTTCAAGAGAAGCAAGCAAGAAATAGGAATTATCAGAACTAAAAGCAGAACTGTTTGCACGAGAATTGATACGACCGTATTTCTTATTGAATTTATCATAAACTTCATTGAGCTTATACTGTTGTTTTCTTATCTCATAATCGGGATAATCTTCTGTCTGATATTCAATAAGAGTACGAACACAATCACGGATTTCGATAAGCCCCTTTATTCGGTTTTCGGCAGTCATCGAAACCTCAACGGGTTTCATACGACTGTTTTCACGATAATAAACCTTACCGTCATAAATGGTATAACTAAAGTTACGAACTTCGGGGTCAGCGGGAATAGAATTGTCAATTTCATCATCTTCAAAATCTTCAAAATCATATTCCGTTATCTCTGCGTGAATATTTTGAATCGCATCGTTTAGCAAGTCCTCAAGGTTTTGTCCTTCATAAGGCACACAAGCCGATTCGGGACCAAACGGGCCACTAACCATTTTCATTTCACCCATAATCATATCGGGGTTATCAATGAAATACTGATTCATTTTAACGCCATTTTCATCGGTGTTAAGATGCACCCAATCGGGGTCCGTATCAATAATGCGGTCACGCTTTTGTAGGAAGATAATATCTGAAGTAACTTCCGTTCCTGCCGCACTTTTAAATGTGTTATTAGGTAATCTAATAGCACCAATCAAATCCGCCCTTTGTGCGATATACTTTCTCACATTGGGATTTTCTTTATCCAACGTTCCTTTCGATGTTACGAAAGCAACAATACCACCGGGGCGAACCTTATCCAAAGTTCGCGCAAAAAAGTAATCGTGAATAAGAAAATTATGCTTATCATATCTCTTGTCCATTACCTTGAATTGACCAAAAGGAACATTACCGATAGCACAATCAAAGAAGCTGTCGGGAAGTTCGGTCGCTTCATATCCACGCGGAGCAATAGAAGAATTCTGATATAACTGTTGGGCAATACGTGCGGATATACTATCAAGCTCAATTCCGTAGATTTTTGAAGAAGAAAGATTTTCGGGGAGCATACCCATAAAGTTGCCGATTCCACACGACGGCTCCAAAATATTACCCGTCTTGAAATTCATATTTTCAAGCGCATTATACATTGAACGAATAACAATGGGAGGAGTATAAAAGGCCGTGAGTGTACTTTCTCTTGCAGCTTCATATTCGCTTTCGTCAAGCAACGACTTTAACTCAAGATATTTTGAATGCTTTTCATCAAAGCAATCTGCAAGACCGCCCCAACCAACATATTTAGAAAGAACTTCTTGTTCTTCGGGTGTTGCAAGTCTTTTTTCGCTTTCAAGTTTCTTAAGCAGTCTTATAGCCGCAACATTGTTTTCGTATCTTTCACTTGGGGTTCCAACACCTAAATTATCATCAGTAATTTTAAAATCATTTCGCTTGTAGGAAGGTATTTCGGGAAGTAACACGTTGGGTCGAACCTTTTCCTTTTTTACGGGAGTAGGTTCTGTGAACTTAAATTCGGGTTCACTTTCTTCCGTTGTGACACCTGCCTCAGTAAAGTCGAGATTCATTTGAACGGAACCTTCGTTATTGATGATAAACTCCGGTTGCTCAAAGCCATTCTTAATCTTTTCGACATCATTGATAAGCTCTGTGATTTCGGCTTTTTGGGCTTCTTCCAATTCGCCTTCACTAATCATAAGATTAAGGACCTCAAGCAAAGCAGAAACACTTTGAGAATCCTTCAAATTAGTTTCCATATACTTAATGGCATCTTCATCGGTATCGCCAACTTCAAGGGAATCCATATAATCATAGTAGTCATAGTCTTTATAGAAATCCACAAGCCTTGCAGCAAGAGATTTTTCGGCTTCGACCTCTTTAATGGGAGTTAGAGTCTTGATTATACGTTTATCATCTTCAAGTGAAGCAACCACCAAGTTATGACCGTTATTTAAGAGCTTATCAGAATATTTGTTGAGAACGTGTAGCGGAAAACCAACCATATCCGCATATTCATCAGTTCTTAAAAATCTCTTGGTTAGTGTAAGCTCAAGTTCTTCAACAAGGATATTAGCATCAGAACCCATAACTTCATAAAAATCACCGATTTGGAATAAAACAATGCTATCCGGATATTCAGCTTTTATGGAGTTGTATTCCATCCACGAAGGACTATATCGGTTATCTTGCGCCAAGACACCGTTTTGTTTAGCAAGGTCAAAGAAATCAGCGAATAGTTCTTCCGTAATGCCATTTACTGAACCATTATCTTCGTAGGTGAAAACATCATAATTAAGAAACTCATAAAATTCCTTGCCGCGCCAAGTAGTTTCGCCATCGGTTGCAACAAGTTCTTGGTTTTCGTACCTAACTTCAATATCATCCAACTTTAAAGCTGTAAGAATATCACACAGAACATCAACTTCTCTATCATTTGTAGGGGTTTTACGAAGCTCACTTTCCGCTTTGTCGATAAGCGCTTTCATAGAACTTTCAGTTCTTCCGATAAAGTCGGGAGTAGGATTTGCATATTTCTTTAGCATTTCCTCAAATTCATCAGTTCCGTGCTCGATATTCTCAACGTAGGCAGCATTGTCAATGTAGTCAAAAAACTGTTGTGCATTTTTTGAGTCGCGTTTAGCTTCCTTAATCAAGTCATAAGGAATATCAATAATGCAAAACTCACCGCCGGAATTGGAATCGGGATTATAATAAACTGCTTCAAAGACGCCCTTGTCCTCACGGAAGAAATAATAATCATCCTCTCCGATAGGAGTTGTATTGGGACTTGTGCTCGTTTCTTGCACAGGTTTATCGGTAACCTCAACCAACAAATGGTCATTAAACGGATTTTCCGCTAAAAGCTTCTCAAATTCTTCTTTGCTGAAGGTCTTGTTAAATAGCGGGAATTTTACGTCGTAAAGAGTAACTTCTGTATCGTCAAATGCCAACACTTCATATTCATCTATACCAAGATGAACGGTATCTCCCAAATGATATTGATACTCTTTTGGAGCTTCGGGAGGAGGATTGAGCTCGTCGTATGTTGGTTCTAACGGTTTAGCAACATCACTCTGCAGCAGTTCAAGAACTTTTTCGCATCTTTCTGTTAGATGGGTCTTTTCAGCGATAATTTTGTTCATCGCCTCACGCATAAGCGGAAGAACAAAATCACCTTTTGAATGGCTAACATAAGTCAATTTTTTGCCAATACCGAACTCAGAAGCACAATCAACCAAAACATACGTATTTAACTTATCGTCATTATTTCCAAGCTGCTCTTGAAAATCGTTATAATCACGAATTATGTCACGGAACTCTTTGCCGATTTCCCATCGTTTATTGGTGTCCATCGTTCTCTTGAGATAGGCAGGATAACCCTCTTTTTCTTTTGGGGTTAGATACCTATCCAATTCAATGAGTTCTTTAATTCGCTTATTTACATAACTCCAAGACAAAACATTTTTTGTATCGGTTACATAATGGTCTGAAATAGCTATGCCTTTGGCATCATGCTGCTCCCAATAGCCCGTACCGGGAATTGCGTCACTACGACCGCCTTGGCCATACTCATTTTTAAGGAAAGCAATATTTTTATCAGTAGCTTCATTCTTTGCAAATTGAGTGTATATTCTCAATTTGCCCTCGCTAAAACCACTACCACCGGTCAGAATATAGTCAATAGCTTCTTGCGGCAAATAGAGTTTCTTTTCATTTTGAGCTTTCACACGCTCAATTTGTTCTTGTTCAGATGGAAAAAGAGAATCATCCCAAGTGTGCATCAAAAGCATACCCTTGATATATCCCGAAATTCTCCACCAAGGTTCGTAACAATCTCTTTCGCGACTATCAAACGAACCACGCCACATATGAAGTCTATTTTTATATGCTTTATACCCGGCAGTAACCCCATTAGAAAGAATAAATTCTTGTGGTTTTTCAGTAAAAAACTGCATAAGAAAATCGCCACGCTCTTTAGAGTCCGGATGGTCCCTAAAATACGCGGCGATTTCAGTTCGATGTTCTTTTAACGCGGGAGAATTTTTTATGAGCTCACACTTTTCGTGGTCTTGATGAAAATACTCAACACCCTCACTTGTGAAAGGGTCGCCTTCAATTAGCGGTAAATCAACTCGTTCAGCACGATTTCCTCCGCCGCCGACCGAATGTTGTTCATCTTCTGAACCCAAAGCATTTGATTCTCCGCTTTGAGTTTTTCCGTCACTTGCTGTGCTTCGCTCATTTTCGCGATTAACTGTTCCATCATTTCGTTGGCTTCCTTGTCCACCTGTTCCAAGTGCTCGTTCAGTTTCCCCGTCAGAAAGAGTTTCGAGAACCGAGCGCTCTTGTGTTCCCGGAGGAATGTGTGTCGCAACATTCCATACTTGCCCACCTTCGGGGACTCCGGTGCTTGAAAGTTCGGAATCAAGTAATCGCCCTCTTGTCTGTAAGTGATTTGGTTGGTCATTAGTATTGCTCCTTTCTCCGGATTTTTCTTCAACGATATTATCTACGATTTCATCTTTTTTATCAAATGTGCGATTTTGATTTTTTTCTTCTTTCTTTAAGCTTCGGACTGTTTTTTCAATTTCCATCAATACCATTGAGGAAATATCTCTTGAAGCTGTTCCTAAAATAGAAATAGTTTCTTTTGTGTTAAACTGTGTGATTTCGCGAAAATCCTCAATGTCAAAGTAGTTTTCGCCATCGAAACCACAACGTTCCAAAAGCATATATGAAACGCTATTACACAGAAGGTCTTTGAAATATACATCAACATTAAATTCGTCAAGTTCTTCCAAGAAGCTATCGCGTCGGCTATCAACCAACTCGGCAAGATAGTCTGTGTAATTATCTTCAACAGCATTTCGGGCCGTTGCAATTAAAACTCTTTCTAAAGTTCCTTTATTAGCAACCTCACCGAAACTATTTTCGAGGGCATCGCATACTGCTTCTTCATATTGCGGTTTCATTTGCCACAGTTCAACGGTATGTCCATACAAACTGTTAGTATCGGAAATATCGAAAACATAACGGAGTTTATATGCGGTATCGCGATTTCTAATAAGCGCGATTCCTTTTGTTCCTCTGTTTACCCATCTACCGAGTTTGTTCCAAGTATCAACTTCTGCACACGCCGTAGCATTAGGTTTCTGAGCAAATATCAATAATTGGTCTTCAAATCGGTATTTGTGGTTGTTTGCGGCGGTAATAAGGAATGACATATAGTTATTGGGTCTATCTGTAATATCCTTTGCCACTCTGTTCATCGTTTCATTGATGATTAGATATTTTCTACTCGGCAAATTTATCCCTCCTCACATACTAAATTTACGGATACCTCCACAGTCATATCATTTGGCTTTTTTACCGAAGCATAAAGCATACCGTTTCGAGCATTTGAAACTCTTGTTACAAGTCCACTCAATCTATGAATGGTGTTGTTGATTTCATTTTGATTATCTGCATAGTAATATCCGCTTTCATCACTGCAAATCGGATAGCCGTCTTGCCTGAGAGCGCTGATTTTTCTACGCAGATTTCTTCCGTCAATAGAAAAAAGCCGTTCAAGTTGTCGGCTGTAAACGGCATTTCTTTTTCCTCTATGATGACGGTATAAATACCTACATATAGCGGTTTTTTTATCCAATCTGCATTACCTCCAAATTTTATCTTGCATCATTATTTCTTGCCTTTGGTTTAGGTATCGCAAAACCATAAACATTTGCAATATCATCACCAAGACGACGGGTTATTCGCGTAATATCACTTCTTGTTGCCGTGCCTTCATAAAGCTTGGCTTTTAGATTTTCAATCTGCGTATCAGAAACATTGTCCTTATACACGCGATACAAATAGTGATTTGTTCCATCGTGATGAATCGCATCGCATTTCAAATCACCATTTTTATCAATGTACCATTCGGCATAGTCCATTTCCGTATATAGACAATCACTTATTTTGCCGGATGAAATCTCTCTATATCCGCTTCGTCTGCCATTCCATAAGCCCAAGTCAGCAATTACTAAAATGGGTTGCGAAAGTTGAATATTAAGATTTGCTCGTTCATCCTCCAAGTTTTCAGCATTGGACTTACACATAATGGCGTATAGTTCATCTTCGGGATAATTAGGATACAATTCCTCCAAAGACTCGCGCCAATCATCGAGGTCAAGGTCTATATCACTCCAAATAACGTGCCTAAATTCGCCCATTATCGTTCACCTCTGTCTTTTGGCATCATTATCTTGTCATAGCCTTCTTTTGCCCATTTAGGGAGCTTTTCAACATCGACAATACCCAAGACATCTTGACGATAAAAAGTGTTTTCTTGCCCGTTTAAAAGGCTTTTCGTGAAAACCTTACGACCACGCGCATTAGCATAAGCTCCGTTACCGCCCGTAACATATACAAGCTGATGTGAAGCACGTTGATATTCGGGTCGCATAATATCTCCGTCAATTATCACAACCTTATTAAGAATATTGTCTTCACTTGAAACAGGAACAGTACAGTCGTTAATACTTAATTGCCGGTCTTCGCCAACGATTTTACGTTCTTCGTTGATTACGTTCATAATATCTTTGGCTTCAGCCGAAAGTCTTTCTGCAAATACTTGAACGATTGCAGGATAGCTATCACTTGTAACGCCATCGGTAAATAGTTCTAAAATTTCGCAACACTCACAGTTGCCACAGTAATATTTACCGTTCTCGGTGTTGTTTTTATCAACTCCCAAGACAATTTCTTTTGAGCCGATATGAACGGAGTTTATGATTTCATAAGTTCCTGCCATTCGTTTTACATTTTCACTCATAATCATACCTCCTTATAAGTGAAGGGCGGCACCTCGCGATGCCGCCCTTTGTTTTATTTATTTCTTCTTATTCTTAAGCTGCAAGAAAACAACGCCACCGATGATAAAAAGAACAAGTGCAATTACAATCACAGTTTTCATTTTTTCACCTACTTTCTGCCCACGTACCAATCATCATACATATTTCCATCAATTTTTATGGTGATTGTTTTATAAGTAGTAAGCATACCTGCAGGTGTCCAACAGTCGCTCAACACAATTTGGAATTTATAATCACCATCGGGATAATAAATTGGAGTAAAGTGCTGTCTTGCCATATCTGATGCACTTACAAACACTTTTTTGCCCGAAACCGTTGTAAAGCTACGACATTGATTTATGCCATATACATAGTTATATTCGGGAAATAAAGCATAGAAATACTGCGGGGCAACACTTTTACTTGAAGATGTAGAGTCATAGCCACTTACATTCGACATTGAATGAGTGTAACTGCACTCAAATCCATAGCCCGATTTCATATACAGATAACCATTACTTGTGTATGCAGAAGGATTTGTGGGGGTTGTCAATGTCACATTACTTATGGTGTTTGTAACGGCGTAATTCTTTTTTACATAAGCACCATTACTATAAGTCCACTGCCACCACCTTGCACTTGTGGCATTGTCATAAGGTGACGAAGGAACAGAAAATCCGTCGGGAGCTTTGTCTTTGTAACTTGTATTGGGAGTCGTGCAAGTATCAAACGATGCAATTCGATAGCTTCGTTCAATGTGGTTATACTGATACGAACCATCGACAATATGAGCCTTAATAGTTACATTTTTTCCGCCATATCCATTAGGAACGCGCCACTTGAAATATGCCAAGTTTTTGTCGTTCTTAGGGGCCACAAAATCTTGAGTTTCACCGGCAATTTTCTGTCCCGATGCGTTATATACACTAAAAACAACCTTTGCGCCCGTTGAAGGCGTGTAGTTATCACCGGAGATATTTACCAACCAAAAGCTCGATATTACATCTGTGTTTTCTCTATATGCCGCATTGGGTTCAATAGGCACTATAACAATTTTGGCGTATAATTTCCATACTGCATATAGGTTAACTGTAGCACTTGCTTTAGGGTCGGGAACCTTAGAGTTAATCCACGAGTCCGAAACTGTGCTATAGATTGAATAAGTTGCAGTTGTTGCTGATGCTGACTCACTCCAACCGAGCAGGGTATATCCGGTTCTATCCCAACCACCAAACTGACCACTATTGTTATTCCATTTTGGTGTTCCATCTCTATTGTAGCCAAATCTGTTACCGGACTGACCATAAGTAAAGGACTGATTGGCGGTGTCACCACTACCATCGTTTTTATTAAACACAACATTTACAGTTTTAGGATAATAATAGTATTCCATTGAGATAGCTTTAGCCGGTTGTGTGAAGGTAGAACCAATATTTTTAGTTGTCCACGTGCTTGCTCCCCAATAGGAGCCCGCAACCCCGGTGTTATAATAACCCGTATATGACTGAATCAAATTAGTGGGGATTGTTACAGTATCTCCGTACTGTCCGGTGAAAGTAGAAGAACCCATATATTTATAAGTTCCGTTACTGTTATCGCCACCCGTGCCAACATATTTCCAATGCGCGATTGTATTAGTATAGGTGTTCTTTTCCCATTCTGCGTACAAGTAACAATATACTGTTTTTGTATTTGCAGTAGTTTTGCTCTTGTCATCGTGCTGAGCGTACACCGTGCTTGCATATTCTGTGTTTTGGTCCAAGACTGTTCCTGTTGACTTTACTTTCCAACCTTTAAAGGTATATCCGGTTCGAGTCAAGCCCAAAGTAGAAGCATTATAGGGGTCAGCCTTAGTGCCATGATTTATGGTTTGAAAATACGTTTCACCATTGTATTTTAGAAAACCATAGTCATTTAAGGTGGCGTTAGATGCCGTACCTCCATTTGGATGATATGCAAGTTTTACCGTATTAGGAATCCAAACTGCATACAGATAACAATAAACTGTACTCGTATTAGCTGTTGTTTTTGAAGCATCATCATATTGAGCATATACTGTACTTGCATATTCTGTGTTTTGGTCCAATATAGTGCCCGTTGAATGAACTTTCCAACCGCCGAACTGATAACCTGTACGTGTCAAGCCAAAAGTGGAAGCATTGTATGGGTCATCAGACTTTCCGTGATTTATGGTGTGGAAATATACTGTGCCATCAAGCATAACCCAACCCCACTCATTAAGGGCTGTATTCGTTGTACCTCCATTAGGATTGTAAGCGATATTAACTTTTTTAACCGGTATAACATTTTTTACGGTAAGGACTGAACATCCATATCCATTTTGAATTATTTGTTTATATGTGTATCGACTACTTGTTTTTATGGTTACCGCATTATATACAGCGGTATTTTCGGAAACATAAAGAGCATTTGGAAATTCTCTATTGACATAATTACAAAGATTCCACAACGTACCCGAACCGGCATTATAAAGATTTCCGTTTGTGCCGCTATAACCATCGCCGCCGGAAACTGCAGCACCGTAGAGTGCTAATTCCGTTGCGGTGGCGGCGGTTCTAGTTCCTGCCAACGAAGGGCGGAAGATGGGTTCAATAAGCACATAGTCACTTTCCGAAGCACTCGCAAGACTTGTTCCACAAAGCACATAAATTCTTGATAAGTTTTGATAGCTGTTAGATGAATTTTTAATCCAAGAACCTACACTACTTGGGTCTTGAGGTAGGGTTGAATAAAAACCGCAGTCTCCGGATTTGTAATCGCAAGATTGTTTCGAGGATGTACTACTAACTTTTGTACCATTAGCTAACTGCTTTTTGTTCGCAATTTTACCGCTTGAAATTATAAAACGATGTGCAGAGGAATAGGCTGATGTTCCTTCGGTCTTATCACTTAGATAAACATTAACAACTTTTGTTCCGCTTTTAGGCGTTCCTGCCGATGTTACTACGCTAAACCTATATCCGCACACGTTTTTTATTGTATCAGAATAAGAAACAGAAAAACCGGAGGTTGTTGCTCCGGCTCCCGTATCATTAGAAGACGACCCTCCGCTATAGTCAAGACTAATAGCGTGGGTCGTCATTGTGGTTAATGCCATCATTGTCATTACGACAAGAAGCATCACTATAATTTTTCTAAATTTTTTCAATAAGACATCTCCTTTCTGCTAAGGATTTATCTTAACCAAAAGTTATACCGCAAGTTCCAAGACAATAACCGCTTGCTTCGTAATTGTCGGGCATACCGGGGATGAAAAGGCCGTATTTATCGGGGTTCCAAATTTTCTTCCCACAATGAGCGCAAACCTCACCGGTTTCACCTGCGGTTTTGGGGTCAATATTGTTTTCTTTAAGATAATCTTTAGCGGTCTTTTCTAACTCTTTCTTACTATCTTCAAAGGTCTGAGTATCGTTACTTTCGGTTGTTGGAGTTTTATTCTCCGTTTTCTGCGTAGTTGTTTCATTGGTCGAGCTTGTGTTGGGTTTCTTTTCGTTTTCCCTCAAGAGCTTATCAGCTTCAGACTCACTCGGCTCAATGAAATCTCCGGTTCCCGTTGTTTCCGATGTGTCGGTTTCGGGCTCCTTAATATCTTCAATCTCAACATTTGTGTTGGAAGAAGTAGTGCTACTCGTATTGGGTGCATCAATAGGCTCTTTGGGGCTTTCGGGAGCTTTAGGTATCATCGTAACAATTAGAACAATAACCAAAAGAACCGCGAGAATTGCACCACCGATAAGCATAAATTTGTTCTTCATTAAGAACACCTCCTAAAATTTATCATTAAATCGAGATTCTACTTTGATAGGTATTTCTGCAGTATCAATCACGATACCACCAAAAGTTATGGGTACATATACCGTGTAACTTGCATAGACCTTTAGTTCTCCTTCGGTAGAGAATGAAACATTTGGCTTTGACAGTCGATACTTAAGTTTCCTATCACTACTGTAAGCATATAGGAAATTGCCGCTTTTTTCAAATGTGCAAAAGTCGCATAAATCCTCAATATACACATCTTCATCAAGCTCCACTGTGTAATCATTTCCGTTTTTAATAGAGTCATAAATCAAAATGGAATTTTTCATTACAAAGCTATCGAGAACAATCCTTGAGTTCTTTTCTGTTATCCGAACCACGCTTACTGCAGTAGTAAATGTCATAAATACTGCCACGAGCATACAAAGGATTACTACCGTAACGCAGGTTGCGATATATCCGTCGCCACGTTTATTTCGCATCATAACCGCCTCACTTCCAATATCGTTCTGACAGTCCTGACCTTGTTACGGAAACCGTTACCGGTATCTTGAATATTCCAAGTCCTTTAATGTAGGTATCTTTAGAAATCGTTACCCACATTCGGGTGCCAAGCTGAACTCGCTCGTAGCCACTATGGAAATACTCATCTGCGCCCCAATCAATATCATAGTAGTAATACTCGCCAAGGTTATATGAGTCGGCGTTCCAAAAGTCATCATTGAATTCTCCGGCATAAGTGGCTGCTTCGATTAGGTCTTCTGCAATTTGGTCCATTTCCACCTTCAAAGTAATGAAACTGAAAATGTTAATTGCAATAACAAGAACCATAACAAAAACGACAACACCTACACACATATCAACATAACCTTCGCCTTTACGGGAGGATAATATCTTTTTAATCATACATCATCCTCCTTAAGCAAATAATACGCCAATAGAAGACATAATCTGTGCAAGGATTACCACGATATAGATGAGCATAAAGCAGAATAAAAGGCACATAGAAAGGCGTTTTACCTTTCGTGGAACTTTCTGCGCTTGAAGTCTTAACTGCTGTCTTTGAATGTCATTGAATTTTACTGCAAGACTTGCCCAATAGATTTCCGTATCATCACCACGCAAGATGCCGATTAAACCTCTACAAACATCAGACATCTGAGAAGAACCAACCCTTGCTTCTAATCGAGTGATAGCACCCTCATAGTTACCCGATTTCATATCTGCAACCGTAATGTCGAGTTCGTGTTTCATTTCCTTTCCTGCATTTTCCCTGTAGTTATCAAGCATATATAGAACGTCACGATTATGCTTCAAAGTTTTTTCAATAGTGAAAACTAATCTCGGTAATTCATATTCAATTTTGAGTCGCTTATCTTTAATACGGCGACTGACTGATTTCATTTCTCTGCTATACAAGAAAATTGCAAGGAAGATGATAACGGGACAAAGCAAAGGAAAAATAAAAGCAACCGGGATAGCAAAGACCCCGATAATAAGTGCTTTTACAATCGCGTTTGCCTTGAACATTTCGGGGGTAATATCCATCTGTGCAGTTTTAAGGTCTGCTTCAAGCTGAGCTTTCTTAAATTCATTAAGTTTAAGGTGCTTTGACAACCACGTAGCAATACCTTTTAGCCACACATCAAGCCCCGAAGTTTTATCCTTCTGCTGTTTAGAAAGGTTTTCAACGGCCTTGGAGGTTTTAAGATACGGCAAGGCATATACGTCTGCAAGAATATAAAAAAGGGCAACTCCACAGAGAGTGCCGATGATTGCTTGTAACATATTCTTTCAACCTCCTTATCGTTTATATTCAACGGGTTTTGTGTACTTCATCATTAGCAATGCCGTAATAAGAATCACAACACCACAGACACCCAACACCGCTTTACCTGCAGTTGTAAAAAGCAAGGTATGGAACCAATCTTTATTCAACACATATAAAAGCGGAATATTACCGACTACAAGTGCAACCATCATCCAATACTCGTTACGCACAGATGCTAACATAGTTTTGAGTTCATTGTTTACCACTCTGACATCAGTAAGCTTCGCTACTACGGGCTGTAGGGTATCTTTAAGGGTTCTATCATCTTGGCATTGAATGAGAGTATCACACCATTCTCTGAAAATCTCATTGTCAACCTTTTCTTTAAGGTTATACAATGCGCGCTTGATATTAGATGATACTGCGGTAGCATCACCTTCAAATGCCAAGAACACTTCTCGGAGAGGTGGTTTGATATACTTAATGTTTTCTCTTACTGAAAGCAAAATATCATCGTTTCTCATATATGAGGTAGTGATGATAGAAAGCGTTGTTTCAAGTTCCTCTTTCGTATGCTTTTCGTAATAAGAAAGTGTGCTTGTCGTATAGAAAAACGGTAGCATTGCAAAAGCTACAGACAACACCGGTAAAAGGAAAACGTTATCAATAACAATCGACAATATCATACCGCCCGCAAAGCCGACGAGAGAGAGAAAACACGCAATGGAAAACTGTTTTGATTTTCCTGTAACGGCAAGAGCCGTTTTCATTTTGATTAAGTTCTTATAGATACCGTGCTTCTTTTTGTTTCCGCGAATTGCACGTACCTTATCTCTAAGACTATCCTTTGGTGTAATAATTGCAATTAAATCATCAGTTACTCTTTCGGGAGTAAAGTCCATTAAGAGAGCAATACCCACAATCAAAAGAACAGATGAGATTATAGGAAAGAACAATCGTAATCAGCTCCTTTCGCCAAGAATTTGTTAAGGGTGCTCTGCGGCACACCAAATTGCAATAATTTTTGTTTTAAATGTTCACTCATTACTTCCGGCTGTTCAAAATAGCCTTCAATAATGAATTTGTCGTTCTTAACTTCATTTTTAGAAATGTTATAACGGAATAATGTTCTATACTGCCTTTCTCCGTTGGCACCGATAACACATTCCGAAATATCCATTATCTTTCGGGAATTGTCCTCAAGTTTATGAGCATAAACGACAATAGGAAATGCTTGACCTGCCTGCATAAGAGAAGTATTAAAGTTGATTGGAAATCTTTTCTGACAAAGCAACGCTAATCTCATATGAGCCGCATCTGCAGCAGAGGCGTGAATGGTAGATACAACAGTATGACCCGTAAGAGAAGCTTCAACCGCTGAATATGCTTCAGTATCTCGCATTTCTCCAACAACTACGATGTCGGGATTGAAACGGAGAGAAGCAACAACCAAGTCCTCCTGCGTAATGTCATATGCTTCATTATCAGACGGTCGCGAAAGAGTATGAACAACATTATTGATAACCTTGCCATCCTTTGTGCGAACCAAAGACAACTCACGGGAACCCGATTCAATGGTAAATATACGCTTATTGTCGGGGATGGAGCTTAACAAGGCATTAAGCAACGTAGTTTTACCCGATGATGTCGCACCTGCTACAACAAAGGAAACGCCATATCGCAAACACATACAAAGAAAATCAATCATTTTTTGTGTTGCATTACCGCCTGCAACCAACTGTTCACGATTTACGCGAGAAGGATGCAAAAGACGGATTGATACGCTGATACCTCTATCATCATCAACAAGGGGTTCTTTGAGCGCGGTTATACGAGTATTTCCGGGCAAATGTCCTTGTGACATTGGAGTAGCGTTATCAATAATCATGCCGCTATGATGTAAAAGTCTTTTTACAATATCAACGGCGTGTGTCGGACTATAAAAATGCTCCTCTGCTTTTTCAATATGTCCGTCTGTGTAAGTGATAGCAATATCGTCCCAACCATTCACATTGATTTCTTCAATTTCATCTTTTCCAAGATATTTAGTTAGGACAGAATATTCTGCCATTTCACAATAAAGCTTATCTGCAAGTTCGTTGGTCGTCATACCTTCAACGGTATATCCGTTATCTCGTAAGAACTTTTCAATATAAGGTTTTAACTGACCAAACTTTCTACTGTCAGAAAGTGAAGCCGCATAATGAGTAGAAATATATTCCTGCACTTTACTTAAAAGCGGTACAAAAGCAATTTTTGTTGCCATTAGCTCACCGCCTTTGCAAGTTTGGAAATAACCTCCCTATACTTTCTATCCGCAAGTCTTTCGGAAAGAGTACCGGTAATAGTCTGCTGCTTAAGCGCATAACTATAAGGCAAAACGAACTGAACCTTTTTGAAATGATTTTTCACCTCATCAAAAGGTAAATACAAATCTTTTTCGGTGGTATTCATAACAATAGTCGTTTTGTCGGTACAACCCAAATAAGCATCTCCATTTGATGCAAAATAGGTCATACATTTAAGGTCGGGCGTAATAGTTTGGATTACAACATCAGCTTCGCGCTTCGCAAGAGTAGAGATAAAATCTTCATTATCGCTCACACAGTCGATAACAACATAATCTGCAATCTCGCTCATACAACGGAAAAGCTCTAAGACCTTATCTTCTGTGGGTCTTGGGTAGGAATATTTATTTTCTCCCGCCTTAAAGCCCAAATAACCGAAGTTCATCATCGTTTTGACAGTAACAATCTGTTTCATTACGTCTTCACGATAAATGTCGGTTTTATCAAGGGTCTTGCCAATGGAATACAAGTCACTCTCTTTACAATGAGGAAAAACATATCCCATTATAGGCACATTCAAATCCACAGAAAGAAAAAGCACCGATGTTTTCATCGAATAATAGAGTTCCTGAGCAAGTTTTAACGCGAGTGTTGTTTTACCACTTTCGGGTGAACCACATACTGCAATAAACTTACTCATTTACACTACCTCCAAAAAAATCATTCTGCTTGGCAAGGAACTTATTAGCCGTTTCTTTATCTCCACGATAAACCAATGCCGCCTGCATATCGGCGTTTCCTTCATACTGTGCCAATAGCTTTGCCTGCTTTTCGTTTACAAGAACTGTAATTGTGCTCGGCAATTCATAACTGCCATCTTCGTTCTTTACAATGGAATCCTTATCAATACCGCCTGCAGTGGTAGTTGTAACTACTTTCACATATTTAAGTTCGCCGGGAATAATAGATTCCGTTGCGTTTTTAGGTGTTACAATAATACTGATAATATCCCCATTCTGAAGTTTTGCGGAAAGTCCTGCGGCAAAAGTATCAATCGTAACACTTACCGCCATTTTACTTCCATCAAGGGATGCGAAAACATCGTCTGCGGTGTTGGCTTCACCCGATACTTTCGCTTTGGTGAAATAGTCACCTGCAAACAAATTAGAAGCGGCATATTTTCCAACCACTTCGTTTTTCTTTACGAGAACCCCGTTAGGCATAGTGTCGGTCTTAACCTTCACTTCCTCAACATCTGCATCGGTAATGGGAGAACCCTGCTTTACATCTTTTGCAAGACGGATAACCGATGTAGTATCACTTGTGAGGTTGTTTACTACGGGGGCAATCAAAAAGGTAATTGCAACAGCAAGAACCATACAAACAATTCCGATAATCGTTCTATTTTTCACTATATAACCTCCTTTAGATTAAATATACCGCCAAATATCCAACGGTAAGGTAAGGGATGAGGGGAAATCCACCTCGTCTTTTTTCTTTGTTCTTAAATGCGTTTAAAAGCACGGCTAAAAGCATACCGCCGACAAGTGCAATAACACCTTTTTCAAATCCCAAAAGGAATGAGCACGCGACAGCACATTTTATATCCGCACCACCAATGTCACAGTTAGCAATAAGCATAGTCATTAGCATAATACCGCCTACAAACATAGCCGAAACTAACATCATTGGTAAATTTGCGAAATCACAACCGATAAAGGCCGCTATCACAATCATTACGTGCAACCAATCACTACATTCTCTTGTTTTGATGTCACTATAAGAGGATAATAGGAGGATTAGGCAGAATATAATACCTCGCACCGTGATAGCGGAACATCCAAAAAAACAGATGAGCAGCACCGTAAATGCGAGTGTGATTCCAATAAAACCTAATGCGGTTTTGCCTTTGCTACCACTCCATTTATTTGCCGCGAAAGAACTTACACAAAAGGCGGCTAACACAGAAAGAGCGATAAGAATAAATACATTAGCTAACATTAGCCAATTATCAGTTGAAAATTTTGAAATGTCCGGTATCACCGGTCGTATCATCATATTCATAAAAGACCTCCTTTAAAAAAAGATGCGGTGGGGCACCGCATAAAGTGTCCCACCGCAAGAGTTAAATGTTATTAGCCTGCGTAGTTAAAAAGACCGGCAATCTTGGAGGTTACGGTAGGCATAATGGTAGAGTTAAAGAGCGTGTAGAGCAGAGTGAGCAGAAGCGCACCGATTACAACAGCGATAAGAATCTTTACGCCGGAATCAACGTAACCTTCTGCCTTATGGCTCATAACTGCGGTCTTAACGGAACAAGCTGCGGACTTAACCTTCTGAGAAATCTTCTTAAACATAAACTTTTACCTCAAACTTTCTTTTAATAATTTTCGTTTACGGGTGGACTACTGATTAACCGGCGAAATTAAAGAGCTCGGTAATCTTAGTAGTTACGGTGGGCATAATGGTAGTGTTAAAGAGTGCATAGAGCCCACCGAGCAGAAGCGCACCGATTACAACGGCGATAAGAATCTTTACGCCGGAATCAACGTAACCTTCTGCCTTACGGCTCATAACTGCGGACTTAACGGTGCATACTGCAGAATTAACCTTCTGAGAAATCTTCTTAAACATAAACTTTTACCTCAAACTTTCTTTTAAATAATTTTTATTTACGGGTGGATTACTGATTAACCTGCGTAGTTAAAAAGACCGGTAATCTTAGATGTTACGGTAGGCATAATAGTGCCATTAAAGAGCAGATAAAGGCCACCGAGCAGAAGCGCGCCGATTACAACAGCGATAAGAATCTTTACGCCGGAATCAACATAGCCTTCTGCCTTACGGCTCATAACTGCGGACTTAACGGTGCATACTGCAGAATTAACCTTCTGAGAAATCTTCTTAAACATAAATTTTTACCTCAACTTTCTTTTTTTAATTATTCATTGGTTTCTTTGAGCGCGGTTTCATAAGCAGCAAAAACTGCATCTTCGAGCTCTTTACGGGCTTCTGCGGAAATAGGATGAGCTACATCACGACGGATGTCCTTGCCATCCTTGTCCTTAGAAATGCTGTAGGGCATAGCGACAAAACGGCCTTTTTCGGTTTCAATAACACGAACGCCGTGAATAGCGATTTTTTCCTCAATCGTTACACTTGCCAATGCCTTTACGGGTTTGTCGGTGTTAAACACCTTGCGAATTTTTACCTGATACTTCATTGTTTTTTCCTCCGGTTTCTTAATTTGATTTTGTTGGGCTTAAAGTGATTTAGTTTACTACAATTCAAGTCACCTCCTATCGAAAAATAGGCAATAAATAAACCGAGTTGTTTTATTCAACTCGGCAACCTACGATATTAAGTTATCTTGATTGTTCTTTCTGCCTCTGCAGATACCTAAAATAGTGGTCAAGAGCTTTAATGACAATTTCTTCTGCTTTCTTATCGGGGTAAGAATCGGGAATATATTGGCGTAAATTTTCATAAGAAAACTTTCGCTTTGTTACTTGATTAGGTTTAATTTCTTCCATAATTTCGGATACCTTATCATAATCAAGCGAGCCTTCTTCAAACAGCTTTCTCATCCTTCTTGTCTGAGCGTGTGATGGAAAAATCTCCGTTTCTTCAATACGGTCAACAATATCTCTTTGGCTTTCTTCATCGAGATATGAAAGTTCGACCGCAGGGCGCATTTTCATTCGCCCTTCATCTACATACTCAAGCATTTCGGGAACAAGATTAGTCAATCGAATATACATACGTATCATTTCGTGACTCTCTCCGGTTTCTTCGGCGATAATATCGCGACTTTTCTTGCCATCTGACTTGTGCAACTCTGTGGCACAAGTTAAATCGTTTCTTTTTCCTTGTCGCTTCATAGCATCGAGTCGCATTTTATAAGCAAAGGCTTTTTCTGAGGGGAGAATATTTGACCTTTGGTAGTTACTCTCAACCATCAGAATTGTTGCTTCGTCCTTTGTCATTTCAACGACTTCACATCGCAGCGTTTCCATCTCTGCAATCTCACACGCTCGTTTTCGCCTATGACCGGAAATCAGTTCATATCTTCCGTCTTCTTTTTGCCTTACGGTAGCAGGAGTGATAATTCCTCTTTCTTTGATGCTCTCGACAAGTCTATCCATATCTTCATCATCATTAACTTTATACGGATGGTCGGGAAAGTCATCAATTTCCGAAAGCGGAATATCGTAAATCTTTTTGAGATTTGCTTCATCGCGCTCTTGCTGTGTAGTGAACAGACTATCTACTGAGGTTAGCAGTCCGTTTACGCTCCTTGTCGCCAATCTGTTCCACCTCCTTCACTAAAACACCGTAAGCTGTTGCGGCTTTGCTATTTGGGGCGTGTTTGAAAATGCTTTTGTCTGCCGTACTGATTTCCGCGAGTTTTACAGTAGATGGGATGACCGCGTTTAGTACCGGCAAAGATGTACCGTATAATTCTTTCACATTCCTAACTACGTCTTTACGAAAATTTGTTTCGTTAGCCATAGTCAAGAATATTCCGCCGACCTTGAGTTTCGGGTTAAGTTGTCGCTTCACTTGATTGACTGTGCTTAAAAGCTCGGTCATATCCTCAGCCGCCAAATAATCGGCTTGAACGGGAATCACAACATAATCCGAAGCTGTTAGAGCATTGATAACTAACATACCAAGCGAAGGTCTGCAATCGAGAAGGATATAATCGTAATTGTCTTTGAGTTCATCAATATAACCTTTTAATACAGTTTCGCGGCTCATTACATTTACGAGGTTTACTTCAAGTGCAGATAATGTCTTATTTCCGGGAATAAAGTCGAAACCTTCTTGATGATTCAAAATTTCATCACGGTTTTCTGACTCAACTCCGTTAATGACATCAAACATACAATTTGTTAAGGTAAGGTCAAGTTCATGCGGTTGTCGCTTACCCAACATTTTTGTTAAGTCACCCTGCGGGTCAATGTCAATTAACAATACCTTGTAGCCATCTGCTGCAAGGCCGGCTCCAAGATTGAATACAGTTGTGCTTTTTCCAACACCACCTTTTTGATTAGCAATCGCAATTACTTTACATTTGCTCACCGGATGTTTCCTCCTTTCTTTAAGATTTGAAACTTTCGTTCCACCAAAACTCAAAATAAACTTTTGAGCTTTGGTCGTGCGTTTTATTTGTTCTCAACACCCCAAACGCAAAGGGAAGTCGTTAGATGCTCGGTTGCGAACCGAGTCCATAGGAGTTCCACCTTCCCGCCTTCTTTGTGGCCGGACCGCGAATTACGGAAGTATCATTATTCCTTGTATCTGTCATCGCCACCTCCAAGAGCAACTTGGATTCTCGTTGTATAAAAGTTTCTCGCTCGCTCCCTTGAGGGAGGTCTTGGCGCTTCTACAACCTCGGCTTGGGTTTCCCCGATACAAGTAACGTATCTAACGAATGTGTATTCAGTTGTCAAAGTGCTCGGAAATTTCGGTTTCCTCACATCGGAAATTTTTGTTTCCTCACCTAACGTCAAAAATCGGCGATTTTATGCATAGTTTTGAAAAAATTTTTTAAAAAAATTAAAAAAAGTTTTTTGAAGGCAAAAAAATAGGGGTGCAGACCTCAAATCTGCACCCCTTTTTCATTTACATAAGGAAATAAAAAAAGACCCTAACTCGAATAAACGAATTAGGGTCAACTCTTAATATTTATAATGTTATTTCTTATCTTCTATTTGTTCAGTCACTTCGCCATTTAAGATGTGGCTTTTTAATGTTATGATTTTGTTGTCACGTGCAAACACCCACACGTTTACGGCGGGTTGTTCATACCAATAGTCTGAGTCCTTCTCGCCATAATGTTCTATATAATAGTTGTGTAAAAATTCAGCGTATTGCTCTTTCTTTAAAATAGGCATATATCTCTCCTAAAAACACCATTTTCGCCATTACACGAATTTAGGTCACAAACTTATCTGATTTATATGGTGTTATCCTGTGTTATCTTGTGTTAAAAACCCCCGAAAAATGGCCTTAAATCCCGCATTTTAGGGTATTTACTGTGATAGGAAACAAAATATTCAACCGCATTTTCGGGAAAAAACTCTTTGAATTCGGAGCACAACTGTGCCGCAAGAGTTTTATTATGAGCAAGAACAAGAGTGGGGCGATTTAATTTTTCGATAACATTTGCCATAGTAAAGGTTTTACCCGAGCCTGTAACACCCAAAAGTGTCTGCTCCATATAGCCCTTATTAACACCCTCAACAAGCTTTTCAATAGCTTCGGGCTGATCACCTGTGGGTTTATAATTACTGTGCAAAATAAACTTATCTGCCATACTCTCACCTCTACTCACAAATTCCTATTATTATATTATATCAACAATACCAATTTACATCAATAATTTTTGGTATATTTTAACCCATTAAATTCAAATTCTTTTGTTGCCCGTATATAGTGATTTATGGTATTATGAGAATATATTGGAAAAATTAGGAGTTGATACTATGAAAACACCTAAACAATGGGTTTTATTCGATATGCTTCAGCAGCTAAATAAATACTGCATTAAAGAAAGTATAAATATGCCCGAATGGGAAACCTATGACGGTGATTATCTCGGAGAGGGTCAGCACAAATTCTACCCCGAAACCAAAGAAACACTTAAATTAGGTGACCACTGGTTTGCACGATATGACTGTGCAAGAATTTTTAAAACAACAGTTACTCTCCCCGAAAGCTTCAAGGGTCAGAAAATATATCTTAACCTTGATTTCGGCGGTGAAATTCTTATAAGAATAAACGGCAGAATTGCTAACTCCGTTTCATCAAGAGAAAAGAGCGGTTGGGTTGGCAGAGAAACTGTTAATATTACAGAAAACTTTCTCACCTTTGGAGAGCCTATGGAAATTGAGCTTGAGGCTTGCGTTGACTCTGCAGGCTTCTGCGATGATGCTATGGCAGGTAAAAAAGAATGTGAATACACTCTTAAATTCGCAAACTTCGCAATAGTTGATGAAATTTGTGAAAAGTTCTATCTTAACTGCGTTACTGCATGGGATGCTCTCCCCTGCATTAAGGACGAGTTCATAAAAGAAAGTGTATATAAGGTTCTTGACGATTCACTTCACCTTGTTGACTTTGATTTCCCTGAAGAAGAAACAAGAAAATCTATTGCGGTAGCTTGCGAGCATTTTGACAAAAAGCTTGCTGAAATTGAATACACCGCACCCTCAGAGGTGATTTTTGACGGTCACAGCCATATTGATATTGCGTGGCTTTGGAGAATTCAAGAAACTGAAAGAAAGAGCGCAAGAACCTTTGCAAACAACCTTGCTCTTATGGATGTTTACCCCGAATTTACCTTTACGCAGAGTCAGGCTATTGCCTACGATATGATTAAAAAGAATTACCCCGAGCTTTATGAAAGAATTAAAGAAAAGGTTAAAAACGGTCAATGGAATATCGTTGGTAACACTTGGGTTGAATGTGACACAAATATTGCTTCTGGTGAAAGTATGATTCGTCAGCTTCTTTACGGAAGAGAATTTTTCCTTAAAGAATTCGGCGTTTCTTCTGATACATATTGGTTACCCGATTGTTTTGGCTTCTCTTATGCTTTACCGCAGATTATCAAAAAAAGCGGTATGAAATATTTCATTACAACAAAGCTTTTAAATCAAGATACTAACAGATTCCCTCATACCGTTTTCAAATGGAAAGGTGCTGACGGCTCTGAAATTCTTGCACTTAATCAGCGTTCACATTACCAGGGTGACTATGACCCCAAGCAAGTTTGTGCCGCATCATTCAACAATGATTTAAAGCACGTTCTTAAAACAGGCTTCGGTATGTTCGGCTATGGTGACGGTGGCGGCGGAAGCACCTACAGAATGCTTGAAAACGCAAAGCGTCTAAAGAACTTCCCCGGTCTTCCCAAAACAAGAATGGGGCATCCTGCAGAATTCTTTGCAGAGGCAGAGAAAATCCGCGAAGAATTACCCACCTACTGCGATGAGCTTTACTATGAAAACCATCGTGGCACATATACAAGCCAGGGCTTTATCAAGAAAGGTAACCGCAAAAATGAATTCCTTTTAAGCCGTTGCGAAATGGCAGGAGTTTTCGGTGGCGGTTATGATATTGAAAGAGTGCAGAACCTTTGGCTTTTATTCCTTAAAAATCAGTTCCACGATATTCTCCCCGGCACATCCATTCACGAAGCAATGGAGGACTGCCGTCCCGATTTCAAGAAGCTTGAAAAAGACGGAACAGAAATTTTCTGCTCTGCTCTTGAAGGCATCACCGCAAATATCACTGCAGAAAAAGATGGTGTTGTTGTATGGAATATGATTTCAAATGTAGTTACTGCACCCGTAACAGTTAAGGGTAACAAGAAAATCGGTGCACTTTCAAGAGTCTTCACAAAGGATGGCGAAGAATACACCGAATTTATTGCAGATAAAGTTCCCCCTATGGGTTACAAATTCTTTGCTTTTGAAGATGCAGAAGCAAAAGAAAATGTAAAAATCGGCAACGGAATTATCGAAAATGAAATCCTTAAAGTTTCTTATGATGAAAACGGTATTCTTACATCAATTTTCGATAAAGAAAATAACCGTGAAACTCTTGACGGCAAGGGTAATGTTATTTCCGTTTTCATTGATAAATGTGTTCACGAAACAGCCTGGAACCTTGAACAGAACTATGAAAAGAAAAAATGGGTTCTTGAAAAAGCAGAAAGCATTGAAATTACAGAATGCTCACCTGTAAGAGCAGTTCTTAAGGTTGTGAGAAAGTTCAATAAATCAACCATTTCGCAGAATATTATTCTTTATGCAGGTAGCAGACAGCTGCTCTTTGAAACAGAGGTTGACTGGCAGGAACGCGACAAGGTTATGAAAGCCGCTTTTGATGTTAATGTGCTTAACACAGAGGCAACCTTTGAAGCTGCTCACGGTGCTATCAAACGTCCCACCCACCGCAACTCTTCCTTTGACGCAGCAAGATACGAGCAATGCGCTCATAAATGGGCAGACCTTTCCGAAGGTGATTATGGTGTTAGTATTCTCAACGACTGTAAATATGGCTATGATATACTTAACAGCAGAATGAGAATCACTCTGCTTCGTGCTCCTACAACTCCCGACAGATATGGTGATTTGGGTATGCACAGCTTCACATATTCATATTATCCTCATGCAGGTACTTGGCAGACAGGTGGCACTGTTCAAGAAGCATTCAAATTAAACTTTGCTCTTAAAGGAATTCCTGTATCTGAAAATAAGGGTACCATTCCTAAAAGCTACAGCTACATTAACTGCGACAATGATGACATTGTTATTGATGCAGTAAAACAGGCTCAGGACGGTAACGGAATTATTGTTCGTGTATATCAGAGCAGAAGAGTCCGTGGTGAAAGAACACTCACAATAAACCTTCCGTTCAGCAAGGTTTATGAAACAAACCTTATGGAAGTTGATGAAAAGGAAATCAACTTTAAAGATAATAAAATCACATTCAACATTACTCCCTTTGAGGTTAAAACTTTCAGACTGGTTTAATTATAAGGAGAAATAAAAATGTCAAATTTTACAAACCCTTATTGTGCGGGTACGGGAAACAGTAAGCTTTTCCGCATCCCCTCAATATTAACTCTTAAAAACGGCAGAGTTCTTGCAGGTGCAGATATTCGCTACGGTAACGGAACAGACGACCCTGCAAATATCGAAACAGTAATCCGCTATTCCGATGACAACTGCAAAACCTGGTCTGATGTTGTATGGGTAAACCACTTCAACGATATGGAGGATTCAGACCATAATAAAGCAATTCCTACTTCTGCTTCATTCTGCGACTCAGCAATGTGTGAAGATAAAAACGGAGTTGTTTATCATGTATCGGATGCTTGTCCTGCATATATGGGGCTTTGGCGAGCAGGCACATACGGAAAAGACAATGGTTTCATTGGTGGCAAACTCGCACTCTGCGACAAAACAAGCCACGAAAAAGCCGAAAGCACAGCTTTAGATAAGGCTCATTACCCATATTATGTTGGAGATTTCTCTGAAAACGGATTTGCTCCCGTTTTGAAATTTTCTGATAATTCAAGCTACAATGATTATTTTGTTGATAGATTTTATAACATCTATCAGAAAATCGGTGAAGCTTTCTCCCCTGTTCTTATAAAACAGATGAACAAGGACGGCACATTGAATGACAAAGATATTATCGCAAATGTTTTCTACGCCTATGCACCCATTAAAATCTACCCCACATATTATCTATGGGTAAGGAAAAGCTTTGATAATGGTGAAACATGGTCTGATGGCAAAATCCTCAACACTCAGGTTAACGCAAAAGGTTTTACAGGCTTTTCTCCCGGTGTTGGTATATGCATTGAAAAGGACGGAAAACAAAGGGTTCTTTTCTCCGTTTACGACAATAACGAAGGAAAAGAATACACAAGCGTTATTTATACCGATGACGGCGAAAACTGGCACCGCTCTGAAAAAGCAAAGCAAGTGAGCGAAGCAGGAAAAGGAAGCGAAAGCCAATTTGTTTTATTGAATAACGGTGTTTTGAGAATGTATTCACGAAACACGGCAGGATTTATAGGCTATACAGATTCAACAGACGGCGGAGAAACCTGGAGCAAATACACAGTTGATAAAGGTTTGGGATACTGCTCAAACTGTATGTTTTCTGTTATAAATTATTCAAAGAAAATTAACGGCAAGGATGCAATTATTCTTGCTTGTCCCGAAAAGAAAATCAGAAAGCTTGGTGTTATCAGAATCGGTCTTTATGGTAAAGATAATGCTGTTGAATGGAAATATATAAAGAAAGTTACTGATAGCTTAAACCCTTACTCTTACATATATTCCTGCATAACAGAGCTTTCCGACGGCAATATCGTTGACCTTTACGAAAGCGATAAAGCAGAATTTTCATTAAAGGGCTATACCATTGACGAATTAAAGGTTCACGATAAAACAAAGCTTTCATTTGTTGATAGTATTAAGTCGAAGATTTATAATAAGACGAGGAAATAAAAATACAAATTAAGAATTAGAAATGAGAAATTTTGGGTGCTACACACGGTATCATAATCGGCTTCGCCCCTTAATTTCTCATTTTTAATTTCTAATTCTTAATTTTTATGCCAGTTTTGTTCCACCTTTTCTTACTAAAATCGTATCATCGCCGATTACAACAATATCTTTCCAGCAAACAACAATTTCTTCGCCTCTTCCGCAAAACCCGAAAACACCTCTTCCGCAAAAAACGGTTATGCTGACCAAACAACCTGTGCAGGTATCAATTTCAACATCTGTAACACAACCTAATCTGCAACCGTTATCAACATTTATAACTTCTTTTGACCTTAAATCAGTAATAGTACACTTCATACAAAATCTCTCCCTTTAGTAAAATTGTTCAGAGTGCCGTTTTGAAGCGAGCGGTGCTGTATAAAGAAAAACGGTGCTATGGACGATTTTAAAACCCAAAGTCGTTATCTATAAATGAACACCGAGTTATCGTTCCAAGTCCGTATTTATGACGAATATTGTCTTTGGTACATTCAAGGCGGTGTTCTTTTTCTCTTTTTATATGATAATCTAAATCCAACACAGAAATCTGTTCGCAAACCTCGTCACCGTTAAGAAGCTTTGTTCCCGTTACTGTTAAAGAGCGAATAGGCTCTTTTTCAACATCAACATTGGACTCTATAAGGGAAAGCGCCGCTCTTCTCAAATCGTAGGACAAATCTGTTGGTGAGGGTAATTGCGAGGACCTTTGAATTGTTTGAAAGTTTGTGTCTTTTATGCCCACCTGCAAGGCGGAGCATTCATAATTATGCTTACGAAGTCGCGCGGCAACCTTATCACAAAGGAAGAAAACGCAGGTACGGACATCTCCCCAATTTATTAAATCTCTTTTGAAGGTTGCTCCGTTACCTATTGATTTATAGGCCTCTTTATAGTCAAATCTTAAAACAGGCGAATAGTCGTAACCATTGGCATATTGCCAGAGCATTCTTCCGTTTTCACCAAGTATGCGATAAAGAATTTTTTCATCAGTTTCTGCCCCGTCACCGATAGTGCGAATTCCTATACTGCGAAGCTTTTCGGCAGTTTTTCTGCCTACCATAAATAAATCGCCGATTGGCAAAGGATATAAAAGGTCTTTAAAGTTTTCAGGTGTGATTTCCGTTGTTGCATCAGGCTTTTTATAATCGCTGCCCATCTTGGCAAAGATTTTGTTATAAGAAACACCAACGGAAATAGTCACACCTATTTCCTTTTTTACAACCTCTCGCAACTCATCTGCAATTTTCTTACCACTACCGAAAAGGTGAACGCTCCCTGTCACATCAAGCCAGCATTCATCAATTCCGAATGGCTCGACCAAATCTGTATATCGGCAGTAAATATCAAAAATCCTTTTTGAAAACTCTTTATATTCTTTATAATGAGGTGCAACTGTCAGCAGCTTAGGGCATTTGGCTTTTGCCTGCCAGATTGCCTCCCCTGTTTGCACACCGTATTTTTTAGCCTTTTCGTTTTTGGCAAGAACTATGCCGTGACGATGCTCGGGGTCACCGCACACCGCAAAGGCATATTTATTAAGTTCGGGGTTTAATGCAGCCTCAACAGAGGCAAAAAAACAGTTGCAGTCACAATGCAGAATAACTCGTTCCATTTTCCTCTTCCTTTACAACACAGAACATTTGTTCATAAAACACATTATAACAGAACATTTGTTCTTTGTAAAGAGGGAAAATAAAGTATTAAATGCAGAATGCAAAATTTCGGGTACTGCGCACGGCAATTAAAAATTTATTCTTTATTATTTTTTCTTTCTTCTTTATTCTTTTTATTTTTAAAGAATAAAGAATAGATAATAAAGAAGAAATAATAAATCTTCGCGAAGCCATTACAATGTTTGGAAGCGTAGCTTCCCCTTCATTTTGCATTTTGCATTCTGCATTCTGCATTCTGCATTTAGCGCTCCTCACCCCTAACTAACCACCATTCCTACCACCATCATACTTTCTAACCTATCATAAATCTCATCAATATCTTCAAGGGGTAACGGATTTTTGCCCTTGCCTATTTCAACTGTAAATGCAGGCTTTTTAAACTCTTCGATAAACCAATCCTTAAGACCGCCACTTGAATAGAGCCCCTCATTTTTTACCAGCGTATAATCTGTCAAAGCAGAAAAGATTTTTGCAATATGCAAGGCTTTTTCGGGAGTATTTTTTCCATATTCATAAAATATTTCTTCGCCTTGGGAATGAAATGTTATAAGTATTTCAATGGGTATTCTTCTGCAAAGGCGGGTAATTGCGGCAGTTTCCGGCTCACTTTCGGGAAAAAGACCTCCATATCGGGTTGGCGCAGGCGAATTTATTCCCTCTTCCTTTTCTGCCTCTCTTAAGCTATACCAATCCGCATTAAAATTATGGTTTATATCTACGCCTCTTGCATTTGCACTCCAGAAGCTGAAATCACCCTTGCAGATTTCAAAGTTTTCCGCCTTATATTTTCCGCAAGCAGAAGCACCCCTTATTGCAATTTCAACACCATCCGGATTAAGCTCAGGAATTATAATAAGCTTCTTATTTTTTAAAATATCTTTAATATTAAATCCGGTCAACATTTCTTCATTTTCGTAGGCAAAAGCAAGTTTTTCCGTAAATTTTAATAATAATAAGGATGTCAGCCATTCAATACCATGAGTTCCGCCTACATAAACAACATTCTTTTTTCCCTCGCCTATAACAAAAGCGAAAATATCTTTTCCCAGGAGAGTTTTTCCGCAAGTGGTAATTTTTAAAGAAGAATATTTTTCATTTAGCTCTTTTAAAAGAGCTTCATAATGAGAATATGTAAGAATTTCATTTTTTACTATTTCGAGCATAAAATATCACCCATATAATATATGTTAGATTTTCCTACAATATTTACAAAATATGGGTTTTGTGTTTTAATATATGTATATAAATTTATTGTTTTTCGGAGAGTTGTTATGACTGTTATATGCATTTTTATTTTACTGGCATTTTCTTTGGGTGCTTTTTTCATCTATAAAAAATCAAAATCCGAAAAGAACTTAGAAAAAGCCTTTGTTTTGGCATTGGCTTCTATTGTTCTTTTCAGCATTGGTCTTGAAACATCAGTTTTTAATATTAATTATTATATCTCTAAAAGTAATAAGGAAATCAGCCTTAATGACAAGCTTTCCGATTACAAAAACTGTGAGGGGTACTACACATTTTTCACTGATGAAACCATAGAAATCCCCCAAATTAATGAAAAAATCAATAATATTCATATTAAACTAAATGAAAATAATCCCTTGGTTATAACTGCTAATATTATTTTAACTGACGAAGCAAATCAGTTTTATTACAGTACTCCCGAGAGAGATATTTATTTAAATGTAAGCAAGAGTCAATATATAAATATAAACACCGCAGGCAATTCCGAAAAATTAGGTCTGATATTCGAAAGTGACCTTGACACAGTTAATATTGATTCAATTTCAATAAACTGCAAAAGGCCATTTGAATTTTCTTTTCTGAGAATATTCTGCTTGGTGGGAATACTTTGTCTTATTTACCTTTTCAAGCCATCTTCGATTCTTTATAAAAAGAAATTAACAGATAGCGAATATTCTAAAAGCACTCTTGTTACAGTTCTTCTTTGCCTCCAATGTGCAATAATTATAATTCTCGGCGCAATAAACCCAACCTTTATGGGTATAGCGTCAAAGAACTATAATTCTTATAAATGGGATGGCGAGGGTATTGATTTGGTTGGTATAAACTACACCGCCCATAATCAATACGATGAATTAGCACAGGCATTTTTACAAGGAAAAACCTATATTGATAATGATGATATTCCCCAATCTCTTATTGATATGGAAAACCCTTATGACACCGTCGCCCGTTCCCAACAAGCAAAATTAACAGGCGATTCTTATCGCTGGGATGTTGCATATTTTGACGGACACTATTATGTTTATTTCGGTATCGTTCCGTTGCTTCTAATGTATTTGCCGTTCCGTATGGTTTTTGATGCACCTTTCCCGTCTGCAGTAGGGATTATGGCGTTTGCTTTGATATTCTCAGTTGGTATATTTAAACTGCTTGATTTAATCTGCAAGAAGAAATTCAAAAACGTTTCCGTTGGCACATATCTTCTTACCGCCTTGACCTTTGTCAACTGTTGCGGAATGACCTTCCTCGTAAAACGTCCGGATTTTTATTCCGTTCCCATTATAACCTCAATGGCATTTGTTGTATGGGGAATTTACCTTTGGTTTAAAGGTCTTAACTTAGATAAAAAGAAGTTTTTGCATTTTTTCCTTGGCTCGCTTTGTATGGCTCTTTCTGTTGGTTGCAGACCTCAATCGGTGCTTATTTGTTTAGTGGCTCTACCTCTTTTCGTTGGGTATTTCTTTAAAGACAAATTCATTCTTAAAAAGCAAGGTATAAAAGAGCTTATTACCCTTGCAATACCGTTTATAGTTATTGCCTCGGGCATTATGTATTATAACTATATCCGCTTCGGCTCACCATTTGATTTCGGCTCTGCTTATAACCTTACAACAAACGATGTTACTCAGCGAGGTTTCTCTTTTGGCAGAACAGGTTTGGGAATATTCACTTATCTTTTCCAAGCCCCATCTTTCAACGCTACATTCCCATTTATTGAAAGTGTGAATATCGAAACAAATTATATTGGTAAAACCATTTCCGAAAACTGCTTCGGCGGACTTATAACAAGCCTACCATTGTTATGGTTCAGCTTCGCTTTGCCAAGAGTAAAAAACATTCTTAAAGAACAGAGGCTTTTTGCTCTTACTTTAACATTTTTTCTTATAGGCTTTGCCCTTGTTATTGCCGATACTCAAGCAGGCGGTCTTCTTCAGAGATACTATAGTGATTTTGGCTATATTTTCTTCCTTGGAACCATTTTTGTTATATATTCCCTATGTGAAAAAACATATTCAAAAAACAATTCCAACACATTAAACACTCTTATATTTATTTCTGCTTTTTTAAGCATTTTTTACTCAATTTCTCTTGCATTTTCCGTATCAGATGTTACAATAGATACAGAGAATCCAACTTTATTCGGCACGCTTCGACATATTGTTGAATTCTGGATTTAATACTAAATAAAGGACGAAACAAAATGAGAAAACTCAAGAATTCAAAACTCGCAAAAATACTTTCGCTTACATTAGCACTTATATTTATTCTTGGTGCTTTCACAGGTTGTGGTGACAAAACAGAAGAGGAAACAACAACTGAAGTTGCGACAACAAAAGCACCTAAAGAAAATGTAATAAGAAACCCCCTTACCGGTGAACCGGGCTACAACAAAAAGCTTTTAAACAACAGACCTGTTTTTGTAGTTGTTGAGAACCATCCTCAAGCAAGACCTCAATGGGGTCTCACCTCTTCTGACATCGTTTGGGAAATGGTTGCTGAAGGCGGTATTACAAGAATGCTTCTTATGTACTCCGATGCTTCAAGAATTCCCGAAAAGGTTGGTCCTATCAGAAGTGCAAGACATTATTTCGTTGACCTTGCTGAAGGCTTTGACGGTATCTTTGTTCATTTCGGTTACAGTCCTATGGCACAGTCTCAGATTAATAACCATAGTGTTAATAACATCAATGGCTTAGTTGATAATTACTTCTACCGTGATACTACAAGAAATGTAGCTTCCGAGCACACCTCTTACACAACCGGAGAAGCTGTTAAAAACGCTATTGCAGACAAAGAATACAGAACAGAAATCAAAGATGATTATAAATCACCCTTTAAATTCAATAGCAAAGCAAAATCTCTTTCAGCTCCTTTAAGTAAGCTTACTGTTGCATATTCAGACAGCTACACATATACATTCCATTGGAGCCAAAAGGATAATATTTTCAAATGCACTCTTAATGGCTCAGCCTTTGTTGACAGTGAAGGTGTTCAGCAAACATTTGATAACATTATCATCTGCTACACAGATATAACTTCATTGAATGACTCCAAGGGTCGTGTTGATTTCGATTTTTCTGAAGGTGAAGGTCTTTATGCTTCCAACGGCTCTTATACAGATATTACCTGGAAAAAGGGCGATAGCGATGATATGATTAAATTCTACAACAAGGTTGGCGATGAGCTTTCACTTAATGTTGGCAGAACATATATCGCTATTATGGATAAATCTGCAGAGCATTCAAATACAATTAAGAAATAAGTTTTATTAAATAATTAAAAAGTGCTTCGGATTAACAAAACAAGATAATCCGAAGCACAATTTTTTATTTTATTATTCTTTTAAATTTTTCAGAAATTCGGGTTAAAATAAATCTGTTTTTGGTAAGGCAGAAATCATAAAGAATGAACGCAATATTTGCCATTATGAGCAGTATCGGAATTGTGTATTTACCGAATTCGTTATATTCATCTCCCGAAACGCCAAACAAATAAAAGCTTATTACACCGATACCCACTGCCGCAAGATTAAAAAGAATGAACTTTAAAATCCAAGCTATCCATTTGGGTAGCTTTTCTATTATGTCTTTAATTAAGGGATAGTAACCGAAAAAGAGTGTGTATGTCAGTGCCGCCTCTTTATCAGTTATTAAAAGGAGAGAAAGAAATGCAGTAGAAAAATACACTCCCATGCCCCATTTTTTATTCGATACATCTGCAATAAAAAGCACCAAAAGACCTGTTACAATAGGAATAACATACATAAAAACAGGCACTAACGTTGTTAACATCATAAGCACTACAGAAAGTGCAATCATCAAACCGCATACAGCGGTGTTTTTTGTTTTGTTTTTCATTTTAAATATGACCAAAAGACAACAATATTATCAGTACCAAAGAAGCTAAAGTTATTAGCACTGCAACAGCCAGAACGATTTTCCAATGGGTCTTATTAAGGAAAGCTCTTTTTCTCGGTGTTTCATCGGAATATCTTCCTGCATCACCAAAGGTATCTTCGAATCTGTTGTATTGATATTTTTCTCCATTTTTATATTTAGGCTTATTAGTTTGATTCTGATTGTTATTTTCCATAGTATCATTCTCCTAAATCTATAAAAACATCTCTGCCTGTATCCTGTTCATTTGAACATTCTGAAAATACAGTATTCCAAGCAGTTTCAGAATCTGCATAAGAGGTATAATAGGTAATTTTTCCATCCTCTGAAACACTGAAAGCAGAGAAAGGCAATTCTGCGTTAATATGCTTTCCGTTATCAAGGTAAAAATCCACACCACTTCCGATATGAACTATTTCATCATAATCAAAACTATGTGTAAATTCATATTTACAGTTACCTTCAACCTGCTCACCGGGAACAAGATATGCATTATTCAAAACAGTGTTATAGCCTTCTTCATCTATACTTTCCTCTGAAAAATTGCAAACAAGCGTTTCAACAAATGTATCTTCGGAAAGTATTTCTTTGGCCATAGCACTTGAAGAAATATCATCCAACATATTTTCGGGAAGATAATCATCAAACCCCATACCGCTTATTTCAAGAGTAAAGCTTGTGAAGCTGCCATCTGCTTCAGCTACTTCAATGATTGCTTTATCCGCAATAGTATAAAGGTCATTTATATCTTCTTCAATATAAAATTCGCTCGTATCTTCCCAATAATCAGTTCCGTTCACACCATCATAGTTAACCAAACCCAAAATCATATTAAGCCCAAAAACACAAGCACAAATTATAATCGCTATAAGTTTTCCGTTATTGCTACCCTTAGTTATTGTTTTAGAAAGCTTCTTTGTTAAATCGGGAAGACTGAGTTCAGGGAAGCTTCCCCCTGAATTGCCTTCATTTTCCGTTTTGTTGTACGGATGCTTTTCCCTTTGAGCATGAGGCTCAAAACCTTTATTATAGGTGGTGTTCTGATACTGAGAATTATTGCTTTTATAGATTTCGCCTCTATCGTATCTTTTGCTGTCAAAAGAAGAGCCGTGGATGCATTGTTTTTGAGCAACTGCACCGCAATGAGGGCAGAAAACATCCTTGCTTTCTTGATAAAGCTTACCGCAGCTATCACATTTTCTCATAAGAACACCCCTTTTAATATACTTTATTCCAAAACTGTACCATCCACCGCTATCGTGGTTCCCCCTATTTTTTGCCAAGGCAAAAAATAGGGATAGCTAAGGTAAAAATTTTATTTTATTATAACTTCATGGCCTGTTCTTGCAGATTCATAAATTGCATCAAGAATTTTCATAAGCTCAACACCATCTTCTGCAGGTGCTTTACAAGGTGTGCCGTTAAGAACACAATCAACAAAATGGTTGATTTCTCTGCAGAAAAGTCCGTCAAAAGCGAGAGATGTATCTTTATTGAAGCTCATATCAACAAGATAACCGTTTTCGTCTGTGAAAATCTGTACCTGAGGGTCCAGCTTTGCACCTGCTTTTGTACCAAAGAACTGAATGTTACCCTCGTCATTTTTAATATTGAGAGAGAAGCTTGCTTCAACAGAAAGCACAAAACCGTTATCAAAACGAATAAGTGCAGTTGCAAAATCCTCAACATCGCAAATATCATTTGCTCCTGCGGAAACAGAAGAATAACCTCTGCCGCCTTTGATATCGGGACGGTTGAAAAGCTTTTGGAATGTAGCACCATAAACTGAAACGGGCTTTGGATTACCGCAAATATATCTTGAAAGATCAATAACGTGAACACCTAAGTCAATAAGTGGTCCGCCTCCTGAACGGGATTTATCACCGAACCAACCGCCCGGATTTCCGTTACGGCGAAGATATGTAGCTTTAGCATAGTAAATTTCGCCAAATTTACCTGCATCGATAAAGTCTTGCATAACATTAGCATCGTTACCGTAACGGCGAACGAAGCCAATCTGAAGATGTCTGCCGTTTTTCTTTGCAGTTTCGAGCATTTCCTCTGCTTCTTTTGTGTTCATTGCCATGGGCTTTTCGCAGATAACATCCTTACCTGCATTAAGAGCAGCAATGGTACATTCTGCGTGAGCAGAGTTCCATGTGCAAACACTTACAATGTCAATTTCGGGAAGTGCCTTGAGCATTTCGTCCTTATCTGTAAAGCAACGCTCTGCGGGTACTCCGTATTTCTCAGACATATATTTAAGTTGTTTTTCATTTATATCACAAAAAGCATATAAATCGACATTTTCATTTTTAATATAGCCGTTGATGTGTTCATTGGAAATTCCGCCAACACCAATAACTGCCGCTTTTAATTTTTTCATAAATATGCACCTCTTGAATTTTATTTATTTTATTGCTTTTCTTTTTTTGAAAATGATACTGTCAAGCTTATCTGTAAATGCATCGAATATAACAGAAAGGAATACCGTTCCGAAAAAGCTTACTATAATAAAGAAATATCCGTTTTTGTTGTAGCCAAACTCTCTCAAAAGTATCATTGGTATTCTCTGCAAAATAAAGAAGCTAAAAATATGCTTACCGAACCAATCGAGAACAGAATTGCTTATATTCACTTTCATCATAAACAAAACTATCACTGCTAATGCAAAGAATGTAAAGAAAATATAGTAAAGCAATCTGTTATCTCTGTTTTGAGAGAAATATGCAAATAAAACGATACTTGCAGAGAATCCAGTAAACCACAGAATATCATTTTTCATAAAGAATTTATCAATATAAGGCTTGAGCATTGAGAAAAACATTCCCAAGGGGAAGCAAAGTAAAGTATTGTAATATCGGCTTCCTAATCCCGCTTCTTTTTCAAGAACTACAAAGCCTACAGAAAGCACACAAACACTTATAAGAGCAATTTTTTGAGATTTTTTAAATATAAGGAATGAAAGAATTACTATTATGTATAAAGCGAAGGTAACAAATAAGTACCAGTTGCTGTTACCGATTGCCTTTAAACCCGTAAAAGAAAGAAGCCAGTGAATAATTGAATATCTCTTTCCTGCAATACCAACAGAAACAATAGTATATAAAATAATAACTATTGCAAAATGATACCATAGTTTAAAAAATCTTTGGACGGGCATTGCTTTAACGTAGGGCGTTCCTTTTTTCTTAATGGATTCCATAATACCAAAGCCTGAAAAGAAAAGGTAGGTTACAACCACAAGCTGTCCTAAAAATGAGCGAAACTCAAAATATGGTTCATCCAAAGCACCGTTTAATTTTACATATGTAACAGCATGACTCAAAAAGATCAATATAGAAAATATGGCGTTGATTGTGTTGGTGTTTTTAGGAGCACAATAATCCGGATAGAACTCATTTTTCTTTGCAACAGTTAAGCTCGAGCAAATCAAAGTAATAAGTATAAAAACAAATACTAACATTTTACACCTCTATTTTTTTTATTAATTTCATTGTATCATTTTTACTGGAATTTGCAACAATAAATATGGACATTTATTAAAAAAAGAGTTATAATGAGCGTGCCGTATATAATTAATTCTGTTATAAGAAAAGAGTTTTCCATGGAATATTTATTTGATATGCACATCCATACAAAAGAGGTAAGCACCTGTGCAAAAGCTTTTGCTGAGGATTTAATTAACAGTTACAAAGACAGCAATTACGCAGGCTTTGTTTTAACAAACCATATGAATCCCGATACCTTTACAGTTGCAGGCTTGGGCGATGTTTCCTGGGATGAAAAAATTGACCATTTTATGAAGGGGTTTTACGCAGTAAAGAACGCCGCAGGCAACCGTTTCGTTGTGCTTTTAGGTATGGAAATAAGATTTTATAACACCCCTAACAATGACTACCTTGTATATGGTGTAACAGAAGAATTTTTACGCTCCAACGGCGACCTTATGGCTCTTAACCCAAAGCAGTTTTCAAAGCTTTGCAGGGAAAACAACATACTATTTCTTCAAGCACATCCTTTCAGAAGAGGTATGAGCGTAACCGATTGGAATATTCTCGATGGTTACGAAATTTTCAACGGAAATCCACGACACAATTCCAATAATGATATTGCAGAAATCTGGGCTAAAAAGCATAATAAAACAGTTGTAGTTTCAGGCTCGGATTTCCACGAAATCGGTGATGCCTGCATAGGCGGTGTATATTTCAAAACCCCCATTAATAATAACGATGACCTTTTAAGAGGGCTCAGAGGCGGAAACTATAGATTAAGGAAAAGTGATTTAGGAGAATAATACTATGCATTTACAAGAATCCGGTGAAATGTATCTTGAAACAGTTTACATTCTCACACAAAAAAGCGATAGTGTTCGCTCCATTGATATTTGCGAATATATGGGTTATTCAAAGCCAAGCGTCAGCCGTGCAATCGGGCTTTTAAAAAACGGTGGTTATATTACTGTTGACGGCAAAGGCTACATAAAGCTTACAGAAGAAGGCAAAGCCGTTGCACTTAAAATGTTTGAGCGTCACACAATGCTTACAAATTTCCTTATAAGGCTTGGTGTTGATGAAAAAACTGCCTCCGAGGATGCTTGTAAAATCGAGCATCACATAAGCGAAGAATCCTTCAACGCAATTAAAAACTATGCCTCAAATCTCGGTGACAAATAATGAAATTAGGTAATTTAGAAATAACGGAAAAAGCCGCCCTTGCCCCTCTTGCAGGCGTGGCAGACAGAGCCTTCCGAGAGCTTTGCAGAGGCTATGGTGCGGCATACACAGTTTGCGAGATGGCAAGTGCAAAAGGCATAAGCCTTGGTGATAAAAAGAGTGCGGAGTTACTTTCAATAACCCCCACAGAGCGTCCTGCCGGCTCACAGCTTTTCGGTAATTCACCCGAAACAATGGCTGTTGCGGCAAAAAAAGCACTTGAATTCAACCCCGATTTTATTGACATAAATATGGGTTGTCCTGCCCCGAAGGTAGCTTCCTCGGGAGGCGGTGCGTTACTTATGAAAGACCCCATTTTAGCTGCTAACATCGTCAAAGCAGTTACAGAGGTTTCAACTGTTCCCGTAACCGTTAAAATGCGTTCCGGTTGGGATGCAGACCACATAAACGCAGTTGAACTTGCTAAAAGGTGCGAGGATGCAGGTGCTTGTGCCATAACTGTTCACGGCAGAACAAAGGTACAGATGTATGCTCCCCCCGTTAATACAGATATTATCCGACAGGTGAAGCAAGCGGTTTCAATCCCTGTTATCGGCAATGGTGATGTAGTCGATGGTATAAGTGCTGCTCGACTTATGGAAGAAACCGGTTGCGATATGGTTATGGTGGGCAGAGGTGCTCTCGGCAGACCCTGGGTATTCTCACAAATTAACGCTTACCTTGACCATGAGGTTATTCTCCCTGACCCACCTGTTGTTGAAAAAATGCGAGTTATGCTTAAGCATATTGAAGCACTCTGCGAGTATAAGGGTGAAAGAGTAGGTATAAGAGAGGCAAGAAAGCACGCCGCCTGGTACACAAAAGGTCTTCACGGTGCCGCAAACTACAGAGCAAGAATAGGACTTATAAGCTCAATAGAAGAACTTCAACAGATAGCACTTGAATTAATTGAGAAAGAAATTACAAATTAAGAATAAGAAATGAGAAATTAAGGGTCTGCGACAGCAAATCGGTTTCGCCCCTCAATTTCTCATTTTTTTATTTGTAATTTTTAATTTTAATAGTGCATCATTTTATAAAAATTCGGGTAAACAGCTAAAAACTGATTCAAGGTTGTTCTTGTATTTGAGCCGGGGTCATTGATATAGAAAGATGACGTTGTCAGTGTATTTGTAGCTTTAACACCTGTAATCACAACATAATGCTGACTACCATTACTTTTCTTTGCACCCATAAGGACAGGCTTCCCCGCCTTTAAAAGATTATAAATTTTAGAAAGATAACCATTTGAAGAGGTTATAATAGTGTAGTGGGAGGGCCAATAAACTGCTCCGCCCGAGGTATAAGAAAGCTTTTTTGCCATAGCATTTGGGTAAATAGTTGTTCCTGTACGGTAGCTTTCAAGCATTGCAATAGCTGTTGTGGCACAACCTATTCTTCCTATAGTCTGTCCTGACGAACCGAGAGTAACATTAGCCCAACGGGAGTCTGTTTGCTTGTAAGACGGCACATTCAATTTGACTGCTTTGTATGACGAGTCTGAGGCGACTGTTTCAGTTGTAAGATAACTTGAAGCTACATAACCTCGTTTTATGCCGTTATAAAGAATTCTTGAAAAGCTTCCGCTTGTAGAAAGCACCGTAACTTGAGTTCCGCTTGAAAGATAATCCTTTATTGTGGCACTGCTTGAAGCAGAGCTCCTCACACGAAGTCTGCCCGATGTAGTTTTAACAGTTCTCACCTTTGTTGAAGCGGTTTTAATATAATCTGCGTGGCAATAGCCATAGCCTGAGGCAGAATACTGCACTCGCCAGAAACTTCCGCTTTTTGAAATAAGTGTTACATAAGAATCCTTTGAAAGCTTTGCTTTAATTGTTGAAGCTCCTGATGCACTTGAACGGACATTAAGGGCGGTTGAGGTTGTGGAAACCTTACCCGCACCATAGATTTTTTCTGCGGCAACTGCCTTTTTGGTAAAGGGTAATAGCGAAAAGCTTAACACCAACGCCATTAAAATACTTATTGTTTTCTTCATAGAAAAACACCTCGTATAGAAAAATTTTCATCGCCTTGAGTGAGTGGATTTTGACAATGAATGTGTTTATGTTACCATAGATAGCCTGAGTAAGTCATTATATAAATATTGGAAGGAACTTTGACTTTGTAAACTTTAACAAAAAAAGCTACAAATTTTATATAAAAATAAATCTATGATTATTATAAATAACACTTTCTTTTTTTCTGTTAAAGTGTTATACTATATTTGTATTTATATGACTTTTTTCTGCCGAATCGGTGCGGTTTTATTCACCGATAATTTAACCTCTTTAAAAAGGAGTGCGGATTGTGGAAAGGTTTGTTATTCACGGTGGCAATAAGCTTCACGGTAATATAAATATCAGCGGTGCTAAAAATGCCGCTTTACCTATAATTGCAGCATCTGTTTTTGCAGGAGATGTTTGCAGAATTGAAAATGTGCCCGATATCAGCGATGTTCGCATGATGATTAAAATTCTTGAATTCTTAGGTGCAGATATTGCAAAGCCCGAGCCTAATGTAATTCTTGTTGATGCTAAAAATGTCACGCCCATTACAATTCCCGATAAAATGACAAGCAAGCTTCGTGCATCCTATTACCTTTTAGGTGCTCTTTTAAGCAAATTCGGCAAGGCTTGCGTTGCTCTCCCCGGCGGTTGCTATTTTGGTGTTCGCCCCATTGACCAGCACATCAAGGCATTTGAGGCTTTAGGTGCGATTGTTGATGTTGAAAATGCGCTTGTTGATGTCAAGGCGGACGAGCTCTACGGCTCTTCAATTTACCTTGATGTTGTTTCCGTTGGTGCAACAATTAACGCTATGTTAGCAGCTGTTAAAGCCAAAGGACTTACTGTTATTGAAAATGCCGCAAGAGAGCCTCACATTGTTGACCTTGCAAACTTCCTCAACTCTATGGGTGCTGATGTTCGTGGCGCAGGTACTGAGGTTATCAAAATACGTGGCGTTGAAGAAATGCACGGCTGTACCTATTCCATAATCCCCGACCAAATTGAAGCCGGTACTTATATGGTTGCCGCTGCCGCAGTTGGCGGTGATGTTACCATTGATAATGTTATCCCAAAGCATCTTGAATCAATTACAAATAAAATTGAAGACTGCGGTATTACAGTTATTGAATATGATGAGAGCGTAAGAATTATTTCCGAGGGCGGAAGAATGAAGGCTTGCAGAGTTAAAACAAGCCCTCACCCCGGTTTTCCTACAGATATGCAACCCCAGTTTGCAACAATGCTCTGCCTTTGCAACGGCACAAGCACAGTTGTTGAAGACGTTTGGGATAACCGTTTTAAATACATTGACCAGCTCAGAAGAATGGGTGCAAACATTATCGTAAACGGTGATACTGCTCTCATTTCCGGTGTGGACAAGCTTCATGCTGCTCCTGTTGAAGCAGATGACTTAAGAGCTGGTGCGGCAATGGTTATTGCAGGTCTTATGGCAGAGGGCGAAACCACAGTAGGCAATATCAAGCTCATTGACAGAGGCTATGAAAACCTTGTTGAAAAGCTTACTGCTGTTGGTGCAGATATTTCAAGAGCAAAATTTGAAGAGGAATAATAATTATGATTAAGTTTTGTCCGCTGTTCTCTTCGAGCAGCGGCAATTCTGTTTACATAGGAGATAATCAAGGCGGTGTTCTCGTTGATGTAGGCAGAAGTGCCAAGCAAACAGATATAATGTTAAATAATATCGGTATTGATATAAGTCAAGTAAAAGCAATACTTTTAACCCACGAGCATACAGACCATGTTAGCGGTTTACGTGTTTTTGCAGCAAAGCATAAGATACCCGTTTATGCTCCAAACGGAACATTACTTGCATTAAAACAAAAAGGAACGCTTTGCGAAAAACATATTGATATAACTCTGCCCGATTCGCCTATTGAAATTGCAGGTCTTAAAATTGAAAACTTTAAAACCTCTCACGACTGTGCAGACGGAAGAGGCTATGTTGTGACTGCTCTTGACGGTTCAACAAAAATTGCTGTTGCAACAGATACGGGTTACATAACAAGCGATATTCTTTCTAAAATAACAGGCTGTAAGCTTGTTTATATTGAATCGAACCACGATATTGCAATGCTCAGAAGTGGTCCTTACCCCTACACTCTTCAAAAGAGAATTCTTTCCGATATAGGACACCTCTCAAATGATGCTTGTGCTGACACCTTGAGAGCCCTTGTAAACAAAGGCACAACTCATTTCGTTCTCGCCCATTTAAGCCGAGAAAATAACACCCCCGACCTTGCATATAAAACTGCCACATCAGCCCTTTGTGAAATGGGTGCATTGGAAAACAGAGATTATATTCTCAAGGTGGCAGAGCCTGAGAATCAAGATAAGCCTTTAGTGATATAATAAAAATAGTCCGTTTTGAACGGACTATTTTTATTATATTATCTTTTTTATCAATTCATCCTTAATTAACGCATGTCCCGCAGCGGTAGGATGAACCCCATCTGCTGCCCAATATGTTGGTGGCATTAATTTTGATGCTTCATCAAATTTTTCCTGCAAGGGAATAAATGTTAAATTGAATTTTTCTGCAACGTTCTTTGCCGCTTGAGAATGTAATTTAACATCTGCCAAAAACTCATCAAAATATCTTTCTGTTCCCGTGCCTTTTAGAACAAAAGGCTCAAGAATATAGATTTTAATATCGGGAAGAGCTTCCTTTATTTCCTCAATAAGCATAGAATAAATTTTCTCAAATTTAGGTGCGGCAACACCATTTTGTTCGTTTAACTCGTGCCACACATCGTTAACACCAATAAGAATTGATAGACAATCAGGCTTATGATTAATCAAATCCTGCTTGATTCTTGCATATAAATCAACAATTCTATCCCCGCTTACACCTTCGTTTATAAATTCATATTCACCGGGGTATCTGAACATAAGCTCCGATGCCACAAGATTAGGATAACCTACACCAAAGCTTGCTATATTATCTCTGTCGCGATTTGCGTCTGTTATGGAATCTCCTTGAAAAACAAATTTAATCATATTCTCACAACCTTTTCTATTGATACGATTTTAATTTTATGCTATACTTATTTATTAGTACCGTTGTAATTCTTTTCAACGGATTCTACCCATGGGCATTCAATCTCGGGAACAACTTCTCTTGGTGCTGCCCAATGAACTGCATTGTTGATAATTTTCTGTACTTCGGGGATATAATATGTTGGATTTTCTTCGTGGCCGGGCTGAAAATAGAAAACCCTTCCCAAGCCTCTCTGATAGCAGCAGCCGGAGCGAAAAACTTCTCCACCCTTAAACCAACCGATAAAAACAAGCTCATCGGGCTGAGGGATGTCAAAGCGTTCCCCATACATTTCCTCAACAGGAATATCAAATTGCTCGGGGATACCATTTGCAATGGGGTGAGCAGGGTTAATACACCAAAGTCTTTCTCTGTCGCCATCACGCCATTTAAGAGAACAGGTTGTACCCATTAATCTTCTAAAGGGCTTTGAGAAATGAGCAGAGTGAAGTGCAATAAAGCCCATCCCCCTCATAACTCGGTTATAAACTCTTTCAACAAGCTCATCCGGAACACACTCATGTGCCATGTGACCCCACCAAAGAAGAACATCAGTATTTTCGAGAACGCTTTCGGGAAGGCCGTTATCAGCATCATCAAGAGTCGCAGTTGTGATATTAAGCTCTTCATCAGTGCCTAAAAAATCTGCTATACAACCATGAATACCTTTTGGATAAACCTTGGCAACTGATTCACTTTCTCTTTCATGCCTGCCCTCGTTCCATATTGTTACATTAATCATAAAAACACCCTTTCCATATGGGAAATTTCATAAATTAATAATAGCCTTTTTATTAAAAATAAGCAATATTTTTTTATACGAAATATTCTTGTTTTTTTATACAAACTGAAGAATAAACATCTTTTCTTCTGTGGTTAAAAGCTACACCCAAATGTGAGTTCGAAACCATCCTCACACTAAACAAAACTATGGAGTTGATTTAATTGAAAAACAAAAAGAAAATTATTAATGTTTCCATTGCGGCAATAATTGCGGCACTTTATGTTGTTTTAACATACCTCGCCTCTGCTATGGGCCTTGCAAGCTTTGCTGTGCAAGTTAGGTTCTCTGAAGCATTAACAATACTGCCTATTTTCACCCCTGCAGCAATCCCCGGTCTTTTTGCAGGTTGTGTTCTTGCAAATATTCTCACAGGTTGCGCTTTATGGGATGTTATTTTCGGTAGTTTTGCAACCTTAATCGGTGCATTGGGAACATTTTTTCTCAAAAAGCATAAAATTCTTGCAACCCTGCCACCAATAATCGCAAACACGGTTATTGTTCCCTTTGTTCTTCTAAATGTTTATAATTTAGAGGGCACTTATTGGTTTTTCGCCCTTACTGTTTGCCTTGGGGAAATCATTTCCTGCGGCGTTTTAGGCACGCTCTTAAGAAAGAGTCTTGAAAAAAGAAATTTATTCAACAGAATTAAATAAATCTCTTTTAGGGGTTTATTTTTCTCTTTTGTTGGAGTATAATTTTACTGATATAAAAATAATCCTATTCGAAAGGATTTTTAATATGATAATTGATGATGTTATAAAATCAGCCAAAAGGATACATTTTATCGGCATCGGCGGTAGCGGTATGTGTCCTCTTGCAGAAATTTTACATGCTCAAGGGCACTATCTTACAGGCTCCGACAATAATGAATCCGATACTTTAAAGCGTATTCGTTCCCTTGGTATTCCCGTAACAATGGGGCAGAAAGCGGAAAATGTTGAGGGTGCGGATATGGTGGTTTATACAGCTGCTCTTCTTCCCGATAACCCCGAGCTTGTTGCTGCAAAGGAAAGCGGTATCCCCACCTTTGAGCGTAGCAAATTATTCGGCTATTTCACAAGAAAATATGATAACTGCATCGGTGTTTGCGGTACCCACGGCAAAACCACGGTTACCTCTATGCTTACTCATATATTAATTGATAACGACTTTGATCCCTCTGCCGTTATCGGCGGTAAATTACCCTTAACAGGCACTAACGGAAGAGTCGGTAAAAGTGATATTCTTGTTTGCGAGGCTTGCGAATATAAAGACACTTTCCTTGATTTAACTCCCGATATCAGCGTTATTCTCAATGTTGACCGGGACCATATGGAGTACTTCAAAACTCTCGAAAACCTTGAAGCTTCTTTCAGAAAATTTGCTGATATGTCAACAAAAGCGGTTATTTATAACGGTGATGACCGAAACACTCTTGACAGCATCAAGGGTATTTCTGACGGCAAAACAATGATTTCATTCGGTAAAAACGAAAATTGCAAATATGTTGCTAAAAACGTTTCTTATAACAATGGTGCTTTCCCCTGCTATGACCTTTACATTAATAGGGAATTCCAAACAAAAATTGAATTAAGTGTTCCCGGTGAACACAATGTGCTAAACTCTCTCGCTGCTATTGCATCTGCAATGTACTGCGGTGCAAGTGTTGAGCAATGCAAAAACAGCCTTCTTTCCTTTAAGGGTGCAGGCAGACGCTTTGAATTCTTAGGCACATATAATGGCGCTGATATTGTTGACGATTACGCTCACCATCCTGCAGAGCTTGAGGTTACCCTTTCAGCTGCCAAGAAAATGGATTATAAGCGTGTTTGGGCAGTTTTCCAACCATTCACCTTTAGTCGTACCAAAATGCACTTAAATGCCTTTGCAAAGGCTCTTTCTATTGCAGATAAGGTTGTTATGACAGAGATTATGGGTTCAAGAGAAATCAATACCTACGGCATCACAACGCAAGACCTTGCAGATGAAATTGACGGCTCCGTTTGGTTTGATACTTTCCAAAAGGTTGCAGATTATCTTAAGGATAATATTGGTGAGGGAGATTTAGTACTCACCCTCGGCTGCGGAGATGTTTATAAAATCGCAAAATTACTTTTAGATAAAGAATAACAAAACAAATATGACCCTATGAGAAAAATAATAATTTTTCTCATAGGGTCATAAAGTTAAAAGAGTCTGACTTTTTGGAGTCAGACTCTTTTTCTCTTAATTAAACTAACTCAAGAATGCACATCTCTGCTGCGTCACCGCGGCGAGCTTCAGTCTTGATTATACGGCAGTAACCGCCGTTAACATCTTTGTACTTGGGAGCGATCTCGTCAAAAAGCTTTTTAACGACATCTTCCTTAGTAATATATGCCATTGCCTGTCTCTTATTGTGGAGACTGTCAACCTTAGCAAGAGTAATCATTTTTTCAGTCATAGCGCGAACTTCTTTAGCTCTTGTAACTGTTGTTGTCATCTTACCGTTTTCAAGTAAGGATGTTACCATGTTACGAAGCATTGCGTTACGATGATCAGTTGCTCTGCCGAGTTTTCTGGTTCCGGGCATCTAAATCACTCCTTTGTAGAAAATACGAATTTCTTATTCGTCTTCATCACGAAGAGAAAGGTCGAGAGAAGCCAATTTAGCAACAACCTCATCAAGAGATTTTCTGCCGAGGTTTCTAACCTTCATCATATCGTCTTCAGTTTTATTGATTAAATCTTCAACAGTATTGATACCGGCTCTCTTGAGGCAGTTAAATGAACGAACTGAAAGGTCAAGCTCTTCAATAGTCATTTCAAGAACCTTGCCCATAGAAGTATCGTCTTTAACAACCATAATCTCTGTGTTAGAAACTTCATCAGAAAGCTCAACAAAGAGATTGAGATGCTCAGTAAGGATTTTAGCAGCGAAAGAAACAGCTTCTTTAGCAGAAATTGTTCCGTCTGTCCAAACATCTATAGTGAGCTTGTCATAGTCGGTAATCTGACCTACACGAGTGTTGTCAACTGTGTAGTTCACCTTTAAAACAGGTGTATAGATAGAGTCGATTGCAATTACGCCGATAGCGGGTTCGAGAATCTGTTTGTTTCTGTCTGAAGAAACATAGCCTCTGCCCTTATCTGCAGTAAGCTCCATTGTTACGTGTGCATCAGCATCAAGAGTAGCAATGTGATGGTCGGGGTTGAGAATTTCAACCTCGGAATCGGCTTTAATGTCACCTGCGGTGATTTCACCGGAGCCGTTTGCCTCGATATACATAATCTTGGGGCCGTCTCCGTGTATTTTGAGAATAACGCCCTTAAGGTTAAGAACAATCTCAGTTACATCCTCTTTTACGTTCGGGATCGTTGAGAATTCGTGAAGAACATTATCAATCTTTACAGAAGTAATTGCATAACCGGGGAGCGATGAAAGAAGAACTCTGCGAAGGCTGTTACCAAGAGTTGTACCAAAGCCTCTTTCAAGAGGCTCAACAACAAATGTGCCGAATGCTGAATCTTCTGCTGAACCGGTAAATCTTACTTCGGGTTTCTCAATACCAATCATACCAAACCCTCCTTAAAAATTACACAGATTATCTGCGTTTTTTGTTTAGCCTTTATAGGCTCGAGGCTAAAGAGCATTATTTCGAATAGAACTCGACGATAAGATGCTCAGCAACAGGAGCTTCAATCTGATCTCTTTCGGGAAGATTGATAACCTTACCTGTAAGAGCTTCACGATTGATATCGAGCCAAGCGGGAACAGGACGACTGCCGTTAGCTTCGATAATATTCTTGAATGCGTCGGTCTGTGCTGATTTTTCCTTAATAGAAACTACATCCCCTGCTTTGCAAAGGTATGAAGGAATATCAACTTTTTTGCCGTTAACACAGAAGTGACCGTGTGTAACAAGCTGTCTGCCTTCTGCACGGGAATCTGCCCAACCGAGAAGGTAAACAATATTATCCAAACGGCTTTCGCAAAGCTTGAGGAGGTTTTCACCTGCCTGGCCGGGCATTTTTTCAGCCATAAGGAAATATTTGTGGAACTGTCCCTCAAGAACTCCGTAATAACGTCTTGCTTTCTGTTTTTCACGAAGCTGCATTCCGTATTCGGAAATCTTTTTGCGACCCTGACCGTGCTGGCCGGGAGCATAGGAACGGCGCTCTAATGCGCATTTATTGGTATAGCATCTGCCACCCTTTAAAAAGAGTTTCTGACCCTCGCGGCGGCAAAGCTTACATACCGCACCGGTATATCTTGCCATAATTCGTTTCCTCCTATATTGTTATACACGTCTTCTTTTAGGCGGACGGCATCCGTTGTGAGGAATAGGTGTTACGTCTTTAATAAGAGTAACATCAAGACCTGCAACCTGTAATGCTCTGATTGCAGCTTCTCTTCCTGAACCGGGGCCTTTAACATAAACTTCAACAGTTTTCATACCGTGCTCAATAGCAACCTTAGCTGCTGTTTCAGCAGCAGTCTGTGCTGCGAAGGGAGTGGACTTACGAGAACCTCTGAAGCCCATTTCACCAGCACTTGCCCATGAAACTGCGTTACCTTGAGTATCAGTAATAGTAACAATTGTGTTATTGAAGGTGGATTGGATATGAGCCGCACCGCGTTCAATATTTTTACGTTCACGACGCTTGCGTGTTCCGGCACCTTTTTTGCCGGTAGCTTTTGTAGCCATTCTAATACCTCCTCCGACTTATTTCTTCTTGTTAGCTATAGTCTTCTTGGGACCTTTACGAGTACGAGCGTTTGTTTTTGAACGCTGACCTCTTACGGGAAGACCTTTACGATGGCGAACACCACGATAGCAACCGATTTCTACAAGTCTCTTGATATCGAATGCTGTTTCACGACGAAGGTCACCTTCAACCTTAACGTTGTGATCAATATACTCACGTAATTTTGCAACATCGTCTTCAGTAAGATCCTTAACTCTTGTGTCAGGATTTATGCCTGTTGCAGCAATAATTTCGCTAGCAGTTTTACGGCCGATACCGAAAATATAGGTAAGACCGATTTCTACTCTCTTATCTCTTGGTAAATCAACACCTGAAATACGAGCCATTTGTCAGTTGCACCTCCAAATATGGTTTACGCGCGGGGATTAACCCTGACGCTGTTTGTGCTTAGGGTTCTCACAGATTACCATGATTTTACCCTTACGTTTAATAACTTTGCATTTTTCGCAAATTTTCTTGACAGAAGGTCTGACTTTCATTAGAATACCTCCTAAAATTCAGCTTTTGCCTTTTTACTTATTTTGAGCGCCATGTGATACGTCCACGTGTAAGGTCGTATGGCGACATTTCTACTGTAACCTTATCACCCGGAAGAATTCGAATGTAGTTCATTCTCAACTTACCGGAAATGTGGGCGAGAATTTTGTGACCGTTTTCAAGCTCTACCTGGAAAGTTGTGTTGGGTAACGCTTCCAAGACAGTACCTTCAACTTCGATCATATCATCTTTAGACATAACAACTACCTCCTGATTTCTTGATATTATTTTATATCTTTGTCATAATTAACGGACCGCTACTTGTTATTGCAACTGTATGCTCAAAGTGTGCGGATAATTTGCCGTCGGTTGTTTTTACCGTCCAGCCATCAGACAATGTTTTAACAGATGCCTTACCCTCATTAATCATGGGTTCGATGGCAATTGTCATGCCGGGAACCAAACGGACACCTCTACCTTGAGTGCCGTAGTTTGGCACCGAGGGGTCTTCGTGGAGCGCAGAACCAATTCCGTGCCCTGTATATTCTTTAACAACGCCGTAGCCACGCTCTTCGCAATAGCTTTGAATGGCAAAACCAACATCACCAAGTCTGCCGCCCGGAACTGCCTTACGGATACCTTCGTAAAGGCTCTGTTCAGTAGTTTCCATCAGCCGCTTCGCTTCTGCAGAAACATCCCCGCAGGCGAAAGTGGCGGCATTATCACCGGTAAAACCGTTGATGCAGGCTCCGAGGTCGATACTTACTATGTCGCCTGCCCGTATAATGCGGTTTTTGTTAGGAATACCGTGAATAACCTCATCATTTATGGAAATGCATGCGGCAGCAGGAAAACCGTTATAGTTAAGGAAAGTCGGTCTTGCACCTTTGCTTTCAATGAACTTACGGGCTACTCGGTCAATTTCCCAGGTTGAAACACCCGGTTCAACTGCCTCACCTGCTACTTTAAGTGCTTCTGCGGAAATTCTGCAGGCTTCAAGCATCTGCTTAATTTCCTTTTCGCTTTTAAGCACTATCATGCTTAATCCTCCAATACCTTAAGGATTGCTTCGGTAATCTCTGTAATAGGAGCTGTACCGATTACGCTGCGGAGCTTACCGCATTTTGCGTAGAAATCCTTTAACGGTTCGGTCTGTTCGTGATAAACATTGAGTCTGTCAAGAACTGTTTCGGGAGCATCGTCTTTACGAATCTGAAGCTCACCGCCACAAGCGTCGCATACGCCTTCAACCTTAGGCTTCTTATTTTCAATATGATAAGAAGAACCGCAAGCCTTACAAACGCGTCTGCCTGACATTCTGTTTACAATGTTTTCATCGGGAACATCAATATCAACAACCTTATCAATAATGATGCCCATATTATCAAGAGCCTCGGCCTGAGGAATTGTTCTGGGGAATCCGTCAAGGATGAATCCGTCCTTGCAATCCTCGTTAGCCAACCTTTCCTTGATGATGCCGATTACAACATCATCAGGAACAAGCTTACCGGCTTCAATGAATGATTTTGCTTTAAGACCCATTTCTGTTCCGTTGGCAAGAGCCTCACGAATGATGTTGCCTGTGGAAATAGTGGGAATATTAAGCTTTCCGGCGATTATCTCTGCCTGAGTGCCTTTACCCGCACCGGGTGCACCGAGAAATATAAGTTTCATTACTTAAATCCTCCTTAATTAATCAAGGAAGCCTTTGTAATGGCGGAGCATCATCTGGCTTTCAAGCTGTTTAACAGTCTCAAGGGCAACACCAACCATAATGATAAGTGATGTACCACCGAGAGAAATGTTCATACCCTCTTTTGTAACGAGACCTGTTATCATTGTGAATAATGTGGGGAACAAAGCAACTACGCTGAGAAGCAATGCGCCAAGAAGAATTATTCTGGAGATAATTTTCTCGATATACTTAGCGGTGGGCTTACCGGGTCTGATACCGGGAATTGTACCGCTATTGTTACGGATATTGTTAGCCATTTCAGTAGGATTGTACTGAATTGCTGCATAGAAATATGCAAAGAAGATTATCATAAGGAAGTAGAGCACGTTGTAAACTACGCTTGTAGGAGCAAACCAACCAAAGAATGTATTCCAAAAGCTTTCTTCTGAAATCTTATTAGCCACAAAAAGTTGAATTGTGGGAGGAAGAGAAAGAATTGAGCTTGCGAAAATAACGGGCATAACACCGCTCATATTAACTTTAATCGGAATGTGTGTGCTCTGACCGCCGTACATTTTACGGCCTACAACTCTCTTAGCATACTGAACGGGAATTCTACGCTCTGCATTGTCCATCCAAACGATGTATGCAATCATAAGAAGATAGCAAACAACTACGAAGGGAGCAAGGAAGTAGTAAATACCGCCTCTTGCGAAGTAACCGGGTGCTGCATCAGATGTACCGAAGAGCATTGTTGCTTCTGTAGGAATACGGGAAATGATACCTGCAAAAAGGATGATTGAGATACCGTTACCAATACCCTTGTCGTTAATCTGTTCGCCGAGCCACATAACAAGTGTTGTACCTGCTGTGAGAACTGCGATAACAACGATTGCTTCAAATACTTTTGCAAAACCATCACCTGTGTAAAGGAGATAATCCTTTGCATTAAGGTAGATGAAGTATGCAATACTCTGAAGAAGACCAAGTCCGAGAGTCATATAACGAGTGATAGTAGCAATTTTCTTTCTACCTTCTTCGCCCTCTTTTGAAAGTCTTTCAAGAGCGGGGATTGCTACAGTCAAAAGCTGAATAATAATTGAGCTGTTGATGTAGGGTGTGATAGAAAGAGCGAAAATTGTACCGTAGTTGAAAGCATCACCTGTCATCATACTTAAATAGCTGAGGAATGTTGTTCCCTCTGTGCCGCCAAGAAGACCGCCCTCGATGATATCAACGAAGGGAACGGGAATGTTAGCACCGATTCTGTAGATAACAATAATGAATGCTGTGAAGAGAATCTTCTTTCTTAAATCGGGGATTTTCCATGCATTAACTAATGTTTGAAACATGTTAAATCACCTCTGCCTTTCCTCCGGCAGCTTCAATTTTTGCCTTAGCTGCATCAGAATAAGCATTAACCTTAACAGTGAATTTCTTAGTGATGTCACCATGTGCAAGCACCTTAACACCGTCAAGTGTTTTATTAACAAGACCTGCTGATTTAAGTGCATCGATGTCGATAACTGCACCATCCTCAAATCTGTCCTCAAGAGCAGCTACATTAACGATAGCGAACTCTTTACCGAAAATATTAACGAAACCTCTTTTGGGGAGACGTCTCTGCAAAGGCATCTGGCCGCCTTCAAAACCAACCTGTAAACCACGGCCGGCACGTGCCTTTTGACCTTTGTGACCCTTACCGGCTGTTTTACCCTGGCCTGAACCGGGACCTCTACCGATACGCTTAACTTCCTTTTTGGAGCCAGCTGCGGGTGAAAGCTCGTGAAGCTTCATAAATTGCACCTCCTTGCTTATTCTTCAGTAGCCTCAATAAGATGGGCGATTTTTCTGATTTTGCCTTTGGTCTGGGGATTATCGGGCTGTACTGCTACATCACCGATTTTACGAAGACCTAACGCATGGGCGGTGGCAATCTGATCTTTCTTTGAACCGATAAGGCTCTTTACGAGCTTAACTTTAATGTTAGCCATTCTTACCACCCTCCTTAATCTTTAAAATGTTTAACGGATTTGCCGCGAATGTTAGCAACTTCTTCAACGTTGCGGAGCTGCATAAGTCCGTTCATAGTAGCTCTAACTACGTTGCAGGGGTTGTTGGAACGAAGTGATTTACCACGAATGTCCTTAATACCAACTGTCTCAACAACTGCACGAACGGGACCACCTGCGATAACGCCGGTACCGGGTGCTGCGGGTTTGAGAAGCACTTCACCTGCGCCGAATTTACCGATAACCTCGTGAGGAATAGTTGTTCCTTTAAGAGAAATCTTTACGAGATTCTTTTTTGCGTCCTCGATACCCTTACGGATAGCATCGGGAACTTCGTTTGACTTTCCTAAGCCAAAACCTACTG